>JAUHXV010000002.1 GCA_030426765.1 Bacteroidia bacterium | reverse complement strand
CTTCGAATTTGAGCAGGTTGACGGTACCTATATCATGAATTTCTTTAGCACTTCTTCCAGTGAACATGACATCATTTCCTATTTCTGGGATTTTGGCGACGGACATGAAGGCGACGGACAAAATCCTTCGCATGAATACGACGAACCCGGACCTTACCTGGTCTGTCTGACCATTGAAGACAGTGAAGGATGTACGGACGAACAATGTCATGACTTCTTTATTGAAGAAATCTCATCTGAATGTGAAGCCGATTTCGAATGGGAGCAAATCCCCGGAACATTAAACGTCCAGTTTTTCAACACCTCTTCCAGCGATCATGACATCATTTCTTTTAACTGGAACTTTGGAGATGGGCATGAAGGCGATGGTGCCAACCCTACACATGAGTATGACGAACCCGGTGTGTATGTTGTTTGCCTTATCATCGAAAATGCTGAAGGATGTGAAAGTGATGTGTGTTATGAAGTGGTCGTTGAGGGAGTATCTGGTGACTGTGAAGCCGACTTCGAATTTGAACAGGTCGATGGTACCTATATCATGAATTTCTTTAGCACTTCTTCCAGTGAACATGACATCATTTCCTATTTCTGGGACTTTGGCGATGGGCATGAAGGCGACGGACAGAATCCTTCGCATGAATACGACGAACCTGGACCTTACCTGGTCTGTCTGACCATTGAAGACAGTGAAGGATGTACGGATGAACAGTGTCATGATTTTTTCATAGAAGAAATTCCTGCTGATTGTAATGCTGAATTTGAGTGGGAACAAATCCCCGGTACACTCAGCATCCACTTTATCAATCAGTCTACCAGTGACCATGACATCATTTCCTATCTGTGGACGTTTGGTGACGGACATTCAGGTGATGGTCAGAATCCAACACATGAGTATGATGAACCGGGCGTGTATGTGGTTTGTCTGCGTATTGAAGACAACTCTGGTTGTGTGAGTGAAGTTTGTCACGAAGTTGTCGTAGAAGAAGCTATGTCAGATTGCCACGCGCAATTCGAATGGGAACAAATCCCCGGAACACTTAACATCCACTTTATCAATCAGTCTACCAGTGACCATGACATCATTTCCTATCTCTGGACATTTGGTGACGGACACTCCGGTGACGGACAGAACCCGACACACGAGTATGACGAACCGGGTGTATACCTGGTTTGCCTGCGTATTGAAGACAACTCCGGTTGTGTGAGTGAGGTGTGTCATGAAGTGGTTGTGGAAGGCATTGAAGATTGCGAGGCCTCATTTAATTTTGAAATTGACGACGATGATGTGATCCATTTTAACAACACATCTACCGGTGCAACTCCTCATACCACCTGGTTTTGGGAGTTCGGTGACGGAAATACAAGCACGGAAGAAAACCCGACGCATGAATATGAAGAGCCCGGGATTTATACCATTTGTCTGACGATGGAAGATGAGACCACAGATTGTCTCGATGAGTTCTGCCTGCCTGTGGTCTACCAACTCGGGTGGGAAGATGCACATTTTGACGAACCACGTGAAAAAACTAAACATCCACCTCACACCCTTCGATCACAAGGAGACGACTTCCGAATTGTTCGCTTTAACAATCCGGTTTCCAATAAACTTTACATCCGGTATGAGTTGGAAAATGAATCTCAGGTCAGATTTGAGATGTATGACCTGACCGGTAACAGAGTCATGACATCCAACCAGGGAAGACAGTCTAATGGAACACAGGAAACTTCTCTGGATGTCAGTTTCCTTCATCCCGGCCTGTATATATTGACCGTGAAGACGGATTCTTCCGTAAAGACAATGAGACTATACGTAACCAGATAGGAAAAACCCCGGAGATTCAGGGCATGTGTAAGGCATGTCTGTTTTGTAGTTAATAAAAAGCCTCGCTTGCGGGGCTTTTTTCTTGCATACTTCTGAGAGGCACGTATCGTAACTATTCCGGTTTTCGGTCGTACTGACAGCAGCCATGCAGTTTCTCATACACTTCATCAGGAGCTCTGAACATTTCATTGTCATAGCCTGCATTGGCAATGCGCTGCAGCACTTCAGCGAGGGTGGTTTGCGTGCTGTCATAGGTGATCACCGCCAGATCGGATTCTTTATCCCAATCTGCTTTGGCGACCCCTTTGACGAATGCGCTTTTCTCAATTGTCTTTTCGCACATTCCACAATTGCCGTACACCGTCACAGTGTCTGTTGCTGCGTGCTCGATCATCTGACCGCTGCAAGATGGAAGTGCAAAAAGGATCAGAAGCGAGGCCAATATGCCGTGTACGAATCGAATTTTCATTTTAATAAAGGATTAAAACATTCAAAAAATATCACGGAAGTTACATGATTCTCTTTGAAACGGTTGAGCGAAATCGACTGTCCTGATCTTCATTTTATTGAAATTCAACACCTTATGATTGAATTGTCGGTATAGCCCTTGGAAATCAATTCTCTTTAGTATCATTGCCGCCCATGCAAAGCAGAATCATAGGCAGATATGAGGGTGAAGAATCGGGACCTCTCCTGATCTGTATCGCCGGCATTCATGGCAATGAGCCTGCTGGACTTCAGGCCATTGATGAGATTTTTCGCTTGCTCTCGATAGAAAAAGATTTCAATCCGGGGTTTAGTTACAAAGGCCGTTTTGTCGGTATACGCGGCAACCTTCCGGCGATAGCGCTGCGACAGCGTTTTGTGGATCGCGATCTGAATCGCATGTTGCTGGTGCACGAACAGGAAAGGATAAAATCCACACCGGAAGATCAATGGTCTTCTGAAGATCGCGAGAGTATTGAATTGGTGAAGGCAGTGGAAGCCGAAATCGCAGATTACAATCCGAGAGCGACTCTGATTCTAGACCTGCACACTACCACAGCTGATGGCGGTATATTTACGATTGCCTCGACAGATGCGATGAGCAGCCGTCTGGCAAAAGGACTCCACGCTCCGGTAATTTTAGGCTTTGAAAAAGGCGTTGCAGGCACCACACTTCATTTTTTCAACAAACCAGAAGAATCTAAACACTGCATCGTTTTTGAGGCAGGGCAGCACAACGATCCGCAGAGCGTCCATCGTACTGCAGCAGCGATCGTGAATTGTATGCGATCAATTGGTTGTGTTGAATCACGCGATGTGGATCATCGGCACGATGGTATTCTGATCAATATGTCGAAGGGACTGCCTCGTGTGACGGAACTGATCCATCATCATCGCATCCAGGCGAATGAAATGTTCAGCATGCACCCCGGATTTACTAATTTCCAATCGGTTAAAAAAGGAGACGTGCTCGCCGTCAACCAATTCGGGCCTATCGAATCACCGTATGATGCGCTTGTCCTGATGCCCAAATATCAGCCTCAGGGAGATGACGGATTTTTTCTAGTCAGGGTGATTGAGTGATCCTTATTCGTGTAAGTCACACTGACCGAAAATTTCTACGGTCCCTCGATTGCGCAATACATTTGTTTCAGACCCTGCGGGTTTATACAGATTACAGTCTCTTAGGATAAGATCACCCAGGTTGTCAATTGCATTACCATTGTCAGCTGAGCCTCCTATGAAACTGAGGTTTTGAATCTCTATCGAATTCCCTTCCTGGATCTTCAGAACTCGGTTGATCCCTTCCGCCTGAATCGTAATATTACTTCCGGCTTCGGCCATCCACTTCCAGTTGCCCTCTACCTGAATTTGTCCGGCAGTCACTTTAAGCGTTTGCCCATTCAAGGAAGGATCGAACAGGACATCTTCTCCATCATCGACGCATTCCGATACATTGCGTAAAGTTCCGTTGTTGGCATTATCCTGATTGCTTGTGACCAGATTACATTTAATATCCAGGGCGTAGTCTTCTACTTCTCCGTTGCCAAACAAGCTACAGGAAGAAGACGGCGTTGAAGCGTACCGCATTGAAACGCGCATACGGGTGACGCCCTTAGCCGCGGTGATTGGAATGTCAATATTTCCGGAAACCATCGAAGTCGTAGGGCCTGCAGAAAATACCTGTTCACCACTATCTGTAAAATCACCATCGTGGTTATAATCTATCCAGACTTTGAAATACTGGTTGCGAGTTCCCTGCGCAAAATCCGGTGCGAGGGCAATTGGATATGTAGCGCCTCGGGAAACCTCAATCGGCTCTGCCATAAAATCGCTGTACGAGGAGGATCCGGATTCATTGTCCACGCCGGCAAACGAAACCTCGCCTATCCATTCCGTGAACGCATCTCTGCCTGACGACAAACAATAAAACGGTCCGTCGTAGCAGGTGCGGTGGATGATATAATCTCCTTGTTCACCACCCCAGCCCTGCACCAATATATAGTATGTCGTGCCTTCTTCCGTAGGAAAGGTAACCGTGCTGCGCCGATAGCAAAAATCATCATTTCCCGTGATGCACTGCAACTCACCACAAACACCTTCATACGCATTGAGCTGTGTATCATAGCTATCGTCCATGCAGGTTTCGATGATGGCATTGCTTCCATCACCAACAAAGGTGTACCAGATCCCCGGAGCTTCAATATTGACTCCACAAAAAGGCAAACCGTCATCTTCCATCGCGTCAATCGTACTTCCTTCCATCACTGCATCACACGGAAGATTGATCGCCGTGCTGCAAAAGTCCCCGTTACCCGGAACTATGGTGGTAAAACTTTCAGAAGGACAATCTTCGATATCACCACCGGACCAGTATGGTGTAATCGTCACATGGATTGTAGTGCCCAGAGGGTACGATGCAGGATGGTCATACACATTGGTGTTTCCTACATCTTCCTGGTTGAGAATATCCGTACCTCCGGGAGTTGTGCCTATAGATATTTTATATCCGAGCTGACTGCCTTCTGAATGCGACCATGTCAGGACTACATCCGCCTGTACGTCTGTAGATCCGTCCAACGGATTAGTCAATTGCGTACAGGAGGGAGCTATATTATCTTCCGTGGTGAAGGATTCATTCACACACCCTTCAGCATCCCCTTGCGCATTATTGTAGGGAACAATTTTTACATAAATCGTTGATGCGTAAGGAAAGGGGTTTACCGGATCATAGGAGGTCACCAGCCCCAGATCTTCATCATCCAGAATATTGGCATTAGTGGGTGTAGTCCCAATCGTTAGTTTGTACCCATCCGCCCCATCTGCACTATCCCAATGCAATACCTGATTGATATCTACGCCCGTCTGCCCATCGACAGGGTCGTTTAGATTAGTACACAAAGGTGGAGAGCAAGTTCCTGTATTACAAGGTGCATTTTCGTACTTGTCACGAATCAGGTCTCCGGGTAAAGGGCCAAAGCCATTGTTGAAATCAATGCCTACGCCGCTGACCAGGTGACAATAACTCATTATCGTACCACTCTCCGGAAGGATAGGGTTGTCCTCATCAAAACAGGCATTTCCTTCCGGTGTATTGTTGTTGTTTGCCGCCCAAACATTCCCGCAATCATCGATCTGTGTGCTGTTGCCATTCCAGTAGCACCCATGTGTATGGCGAGAACCCATGTTGTGGCCCATTTCATGCGTGACTACTTCTACCGTCCAGGAGTAGGTAGGAAAAGGAACAATATTGGTACTCAGACTGGCACTGACCGCTACCTGATGGGAATTGGAACAAAGGACATTGACATAAGCAATACCTCCCCCAAGTGAGCGCGTACTCAGAAAGTGGGCAAGACGACCATTGTAATCCAGTGTATCAATGTGCTGTCGAAAAGCTGAGAGGACAGCACTGGTAGAATTCAGATTGACGAATGGATCGGGTTCCGTATAGATAAGCGCATCGGATACTGCCACCGGGATATCTTCATTGTCATATAACGTGATGACTTCATTCCAAAGCTGGCCTAACCATTCTTCTGTCTCTGGCAAACTGGAATCATTATCCAGGTAACACTCATGATCCGCTTCCACATATACCTCAACACAGTTTCCTGTCATACGACCTGCCGCCCCTTTTCCGTGATCAGAAATATCGGGATGATCTATCTGATCTGTAAAGCATTCCATTTGTTTTGGAATCTGAATATCCTTATCCGCGAAATAGATATACTGGTATCCTTCTGTTTGTTGTATGCGTTTGTTGCCCTCATCATCGGCAAACAAAATGTGAATCTTATCTTCAAATACGCTGACGACAGCAAGAGAGTTTGGCTTTCCGTGGACCATCCCCCTGAAATACCGGTTTTTGGGATTTGGAGCAAACATGTGCCCATCCGAAGTTGAAAGCATGGCGTCAGCACTAAACACTTCAGCTTCATACAGATCGAGTTGCCTGTCAATAGGAGCAGGCAAGTGTAGCTTCAGGATGCCTTGTCGTGATTCCTGTATTGCTGCCAACATGTCCGGTTGCAAGGTGAGGCTCATTGCATTCTCGACATATTCTCTTAAGATTTCGCCAGTGTTTCTGGGAGTGGAAAACAGCGTATAGGATTCGGCTTGCCTTCCTTCATGCAGGGCCATAGCTTTTTGTGCCACAGGCTTTTGCCCAAAGGCCATGGAAATAGTAAGGCATACGCCTGACAATAGAATGATTATTTTTCTCATGCAGTTCTTTTTGAACAAAAACAGTTCCTTCAGGGAAGGTGAAATAGTTCAGTTCATTCCCGGGTATAAAAATTTGGATGTTTGGGTGAGAGGAGCAAAAATATAGAATCAAATCGAATTGATTTGTTAAAATCTTGCAAATCATGGATTTAGAAGGTATTCAAAGAGACCTCAATCAGTATATTTGAAGGGAAGACGCTTCGAATTCCAGGAACGTATTAAATCATCCTGTTACCTCCAAAGCGTTGTTTTTTACGTGCATACATATATAAACAACATGAAAAACGCTGTTTCCTGGTTTGAAATTCCCACTGCTGATTTAGAACGGGCCACCCAATTTTATGAAACCATCTTTCAGGTTTCGCTTTTCCCTATGGATACGCCGAATCTGAAGATGCGCTTATTTCCTATTGATGATCCGATGACAGGCATTGGCGGAGCGCTGGTATATGCCAAGGATTTCTACAATCCATCTGCTACGGATGGGCCGATGATCTATCTCAATGGCAATCCGGATCTTCAGGATATTCTGGATCGTATTGAAGGGGCAGGAGGCAAAATTGTCGTGCCAAAAACCCAGATATCACCGGAGCATGGGTATATGGCAGTGTTCCATGACACTGAGGGAAATCGCATGGCGCTGCATTGTGAACCTTAGACAACTTTCATTTTTCAAATCCACATCACATGGCTGACTATCGCTGGGATCAATTCACCGTTCGCATACCTGTTAAACAAAACGTAGAAGCTCTTTATCAAGCCTGGACTCGGCAGCACGATCTGGAAAACTGGTTTGTTCGCTACTCCCCATTCATCTCTGATGAGGGCAAACCGAGGGGGCGTGATGAAGAGATTAAGAAAGGAGACACATACACCTGGCGTTGGCATGGATGGGGCGATGAAGCAGAAGAGAAAGGAACAATCCTCGAATGCAATGGACGGGATTATCTGAAATTCACTTTTGGCAAAGCGGGTGTTTGTGCGGTGACGATCATCCCCGATGGAGAAATATGTGTCGTGGAAATCATGCAAACGGATATACCCGTCGATGATAAAAGCCGCGCTCAGTTCCACGTCGGCTGCCAAACCGGCTGGACTTTTTATCTGGCTAACCTGAAGTCCGTACTGGAAGGAGGCCTGGATCTGCGCAATAAAAATGAAGCGTTGAAGGGTGTGGTGAGTTCGTAGCCAATGCTTTCATCCTTCACTTCTTCGTGTAGTGATAATAATTGTAAGGAGTGGCTGGGGTGATTTTCATTCAAATAAAACTACGGTCTCCTGTGAATAAAGTCAAGCCGCAGATATCAAAAATTCTATTTGAAATCGCTACTCTTCAAAGGCAGGTTCACTTTTACGCATCTTGTAAAAACGGATATAGTGATATACAAGAACGACAAAACAAATACCCAGTCCCAGGTATTCTCGTACTAACTCGACGTGAGGCGTCGATGCCTGCATTTCCTCCACGATACTGGGCATACCATCTCCGATCCATTTGGCAAACGTGGGGAATTTTCGAAATAATTCAAACACCACCACGGCCAATCCAAGGACGATTGTCAGGACATGATATTTTTCAAAAGCGCCAAACAAAGAAATGATCCCTACGCCACCATACACGCATACCCAGAAGACGACATCATCCTGAGCGTCGTTTAACTGCACAGCAGCAAACAACAAAAAGATAAGGGCGAGAATGAGATTAAATATTTTCATAGGCAACTACACATATGAGGCGGATCATTTTCTTCTGACTTGTTCCCAGGCCCAGGCTGATCGCATGATGGATTGAATATCTTCTGTGGGCTTCCAGCCCAATTGTTCCGTTATCTTTTTGTTATTGGCATAAATCGCATCGATGTCACCTGGGCGACGAGCAGAAATGGTAAAGTTGACGTTTTCTCCAGTTGACTTCTCAAATGCGGCGATAGCTTCCAGCACTGTAACGCCTTCTCCAATTCCTAAATTGAATACCTCATAAGGTTTTTGATTTTTATGTTGCACCAGATGATCCATCGCCAGCACATGAGCTTTGGCCAGATCAGTGACATGGATATAATCCCGTATGCAGCTCCCGTCACGCGTCGGATAATCATTTCCAAAAACAGCTAATTCGCTTCGCAAACCAATCGCTGTCTCGGTAATCACAGGCACGAGGTTCGTCGCCTGATTGGTCGAAGCCTCTCCGATCAGGGCCGAAGGATGCGCTCCGGCAGGATTGAAATAACGCAGGGAAATGCCGTTTCGACCCGGTTGCGTATTAAAAAACTGATCGTACAGAATCTCTCCCGTCTGCTTAGTGGCGCCATACGGGCTTTCGGCCGGACGAATAGGCGACTCTTCGGTCACGGGCAGTTTCTCCGGGCGGCCATACACCGTGCAGGATGAAGAAAATATCAAATACGGAATATCCATCGCTTCCATCAATGCCATTGTGGTCAGTGTCGCTCCAATATTATTTTGAAAATATCTAAGTGGTTGATGTACGGAATCACCTACACTTTTAAGTGCCGCAAAGTGAATAATACCCGTAAAAGGTCCATGCGCGCGAAGGGCCTCTAGGGCTGCTTCTGTTTGGCTCAGGTCAACATCTACGTTGACGACCCGCACACCGGTAATGGCTTCGATTCCATCCAGAACGTCCGGTGAACTGTTCAGTCCATTGTCCAGGGAGACCACTTCGTAGTCGGATTGAAGGAGTTCGACAATCGTGTGACTACCAATATACCCACAACCTCCGGTTACTAATATCTTTGATTTGTTTGCCATCATCCGCTGTGTGAATGCCTTCAAAGATAGGTTTCGTAAGAAAGATCAGCAGCGTTTGCTCGCACAATAAAGCAAAAGTGATCCTGAGTGGATTGAATTATGATGACTCATTGATTGTCAGATAGTTGACTCTCAAGTGTTTTATCATTGAAATTTCATTCTTTTCGAGGTATCCGATGATCAATTCTCCGCTATTTTTCAATATCTTGTTGATTAACAAAGCTTTATAATATATTTCAAGACGCGATTTGAGGATCTCATCAAATGCGATCCTATCGATCCTGGAATAAAATGGAGGCTTCCAGGCAACCCTTTGGACATCGCCTGGATATATATAATGATTAGCCAGCCCTATGCGCGAAATTATTAATGAACAGGATGCCATTGCTCACGCCAGAAAGGGTGATGCTGCAGCACAGCGGTATCTCTATGATCTGTATCGTAGCAAGTGGTTTATGATATGTCTTCGGTATCTGCCCAATCGAGCGGATGCGGAGGATGCATTACAAAATGGGTTGGTGCATATTTTTACGAAAATCGATCAGTTTGATGAGCGCATCGGTGAATTCGGTGCCTGGACTTCACGGATCATCGCAAATGATTGTCTTCAGTTGATCAGAAAGAACCAGTATCAGTTACATGTAAACGAAATAGACAACGACTTTCCTGTTTATGATCGCCAGGAAAATGCATTGGACAAAATCTCTCGTCAGGAAATCATGAAAATAATTCAGAACTTACCCACAGGGTATCGAATGATCTTTAACATGTACGTCTTCGATGGATTTACGCATAAAGAAATAGCCCGGGAGCTGAACATCTCTGAAGGCACCTCTAAATCACAATTATCAAAAGCCAGAAAAATGCTTCAGCAGACGCTGGAAGTCATGATATAAAAGGAACATTATGAATGATAAGCATAACAAACTAGATGATTTTCTGCGGGATCAACTGAATGATGCCAGTGAAGATGCTTCCTGGAATGTTCCCGGAGATCACGTCTTTGAAAATGCCCAAAAGGCATTGCCGAAAAAGAAAAAAAGAGATCGCCGCATCCTGTGGATCCTGCCACTCTTTTTCCTTGTGCTCTTCGCAGGTCGGGAACTGATGCACAAAACACAGATCGATCAGCTCGAACACAAAATTTCGGCCCTGGAAGAATCTATCTCTACTCCGGATACTTCAGAACATCCCGATGATCTAACATCAGCAAACGCTTCAAATGCAGAGACGATCATACCTGAACTAAATGATAACAATACGAATCAGGCTGATCATGATGCAAGCTTACCCAACGGTCGTGCATCAGGTGAAAACACCTACCACAATGAAAGCTCAAATCCATCCGAATCAGCATCTGGAACTCAGGCAAAAACAGTTCAGGGTACGGAATCTTCTTCAACAACGTTTGACAAATTGAATCAAAATCAAACTGCTGCCTGGGAAATTTCCTCAGATACAAATTTGATTGAGACCAAAGATGCATCCCTACAAGGATACTCGAGAGAAGATGGTTCAGACCTGACCTTAAGAGGTGAATTAATTGAATGGAACACAGATTATCTTCCGGCACTTCCTGTTGATACATTTATTATCGGCAGACCCGGACCTGTCCTCATCCATGGCAATCCTGAACCTGCACCACCTGAATCCAAAAAGGCACCAAAGCCCTGGAGCTTTGGTGTGCTCGCCGGCGTAAACCAATCCTGGCTCACTATGACTAATCTTCCTGAGAATCCCGGCAAAGATCTTTATGAATATGATAATCATCAGCCGGGAATCGGACTCTATGCGTTTGTACAAAAACCATTGTCCGGAAAGTTTACTCTGGAAGGAGGAATTGGATATCAATTGTATCAAAACAGAAGCACACTGGAAGATGACTTCCTTTTTGATGAAGACAAGGTCGTCATGATGCCTGATGGTAAAGAGTTCTATCAATCATCCATTGACATCATCAATCCACTTGGTGACTACAATACCATGCTTGGATTCAGAGTCAGCGATGACATGGAGGCTAACGATATCATCAGTGAGGTTACCTCTATGCAACAAAAACTGCATGTAGTGCATCTGGATGCAAGTCTGAGCTATAAGATTCTATCGATACACCGCTTTTCACTTTCCGCAGGTGCCGGATTGGGCGTGGCCTATCTGGCCGGTCTCAACAATGATTTTGAAGTGTCTTGTTATCATGATGGCCAGCTGCAAAGCAGTCAGACTGTAACGCCTGAAAAACTTACTGACTCGCAAAGATGGTACAGTCATGCCATTGGAAAACTCGACATAGGATATCAAATCAATGATCGAACTTCCTTTACCCTTGAAGCGCTTTATCGCAGCGGGCTGACCAGTTTAAGACGTGGCACTGAAACAAATGGATCGAAAACATTTATTCATGCTATGGGTATTTCTGCGGGATTCATTCAACAATTTTAATGATCGAATACAATCATGTTTGTTGCTGGATTTTTTGTCAATTCAATCAGTCTTCTTGTTGGTAAGAAAAGTAAAAAATTGAATTAAAATATTTTTCAAGGCAACCCTTTCACATCGTCAGGTATAATACAAGTGAAGATTAAAAAAGAATTATTCACTTAAAACACCTGACTATGAAATTACACTTTGCATTTTTATTGGCACTTGCTTTTACCCTCACAAGTTGCGACAAAGATGATGATCCGATAAGCCTGAATTTAAATATCAGTGGATTAGAAGACCTTGGATCTGCTGCGCAATATGAGGGCTGGATTATGGTCAATGGAAATCCTGTCACCACAGGCACTTTTTCCGTGGATGGAAACGGTATGCTTTCACGAACTTCGTTTCCGATAGAAGAGGGAACACTCAATGACGCTACTGCGTTTATCCTTACGATTGAACCTAATCCGGATAGTGATCCGAACCCATCTGACATTCACATTCTCGCGGGTGATTTTTCCGGATCATCAGCCAGCCTCTCCGTTGGTCATCCGGCTGCGCTGGGCACAAACTTTGAGTCCGCTACGGGAGGTTATATTCTGGCGACACCGACAGATGGCAACATGGATGATGAAGAAAGCGGCGTTTGGTTTGTTGATCCTTCAGGACCGAGTGCGACCTTATCTATTCCAACGTTGCCGGCAGGATGGGCCTATGAAGGCTGGGCCGTTATCGACGGTGTGCCGGTTTCCACTGGTACATTTCTTTCCGCTTCAGGAGCAGATATGTCGGCACCGTACAGCGGCATGACTGCAGGACCTCCATTTCCGGGTGAAGATTTTCTCGCCAATGCACCTTCCGGACTGACTTTTCCTACTGACCTGCGCGGAGGCATGGTGGTGCTTTCGGTTGAGCCATCTCCGGACAATAGTCCTGCACCGTTTACACTAAAACCACTTGTGGGGATGATCGATCAGGCTGCGGAAGTACATACCGTGTTGGGTATGAACAACAATGCTACGGCTACCAATCCGAGCGGCATGGCCACACGATAAACTATAGAACATCAAGCAATAGGGTGTTATGGGGCTGTCTCTGTCTACAGAGGCGGCCCTTTGCGCTTTATATGGGCTTAGTGATATACCGAGGAACGAAAGCATGTCAAAACATTACGAACATGATTTGCACATTATCTTTATTGTGAATCCGTCAGGTGAATGACGCATACAATCTGACTGCTTTATTCGTTCCTAACAGATACCTGTTTATTAAAAAATTCATTTTGGCTATGCGCATTTTTCTTTTTTTTCTGCTTCTGCTCGCTTCACAAACTCTGCTACATGGGCAAGCTGTCAATCAAATAATCATCGGAACCATTGATAGCCTCCAGTCTGAGATTCTGGGTGAACAAAGAAAAGTGTGGGTGTATGTACCCAATGGAGGCGATCAGGATATCTGTTCAAAACAAAAATATCCTGTTGTTTATCTGTTGGATGGACCCGGACATTTTCTTTCGGTGGTCGGAATGATCCATCAGCTCAGCACGACCAATGGTAATACCTTATGTCCGGAAATGATTGTCGTCGGCATAGAAAATACTGTTCGCAGCAGAGACCTGACTCCGACCGAAACATCTGAAGGGCCACTCGCTGAAAACTCCGGTGGAGGTGAAAACTTTATCGCTTTTTTAGAAAAAGAACTCATGCCTTATGTCGAAGCCCACTACCCGACCCAACCTTACCGCATGCTGATCGGCCATTCTTTGGGTGGGCTGACCGCGATGCACATTTTGCTTCACCATCCTGATCTTTTTAATGCGTATATCTCCATTGATCCCAGTATGTGGTGGGACGACAGGCATCTCCTTTCGGAGGCAGGGGATCTGTTGAAGGAAAAGGATTTTACCGGCAAGTCACTCTATTTGGGTATTGCGAACACCATGCCTGCAGATATGTCTTTGAAAAAACTGAAAAAGGATACCTCTGAAGCAACCAACCATCAGCGTTCAATCCTTGATCTCAGCAAACTTCTGGATAAAAACCCACAAAACGGTCTCCGCTATCGCTACAAATATTACCAAGATGATGATCATGGTTCCGTTCCACTCATCACGGAATACGATGCACTGCGTTTTATCTTTGATTTCTTTTCTTTTGAAATCGATCTTGAAGCATTTAATGACACCACCAAAATGGTGGGAGATGACATTGAAGATCATTTCAATAATGTTTCTGAAAAAATGGGGTACACCGTACACCCTCCGGAAAATATGGTCAACAGCCTTGGTTATATGGCCATGCGAAACGAAAACATGCAGCAGGCCGAATATTTTTTTAAAATGAATGTCAGCCATTATCCTGAAAGCTTTAATGTCTATGATTCGTTGGGCGACTATTATGTTGCGATGGAAGACAAAGAGAATGCGATTCAGTCTTTTAAGCAGGCACTGGCCATCCGCGAGAATGTTTTTTCCAGAAATAAACTGGAGGGTTTGTTGAAACACTAGTCTATGCAACTGTACTCTTTTTTGTCGCTTATTTGGTGTCTTCTGACAGTCGCTACGATTCGGGCTGAAGTGTTTTCTGTTGGGCCAGAAAGGACATATACATCTCCCAATGCACTTTACCAGGCGGGTGTCGTGCAGGATGGTGATACCATTGAGATCGATGGAGAGACCTATGTAGGCACGCAAACGCTGGCTGTGTGGCAGGCGGATGAACTTGTGATTAAAGGGGTCAATGGAAGACCACATCTCATTGCAGACGGAAAATACATACAGGGGAAAGGTATCTGGGTCCTGGCTGGTGATAATATCACTGTTGAGAATATTGAATTTTCCGGAGCGGTGGTGCCCGATAAAAACGGAGCCGGCATCCGCCTTGATGGAACGGGTATCACTGTTCGTCATTGCTACTTTCATGACAATGAAAATGGGATCCTGACCAGTAATCCCTATGCCGGGGATATCCTGATCGAGTATTCCGAGTTTGGTCATAACGGATACGGAGATGGGTTTTCGCACAACTTATATGTGGGGCATGTTAACTCACTCACGTTTCGGTACAACTATTCGCATCACGCGAAAATCGGACACAACCTAAAGTCCAGGGCAAACGAAAACTTTATCTACTATAATCGTATCATGGATGAGGAAACCGGGTTTTCGAGTCGTTTGATTGATCTGTCCAACGGTGGCTTTACGATCATTATGGGCAACCTGTTGATGCAAGGACCAAATGCGGAAAACAATACACTGATCGGGTATGGAAAAGAAGGTTTGAGCAATGACAATGCGCATCTGTATGTGGTGCACAATACGATGGTCAACAAGCGAATGGCTTCGTGTAATTTTCTTGATATCCAGGACGGAACAGAAATCGCTTTAGTGCACAATAATATTTTTGCCGGAACGGGAACGACCATAAAAGGTACCACTACTTCAACCGGAAGTAATATCATCTCCACGATCATTGACGATATGGGATTTGAAGATGAAGCCGGGTATGACTATCATGTTGCGAGTAACTCTCCGGCTGTTGATTCGGGTGAGGTGCTGGACCCGGTCAATGGCTACTCGCTGACCCCGGACTATGCGTATGCGCATCCCACACTTTTAGAAAATCGTTCGATCGTCAATGGGCGAATAGATGTTGGAGCCTACGAGTACGGAGAGACAACATCCTCCTTTTCTCCTGCACAATCAACAGTGGGCATATTTCCAAATCCGGCTAATGCCATTTTAACCGTCGATATGCCTGCTGAGTCCATTCGTCAGTTGGAAGTATACGCATTGTCCGGACAACGATTGTTGCGTCAGTGGTATTCCAACCGTCTGCACGTAGATGCTCTTTCTGAAGGTTTGTATGTTCTGCTACTCACTGATATGAATGGAGTTCGCTTTCATCAGAAATTTATCAAGCATTGACGTCACGCATACGGTGCTTCAGAATTCCAGGTACATATGGTGGTTGGGGTTGTAGTGATCATCCGTGAGTTTAAAATCGTAGGCACCGATCACTTTAAATCCCATTTTTTTATAAAAAGCGACAGCTCGTTTGTTTTCAATCCAGACGTGCAGCCACATGCCTGCCTGGTCAAACTGTCTAGCGTATTCGATATTAAACTGGACGAGTTGCTGCGCCAATCCAAGGCCAAAATATTCTTTGAGCAAATACAATCGCTCAAGTTTCGTCACGTTTGGTTGTGCGATGTCCGGGTGGGTGGCATTCAACAGGATTTTGGCATAGCCGACCGGAGCTTGTTCGTGAAACAGGACGTGGTAGATATTTTGATCGTTGCTTAGCTCTCGCTCAAATGCGGCTTCTGAGTAATTCGCTTTCATAAAAGCCTCTACAACCTCTTTGGTGGCGCTGTGACCATGCGCGGCCAGGAAGGAAGGGACTCCGATCTGTGTCAGTAGTGGATAATCCTCTTTTTGGGCGCGAAGTATTGTTGGCATGTAGATCGAATAGCGATCCAAAATAATGATTTCAGAGGTCTCACGGGGTACGTTATAGTCAGGTGTATTGGCATTTCTCCTTTCTGGTCAGCGTTCTATCCCTGTTCGATTTCTGAGTGCTATTCTCAAAAAAGATGACAATAAACGCATATTTTAGCCATATAACTTATTTATACGTTATATTGTGGTGCGTTATCCCATATGGTCATCATTATTTAAGCAACCTTACATGAAAATTTCAAAGTGGATCATAGCGCTCACCTTGATGGGCCCTATTTTAGCCGAAGCACAATCCTACGTCGGTCAAATATTCTATCGCAACACCTTTGCGTATGTCAAACTCGTCTGTCAGGATGACACCTGCACTTTTTCCATACCATATCTGGATCGTGATGAGCGTTTTCCTGTGTCATTACAAAACACAGGCCATCAGGAATGGCAATTCACTCGCCAGGGAACACCTTGGAAATTTAAAACGCATTTCGAAGCCGGTAAACTGACTGGAACGCTGGCGCTCCCATCCGGACAACAGGACATTCATCTGGTTGAACAACTGGGACCTGTTTCCCCTGAAGACCTATCCAGTTATGCAGGTGTGTATAGCGATGAACAAAACCGCCGGGCTATCATCTATGCCAGATTCAACTATCTGCATCTGATGTCCCCTTACTCAGAAGAGTCGATGTCCCTTAAGCCTATTGGCGATAAAACCTTTTGGAGCGTTTCGGGCGAACGATCTGAATTTTCAGAAAATAAAAATGGGAAGTATCAGTTGCTCACTATTCACGATATACATGGTGCTTCGTACGCCTTACAACGCATTCCAGACTTTACAATTGACGAACTGTGGATTCCGGTTGTTGGTGATACCTTGTATGCCCAACTTTTCCTACCCCAAACGGACCAACCTGCTCCCGCATGTCTGATTCTTCCGGGTGGAGGCGCGGTCGGTATGGACAACTACATCTATGAGGCTCGTCTTTTTGCTGCACATGGAATGGCTGCACTGGTATTTGATAAAGCCGGAAACGGAAAATCGAAAGGAGAGGGACATTTTAATTTTCAAACGTTCGAAGAGACTAACGAACAGTACAAGACGGTGTTCCGATATCTTCAGCATCATCCAAAGGTGGATAAGAATAAAATCGGCGTACACGGTCCCAGTGAAGGGGGAAGAATTGCTTTAATGATGGCCATCGACTTAGGTGCCGATCTTGCCTTTGCCATATCGGTGGCCGGCCCGCACATGACGATGCGTGAAGGGCAACTCTTTGCCATGGATCACCACCACCGCAATTTAGGCCTCCGGCAATCCGACAACATGAAGATTCAGGAGATTTGGAATGAGTATTATGATGGAATTCTAAGCGGTGAAATTGATCCTGCCACGATCGAAAAAGCAAACGTGTACCGCAGTATAAGTGACCGATTGTTTCTGCCACCAAATAGCACAGATATTCCTATTTCTCCACACAAAGCGGATTTGGAAAACGACCGAACCGTGCAGGAAGCCGGAAAAATCATATCGCCTTTACTCTTACAGTATGGCGAAAATGATCAGCGCGTGGATAGGGAAGGAAGCTTAAGAAATCTGCTTCCGCAGTTGGCCCATCCTGAACGTGTGACCACCATTATTTATCCGCGAGGTGACCACAGCATGATGACGCCGGAATACAAAATATGCACAGGCTATACCAGCGATAAGATAAACTGGTTGAAACACATCGGCATACTACCGCAGTGAACCAGCTTGTTTCGTTTGGATTACACGTCCTTAAGCTCTGCGATCAACTTTTCCAAAGAAGCTTTGGCGTCGCCAAACAGCATCTTCGTCTTCCGATCATAGAAGAGTTCATTTTCAATACCGGCATATCCTTTGGCCATCGAACGCTTCATGACGATGATGTTTTTGGCAGTATTGGCCTTAATGATCGGCATGCCATATATTGGTGAAGATGGATCTGTCTCCGCACATGGATTGACCACGTCATTGGCACCAATCACGATCAGCACATCCGTATTGGGAAGCTGCGGATTGATGTCTTCCATCTCTTTCAACTTGTCATAAGGCACATCGGCTTCTGCCAAAAGTACATTCATGTGTCCCGGCATACGACCGGCGACAGGGTGAATGGCAAAATTGACTTCGACGCCTTTCGCTTCGAGCGCTTTTTCAAATTCATGACATGTATGCTGCGCCTGTGCTACGGCAAGTCCGTAACCCGGTACGATCACCACGCGCTGTGCGTACGCACACATGATGGCTGTGTCGGTGGCGTTGATTTCACTAATAGACAATCCTTCGGTGGATTTTCCGGATGGACCCGTTGCGCTAAACGCACCGCTGATCACATTCCACAAACTGCGATTCATCGCCTGACACATCAGCACCGTAAGTATTGTTCCGGCACTTCCCACCAGGATTCCACCCGTCAGCATTACCTGGTTGTCATACATAAAACCACCGAGGGCAGCTGCTATACCTGTAAAGGAGTTGAGGAGCGAGATGACCACCGGCATGTCCGCACCGCCAATCGGCATCACAAAGAGCACACCGTACACCAGGGAAGCGACAAAAATGAGCCAGATAAATCCATCACTCCAGGGACCGCTCATCGATAAAAAGATGATGGCACCAATCAGCACAAAAACAATTGTGTTGTTGGATACCTGGAGAATTTTGCTTCCTATATCTCTGATTTTCCCTTCCAATTTGCCGTAGGCGATCATACTTCCTGCAAAGGACACGGAACCGATCATCAGACTCAAAAAGATGATCAGTCGCTCTCCAAATATCTCAGGGTGATGCGTATTCATTTCCACCAATCCGATCAATGCGGCACAGGCACCTCCCATTCCGTTAAACAGCGAAACCATCTGCGGCATGGCGGTCATCTTGACTTTCATGGCGATGAAGTAGCCCAGCACGGTACCGATCAGAATCGCGCCAAAAATGTACGGCAGATTACCGATCCGTGTAACTTCTCCAGTGGCGTGATTGACGCTTTGGTGAAACAGGATCGTTCCGGCGATAGCAATCAGCATACCCAAACCGGCATAGAGATTTCCTCTTTTAGCTGTGTCCGGGCGAGACAGCATCTTCAATCCGACAATAAAGGACAGACTACCGAGGAGGTAACATACTTTTAAAATAGCGCTGTAATCCATTTGCAAAAAATGTGTAAACAGTGAAGGTGAAGGGTTTGAGCAGGAAGGTTATTTCTTTTTCTTAAACATCTGAAGCATCCGATGGGTGACCACAAATCCTCCGACGACGTTGAGCGTCCCGAGGACGACGGCCAGGAAACCAAGTGTCAATGCCAGGTAGTTGTCCGGGCTGGTATGGCCCATGACGATGATACTCCCCACGATGACGACCCCATGGATGGCATTGGCCCCACTCATCAGCGGAGTATGCAGGATGGCCGGCACGTTGCTGATGACTTCAATCCCCAGAAATACGGCTAAAAGCAGGATAAAACAGATGTCCCAGATATCCAGTGAGGTGAGAAAGCCCTGAACTTCAGATAGTAAGATCATAGTATGCTTCTGATTTGGTCTTTATTAAGATGAACAAATGTATAGAAAATAAGGGATGTAGCCATCCTCGATGAAAACTGTCTGCAAGACGACTAATGAGAAGGTGAAAAAATGAATAAATGATAGATTTGCAGACGTTTACCACAAATAATTAACCGTTACCAATGAAATACATTTCAACACTTCTTCTCCTTCTTTGCGGCCTCGTGATGCAGGCGCAGGACACCCGCACCATGACACCTATGGATGTGGCTTTGCTCAAAGGCGTCTCTTCCGCCACCTGGTCACATGATGGTCAGCACGTTGCCTACACCGTTCGCGTTCAGTCTGATCCGACAGTTGAAAACAAAGTGGCCCGCAATCAACTTCATCTCATCAATGCCGCTTCCGGCGAGTCCACTGCTTTTGTGACACGGGGAAGTGTACGGCAGGAAACATTCAGACCGGGACATCAGACGATCACTTTTCTGAATCGCCTTGATGATGACAAGGTCACCGGTTTGTACGAGATCGGATTGAATGGAGGAGAGGCGTCGCTGCTCTATAATTTTAAAACGTCTGTCCAGACTTACGCGTGGTCTCCGGATGGAAAAAATCTGGCATTTATTGCCAGCCAGCCGAATGAAAAAGGAAAGAGTGATCTGCCGTATCAACCTGAACTTTACGAACAGGATCTGGCTTTCGATCGCTTATATGTTGTTTCCCCCGGAAAGGGCGAAGCAAAAGAAATCACTGTCGAAGGAAACTTCAGCCACCCGGTGTGGAGTCCTGACGGTTCAAAAATTTTATGCGCCATTGCGCCTACTCCGCTTGTGGATGACTCGTATATGGCCAAGACCATTACGATCATCGATGTGGCC
Source organism: Bacteroidia bacterium (assembly GCA_030426765.1). Lineage (GTDB taxonomy): Bacteria > Bacteroidota > Bacteroidia > Chitinophagales > Saprospiraceae > Opimibacter. The sequence goes on along the minus strand of JAUHXV010000002.1, from coordinate 215,760 downwards.
GGTATGCAAGTCGTCGGAAAAGTGGACCACCAGGGAAAATCCAGTGATCTGGTCTGGAGTCCGGATGGCAACCAGATTGCTTTTATAGCTGGTGCGGATATAAACGACCCAACTGATGGTCGACTGTTTGTGGCTCCATCAACGGGAGGTAAGCCTACGATGCTTCATGCGGGATGGGAAGGAAAATTTGAAGGAATCGCCTGGACAGAAAATGATCAGATTGATTTCCTGGGTAGCGTTGGATGCGAGTCTGTTTTGGGTAGCATTAAAACGAAAGCGAAAGCAAAACCGGATCTCATGAAAATTGAAATGGGATTTAATATTGATCATGTTGAAAAAGCCTCTAATGGTAACTTGCTGGTGGTTGCTGATCGATACAATCACCCATCTGAATTGTTTGTTGCGGAAAAAGGAAAATCTGACTTTACCAGGCTGACCAATAGTAATCCATGGCTGGACGAAATCAGTTTTGCCAGGCAGGAAGTGATACGATACAAAGCAAAAGATGGATTGGAAATAGAAGGTATTCTGATCCATCCGCTTAATGAAGCATCAGGAAAGCGCTATCCGTTGATTACCGTCGTGCATGGTGGACCGGAGTCGCATTACAACAATGGCTGGCTGACCGGCTATGGCAATGCAGGTCAGGTTGCCGCCGGAAAAGGATATGCGGTCTTCTATCCGAATTACAGAGGTTCTACGGGTCGTGGCCATGCGTTTACCCTGACCAGTCAGGGCGATGCGGCCGGGAAAGAATTTGATGATGTGATTGATGGCATTGACTATCTCATCGATCAGGGATTGGTCGATAAATCAAAAGTTGGTGTGACCGGAGGTTCGTACGGGGGTTATGCGACCGGATGGTTTGCGACACGGTATTCTGATCGCTTTGCAGCCGGCGTGATGTTTGTCGGTATCAGTGACAAGGTCTCGAAATGGGGTACAACAGATATTCCGAATGAAGAGTACCTGGTGCATGCGCGCAAGTGGGTTTATGAAGACTATGATTTCTTTCTGAAGCGAAGCCCGATTTATTATGCGGATCAGTGCAAGACGCCTTTGCTGATCATGCATGGCAAGAACGATACGCGGGTGCATCCTTCACAGTCTATGGAGCTTTATCGCCACGTCAAAAGCAGAACTGATACACCAGTAGAACTTGTTTTGTATCCGGGTGAGGGACATGGCAATGCACATTCTACAGCGCGGTATGATTATAATCTTCGTCTGATGGCCTGGTTTGATAAATATTTGAAGGGGGAGGATAAGTCGTAGGGGGATTCGATTGATTTAATTTTGTATCAGATTTTCCACAACTCTTAAGTTCTCGGCCTGGGAAAAAGGCTGGATGTGGCCAGTGATGCTATTTATGCCGATCAATATCGGGGATTGAGGCTTTCCGTCACAACACCCGCAGAACTGCTTTTACTAAAAGTTTGAACGAGCTTAATATTTTTTCGGAAACCGGTGGTTGAATTAAATAGTGTAACCGAAACCGTAATATCATCCAGCCACTCATAAGCAGCTTTATCAAAATCAACATCGCAAATAAGAGACATCTGATAATTCCTAAGCTTGCCTTCAAACATCTTAAAGAAATGAATCTGATAGGCCTCCGCTCCATAGTAGTTCATGGGCATAGAAGAAGAATTTTCTTTCAAACATCTATCCACAGAAACTTCGTTGACTTCATGCCCGGCAGTTGATGTATCATAGACCGCAACCCCCTGGTCTCGTATATCTGAAATTTGGATTGTATCTGTTTGACCTAAAGATTGAGCACTAGTCTCAAATACAGAAAAGGAGAGCAATAAAAAAGTAAAACCAAAAAACAAACTAAGGTCCTTCATGATTCTGTTCTTATTCCATTTCAACTTTCAACAAGTTACTCTGAACCTCTCATTCTAAATAAAGCAGATAGCTCAAAAGATGGTCGTTGCACTCGCTGCCACCCCTGCTGCGAAACCGCACCAGTCAATCGAACCTTTTTATTCAATCTATACACCGCCGATCCGCGCAACGACCATAAAGGCGCAACATCTGCTGCCTCCCTACCCGCCACCGGATGACTGCCAAATGCTGAGCCTATACCCGCCTGTAATGAAACACCACCCTTATTAAAGTTGTGTCGCAACAGCCCACTATACGATAGAACCTCACCATATGGCTTGCCATTCACACCAGGTGCAAATGTCAACCTCATTTCCTGAGGTATGGTGCCGAGCCAATACTCTGCAGACACGATCACAGCATTTCGAATCATATAATCTCCTGAAGCGAATGCCGGCTGTTCATCAGACTGGTCCGGAACAGAAAAGATCAGCCCCGTGCCAAACGAAAACGAAATGCCTGGGAACGGTACATCAATGATCACTTCATTGGAGGTACACCCTTCACTATCGATGATCTGCACGGTATACTGCCCCACATCAAGACCCTCGATAGTGAATACCTCATCCGATGTATCGAATATGGGATTACCGTCAAGCAAAACGGTATACGGCGGAGCACCCGGCACTGTAATAACGATAATAGCTGAACCATCCATCGAGGTGGGTTCGGTAGGCGGAAAGACCGCTTCGACCATGATTTCTATTTGGGCAGATGGATTAATGATAACCTCAAACGTCTCAAAACAATCCGGTCCGGCTCCGGCATCCGTAACTTCAATGGAATACTCACCCGGCACAATCGGCACATAATCCGAAAGTATAATAACGCCCGGATCAATAAAAAAGACCTCAATCCCATTCGGATGTGTGACAGACATCACCATAGGATTCTGACTGGACGTGGAGGCGGTAAACTGAATCTCACCCGGCGCCCCACACTGAGGTTGCGTCACGACAATATCACTGACATAATCCGGGGGTAGCTCTTCAAGATCAACAGAAAACACCAGGTCGCATCCAAGGTTGACATCCATGATGGTGACGGTGTAACTTCCGGCTTCTACATCTGTGAGTGTATTTCCTGTTTCGCCATTGCTCCAGGTGTATTCATACTCACCGGGTTCCAACACTTCTACCGTAATACTTCCATCTTCCAGTCCGCAGGAAGCAGGGATCATTTCAAAGTCCACATCAAACTCACAGTCGACCATCTCTACAAAAATGGTCACTACTGCATTCGCCATCCGTCCACACGCATCCGTCACGGTATAAAAAAACGAAGCCTCCCCGGTAAATCCGGGATCGGGTGTAAACAGAAAATCACCCGTAGCATCAAACGACACCATGCCTCCGAAGATGTTAAAGACTTCTGTCATTTCAAGGCTCAGACCCATATCATTGATCAATGCATTACCGGATATTGGTTCAGCTGCCGGGGTAGTAAAGAAATCATCATTTGCCACCAGATCCGGAGTATTGTCAATGACGATCGCTGAGCCCATGTCGGTACAGTTCTCGCCTATTGAATCATCGTATACCGTCAACATGTACTCACCACCCGGTACGTTCTGAAAGGTGGATAACATATGGGTTCCGGGCATCAATACATGCACCATGACCCCTTCCGGCCCAACTACTTCAACAACCAGCGGTCCTGCTCCAGGGGTAGTCAGTGTAAAGATGAGCTCTCCACTCTCTACACAATTAGCGGGAGATGTGCTGTTGATCGTCAGATACTCGACCGGACTTTCACCTATGGACACAGTAAACTTTTCCGTACAACCATTTTCATCCGTCACGGTAACCATATAGGTGCCGGATTCAACATCTGTCAGGTTAGGTTCTGTCTGTTGGTTGGACCAGAGAAACGTATACTCGCCCGGAGGATCCAACGTGATACTTGCCTGGCCATCTTCCAATCCACAATTTGCATTGGCTGTATTGAAGGTTGCGGTAAACCCTCCACCGGTTTGCCCCACCTCAACCATCCCTGTGACACTGCAAGTGGTACCCGCGATAGAAACGGTCACCGTATACTCTCCTGATAAAATGTCCGTAATAGAACTCGCGGTGATTCCGTTAGACCACAGGTAATCGTACGCGCCGGGTGGGTTCACCTCCACAGTAGCGGAACCATTGGCTATTCCACATCCTGCCGGGGTACTGTTAAAAGACAACATCATCGTAGGAGGAAGCTCGTCAATCGTCACACTATATTCTTTGGAGCAATCCGTACCCTCAAGGGTGACTGTCACCTGATAGCTACCTGCACTCAAATCATTTTGCTGTGAACTGCTTCCGCCATTCGACCATTGAAATGAATAATTGCCATCAGGGACTACGGTTAGCATCACACTGCCAGTTGATAATCCGCAATCGCTGGGAAATGTCTCATCAGTAATGTCAAAAGCGGGAGGTCCTTCTTCTATCGTCACCGATTCTGAGACGGCACAATTACTACCGGGAACTGAAACGGTCACCATATACGTGCCCGGACTCAGCCCTGAAATTGATTCGCTCATTTCTCCATTCGACCATTGAAATGTATAGATACCTGAAGGGCTAACTTCTGCAGTGGCCATACCATCACTCATTCCACAGGATGAAGGCGTAGTGTTGACTGTCACGGTAAATGCCGGAGTGGCTTCTTCTATGATCACCGTTTCTTCCAGACTGCACGATTCGCCTGAAGTGATTGTCACAGTGTATGTGCCCGGAGATACGTTCGATATATCCTGGGTAGTGGCCCCATTAGACCACAGGAATGAATAGGATCCCGAAGGACTTACCTGAACGGAAGCTGTGCCGTCATTCTCACCGCATCCTGCAGGGGTAGTGGAAACCGACACATTAAAGTTCGGTGGGTTTTCATCGATCGTTGTCGAGGCATCATCTTCACATTTTCCTTCTGAGGTAACTGTCACAGAATATGTACCGGGTGGCAAATCTGAAACAGTGGATGTGGTGGATCCATCCGACCACAAATAGGAATACGATCCTGTTCCTGTTACAATTGCCGAAACACTTCCATTCTCCAACCCACAGTCTGCATCGACACCGTTTATCGAAACAAAAAACAACTCATCTACATTGTTGATGCTTGCACTGACTATTTCCATGCAGGCTGTGCCTGTGCGGGTCACGGTACAGGTGTAGGTGCCGGGCAATAGATCAGTCAGATCGCGAGAGGAGGATCCGTTTGACCAGCTGTAGGTATAATCAGCTTCAGGGGTAACCGTGAGCGAAATCCATCCGTTAGGTTGATCGCAGGTGGCGAAACCAAATTGGGTAGAAACATTGAAACTGCAATCTGAATCGTCATCATCAGGCTTGACCAGAAGATAGGTGACGACACCGGCTCCCGCCACACCGGCGACCACTGGAATCCATGGAAAGCCAGCACCTGCTGCAGGAGGATAAAATGGTTTCATGTCCCCTTCAGTGATGGAAATGGATGCCCATGGTCTGGATACTTCTTTCGCTTGTGTGTAGGTAGTGCGAAATGGACTCACGTAGTTCGGCACGGAATCTAACTGTGTAGAATGCTGACGAAATTCGTCCAGATTAATTTCGGCATTTCCATACTGCAGGCAAAAGAGCAGTAAACAAAAAATGCTTCCAATGCGCAACTCTGTCAGGCTCATGGCAGCTTATTTAGCGGTAACGAAATTAAGCTGAATAACTTCGGCACACAATTTTTTCCGGCAGTCATCGAGCTGACAATAGCTTTTGATGCGCAACCTTTGAAAAACTGATTTTGTATTTGTTCTTTCGTCTCTTGTTTCAAGGGTAAACGTGTACTCGGTTCCATCTGCATTCCATTGCTTGTCTTTGTTTTCGCAGTTGTGATTTCCATAGTCACCGATCACACCGGAGCCATCATTGTCCATAAAAATATCCACTTTACCCGGGCGGGTAGTGTCCGGGTTTGTATAGCCCGGACTATTTGAGTTGGTACTCTCTGCGGGATAAAACTCACAATCTGCTTCTTCGCATTTGCAATGGACTTCGATATTACTGATCTTTATACTCAGCTTGTCACCGTATTTGAAGTCTTTGATTTTGGCGACCGGATTTTTATCGGAGGTGTGGCTGTCGCTATGCACCACCAGAGCGCCTCTTTTGACTTCCAGGTCAAATGAAATATGGTCACATTTACATTTCGGTGTACTGACGGTCATCAGTATACCATCAGCATCAATCAGGTCAGGACTATCGACGCTAAATATTTTCGCTTCAACACCTGTCGCTTGAAAAGCTACCCAGAAATCTTCAATCCCCTGGTCCACCTGTTCTTTTTGTTCTTCGACCAGATCATCAACGGATTGTCCGGTTGTGGTCTCAAACTGTTCATACACTTTGGTTTCAAAATCCTCCTGCTCATAGTCATCACCTGTGAGGGCGGCCGTATATATCCATAATCCCTGTTGCACAACAGACTCTCCTTCACGTGTAGGGTCGGGGAAGTATGGTGTTGGATAACTTTCGCTTTCCCGGATGACCTCGTAGGCTTCTTCCAGCTGTTCGACAGCTTCTACCAGAATAGTGCCGTATACCACCGGATCTTCATTGGGGTCAATCGTGCCGTCAATGGGAATATCGGTACCCGGATACGTGACGATAATGGTTTGTTCGGGCTGGTCTCTGGGCGTCACGGTAACTTCCGGAATCATTTCAGGTGTAAAGGGTGGAACAGGATCTCGGGGTAACAACCTTACCGGCACACCTTCTGTCGGAGGGGCATTTCCTCCGGGTGGGTTCATCGGCTCCGGAACGGTTGGTTCAGAATCGTTTGCGCCGGGGGGATTCATCGGTTCAGGCACCTGAGGCGCAGTGCTCTTTGTGCCGGGGGGGTTCATGGGTTCAGGCACCTGAGGAGCCGGTGCAAGATTAGGATCTGAAGGGGGCGGGCCCACTAAATCATTCAACGGACTTTCAGAAACAGGAATCCACGAATCGAGAGGCGGCATCAGGTCACCCATGGGTACAGGAGGTGTATGCACGTCAGCACAGTACCCATGCACCGGAATCGTCCGCGTCTCGCCAGGAGGTATAATAGTGCCTTCTTCTATCCAGGCCACATAGGATTGATACCTTCCGTCAGAAGGGATATACATTCGCTCTGGTAATATATCGATAGGTTCTGCTGTGTTATTCGTTACCGTCAGATCAGCTATGTGTCCGGTGGTTCTGCCTGTACCACTGGCGCTTATCTTAACATCATTCGGGTTTGAGGTAAGCGCTTGTTTTACATGAACAGAAAAACCTGAGTTATCGGTTGTGGCGAACGTGTTGGCTTCGCAAAAGCATACAGTTGCAAATAGGATGAGCGTGATGAGTGAGAATGGGAATGCGTATTTCATTTGGGACTTTATTTTGGAAAACGATACATAAGGCGATCTGGTGGTTGTACTGTTTGCAAACTTCAGGTGGATGAAGTTCTTGCTTCATTGACGTAAGAATGGTTCTGAAAAACCATACGATCTTCGCGTGGCGCATGAGTCAGGTCAGCTAAGCAACCGTTCCTGATCTTGTGGCAAGAAATTTACTAAAAAAACATGACATTTTCCTGCTGTATTAATGATTTTCAAAATACCCCTCAATCTTTAAACTTTTACCCGGCATACGCTATTCATCACTTGGACTCACGTTTATATGGAAAATCGACTGTGTCCGTCATAAGCCACAACCGCATATTACTCAAGGCTGAGCAGAGGAAAAGAAATAAAAAGTTTATCTTAATTCTTCTAAATATTAATATTGCAGTTCAGTAGTATAACACACCCAAATGAATCCACAACACATGAAAAAATTTGCTCTCGTTTTAGCCTTACTGATTTTCGCCGGAATCGAGATTTCCATAGCGCAGATCTCCAAGATATCGCCTGATCCGCATATCATACCCGATCAGGGACAGGCCGGCATTTTATCGCCTGCACAAACCGCTACTTTGATGAAAGCGATCGACCATACGCAACAAGGTGACAAATGGGGTGTGACCGTGCGGGCTACGTTCAGCAGAGATCATGGTTCTCCGGCCCTCCGACAGTTGAAGGCCGATAAGATCGATCACAAGCGCCATTCGTACCATCCTTCCGATGACCCTGAAAATTCAAATCGCGCTGTAGTACCTGAGTTGGGAACCAACTTTGAAGCCAACTGGACGATAGACGGCGCACCACCGGACAACACCATCGCTGTTTCAAACGGAGGATTTGTGGTGACAGCAAATAATGACGGAATAGAATATTATAATGACGCAGGCACTTTCCTGTACTTTGATACCTGGTTTGATTTTTTTAATGACAACTCCCTGACATCTTCTATCTATGATCCTAAAGTTATCTATGACAGTGGGTCCGACCGATTTGTCATGGCCGTGCTCCATGGGTCAAATGAAAACACTTCGCGCGTCCTGTTGTGTTTTTCTCAATCCAACGATCCACAGGATGGTTGGTGGGTGTATGCGCTTACTGGAAATCCGCTCAACGACGGAAGCTGGTTTGACTTTCCTTCGCTCGGCGTATCCAATAACGAAGTGTATGTTACAGGCAATCTATTTAAAGGAAACTCTTTTAATCAAAGTGTCATTTATCAAATCCCAAAAGCTTCCGGTTTTGAAGGAGGCAGCCTGCCTTTTCAATTTTGGTCAGGTCTGAGTGAAACACCTTTTGAAGCATTTTCAATTGCCGTCGCTTCACATGGGCAGCTGGGCAATTACGGACCCGGTGTATACCTCGTGAGCAATGAATCTCTGGGGCATGACAAGATCCGGTTATGGGATATTACAGACGACATGAGTGGTACCCCTGAGTTGCTAAGCTATACGGTAAACACCACGAATTACAGCCCTTCAGCGGATGGCTTTCAACAGGGCACATCGGATGAGCTTGACAATGGTGATTGTCGTATCCAAAGCGCCTTTTATCTTAATGGCGTCGTGCACTATACCTACCACGCCGATATTGGAGACGGATGGAATGGTATTTATTACAATCGGCTCAACGTGAGCAACACAACCAATGCGCATTCCACGTTCGGGTTTCAAGGCAGTTTTGATTATTCCTATCCTTCAGTGGCTTCGTTTGGTACTTCTACCGGTGATCCGTCCGTGATGATTGCATTTTTACGAAGTTCAGGCGAAATTTATCCTGAGGTTCGCGTCGTCAATTGTGATCAGGATTTCACCTGGTCACCTTCTGTGCTGGTTAAATCCGGTGAGACATTTATTGATTTTCTGGGTGGCAGCACGGAGCGATGGGGTGACTACACAGGGATCGCCCGCAAACACAACAACCCTACCGGCAATCTCTGGATGGCCGGATGTTATGGCGCCAATATCAATAGTCAGGGTGTTCCGAATACCTACAAGACATGGGTGTCTGAAATCACGGGTGGGGAAATGGTCAGCAGCAGCGAACCCCCTTCGGCTAAAGACATCAGTGTGTATCCCAACCCGACCTATGACCTCATTCGAATCGACTTTACCTCAGAACGAAGGGAGATGACGACCATCACCCTGACGGATATGAACGGAAGGCTGATCAAAACGCTGTATTATGATACACCGAAGCCCGGTCCGAACCAACTGAGTTTCAATCAGTCTGTCCTGACAGCAGGTACCTACCTGGTGTCTATCACCACACCCACTCAAATACTCAAAAATGAAAAACTTGTTATTCTTCGCTAGCCTGTTGCTGGTTTCTTTTTCCCTTCAAAGTTGTCAGTCCGGCTCCGGATCTTCTGAAAAAGAAGCCGTCGACACAATAGCCTCATCACGCGATACAATGGTCATTCAAGGCGATACGCTGATCGCTGACTCTATCCATATCCATGGCGATACGCTAATGGAGAAAGATCAAAAATACGAGAACAGTAACACGGAAAAACACGAAGCGCCTGATCACAAAACACCTGACGAAACAAAACTCGACAGTATTAAGCAGGCAAAAAGTAAAAAGAAAAAGGGGTAAATCTGCTACTTAGCTAAGACCTTAAATTCCGTTCTTCGGTTTTCCTGTTTCCCTGCTTCCGTTGAATTATCTGCGATAGGTTGCGTCTCGCCGTATCCGACATACGAGATTCTTTCTGATGTAATGCCATGGTAGGTGAGATAATCATAGACCGCTTTGGCGCGTGCTTCACTCAGTTTTTGATTGTCAGCATCATTGCCTACATCATCCGTATGACCACCGATCTCGATACGAAGTGTTTCATTCTTCCGGAGATTCCACAACAGCTTTTTCAGTTCGGGATCTGAGGCGGGAAGTAATTCGGCCGAACCACTTTCGAAGAAAATGTTTTTTAGGACAACGGTTTTATTTTCAGCAACAGAAATGGGTGTGAGCTGGATTTTAATGTCCCTGATTTCCGATGTATCAGCAGCAAGATTTTGAGAATATAGAAGATACCCTTCTGCTTCTACAAAAAGACCGTATGCCTTTCCTTTTTGTGCCACCGCCGAGATCTTTCCTTCCTTATCTGTCCATTGCGATTTACGGATGGTGTCGTTTTCTGTTATCTCAAAAATTTCGAGTCGGGCATTAACGGGTAGTTGTGACTCGGCGTCCGTAATTATGGCCCGAAGTGCCTGGAGTGGTGCAGCTCTGAACTTTTCGGGTAGTTCGAAAGTAAACAGGTCATTTTTATTTTCTTCCGTTAGGCGTGTGATGATAGCTCTGCGGCCATCCGGGTGAAGTGTCAGAGCGCCTTCATCGCCGCCTGTATTGATGGGTGCACCCATGTTAGTGGCGGTTTGCCACTGACCGCTGATATCTTTTCGAGCGATGTACAAATCATCTCCGCCCAGTCCTTCGGAGCCATCCCGCATAAAGTAAATCGTCTGACCGTCGAAGTGTACAAAGGGTGTTTTTTCATTATCCGGCGTATTGATCGCCGGACCAGCATTAATAGGGCGCGACCATTTCCCCGCACCTTGCTGATAGACATACCATATATCTCTTCCCCCGTATCCGCCTGATCGGGTACTTGAAAAAAACAAGGACAAACCATCCAGACCAAATGACGGCTGACCATCATACGCGGCACTGTTGAATGCCGGACCCATATCTGTTGGACGCGTCCAATGATCGCCTTGTTTAAAGGACAAATACAAATCACATCCGCCCTGACTATCATGCAGATCGCAGGAGGTGAAGATCAGATAATTGCCATCCGGCGATAGTGCATGAGCGCCTTCATGGTATGGTGAGTTGTAGGCATATTCATAAATCTGCCATAAGCCCGCTATCGAATCAAACGAAGCAAAAATTATATCCTCCTGATTGTTGGCAAAGCGTGTGAAAACCATGTACTGCCCGTCGAGCGTCCACTGCCCGAGGGATTCGTGTTCAGGTGTGTTAATGTCGGTGTCAAACGGCACGAAGGTGATCGAATCTTCTACAGTCCACAGGTGTCTTTTTTCCTCCAGGATGGACTTGCTTTCACTGGCGCGACCAGCCAGCGATGCATCTGCACCTGCCTTTGCGATCACCTGATTATAGCACGCTATCGCTTGCATCTGATCATTGGCTTTTTCGTACAAACGCCCCAGCGTGTATAATTCCTGAAGCTGTGAAGCGGTATCGACTTTAATGGCTGCTTCAAGATGCAGGATTGCCGAGTTGGTCTGACCGGATTCGTAAAAAATCCGACTCAACTCATGCCGGGGACGGATCCATTCCGGATACTTGTCGATGAGTGATTCAATTTCCGTGATGGCTGCTTCAGTATTTCCGACCTTACTGGTCATCAACGCATGATCCAGTGTTTTAACCGCTCTGGCGGGTATGTTCTCATCGGGATCGTGCTGCGCAAAGGAAAATGACAGTGCGCCAACCCAAAACAGTAATGCGAGGGAGATGCGTTTCATGAATCGAGTAAAAGGCTATTGGAAAAAATCAGGATGCCAGCAGTGTTTTCACAATACCGGAAATGGTTTTGCCATCTGCGCTGCCGGCAAATGTTTTTGAGGCTTCGCCCATGACACGGCCCATGTCTTTCATGGAGGATGCTCCCAGGCGATCGATGATAGCCTGAATCTCAACTTTTAGTTCGTCTTCTGTCAGCTGTTTCGGCAGGTAGCGCATGATCACATCGATCTCTTCGCGCTCCACGCCGGCCAGGTCTTCACGCCCTTGTTTGATGTAAATATCGAGTGAGTCCTGTCTTTGCTTAACGAGCTTTTGCAGGAGGGCGATTTCCTCTTCTTTACTCATTTCTTTTCCGGAACCGGAGGTATTGTACAGCATGATGGCTGATTTGATGGCGCGAATCCCACGGAGGGAAACGGCATCTTTGCTTTTCATCGCGGCTTTTATGTCTTCGTTGATGGTTGCTTCTAATGACATGGATTATCTGTTTTTCAATGTAAACGGCAAATGTACGCAAGTATTTCGCCAACATTTGAACGTATCGTCTTAGTTACAACAAGCGAACCTTATCTTAGTTGCCATGTCCTGGACTATCCTCATTCTCGCTAGTCTTTTTGAAATCGGCTTTGCCACCTGCCTGGGCAAGCTCAGGACGGCTTCGGGCGCTGCTGCCACAGGTTGGTTTATTGGGTTTGTGGTTTGCCTCGTCATCAGTGTGTACCTGTTGTACAAAGCCACTAAAACACTTCCTTTGGGTACAGCGTATGCCGTTTGGACGGGCATGGGTGCTGCAGGAATCGTGATCATCGGGGTTTTTGTTTTTAAAGAACCTGCCACCTTCTGGCGGATGTTTTTCCTGACGACACTGATTGCTTCGATTGTGGGGCTTAAGTTGGTCTCACAGGGGTAGAGAGGAGTGAGAGGTGTTGAGTGAAAAGTGAGAGTTCAACAGATTACCAAATTGCCTTTGCTCACCTGATACCAACTTTTCTAGTTCACGGAGAACCCCCTCACGCTGCGCGTGATCCCCTTCGCTTGTCCAGAAGGCGCAGTCCTTTGGAAAAGGGGATCCTTTTCCTTGATACAGATAAGGATTTATTTCCATGAGCAATATGAATGAATCCCCTACACTCCATGCCCCATGCCCCATGCTCTTTGCCCTTCCCTACTCCCTAAAACCTTATCTTTAAAATCCACCACAATTAAAGCAATGTCATCTGAAAAATTTATGCTCGAAGCCATCCAACTGGCAGCATCCGGAATGGAGGCGAATGAAGGCGGACCGTTTGGATGCGTGATCGTCAAAAACGGGGTCATCGTCGGACGCGGCAACAATCGTGTGACACAAGACAATGATCCGACAGCGCATGCTGAGGTCGTGGCGATTCGTGATGCGTGCCAACATCTCAATTCTTTTCAACTCGATGATTGTATCCTGTACACTTCTTGTGAACCATGCCCCATGTGCCTTGGGGCAATCTATTGGGCGCGTCCAAAGGAGGTGTATTATGCTTGCACAAAAGCAGATGCGGCCGCAGTAGGATTTGATGATCAGTTTATCTATGATGAAATTGAATTGCCTTTATCGGGCCGAAGGATTCCCATGAGCCAGTTTATGCAGAAAGAAGGGTTACGTGTGTTTAAGGCATGGGATGAGAAACCAGATAAAATCGAATACTGATATTCAGTTTATGAGAATACAACAGAGAATTAAATGGATTGTCTTTGGATTCCTTGCGGTGGGAATTGGTTTGTATCCTGTCGTCTATTTGCTGACGAGTGAGCCGGTCGGTGTTTTAAATTCCAAGTCTGAGGAGCTGCTCGCGAATACGTTATGGAGAATCGGATTTTACGCACATATTATTCCCGGCGGTATTGCCATGCTTACCGGCTGGACGCAGTTTAGTCAGCGCATCAGAAATAACAACCTTGATACACATCGTTTGCTTGGAAAAATTTATGTGGTCGCCGGACTAATTGCCGGTTGTGCGGGGTTTGCCATTGCGTGGGCTGCAACAGGAGGACCGGTGGCAAAAAGCGGGTTTGCCACGCTTGGTGTTTTGTGGATTTTCTCGACACTTGGAGCCTATCTGCATATTCGCGCTGGTCGTGTCGATCAACATGAAAAATGGATGATCTACAGTTATGCGCTTTGTTTTGCTGCAGTCACATTGCGATTGTATCTCCCTATCCTCATTTCCATGACCGGTGATTTTATCCCTGCGTATCGGATCGTTGCCTGGTTGTGCTGGGTGCCGAATCTGATATTTGCTTATGTATATACCGAAAGGTTTATGGGCCGGCGCACTTCTTCGGTTAACGGTTAACGGTTAACGTAAATAGGCCAATGATGTTGATTTGGTGAATAGATGGAAGTGTTTAGGGTTGTCATCTATGATGACATCGTTTAGAATTTAAGGTTTAGGGCTTTGATTGGGGAATCGAAATTGAGTTACTCCTCCATGCCCCATGCTCCATGCCCCATGGTTCAGGTCTTGTGTCTAACATCTTTTGTCTTTCAAAGGCAAATTCCCCTTTTCATCATAACCCTGTACCTTTAGCTAAGGAAAAAACAAGCTATGAAAGATAAGAAGCTCGCCGTATTAATCGATGCAGACAATATATCGCACACAAACGTCAAGGGGATGTTGGAAGAAATAGCCAAGAATGGTACGCCTACGATCAAACGCATCTATGCAGACTGGACGAGACGCACCGTGGCCGGATGGAAAAAAGTACTTCTTGATCATGCCATCACGCCCATCCAGCAATACAGCTATACCAAAGGCAAAAACTCTAGTGACAGCGCGATGATTATTGATGCCATGGATATATTGTATTCCGGCAAAGTGGATGGTTTTGTCATCGTATCCAGCGACAGTGACTTTACACGATTGGCCACAAGACTACGCGAAGCAGGCATGCTGGTGCTTGGATTTGGTGAAAAGAAAACACCTACTCCATTTATCACTGCGTGTGACAAATTTATCTACGTAGAGATCCTGGATGATGACGATGAAACTGAAGAGCCTAAGGAAAAGAAGGAAGCCAAAACAGAAAGCAAACGCAAAGCATTAAGCAATATCGATAAAAAGTTGGTCAGGCTGATCTCCCACAGCGTGGACGAACTCTCAGACGACAGCGGATGGGCTTTCCTGGGTAGCCTCGGCAGTCACATTCTCAAGAAAAAACCGGACTTCGATCCACGGAATTATGGTTTCCAAAAATTATTTCCGCTCATCAAAAGCATCGGGAAGTTTGACATCGACCAGCGGGAAACCGGCGTAAAAAATGTGCGGCATATTTATGTGAAGAATAAGTAGGTCTCTTTTAGACCTGAGACATCAGACCTGAGACCTGAGACTTTTTTGGCTGAGGGCGAAGGGCATGGAGTGATAATTCTGGTCGCGGTTTAGCGTAGGAGATCCACTCACTTGATTCTGACCTTTCTGTGTCACAGAGAACCCCCTCACGCTGCGCGTGATCCCCCTCGAAAAGGGGATGCTTTCCTTGAGACAGATATGGATTTCTTTCTATGAGCTATGTCACAGATCGCCCCTTCTGATGTATCGGAACCATGCCCTTCGCTCTCAGCCCTTCCGCCTAATAGTCGCCGTAGCTTTAGCGAAGGTGACCCATCACCTCATCACCTTATAACCCTATAACCTTATAACCTTATAAAATGATTTTAATCATCTCAGGAACACTCTCAAAGTTTTGTGTGTTGATACACAGGAACCCAAAGACACAAGACTTACCGTATGGAGTTTATCGATTACTATAAAATACTAGGTGTCTCCAAAACAGCTACTGACAAGGAGATCAAAAGTGCGTATCGCAAACTAGCCAGAAAATACCATCCCGACCTGAATCCCAATGACCAGGTGGCCGAACGGAAGTTTAAGGAAATCAACGAAGCCAATGAGGCGCTGAGCAATCCCGAGTATCGCAAAAAATATGACAAGTACGGGAAAGACTGGCAGCATGGCGAAGAGATAGAAAAAGCCAGAAAGCAACAGCGGGCACAATACCAGTCTGCCGGTCGAGATTTCTCCGGAAAGACATTTTCCGGTAGGGATTACGGTGGTCATAGCTTTTCCGATTTCTTCGAATCGATGTTTGGCGGAGGAGGAACCACGTTCAGGCAACAAGGCGGCACGCGCTTTAAAGGCCAGGACTATCAGACAGAGCTGCACCTCAAGCTTCGCGATGCCTATACTGCACACAAACAACTTCTGACCATCAACGGTAAAAAAATTCGTCTGACGATTCCTGCCGGTGTAGAAAACGGTCAGGTCATACGGATCAAAGGAAAAGGTGGGGAGGGATTAAACGGAGGACCAAATGGAGATCTTTATATCACGTTTGTCATCTCCAATGACACAAAGTTCAGGCGTGATAACCACCATCTGTATACGGATAGTCCACTGGATTTATATACCTCATTGCTGGGAGGTGAAACCACTGTGGATACCATGACCGGAAAAGTCAAACTGAAGGTCAAACCCGAAACGCCAAACGGAACTAAAGTACGGTTGAAAGGAAAGGGGTTTCCCCAGTATAAAAAGCCAAATTCCTATGGAGATTTATTTGTCACCTATCAAATACAAACACCAAAAAATTTAACTGACAGGGAAAAAGCGCTTTTCAAAGAATTGCAAAACCTCAGATCGTAATCAGCCCTGATAGTCTGTTTGTTGTTATCACTTTAGTCCAACTTTGCGACACATCGCTTTCTTTTTTGGCTACCTAAACCATAACAATCTCATCGTCTCAGGCATTGCCAATGCGTCCTGCTATATCCTATCTGATCAGCTACATGATCTTGTACGAAAGATTCGCACCCATCAGACACTGTATGTCAGCTTGGAAACAATCGGTACAGGATTTCATCGTTTAAGAAGTCAAAGGGAAAATCTGAGGTTACTCTATATACAACCGAAAAACTATGTTTAAAAGCTAGTTGATTATTCCCAAAAAATCCGGTTTCTGTCGCAACCATGCACCATTTCTACCAGAATTTACACCCTGAAAACATACTTTTACACCTTCGGACAGCCGATTCCATAAAATAAGTATAGCTTTATAAAAAACATTCTTTATGAACTTCAGAAACACCATTCTAACTTTTTTATCGCTTTCAATTTTTCTCATCGTTGGCGGATGCCAGCAACCGGGAGAAGGTTCCTCAGCTGATAATGCAAGCGCATCATCTTCGAATGATTCCTATGCTATTGACCGCACTTCATTGCCGATCAAGGCACCTGCCCGACAAAAATATAGTGAGCTCGATGTGCGCGATGCAACAGCTCCTGTCCGCTTTGACGTAACTGCTCCGGAAGGCGCCCCAAATGTGATTGTTATCCTGATTGACGACATGGGATTTGGAACCAGTGAAGCGTTTGGCGGACCTGTTTCCATGCCTACTATTGAGAAGTTGGCCGAAGGCGGACTTCGATACAATCGATTCCACACCACTTCTCTCTGCGCTCCGACACGGATGGCACTACTTACGGGATACAATCACCACTCCAATAATATGGGTACGATCACCGAGACCGCCACCACCTTTCCGGGATATACGGGAGTGCGCCCACAAACGATTACGCCGATGGCAGAAGTCTTGCGCCAGAATGGATATAACACGGCACAGTTCGGGAAATCTCACGAAGTACCACCATGGGAGCTTTCCAGCAATGGACCTATGGATCGCTGGCCTGCACATTCTGGTTTTGAAAAATTCTATGGTTTTCTGGGGGGTGAGACCAACCAATGGTCACCGCTGATTCACGATGGCGTGACGCTAATCGAAACACCACAATATCCGGGTTACCACTTTACAACAGACATGACCGATCAGGCCGTCTCCTGGATGAAAACGCAAAAAGCATTGCAGCCCGACAAACCATTTTTCATGTATTACGCACCAGGGGCCACACATGCTCCGCATCACGCACCCAAAGAATGGATTGATAAATACAAAGGAAAATTTAATAAAGGGTGGGACAAAATCAGAGAAGAAACTTACGCCCGCCAAAAAGAGCTGGGCATCATTCCGGAAGGCACTCAGTTGGCACCCAAGCCGGATGATATTAAAGACTGGGATCAGCTGTCTGCGGATGAACAAAAACTCTTTGCGCGTCAGATGGAAGTGTATGCCGGTTTTGCCGCCCATACCGATCACGAAGTAGGAAGAGTGATATCCGCCGTGGAGGATTTGGGGATCATGGACAATACCGTGATCATCTATATCGCCGGAGACAATGGCGCCAGCGCTGAAGGACAGATGAACGGAATGTATCAGGAAATGACATATTTCAATGCATATCCTGAAACAGTTCCCGAAATGCTGGAACACTATGATGAATGGGGTTCCCCGAGTACCTACCCACACTTCAGCGCCGGTTGGGCTGTAGCCATGGATGCTCCTTTCACCTGGACCAAGCAGGTCGGATCTGATTTCGGCGGCACCCGAAATGGAATGGTATTCCACTGGCCGAAAGGCATACAGGCAAAAGGCGAGGTGCGCTCGCAGTTTGCCCACGTCATCGATATCGCACCTACAATTTATGAGATATCTAATATTCCTGCACCTAAGTATGTCAATGGTATCGAGCAGGATCCCATTGAAGGCACAAGCCTTGTCTATTCTTTGAATGCAGCGGATGCGGCTGAACAACACTCCGTACAGTATTTCGAAATGTTTGGCAATCGCGCTGTATATGAAAATGGCTGGATGGCCAGAACCGTACATCGCGCTCCCTGGCAACAGAAAGCCGCTACCAGGCTCCAGGAAGATGTTTGGAATCTCTACAATACCAATGAAGATTTCAGTCTCTCCAATGACCTCGCTGCAGAGAATCCTGAAAAACTCGAAGAACTTCAGGCCTTATTTATGAAAGAAGCTGAAAAGTATCACGTCCTGCCCATTGATGATCGATTGCTGATCCGTACCAATGCAGATGCTGTAGGGCGCCCTACACTGCTGGGGCATCGCACTTCCGTCACTTATGTGGAAGGTATGCGCGGTATGGGCGTCGATATCTTTATTGACCTGCGCAACAAAGGATATACGATCAAAGCGGACGTTGAGATCGAGCAAAACGCCAACGGCGTGATGGTCGTTCAGGGCGGTCGCTTTGGCGGACTTTCTTTTTACCTGAAAAATGGCAAGCCGGCTTTCAGTTATAATTTCCTTGGGTTGGAATCTACGGATATCATGGCAACGCAAGCCCTGACACCCGGAAAGTATACGCTGGAATATGACTTTGCCTACGACGGCGGTGGCCCGGGCAAAGGAGGAACCGGCACTATTAAAGTCAATGGTGATCAGGTTGCCCAAGGCAGAATAGAACGTACACAACCCGGTATCTTCTCCGTGGATGATCTGGCCGACATTGGAATGGATGAAGGCACATGGGTCGCGGACTACGGACGCTCTGATAAATTTTCCGGCAAGATCGATAAGGTGAAAATCGATATGAAATCTGAACAATAAATGTGAGGTAAAAGAAGCACGTTGTGCAAAAAAAGTAACGGATCCATTGTGGTCCTTCACCAACAAATTGTGGCTGCCTGTTGTCAAACATTCCCCCGACAGGCAGCCCATTTTATTTGGTTACCTTAGTCGGCGCTAATCGCTTTGCGCATGTTAAAAATTTTTCTTCCGTAATTCATGTTGAAGACCAAGCGACAACTCGCCGCCATTATGTTTACGGATATTGTCGGGTATTCCGCGATGATGCAGGAGGATGAAGAGAAGGCGGCAAACCTGCGTCGTCGACATCGAGAGGTCTTCGAAAACCAACATGATCTCCACCAGGGCAAAATCATCCAATACTACGGAGATGGCGCGTTAAGTGTTTTTGACAGCGCGCTTGAAGCTGTCTCATGCGCTATCGATATCCAACAACTTTTCCAGGAAGGGGATGTCGTGCCCGTGCGCATCGGTATCCACATGGGTGATATCGTGTTCAGTGACACCGAAGTGTATGGCGATGGCGTAAACGTGGCCGCAAGAATAGAGAGCCTTGGCATTACCGGCAGCATACTGGTGTCCGGCAAACTGAATGACGAATTAAAAAATCACAAATCGATTTCCACCACATCACTGGGTAAGGTTACCCTGAAGAATATTCAGGATCCCATGCATGTCTTTGCCATTACCAATGAAGGCATTCAGGTACCGGGACCACTAACACCTTCGACAAAACCGGAGCGACGAGCCAAAACCATCGCAGTGCTCCCCTTTGTCAACATGAGTGCCAGTGAAGAAAATGAATACTTCAGTGATGGCATTACCGAAGAAATCATCAATGCGCTCGCCAAAATCAAACAACTGAAAGTCACCTCACGCACATCTTCCTTTCATTTTAAAAATAAAAACATCCCCATTCGGGAAATAGCGGCCGCGCTGAATGTATCTGCCATTCTGGAAGGAAGTATCCGCGTGGCCGGCACCGCGATACGCATCACTGCTCAGCTCATTGAAGCCGAAGAGGATTTTCATTTCTGGTCCGAAACCTGGGACAGGCAAATGGAAAACATCTTTGATATCCAGGATGAAATCAGCCTGGAAATTGCTGATAAATTACGGGAGCAATTTGGTCACTTTGAAATCCAGGAGCACCTGGTGGAAGAGCAGACCAAAAACCTGGATGCCTACGATTATTCGCTTAAAGCCAAATACCACTACAATAAATGGAATCCGGAAGACGTGCGCATCGCCATGTCGCTGTATGAAAAAGCACTTGCTCTGGATCCAAAGCATGTCGAATCGCTGGTAGGTCTGGCAGACAGTTATGGCTTTCTGGCCACTACCGGATTTATGCCGTATGAAGAAGCCTGGACCAGGTCCGGTGAAATCATTCAACAAGCCATTCTCCTCGACGATCGCAATGCAGGCATTCATTATCAACTGGCCAATCTCGCTTTTTTTGCGCAATGCGACTACAAAGAATCTGCCCGGCAGTTTGCTCGCGCTGTGGAGATAAACCCCAACTACGCGGAAGCACATCATTTTATGTGCTTTCTCCACATCATCGCCGGTGAGCGCGAACCTGCCCTTGAGCATCTCGATATCGCTCTCGCCATTAATCCACTTTCTCAGGAAACCTTGTTTTTTCAGGCATACTATCATTACATGACGGAAGACTATGCTACTGCTCTAACAGAACTGGAACAATGCCTGGCCGTCAATGATAAAAATTTACCTGCGCATTCCATCAAGACCTATTGCCTGCTGAAGCTGGGACATTACGATGAAGTGTTGAATTACTATGATCGTTTACCCCAGGAGATTGTGGTCGAAGGAGACCGAAGAGGTACTCAGGCGCTGGCGTATGCGTATAAAAAGGATGCCGAACAAACGGACCTGGCTATGCGCCACCTGGAGGAAGCCGCCAAAAGTCCTGAGGGTTTTCGGGAAGACTCTTTTTTGTTTCTCCTGTATGCGGCCACGCGCTCGTTTGACAAAGCATTTGAATGGGTGCAAAAATCGATTGACAACAAATCTTCCTTTTTACTATTCCATTATTGCGATCCACTGGCGATGTCACTTCGCGAAGATCCCCGCTACGAAAAATACAAGAAGACTATTTTTCCAGCTGCAAAACCACAGAAAGCAACCGGCAGCAAAAAGGATTTATTGGATCGCGAAACCGTAGACGCCTATGCGGAGCAACTGCTCAACCACATACGTCGGGAAAAACCCTATCTCAACCCGGATCTTACCTTACGAGCACTTGCCGGCGAAATTGATATACACCCCAATCAGCTATCCTGGTTGCTTAACAACGAACTTGGAAAAAGCTTTAATGAGTTCATCAATCACTTTCGCGTTAAGACGTTCAAAGAGATTGCGCTTCTGCCGAAAAACGAACACCTCTCTATCATAGGCCTCGCTTTTGAGAGTGGATTTAACTCCAAGACTGTGTTCAATACCTATTTTAAAAAAGAAACGGGTATGACGCCAGGGCAGTTTATCAAGTCCCGAAAATAGATGACGCAAAGGTGTTCGGATTTATAAATGCGAACATTCCGGTCTCCGGCTACCTCTACTTTTGTTTCATCGTTCATCACAAAAATCAAAGTAAATGCAAACCATGAAAGCCATCATCAGTACCGGATACGGAGGCCCTGAAGTACTGGTGCTCAAGGAAGTAAAGAAGCCCACCCCGAAAGACAATGAAATCCTGATCCGTATCTACGCCGCCTCTGTGACGCGTGCGGGCACAATGATGCGTACCGGAAAGCCGTATTTCGGCCGACTGTTCACCGGACTGTCAAAACCAAAGCATCCGATTCCGGGCACCGGTTTCGCAGGAGTTGTAGAGTCGATTGGATCGGCAGTGACTCGATTTAAGGCAGGAGACCGTGTGTTTGGGGAGTCGATTGAGATCTTTGGCACGCAGGCAGAATATATCGCGCTTCCGGAAGATGGGTTAGTGATGCATAAGCCTGCAGGCATGACGTGTGAAGAAGGTGCGTCGGTATGCGATGGTCCATTGACATCGATCAATTTCCTAAAAGACATCGCGCACATCCAACCCGGACAAAAGGTGCTGATCAACGGAGCTTCCGGCGCACTAGGGACTTCTGCAGTTCAGTTGGCGAAGCATTATGGTGCTCAAGTCACCGGAGTCTGCAGTACGAAAAATATCGACCTGGTGAACTCTCTCGGAGCCGATCATGTGATTGACTATACGAAAGTGGATTTTACCAAAGGGGACGCACGCTATGATATTATATATGATACTGTGGGCACGCTCTCTTTTCCAAGATCTAAACGCGCTTTATCTGAAAATGGATTGTTTATCTCACCTGTACTGAAGTTTTCATTACTCCTCCAGGTGCTGTGGAGTTCTTTTTTCGGAAAAAAGAAAGCGAAGTTTGCCGCCACCGGACTGAAGCCCAAAGAAGAACTCCGTACGCTATTGGAAGAACTCACCGAAATTATTGCTTCCGGGAAACTAAAATCGGTAACAGATCGTGTGTATCCTTTATCCGAAATTTCCGAAGCCCACCAATATATAGATACTGGCCACAAGCGAGGAAATGTGGTTGTTATCACCGGGCAAAGGGCGTAGAGCGAAGGGCTGAGGGCGAAGGGCTGAGGGCGAAGGGCGTAGAGGAATTGTTGTGCCTTTGCAGGAAGTGGTTCTCTCGGTCCTGATGTACAGCGGGACGGAAGTCAGAAGGCAAGAGATCATATGCAATCAAGGGACGAAAGAATTAAGGTCCGCTTGATCTACCGTTTACATAATGAAATGGGTGTTACCAATTCCGGCCGCATATCTGCTGGAATTTCACAGAAACTCGTTTTTTGAAAACCAATACCCGAATAATTTGTTGATCAAAGTTCTAAACAAAAGCAAACAAGGAATGAAAGTGACCTACGGTGCAGGTGTAATGATGATATGTCTGATAATGATGAGTTGCCAGTCTGGCAACAATAACGAACCTACAAATGCTATGATGTCAAACAAAGAAACAATTCCATCGCTGCAGGACAGTCTGGATGCGCGGAAGGCCGCATGGGAAGCAAAGGCGTCTGATGAGAAGAAAAAACTCTACGCAGAAGGCATTGAAGACGTGGCGTCGAGTGGTATACTGCAAAATGCAAAACAAGTGGGAGATCAGGCGCCGGATTTTACTTTACAAAACGCCTTGGGTGAACATGTTTCACTGTCTGCCTATTTAGAAAAAGG
The DNA here is from genome assembly GCA_030426765.1 of Bacteroidia bacterium. Taxonomy (GTDB): domain Bacteria; phylum Bacteroidota; class Bacteroidia; order Chitinophagales; family Saprospiraceae; genus Opimibacter. The sequence continues at coordinate 192,288 of JAUHXV010000002.1, read as the reverse complement.
TCCTGTGGTGTTGACATGGTATCGCGGTGGCTGGTGTCCGTACTGCAATATCACCTTGCACCGTTTACAGGAGGAACTGCCCGGATTTCAGGCTGCAGGTGCCCATCTGATCGCACTGACACCGGAGCGACCGGACAAATCACTCTCCACCAAAGAAAAGCACGATCTGCAATTTGAAGTTCTGAGTGATGTGGGCAACAACGTAGCACGTGATTACGGTGTCGTGTTCAAATTGATCCCGGAAGTAGCAGAGAGCTATCAATCCAGTTTTGATCTCCATGACTATAACGGCGATACATCTGATGAACTTCCACTGGCCGCTACCTACATTATTGATAAAAATGGAGTCATCCGGTACGCTTTCCTTCACCCGGACTACCGGCATCGCGCCGAACCCGAAGAACTTCTCCGTACTCTTCAAAGTTTGTAAACTGAGGCGAGTTGTTCTCGCGAAAGCAATAAACTCTATGCTCTAATCGGTACCATTCCCAACCTGCTGTAAAGCGGGTTGGGAAACAGATAGTACAGGAAATGAAAAGGTATTCCGTTGTAATGGAAAAAGGTTATTGGAACGGCGCAACCCCCGACCCCTGTTTTTCTTCGTTTCACTTCGAAAATCCCGGGGAAGCTAAGTTGCTGAAGAAATGAGTAGTGAGAAGTGAATAGTGAGTAGTGAGTATTACGTAATAATAACCGCATCACCTTTTAATCGCCGTAGCTTCAGCGAAGGAGATCCATCACTCCATCACCCCATCACTCCATCACTCCATCACTCCATCACTCCATCACCTCATCACTCCATTATCTACATTCTTTCTCCCTGTCCACTCTCATTTTTCCGCTGTCTCAGGAGACAATTCTACTGACCAAACAATCATTTAGCTCATAATTATTTGTTTATCTGCTGTTTACAAAGTAATTAGACCCCCTTTCCGCCCTTCTGCCTTTCAGCCCTTCCGCCCCACTAATTCCATTTGTCTACCTTTTGTCTACCCAAAATTTTTGGTTCAGGCCCGATTACCGACGTGTTTTGTGGCATCGTTTTTAACCAAAAAAATATTTCATTATGCGCCACGTAATTCGCACCTCAACCTGCCTGATGGCTATGTTTACCCTGGTTCTGCTCATCAGCTGTAACAAGGATGACGCCATCGATCCTTCCTTTAATGCCGGTATGGAAGGCCTGGGATTTTTCTCTCAGCCTGCCGAACTCAGTGAACCGGAAGTCATCGACACTTCTGATCCGGAACAAGACCCCGGAAACCCCTCTTTTGAATGCTATACCCAAACCTATCGGGCCGCTCCCGGATTTGATGAAATGCTTGCACTGGATCCTACGACAGATGTCATATATCCCGGGGCGATGTTGCTCGGTAGTTCCATTCCTACCGGAGAGTATATTCCCATCGGTGGTGACCGCGCCCCGATCACCCTTTCGATCTCCCTGCAAAACCTAAGCGGAAATCCCGTGATCCAGGTCAATGATCCAAAGCTTTCTACTGTTCGCGCAGGCATCAAATCCATACTCGATCAGGATGTAAATGCATCCACACCTGCTAAAATCAGTTTTGAAATCGCGGAGGTGTATTCCGAACAACACCTTAATGTAGCCCTTGGTGCAAATTACCGCGCAGCCGGAAATAGTGTTTCCACCGCATTTAATTTTAATCAAAGCACATACAGTCATCGATACGTACTCAAGTATCTTCAGGTGTATTACACCATAGATATGGATGCCCCTGACAATCCATCCGACTTATTTAATTCCACTCCGGACATCGGGGATTTTGGTTCGACCGCTCCGTGCTATGTTGCCTCCATGGCTTACGGTCGCATGGTCCTCTATACCATTGAAACCAACAGCAGTGCCACTGAAATCAATGCAGCCTTTAGCGCATCCTTCTCTTCAGGGGGTGGCAATATTGATGCAGGTCACAAAAAGACCATTGAAGAATCAAACATCAAAGCCCTCGTGATCGGAGGCTCCGGTGCTTCTGCTGCACAAGCGATCAACGGACCTGCCGATGTATACTCGTTTATCTCATCAGGAGGTGATTACTCAAAGGATTCACCGGGCGCGCCACTATCCTATAAACTACGCTACATTAAAAAAGGTACACCAGTTGCGCGTGTAGTCCTCACATCAGAATACAATGTACGTACCTGCGATCTGGCTTACCCATCCTACAAGCTCAAAATCGATCATGTCAAATGCAAAGACTGTCCTGAAATCGGTGACCCGGAAATCTATGGTCGCCTCACCGCACAAGCGTATGTAGATGGTAAAGCAAAAAATCCAAAAGCACAATGGTCCAGATCAAAAGACAATCCACTCGAAGTAAAAGATGATGTCGCTTACTCCCTGGGCACTACGTCGACCGTACAACTCTATCGACCTAATTATAATACCGACTACATCAAAGTCGATGGCTGGATCAAAGAACACGACGGCGCCAGCGATGACGACGACTTCGGCAGTGATTCTGACAATATAGAACTGAGCAAACTGGAAGTTGGTGTAGGTTATCCTGTCACGCTGACTTTTGATGGCCGCGTCGAAGCGAAATTTACGATCACGAGACTGGAGTGAATTATGGAGTGAGGGAGTGATTTTGTGAGGGAGTGATTGTGTGAGGGAGTGATGGAATGGTGAGTAGTGAGTAGTGAGTGGAAAGTATCACCTATCACCCATTACACATTATTTATCAATTCCGCTAAGGAGGAAATTCTGAGAATATTTTCCATTGAAGAAAAATGAATCTGTGCTTATGTAAAATTTAAACCGCGGCTCTGCGTGCGAAAAATAGAGGCGGAAGGGCAGAAAGGCAGAAAGGCGGAAGGCAAAGTATATGTGATTCAAGAATGGTGTTGATTCGCATCACATGCATGTTTGATCCCGCTGTACAGCGGGATCGGGATCGATTACACTGACATTGTGTTTCTCTCAGAGAAATAAAACTGCATTCATGAAAATTTGAAACAGCGCCTCTGCGGCTCTGCGTGCGATAATAGATTCCGTATTCGGAGAATTGTGTTTTGGAATCTTTACTTTGCGATACAACCTTTGCCTCCTGGCGCCTTTGCGAGAACCAAAACAATGAACATTGTAACACTCACTACTCACCCTTTAATCGCCGGAGCTTCAGCGAAGGAGATACTCACTCCTTCCTACTCCGTACTTTTATACTTACAACTGATCTCACATGAATTACTTTCCCTTCTTCCTTGCTTTATTGTGTGCACTTTTGTTTGTTACCAAGCTTTCGGCACAAACCGAAGAGCGTATCGCGGAGATAGAACAACGTCTCCGCATCCTGGATGAAAAAGTCCGCACACAATCTGTAACGCTCCTACCTGAATTGGAACGCCTCTGTGATGAATCAGCGCGTCTTGGCAGCGTGCGCAATCAAATTATGGCGCACCTGGTCCTCAGCAAAGCACACGAAACGCAGAAGGAATATGACAAAGCTTTCAAAGCTATTGATCAGGCCTGGACGATCGCGGATAGTTTCGACTACCGGAAACTGGATTATATGCTCAATTCCAGAAAAGGATTTATCCTGCTGCAACAGGGAAACAACGAAGCCTGCATTGAGTACATGGAACGATGTGTGGAACTCGCTTCAAAAGAAGATGGCGAAGCCGCCAAAGCGCAGGCCTTCATTCAACTGGGCTATGCCTATACGCGCATGGGTGATTTCGATAAAGCCATCCGCAACCTCGATGCCGGAGCAGAATTGCTGAAAGAAACAAAAGATGAAGTCGGACTGCAAAACCTGTATGGGTACATGGGCGTCTACTATGCCCGTGTGGGGGACAAAGAGAAAGCGCTGGCTGAATATGAAAAAGCACTGGCTCTAAGCATCGAACGAAAAGATACCAGCTGGATGATCTCCAACTACAACAATGTCATGGCGCAATATGCCATCAGGGGGGATGTAGAAAAAGCTTACCATTATTACAACGAACGCGAAAAGGTGATTTCGGCGATTGAGTTTCCCGAAGATCGAAAAACAGAACTCAATATTGGTGTCCTGTTTGTTCAAAACGAGGAATACGACAAAGCCCTCGAAGTGCTGAATATTTGCAGAGACTACTATGCAAAAGAAGGCAACCTTCATCGCGTCGCCTTGGTGGATCACTGGCTGGCGCTGGCCTATAGAGGATTGGACCGGTATGATCTGGCGGCTGAACGATCTAAAATGTCATTTGCGGGTGCAAAAGAAAATGACAATAAAAAGCTGGCAGAGTTATCAGCATTTACTTTATTTCAAACTTACCATTGGCGTGGCAAGGATACCGAAGCCATCGAATGGCTGCAGACCTCTAATGCGATTAAGGACTCAATCTACAGTGAGGACAAGCAGCGCGAGATGATGGCTCTCGAAGCAAAATATGAGACCTGGCGCAAAGAGCAGGAAATCGAAATGCTCAAAGCTAAAAATGAATTGGAAAAAGCAAAGCGCGGACGCATTCTGATCGGTTTGATCAGTTCGATCCTGATCGGAGGTCTGCTCGTCTATCAGCAGGTATCAAGGCGTCGAAAAGAAAAAGAAATCCAGGAACAAAAACTGTTGAATGTGGCTCTTGAAAAAGCACAACTACAGGAACGACTCGAGCACAAAGAAAAAGAACTGACGATCCAGTTGCTTCACGTTGCCCAGAAAAACTCCTTCCTGTCTGCCGTCACAGACTCTCTGGAAAAGATTAAAAAACTGATCGGCAACGAACCTACGCTATTGCTCAACAAGGTGATCAAGACCATCTCCAACGACATTGCCTCCAATGAGACCTGGGATCAGTTTCTCACCTCCTTCAAAGAGATTCACCAGAACTTTGTGGACCTGATGGTCAACCAGTACAATCTCTCTGCCGGGGAGCTCCGTTTGGCGTCTATGATCAAGATGAATATGAGCAGTAAGGAGATCGGTAGCTTACTCAACATCAGTGACGCCGGTGTCAAAAAAGCGCGCTACCGCCTCCGCAAAAAGCTGGATCTGGATCAGGATGAGAATATGCAGGAGTATTTGCTGGGGGTGGGGTGATGTTCAGAACTACGCATTAAGTTTTCTAATTTGCAAACCTCTAAATTTTTTAGATCACAAGTTTTAAAAGAGAACCCTTAAGTATAAATGCAATACACATCGCAAGATTGATTATAAACACAGAACCTACAAACAGTTTAATTGCTTTTACGTTGCTAAACGAGAAATAAAAATGGTATTGAAAAATTGAAATAAGGACAAACACAGTTATATATAACCCTTTTGCCAAGTTACTTCCTAAGTCAAATAAAGTAATGAATTCGTATACGATGAAATGATTTACAAGAAAAAAACTACCTATTGAAACATAGTATAGAAAGTACAGTATTTTACCGTTTGCAAAAATCTTTTCATCATAGAACGGTTCTAAAAAAGTATGGGTTCGAGATAGGTTTCTGATATCTCTTTTATTGATTTCTGTTTTGGTATAGTCTATATTCTTTGTCGTTTCATGGACAAGCCATTTAACGACTCTTGAGTTTCGTATATAGAGACCCATTAAGTAGCCAAAAGATACAAATTGAAATATCAATAGAAACGGAATGACCGGTGTTATTGTGTCGTAATCTGCGGGAAGCCATTTATCCAGTAGCACCTGAGCCGCTTCATAATTGACCAACACACTGATACCCAAAAAAATAAATAGGAAGTGGTAGGTGAAATTGTTTTTAAGTTTTCCAAGTAAGTGAAGACGCTCCTTTTGAACAAATGACATTAATCTGGTCACTTCCTCAGAGGTCATAGCACTAATATCTGGTCTGTCATCAGAATATTCTGCAAGACTGAAAGTTCCTGAATTCGCCACAGAGCTATTCGTAGAATGCTGACCCTCATTCAACTGAGGATTTCGTTGGTCATCATGGGGCATATGGATAAGTTTTTCCCAAAATAAAAATTTCCTGGTTCTGACATTAAATTCCGGTCAACTCTTTACGTGACCTATCCTATTCTGAGTGCGTTAAAATGATATAATTTTTCTGTTTATAAATATAAATCTCGGTCGGGAGAAGAATATGCAGGAGTATCTCCTCGGGGTGGGGTAAATGACCTCGTAAACCATTTGAAGAAGACTGTTCCGATAGAACATCAAATCAGTAAAAAATATATTTGAGGCCGGAGGATAAAGCGATGGCTATTTGGAATATCTTAGGATAAGAATTCGCTGACCCTAATCCGACGGCTATGAAAAAACTTCCTCAAATAGCACTCTACCTGTGCCTGTTTGCACTCCCCTTTTTTACCTCCTGCCATCAAGGAGACCCTGTGGATCTTTGTGAAACGCTCGTCTGCCTGAACGATGGTGTCTGTGCCAATGGGAAATGCAACTGCCCGGACGGATATACCGGAGTGGATTGCGGCAGTCAGAAGGTACCTGCCAAAATCCGGATCACTAAAATCCGTGTTACCCGGATACCCTTAACGAATAATGGAGAGCCCTGGGATTTGGATCAAGGGTGGGAAAGCGCCCCGGATATCAATATCCTGATTGAACGCAATGGAGTGAAGTTTTATGAGCATCCGCATTATATCTGGAATGCTGACCCTTCCCTACCACACGAATTTAAGCCGGCGCCACTCTACCATATCGATATGTTGCATCCGACCGACACTTACAAAATCACCTTGTTTGACTTCGAGGCCTGGTATGGCAACCTGGAGTATATGGGTAGCCTGGAATATATCCCGTATTCAGATGGCAACCACTTTCCTCAAAGCCTCACTCTGGATGAGGGAGGAGATGTGGCGTTTGAATTGGTCGTGGAATATATTTTCTAAAACAGGCAAAGAATTCTGGCTGCATCCGGAATAGAATTGACACGTTTGCCACTGCTTTAGCCCTTCCTGACGATCGAGTCATGATCAGGTTCGGCCTCAAAGTTTTACCGATACTGCACGAGATTGTATCCTATACCTGCTCGCAATGAAAACGTTTCCTTCAGATAGGGATTGGCGATCAACCAGCCATCGGTTTTAAAGCCCAAAGCGAGACTGAAAGAAAAGTGATTATCCAGATGATAGTCCGCCTGCACTTCCACATTCCCTCCTAACTGTCCTTTTGTGTCAAAAAAACTTTGATCTTCAGGCTGACTCCAGACTAACACCTGAGCGCTGAGCAACAAATTTTTGTCAGCAAACAAATTCAAGTCTGAAACGCCGTATTGGACGCCAAAGAAACTTTTCTGTTGATTCCTGTATCGATGAAGGGCAATATTCTGTTGCAATCCACCTGTTATAAATGGTACCACAAGAGCGATGTCATTTCCAAAATGGGTGGGGTGGTATTGCATAAAAGGAAGAAAACAAAATCGTTCACCGATATGTATACGATTGACAAAAAAGATGGCCGGATTAATAAAGTTCAGCAGTGACAGTTTCTTTTGATTTTCTAAAAAATCCTGTCCATCTGCATTCAATTCACTAAATCCTATTCTCCTGTTCGCCCCTTCTCCACCCGGAAACAAATCCCGGTTGGTGTATGCAGAGTCCGGGCTATACATATCATATATCCACGCTGTAAGATCATTGCCCGCATAATCGCGATAAAAAGGATCAGCGCTTTCATGAGGTGTCGCATCTACCTTGACAGAATCACTGGAGGCACTGGTGGCAAACTTAAAATAGTCCCACACGTAATAGGCATTGTACAAATACAGCGGTGCCTTATAAAATGTGCGCTTGTAATAAAAATCCTGCATCACATTGACTTGCGTGAGATAGGTTTCTGACTGCACACCACTTACATACGAATACAACAAGCCGTTGACATCCTCAGCTTTCAGTGCCGTTAGTGCTTCATCCGTCACCCCATACACCGTACCATCCCATCGATTAAAAGTCCAGTTCCCGTTAATAGATGAATATCCATTGGCACGCAGGACGGAACGGTGAAATTCTTCATGCGTAAACACGCCCAGCGGAATGGGCAGTTGGCTGCCATATTTTGCGAATGCGAGCCCCATTAGGTAGGTGGCAGCATCCTGACTCAACGAACCAAACTTTGTTCCTTTGCGGTTAGGTAAAACCGTCTTGCCCAGGGCATGGATCCCCCAGAAACTGACATCATAAAGGTCACCTGACAGAGCAACCGACTGCATCATGGAGGGATAGTAATATCCCCTATCTGTATTCTGAGGAAGGTCCAGTACAGGGTAGGAAAGTTTCAGAGTGTAGATATTCGAATCCTGTCCTCGCAAACCGAATGTCAGGGAAAGTAGTATGGTAAAAGCAATACTCTGCTTCATTTTATTTGTGGGTTTAGATATTTGATTTTTAAAAAGAACATCTGCCTCCGGATGGGACATACCTGTGTCCCATCGACAAAATGTCAATTCGATTTAGTGATGGCCCATTAAATTTTAGAATAGGGAAGGCGTCATCCCGGAATACGATTTAAACTCGCGGATCAGGTGAGCTTGATCGGAGTAACCCAACTGGTACGCGAGGCTCGACCAGTTGGGTTTCTCTTTTTTGCGAATCTTCTCGACAGCTCGACTAAACCGCAGAATCCGTTCGTAGGTTTTAGGGCTTACACCCAGCTGATCTTTATAGAGCCTTTGCATCTGTCTCTCGGATAGAAAAAACTGATTGGCGATTTCCTTTGAACTGAACGAACTGTTTATCAACCGTAGGTTTGCAAATACATCCGTGAAGTAATTGTCCTTCCCTGTCTTTGCCATCAGATGATGGTGCATAAAGGCTTCGAGCAAGCCGATCTGACTGGTTGTATTTTCCATTTCCATCAGGCGGTCTAAAATCGACAGCTCTTTTTTATGGATGAAATTTTCTGCATCAACTGAACAGCCGGAGAGTTCGGCAAGCGGTTGTCCAAGCAATCGAATCGCACCTTCAGGCTTCATTCGTATACCGATCACCTTGCTTTGTCCATACATCTGCCAGCTGGCAAACGTTGTCATGAGGCCGATAAAATAATTCGTTGGATACCTGATAATGTTTCCGTCATTACACCCAATGATCGGTCCGCCTTTGATCTGAATGATCCACTCGATCATGCCCAGTGGCAGGCAGGTTTGCACCGGCGTGAGTTCGTCCGCATTGCCCTCAGTCTCAGAAACCCAAATCCGGTCTATCACGCTGGCCAGCGCGGGAGAAGGTGCAAATTCCCTGTAGCGAATATCCATGTCAATCGGCGTGTTTCGTTAGGTAAAATTAAGCTTAAAGTGCATCAGGTGCTATGGCGGTTGGCACAATATTTTTGACCGGGGGAATCGACATCAGGTAGGCGTAGACGGCCTCCAGATCTTCCCTTGTCATCCGAGCGTAATTGGGCCACGGCATGGGAGGTAGCAGAGTGCGTGCTTGTTCAATTCCTTTAAACTTGCCCTTGGTCATAGCGGTCTGAAACTGCTCGAAAGTCCAGCTTCCGATCCCGGTGGGGTCAGGCGTCAGGTTGGCAGCAAAGGATACGCCCCAGAGTCCGGCAGCAGCGGTATTGTGCGGTCCAAACAATGCCCATTCCTGGAGCACTTCTTTGTTGATCGTTCCGATAGGGAGGTCTGCGGGGTGTCCGCTGAGGAGTCGGGCGGGATCTGGGGTCGGACCGTATTCGCCAAAGACTTTCGGGGAGTGGCAGTCGCTGCACCCGATCACTTCAACCAGGTATTTGCCTCTTTGGATTGCCTCCTCAGGTGACGTTTCCTCTGTCACCACATAGTTGTTTTCGGGCTTGTTGCATCCCATTACCAGCAGGGTGCACGCCAGGATAAAAAGTTGTTTTGTCATGAGTAAAAATTTTAGAATCCTTCAAACAAATAGCATTCGTATTCATACGCTTCATTGCGCAGGGTGTGGGGTTCGCTTTCAAACCATGCCTTGGCCCGTTCGGTGTTCGGAAACTCCAGGATGACCGGCATGCCGGGGGTCTGTTCACCATGCAGCCGCAGCGTCTTCCCACCGAACACCAGATACCTGCCCCCGAACGCATCCAGAGACGGCAGCACCTGATGGTGGTAGGTATCGGCCTTCTGCCCATCCAGCACTCTTTTAAAATCAAAAACGCAATAGCTGCTCATATATCGACAGCAAAAGTAGAGTCCCGGCTATGTGTGGGATTGAAGAAAAGCGACATTTTGGGAGTGGGGTACTCGATTTCGATTTCTGATGACACTTCTCATCATATGATAAGACTCCAAACGTCTTCAAGCACAAATAGTGGAAAGGTGCTGCAATTTCAGGTCAAATATTGAATAAATAGTTTAATTCGGTCATCAATTAAACATTCATAAATACGGGAGTAATTAACTTGAGTTATCGAGTTCCTCTAAAACATTCTTCTCGAAAAGATTTCAATATCCAGTAGTGTTGCATGCTAGCTGATGAGCATATAAAATACAATGGCACTGAATTTGTATTAAAATATTCTTACAAACCAAAACACCATAACAGATGCCAAATAAATCGGATTCAGCTGGAAAACTACATCAATACTTTACTTGTAAATATCTAGAACACAAGGTTCCTGGCTCACAATGTATTTCGCCTTTGAATAACCTACAACTCCTTAATATACACAAAGGGTGCTTCAATTCCACTGAGCTAGCTTCACTAGAAAAGATCGGAAAACTAACAGGTGATAGAATTCTAAACCTTGTACAGGATGACATCACGAGTATTAATGATATTGGCAATAGTTCAGGAGCAATTGGAATACAAAACACTGATGATCTAGTTGTAAACACTCAGGATGGGTCGAAGATTGGATTTTCATTAAAATGCTGGAAAACTAAAAGCACTGTGTTATCGAAAAACATGGGTGCAAAGAGCTTATTACAAGAATACTTTTTGGCTTCCACTGAACAACAAATCTTCAATCAAAAGATGGAAACCGAGCAACTTGATTTCCTAAATTCAATACTAAAAACAAACCACAAATCAATAGCGGTTGCAAAAAAACAGATAAATAATCATGCTGTCCAAAATGGAAAAAGTAAAGCTAGGTTTTCGGATTCAAACTATAAAAATGCTAATTCACAACGTGATAAATTCTTGCAAAAACTAAGGGATAATCTTTACAATATTCTACAAGAACTAAGCACTTCTCAATTGGAGAATGCTTGCAATCTCATTTTAGATTCTGATAAAAAATTATTTCATGCTTCATACTCCAGTGGAAATGAATCAGTAGATTTCATAAGTACTCCTAAAATAACTGGGGCAAGAAATATAGAAATTATAAAACGAGGCAACGACTCTGTTGTGGTTAAAATAAACTCGCATTCTGTAGGTTTCAGATTTAAATTTGAAAGCGGAATTACTAGCTCAATTAAACTAGTGGGAGACTACTAGTTTTTGCATGTATTAATTATTTATTTAAAATATTGGCTAGGGCTTTTAAATTAAGTTTTATTCCTATATATTTGTCAAATACTGACAAGTCAAATGAAAGAAACATTCGGTGAGTTTATTAGGAGGCACAGGACTGCAAAAGGTCTTACGCTTACTCAATTGGCTGCTTCTTTAGACCTAGATTCAGCAAACTTGAGCAAAATTGAGAATGGTATTAGAGAATTTGATGTGAAACGAATCAAAAAGCTCTCTATCGCTTTAAACATCAATCAAAAATTGGTTAGGGAAGAATATTTCAGTCATGTAATTGCGAAAAAAATGTATGAAAATAATTGTTCTGAAAATGTCATGATTATGGCTGAGCAAAAAATTCAATATTATAAAACAATAAAAAAATAAATATGAAAATTGCTTCTTTTTTTGCCGGAGCTGGTGGATTAGACTTAGGATTTCAACAGGCTGGATTTGATGTAATCTGGGCAAATGAATATGACAAAGAGATATGGGAAACTTATGAAAAAAATCATCCGAACACTGTCCTTGATAGAAGAAGTCTCCTAGATGTTCGATCAGAGGATGTTCCTGATTGTGATGGAATTATTGGGGGACCTCCCTGTCAAAGTTGGAGTGAAGCAGGTGCATTGAGGGGAATCAATGACAAACGAGGGCAGTTATTTTTTGATTTTATCAGGATTCTAGATGCAAAACAACCAAAATTCTTCCTTGCCGAAAATGTAAGCGGCATGCTCTTGCCAAGGCATAAAGAAGCACTAGAAAACATAAAGGATATGTTCAGAAGTGCAGGTATGGGCTATAAGCTTTCTTTTCAGTTGCTAAATGCAAGTGATTTTGGGGTTCCCCAGGACCGGAAGAGAGTCTTTTTTATTGGCATCAGAGAAGATCTTGGATTCGAATTTGAATTTCCAACCGAGATATTTGAAAAAAAGGACTTAGAAAAAGCCATTGGTGATTTATCTGAGACTGTTATTCCAGCAAAATCCGGAAACAAAACTAATGGCGATAAGTGTATTATTCCCAATCATGAATTTATGATTGGTGGCTTTTCAACAATTTTTATGTCACGTAACAGAGTTAGGGCATGGGATGAACAATCATTTACTATCCAAGCCGGAGGAAGACATGCACCAATCCACCCTGTAGCACCTAAAATGGAATTTGTAGAACAAAACAAACGTATTTTTAAGCCCGGAAAGGAAGATTTATATCGACGACTTTCTGTTCGAGAATGTGCACGAATTCAAACTTTCCCAGATGATTTTGTATTTCACTATGAATCCGTTGCAGCAGGATATAAAATGATTGGAAATGCTGTGCCTGTTACTCTAGCTAAGGTCCTTGCCAATAGCATTAAACAACAAATAAAAAAGAACAACAATAGAGCTATTGGAAAAAGAAAAAGGCAAATTGAGACAGTATGAGCAGCCTTCATAGGGCTTTGGTAAACACCATACAGAATAAGGATTACGAAATACAAAAATATGCTCAGGGCAGTACTAGAGCCAAACACATGGGAGAGGCTTTAGAGCAATATGTTCTTTGATGGATTCTCCTTATATCAAAAATACTCTCGTAAAGATGTGTTTCGAATACTTAACTGGGAACAAAATCCAGTAGCCCAAAATGTAGGAGGATATATTATTTCAACGGACAAAACAAACTGCCCCATTTTTGTAAACTATCATAAAGAGGACCATATATCTAGCACCACAAAATATGAGGACCACTTTTCTTCCCCATCAAGATTTCATTGGATGACTAAATCAAGGCGCAATCTAGGAAGCAACGATGTTGTCACAATAAAAAACTATAGGTCAGGTCTGCGTCTCCCACTTTTTATTAAAAAAAGTAATGACGAAGGAAAAGAATTCTATTATATGGGTGACATTACTCCAATTGATGATAGTTTTGAAGAAACGACAATGAAAGACGACAAAGGCAATGATGTATCCGTCGTAAAAATCGAGTTCAAAATGAATACCTCAGTCGCTGACGACATCTACGAATACATCATCCACTAAATGCCCTTCAACAAAACATACCCACTCAAAGTCTGGGTAGCCAGTGTGGTATTGGGCCCTTTGCTGGTCTATGCAGTACAGGTTATTACAGTCCTTTTAAATGATGGTTTTATTCCTGTTAAAGGACAAGAAATCTACGGTCTTTTTTTCTGGATTATTGTGATCGTATTTTCCCTTCCAACTATCACAATATCATATTTAATATATAGGTACCTGATATTGACACAGATCAGGCCATGCATCCTAAAGCTTACAATGTTTACACTCGGGATGCTTTTATTCTTTGTGACGCTAAAGGTTATAGGCATACCTGTAAATGGAATCCAAACCGTAAAAGATTTATTCTTACATATCTACTTTATCATTCCCTTCACTCTTGCCACAATCTTTTTCAATGTTAAAAAACAAGCTAACCCACCCGAAGCCACTAATACCTGAAAAAAACCATACTCCCATCAAATCCTATTCACCACTCCCGATGTATCGGAAACTCACCACTGACTACTCACTACTGACTCAAAAGTAAACTCCGTAAATTAGTCCCAACCAAACTCAACCAAGCACCCCCCATGCGCCTCACTCTCATCACCCTCCTTGCCATTCACGCCCTGATCCACCTGATGGGATTCCTGAAAGGGTTTGGGTTGAGTCAGTTTGAGGGGATCAAACAAGAGGTATCTCGGCCTATGGCATTGTTGTGGTTGGTGGGCTTTCTGCTGATGGCTTTTGCCTGTGTTCAGGTGCTGATGGGTTCTCCGCGGTGGTTTGTGACTGGATTTCTGGCAGTAGTGGTTTCGCAGGTGCTGATCATTCTGTTTTGGAGTGATGCGCGTTTTGGGACAATCCCCAATGTGATCATCCTCGTTGCGGCGATCATGGCGTATGCTGCATTTGATTTTCAAAATATGATCCGGTCCGAACGAGAACAAATGATCACTTCGATACCCGAAGCACCGGAATCTATTATTACAGAATCATCCATCCAACACCTCCCTCCCATCGTTCAAAAATGGCTCACAAATACCGGTACCGTAGGCAAGCAGGCTGTTCGCCAACTATCGCTGACGCAAGAGCTGCGGATGAAAATGAAACCGGAACAAACCGCATGGACAAACGCCACAGCCGATCAGATCTTTACCATCGATACGCCGGCTTTCAACTGGTCGGTGGAGATGCAGATGAATCCCTTCATGCCTGTCACCGGTCGTGATAAATTCGAGCACGGAAAAGGCGAAATGCTGATCAAACTTTTCTCCCTCTTCCCCATCGTCAAGGCAAAAAACAATGACAAAATCAACCAGAGTGCTTTGCAGCGATTCCTGGCAGAGATGGTGTGGTTTCCCTCCGCCGCGCTGCAACCTTATATCACCTGGGAGGAGATGGATGCACACAGCGCAAAAGCCACGATGACTTACAACGGCATCACCGGTAGTGGCACTTTCCACTTCGACGAAAACGGCCGGTTCGAAAAGTTTGTCGCCATGCGGTATAAAGATGTCGACGTAGATGCAAAACCACTTCCCTGGACCATCATCGCCACCAGGTCCGAAGTAATAAACGGCATCACTGTTCCGGTGGAACTAACCGTCAGCTGGACGCTTGAAGAAGGTGAGTGGACATGGTTGGAGCTTTCTGTCAAAGGCATGGAGCATGGAGCATGGGGTGATGGGGTGATGGGGTGATGGAGTGATGGAGTGATTTTTTGAGTTGACTCTACATTCCTAAGGCTGGCAATTTATTTTCCCCGCGGGAAATAAACTCCGCGTAATCGGCGCACTCAGCGCTTTCCGCGATTCAAATCCGCAAGCCAGACGAATCATCGGTAATAGTTTAATCTCTTATACCTTCCGCCGTTCTGCGCTTCTGCCTCCCGACACATCGGGAGCCATTTTTTTACCGCACGCAGAGGCGCAGAGACGCAGTTGGAATTCTTCATCTCCTCAATTCTATTAATATTCAGCAGAAAAATAATAAGTCCCGCTGTACAGCGGGATCGGTGCAATCTGATTAATCAGTGATTCAAACATGCAAGCAAAACAAATCATCGGAAATAGTTAAGTCTCTTCTACTTTCCACCCTTCCGCCTTTTTATACCGCACGCAAAGGCGCAAAGGCGCAGTTTTAATTTTCCTTGTACACCGTTAAACACTTTACCAAACAAAAAAGCATCCTTTTGTATCTTACCACCATGAAACTCCCAACCACTCTTTTTCTCTTTCTTGCCTGTTGCGTATTTGCCAACACACAGGCACCAATTCCTGAATTAAAAAATCCCCCTGTGGAAAATGGAGGAGAATACATCTACCGCGATGAAGCATGTGTTCCGCCCGCTCTGCGCAATCAGATCGTTCAGATGCTCACAGCTAACAGAGCCGAACTTGTCGAACAAGGCATTCTTCAGGAACATCCACCGCGGATGATCGTATCATTCGAATGGCCGGTGGTCAATGCGCCGGGCAACCATTGGAACAATAGCTGGGGTATCAGCAATTTCGTTGACCAGGATCTGACCAGCGGACTAGAAGATTATGAATGCTTCGCTCGAACATACGACGGGCATAAAGGCACCGACATTTTTACCTGGCCTTATCCATGGTACTTGAAAGACAATGACCTAGTATATGTCGTGGCAGGAGCACCCGGTACCATCATCGCCAAACACGATGGAAATGAAGATGACCACTGCTCCTGTTTCGGAACCTGGAATGCCGTATACATCGAACACGCCGATGGTTCCATCGCCTGGTACGGGCATCTCAAACTCGGATCACTCACCACAAAAAGTGTGGGCGAAACCGTGACCACCGGGGAATATCTCGGCGTTGTTGCCAGCAGCGGCTGCTCCACCGGACCACACCTGCATCTGGAAGTCTATGACGATGATATCTATAATTATGATCACCTCATAGATCCCTTCTCCGGTCCATGCAATGACTTCAACGCCTCGTCCTGGTGGGTCGACCAGCTCGATTATCGCGAACCCAAAATCAATACAATTCTGACACACGACACACCTCCGGTACATGGCTGTCCATCACCGAATGAGTTTCCACATTTTGATGACATCTTTATCCCGGGAGAAACTATTTATACTGCAGCGTATTTCAAAGATCAATTGGCCGGTACAACAGTCAACTACGAACTATTGCGACCTAACGGGACATCCTATACCACCTGGTCAAAAGATTTTGTCAATACATATAATGCCTCCTGGTGGTATTATTTCTGGACGTTTCCCAATGACGGACCATTCGGCACCTGGAAGTTTAAAGCAACGTATCAGGGCGAGACAGTCGAACATCCCTTTCAATATCTCGAAGAAGAACCCCCTCCCGAGGAGGAAGTTCCGGGTGTAGGCATTGGCACATCTGACCCGCTTACAGAGCTCCATCTGCACGATGGTGCCCTCTACATCGACAATGCTGCCAAAGGCATCATCCTCAAAGGCGAAAACGGAAGTTGCTACCTCCTTAAAGTCGACACCGGCGGCGCGCTGGTGGCGGAGCTGCTGGATGATTGTCCCGAATAAGGCATGGGGTGAGAGGTGAGCTGTGAAGGGTGAGCTGTGAGGGGTGATTTTATTTGATTATGTGAGTTGGCTCCACATTTTTTTATACTATCAATTTATTTTCCAAGTGGAAAATAAACTCCGCGTTTTCTGCGCACTCAGCGCTTTCAGCGATTCAAACACACAAGCAAGACGAATCATCGCCATTCTTGAAACACCTACACTTTCTGCCCTAAAGGCCCTTCCGCCCTTTTATATCGCACGCAGAGACGCAAAGGCGCAGTTGGAATTCTTCATCTCTACAATTTCATTATTATTCGGCGGAAAAAATAATCAGTCCCGCTGTACAGCGGGATCGGTGCAATCCGGTTATCCCGCTTAGCGGGAGTGATTCAAACATGCTAGCGAGGCGAGTCATCGCGAACTATTAAAGTATATACACCCTTTCTTTTCTCCCGCTGATATCGCGGAGTAATAAATCCCCTTTCCGCCTTTCCGCCCTTTTTTACCGCACGCAGAGGCGCAGAGACGCAGTTTTAATCCTCCATATAAACAGATAACCGCTTAACCATATAAACCCATAACCCTAAAATAAAAAATCGACCAACACATCCCGCGTCAGGAGCATTGGTCGATCTATTAAACATCATTTGATCTTTCTTAATCCAATGGTATGCGTGCAGCATTTTTGCCGAGCCACTGGTCAAACGACTGCAACTCCGGATTCAACTCGCGAGCATAGTCGAGGTTGCGTCGGCCATTAAAGTCATCACTGAAGTCACGGTAAAACTGGAACATGTTGCCCAGATCATCCGCGCCCGGAAAACCAAAATTGCGATAGGCTTCCGGTGTGACATTGGTATATACGACTTCCTTGCCGAGGGCTTTGGAAAACTTATCAGCCATCTCTCCTCCCGTCACATGATCACCGGCCACGGCGATCGTCTTACCGATAACGGCATCGCCTTTTTTAAACAACCCATAGGCACACTTCCCTATGTCTTCAGCTGCCATACCTGCCAGCTTTTCATTATCCATAGGAAAATAGATATGGTATTTTCCATCATCCGCTTTCTTAGGTCCCATTCCAAAATAAATGAAATTGTCCCAGTAAAACGAGGTGCGATAATGTGTGGTCGGTACACCTTTTTCGTCAAAGATCTTATCAGAGGATCCCTTCCCGTCAAAGTGTGGTACTTTGTATTTACCCTGCAGAGTAGGCATGCGATCGTCATCCAGCGGAACCCACTCACGGGTATCCTCGAGGGTAGACCAGACGACGTGCTTCGTTCCTTCAGCCTTGGCGGCTTCTGCAAAATTGGCCACCTGCTGTTGTTCTTTCTCCGCTGAAAAATGTTCCCAAAAATTGGTCACGAGGTAGCCCCCGTAAGCGCCTTTCAAAGCCTGGCGGATCGAATCTGTATTGTCCAGGTCAGCAGAAACAACTTCAGCCCCTTGTGCAATCAAGGCTTTGGCTTTGTCAGAAGAAGGGTCACGTGTCACCGCCCGAACGGCAAAGCCACCGTCTTTATCCGCCAGAATGGCCCGCACTAATCCGCCTCCCTGGGCACCGGTAGCACCAAATACTGTAATGATTTTTTTATCGCTCATGATATCGTTTTGAAATGTGATGTGAAAAGAATGTATGTCAGAAACAGGCTGAGATCAAAAAATGTTGAGCCAGACATAAAAAAAGCATCCGCCAGGGGCGAATGCCTTTTGTTTTTGATATAATGCCCTGACTAGTCAGGTCACTTCATATCGGGTTCCATCAGACGCTGGAGTCGGGCCGACAAGGTGTCCAGATCGGTTTCGACCTTATTGAGATAAGGGTCTATATCCGTTTTAAACTGTTCCCAGTTCTCATCGGTAGTGGCCTCAACCTCGTTGACCTTGACCTCCAGATCATTCCGGAAGGTTCTGACTTCCGAAAGGGTCTGACTGTACAGGGTGTCTAATTCGTTTGCAGCCTCCGTACCTTTCTCCAGCATCATTTGATTGATCATATCGATCTTCTGGTCCGCAGCTTTCATTTGGTCTTCAAGCTCCGAAAGCATCTGATCGCGTTCTTCTTTGATCATCTCTTTTTGCTGTTCAGTCAGCAGGATCGGATCCTTGTCATCCCCGGAGGCATCATTTTGACAACCGATTAGGAGTGGCATCAAAAGGATAAGGAATCCGGTTCTGAGGATATATTTGATTGGTATAGTAGTCATGTGTCTGTGTGTTTAGGTTATGAAATATCTGTGTACGCACAAAAAGGCGCGCTTACCGTGTCTTTGATCAACCCGGAAGCACGCCCATTGTTATGCGGAAGGTGTCTTATGAAAACACGGGTTGATCTGCTTTGGACCATGCGGTCAGCATCCAATGTGTTTTTTCCATTTTGCCAATGGCCTTATTCATCATGTGTACTGTCCCAGCATCACCTCTGTTGATCGCCGCATCCGCGACTTCAACCATGAGGCAAAGTAAGGTCTGTATATCACTTTTGGTCTCCTCGACCATCTGGTCACTGCGGAATTCTGCAGTCACCTCTGTGATCTCGGCCATCTCCAGGTATTCTGTCAGTGTACTGACCGGAGTTTGACCAAACACTCTGATGCGTTCGGCGAGCTCATCAATGCGCTCAGCTGCTTCTCTGTATCGTTCTTCGAACAAAGCATGCAGCTCAAAGAAGTCTTTTCCGGTAACATTCCAGTGAAAGTTTTTCATCTTCTGGTAATGTATATGGTAGTTGGCCAGCAGCACATTCATTGGTTGAACGATCTCAACAGTCTCCAGGGCGGAAAACCCCAGTTTTCTGAATGTACCGCTTTTGACTTCTGTTTTGACTCTGTTCTTAATTACGGTCTCCATAGTGTATTGCTAAATTTTATCAGGGTTAAAAAATTGGTTTCCACGTGCATATCGTACAACGTGGCAGATTCAACAAATCAATTAGGAGACGAATTCAGCTTTGGCTTCATTCCACGCTGAGGTAAGGGCCCCTTTTGCTTCTTCGAATCCTTTTTTAAGATCCTGCGAAGCATTTCCGGTGGCGGAAGACAGCGCATTGTACTTTTTACGAAGTTGCTCTTTCTTTTCGTCGAGCTCAGCTACTTTCTGTTGAAACAATTGCTGTTTTTCCTGTTTGATAAAGCGACCTTTCTGCTTGAGCAGATCGATGTTTCTAAACAGGTGATCGACGGATTTATGTGCTGTTTTTTGATAATCACTAACGGTATTCATGATTTAATTTTTTTTAGGTTAAGAAATATTTGGGTTCATCCCATAGGGCTCTGGCCCCGCAACAAGAATCGTCACAGGCAGAGGCGTTGCATTCTACCCCGTATGGTGGCGGGATACAAGCACTGTCAGAAAAGGGATGGAAATTGTTGCGTCACCACATCAGATGTCGATGTGGTGCGAATGCACCATTAGTTTTTCAGGGAATTGAAAAACCAGGTATCAAAATGGTCTTTGGCAACATCAAAACCCTTTGGGGTCGACGGGTAATGTGCTGTCATTTCGTTTGAATACTTATTTTTAATGTCCATATCCATAGTATACGGGGCAAAACTGACGAATGCAATGATTTTTGTCAAGCCTTGATAAATATCAAGCGATTAATGCGGAATATCAACAGATTATCCCTCCACCGGCTCAATGAATGCGCCGAAAACCAATCCGGAAGCAGGATTGACCATCGCTCCTATGCGCAGGGAGAGATCATCTATACCGCTGACACCTACGCCAAAGGATTGTTTTTCCTGGATAAAGGAAGTATTCTGGTTAAAACGACCGCCCCCGACGGAAGTGAAGATGTCGTCCGCATCCTGGGCCAGGACAGTTTTTTTGGCCTCCTTCCTCTGATACGCCGCACACGCTATACTTCAACGGCCATTGTCCTGCAGGAAGATACGCGCATAACCTTTATCCCCAGGCCGATCGTCGCGGAAGCCCTCAAGGACCACCACTTTGTCATCGGGTTTTTAAAAATACTATCCGATCGTATCCATGACAACGAAGAGCACCTGCTGCACATAAAAAACAAAAACGCCCATGAGCGCCTGGCGTATATACTGATCGAACTCAGCAAAGTGTTTCAAACCAAGGCGAAAGACCCGATGCCTTTGATTACGGTTAAGAAAAAAGAACTTGCTTCGTACATCGGTGTCACACCGGAGACCCTCAGCCGCCGTTTAGCTGATTTCGAAAAGCAAGGGTGGGTTGAACTCCATCTCAAAGGCATACGTGTGGTACAGAAAGAAGCATTACAAAACGCCGCTGAAGGATTTGTATAATTCCTTCGTTCATTAAATACTTAAAACATGGATTCAAACGCAGCAAACTTCACCATCCGTTTTCTGGATCATGTCGCGATTCGCGTTACAAATATTGATGCTTCGGTCGAATGGTACCAGCGTGTATTGGGATTGAAAAAGTATCAACTCAAAGAATGGGGATCGTTTCCGATTTTACTGCTGGCCGGTCAGTCCGGGATCGCCCTTTTTCCTGCCAATGAACATGATCCACTACTGAATGCAGATTCTAAAAATGTAAAAATCGATCACTTTGCTTTCAATGTGGACAACGAAAACTTTGAGAAAGCCCGAAAGCGATACACTGATTTACAATTAGATTTTGTCTTCGAGGATCACCACTATTTCCACTCCATATATACAAGCGATCCGGATGGTCATACGGTAGAGCTCACGACGCTGGTGGTCGATGAAGCAAGTTTCTACTGATCGGCTAACAATGCCTAATTTTACCTGATCATTTTTCTGTTAGCACAAGCCATCCCATATGACGCTCGAGGACTTAGGATATACAGACGCACTCGAAGCATATCGCAAAGCACGAAACCTGGAAGTGTTTGAAGTGGGTCGTGTGTCATCTGAACACAAGGATCGGTATACGGTTCGCACGGCCGATCAGGTGTATGATGCAGAGCTCATCGGTAGCCTTCGTTTTAACGCCGAGAGCCGCCACGACTTACCTGCAGTAGGCGATTGGGTAGCTTTCTCCGAATACGATGAACAAAAAGCGCTGATCCATGCTGTTTTTCCAAGAACATCCATTTTAGAAAGGAAGGCAGTAGGTAAATCAGGACTAACGCAAATCATCGCTACGAATATCGACTACGGTTTGATTGTGCAATCGGTCAATCGAGACTTCAGTATCAACCGACTGGAACGCTATCTGGCCATCTGCCATGCGGCGGGTATAGAGCCCATTGTATTGCTAAGCAAAATTGATTTGATCGAACCTTCCGAAAAAGAGGCCCTGGTAAAACAGGTCATGGAACGTCTGCCCAACACACCTATATATACGATTAGCAATCAATCCGGTGAGGGAGTTGACAACATCCGGTCCATACTACAAAACGGAAAAACATACTGCCTGCTTGGTTCTTCCGGTGTCGGCAAATCCACCCTGATCAATACCCTGACCGGAAAAGCACTGATGGAAACAGGCGACATCAGCGAATCCATCGACAGAGGTAAGCACGTTACCACGCATCGCGAGCTTATCCCTATGGATCAGGGCATCCTGATCGACAATCCGGGTATGCGTGAGGTGGGGATCACCCACCACGAAGCGGGGTTGGAAATGACATTCGATGAGATCACTTCGATGGCAACTGAGTGTAAGTTTTCCGACTGCACCCACCAGAACGAAACGGGATGTGCCGTTTTGAAAGCCATCGACGAAGGCGCCATTCCTGTCAGCGAGTATGAAAATTTCATGCGTATGGAACGCGAACGAAGGTTCCTTGAGTCAGATACTCTTGAGCGAAAGCGCAAAGAAAGATACATGGGCAAAATGTACAAAAGGGTGCAGGAGCAGCGGAGGAAGGATAAATACTAACTTCAGCCTATTAGAAAAGAAATTCTCCAACCTTATTAAAATCGTACGATCTTTACCGGCAACTCATAAATCGAAAAACATGAAGACGCATACACCTTATATATTATCTGCTTTATGCCTGATATTTCTGATCTCCTCATGTGGCCAGAAATATACCGGAGGGCCGGTCGTGCTGGACAGCGGAAAGAAATGGACCGCTAATGCCGAAACGACACAGGGCATCAATCAAATGATCATGCTGATGGACGCCTTCGAAGCCAACGATGATTCGGAAGCTTACACGACCCTGGCTGAAAGATTGTCTAATGAGTTTGATATGATCTTTAAAAACTGCACCATGACAGGTGAGGCGCATGTGCAGCTGCACAACTATCTTTTTCCGATGAAGGATATGTTTGCAACACTCAAATCAAAAGAACTCGACACACAGAAAGCTGGGTTTGACACCTTAAAAACTTACTTGCTGACCTATCCGGATTATTTTCAATGATCATAAAAGTCGATACCGAAAGACCCTGAGTTCAACTGCATGCAAAAAACCATCTTTGATGTACGCGGGATGGACTGCCCTTCAGAAGAAAACATGATCCGCATGAAGCTGGATGGACTATCCTCCATTCACCATTTGGAATTTGATCTTCCATCTAGAATGCTAACCGTATACCACGATCAACATATAGACGAAATTGAGAATGCCTTGCGTGCGCTCCACCTGGGCGAAAAAAGGCTCTCCACACAACAGGCGGCCGAGTACACCATAGAACAAAACAAAGACCAGCGAAAACTACTGATTGTTGTTTTGCTCATCAATTTTATTTTCTTTCTCATCGAAATGACCACCGGCCTGTTGTCCCGTTCTATGGGTCTGGTAGCCGATAGTTTGGATATGCTCGCGGATGCATTTGTCTATGGGATCAGCTTGTTTGCCGTAGGAGGTTCCATTTTTTTGAAAAAAAAGATCGCCAGGCTGGCCGGGTATTTTCAAATTGTGTTGGCGAGTATAGGATTTCTGGAAGTGATCAGGCGATGGTTTTTCGGCATTGCTTTACCCGATTTTTCTACCATGATTATTGTCTCCGTGTTTGCCCTATTAGCAAACGCAATCTGTCTGTACCTGCTGCAACGGTCTAAAGGAAAACAGGAAGCGCACATGCAGGCGAGCATGATCTTTACTTCCAATGACATCATCATCAATGCAGGTGTCATTGTCGCCGGCGTCCTGGTACTGGTACTAAACTCCAATATCCCGGATTTAATCATTGGTTCAATTGTTTTTGCACTTGTCGTTCGTGGCGCGGTTCGTATTTTAAAACTTGGGAAGTAGCGCGTTGGAGCTCATCATCATCAAACAATTCACTCTTCCTCTAATCATCTGCAGTTTACAAATCTGTATCATTTCCAATTTTGTTTTTACAAATATTTTAAGCGATTCTTAACCTCCCATGGTAAAACAATGATTTGTTTTACACATCGGAATGTTGCTGATGGTCTCAGGTAAGAAAACATTCTGATACACTTGAATCACTACTCACAACAGCAACTTGATGGCGTCATCAAACCCTGATCGCATTTCCGTTACTGTCCACCGGCTGGCACCCGATTTCCATCGGAATGATATGCCTACCCATTCACATACATTGCTTTCAAACCCCAACTCCGCGACATGAAGAAACGACATGTTGATATCGTGGTGATTTCGGATGTCCATCTGGGCACATTCGGATGCCACGCCAAAGAACTCCTTGCCTACCTGAAGTCTATCAAACCGGGACGCGTCATTCTTAACGGTGACATCATTGATGTCTGGCAGTTTAACAAGCGCTATTGGCCCAAATCACATATGCAGGTGATTAAACTGCTTTGCTCCTGGATTTCGAAAGGCGTGGAAATAAATTATATCGCGGGCAACCACGATGAGATGCTTCGAAAGTTTGTAGGATTTCGAATGGGGTCGTTTAGTATTTCCAACAAAATCGTTCTCCCTGTAGAGGATCGGAAAGCCTGGATATTTCACGGGGATGTCTTTGATGTGACGATGCAATACTCCAAGATTATCGCCAAACTCGGTGCTGTGGGATATGACTTTCTGATCCTGTTAAACAGTGCGATCAACTTTTTTGCCTCTCGATTTGGCCGAGGACCCATTTCGATGTCCAAACGGATCAAGAACGGTGTTAAATCAGCTGTCAAGTATATCAATCAGTTTGAGCAAACGGCTGCTGAGATTGCCATCGAAAACGAATACGACTATGTAATCTGCGGGCATATCCATCAGCCCGAAATACGCGTCATCGAAACAGAAGCAGGGGAAGTAACCTATCTGAACTCCGGTGATTGGGTGGAAAACCTGACCTCTCTGGAATACTATGACGGGCAATGGCATCTGTTTCACTATCGTGATTCAGAGATTGACAAAGATCAGATGGAAGAGGAAAGCAGCGAGGCTGAAGTACTGGGTAATAAAGTTCTCTTTCAGAATATGATGAAAGAGTTTCAGCATAACATGAAGCAGTCCGTTCATTTCACTTGAAAAACCTTTTCGCGATGAAAGTACTTTACGCTATTCAGGGCACCGGCAATGGTCATTTGAGCAGAGCGCGTGATATCATTCCGCTGTTGAAGAAAAAAAAGATCGATCTGGATATTCTGGTGAGCGGTACACAGTCTGATGTGCAGCTGCCATACCCTATTGCCTACCGTCTGAATGGACTGAGTTTTACGATTGGAAAAACGGGAGGCATTGATCTGTGGCAAACCTATCGGAACACGAATACACGAAAATTGCGCAAAGAAATCACTGACCTTCCGATTGATCAGTACAGTCTGGTGATCAATGATTTTGAGCCCATTTCTGCCTGGGCTTGTTGGCTGAAACGAAAACCCTGCGTGGGACTAGGACATCAGGTTGCGGTGTTATCACCTAATGCACCGAAGCCCGGGACAAATGACCCCGTGGGGAAAGCCATTCTAAAGAAATATGCACCCACCACACGGCAATATGGTTTCCACTTCAAAGCGTATCAAAAAGATATTTTTACTCCGGTCATCCGTCAGGAAATACGATGCGCTCAACGGAAAGCGAATGATCACTATACGGTGTATCTGCCGGCGTATAAAGACGACTTGCTTATCCGGAATCTGTCCAAAATCAAAGGAGTACGTTGGGAAGTATTTTCCAAGCATACCAACAAGCCGTATACCGAGGGACTTATCCGTGTTCGCCCGATATCCAACGACGACTTTGTGACGTCCATGACCTCTGCCAAAGGTATCCTGTGCGGCAGTGGATTTGAAACACCCGCTGAAGCACTTTATATGGGTAAAAAGCTGATGGTCATCCCGATGAAGTGGCAGTATGAACAGCACTGCAACGCGGCATCGCTGGAACAAATGGGTGTCCCTGTGATTAAATCGCTGAAAGAAAAGCACCTCGATGTCATCCGGGAATGGGTCGAAAGTGATCGACGGGTAGAAGTGGACTACCCGGACGAGACAGCGGATATCATCGATCGGCTGCTGGACGAAAACCTTTAAGGGCCTTTTTTCGTTTACAAATTATTCAGTGTGCGGGACGATTCCATGCCGCACAGGATGGTTGTTTTCCGCTTCCCTGACCGACGAAGCGTCAGAAAAATATTCATATTCGCTTATGGAACGGAAAAAATTTATTCAGTCACTTGCCCTTCTGCCACTTATGTCTTCTTCCATGAAGTTGGATTCTCTGCGTCGTTTGAGCGATACGCTCCCTTCGACAACTCGGATGCCTGTATTATTTCTCGGTCATGGCAGCCCGATGAATGCCATTGAAGAAAATGAATTTGTGGCCGGCTTCCGCGCTACCGGACGTTCGATCGACAAGCCCAAAGCCATCCTCTGTATTTCTGCCCATTGGGAGACTAAGGGAACCTATGTCACCGCGATGGATCACCCGAGAACGATCCACGACTTCGGAGGATTTCCAAAAGAGCTTTTCGCCGTACAATATCCAGCACCGGGAAGTCCGGAACTCGCTAAAGAAACGAAAGCATTAATCACGCAAACGGAAGTGGGCCTTGATGATCAGTGGGGACTCGACCATGGTGCCTGGAGTGTGATCAAACACCTGTACCCGGATGCGGACGTGCCGGTTATCCAGATGAGTCTTGACTATACAAAGCCCGCATCGTATCACTATACTCTCGCAAAAGAATTATCCACTCTGCGACGTAAGGGTGTGCTTATCGTAGGCAGTGGAAATATGGTGCACAACCTGCGCATGGTCGCGTGGGACAAGCTTAATGCTGATCCTTATGCCTTCGACTGGGCAACCGAAGCCAATGACAAAATGAAATCCTGGATTCGTTCCGGCGATCATGAGCGACTCATCGATTATCGTGCGCAAGGCAAAGCTTTCGATCTGGCGATTCCTACACCGGAGCATTATCTGCCGCTGATATATACCCTGGCGCTTCAGGAAAAAAATGAAACTGCTTCGGTCTTTAATGACCAACCGGTAGGGGGATCTATTTCGATGACTTCGATTAAAATTAGTGCGGACTAATGATATCCAAACTATGCGAAAAACTATTCTCTATATCGCCATCAGTCTTGATGGTAAAATTGCAAAAGCTGACGGCAGCGTCGACTGGCTTGAGGCGATTCCGGTTCCGGCAGACGGCGACTACGGATATGCTGCGTTTTACAAATCCATCGATACTACAATTCAAGGCAATACCACCTACCAGCAGATCATCAGCTGGGGGGTAGACTTCCCGTATCCGGAAAAGAAAAACTATGTCATCACTCGAAAGCAGGGTCTGGCCAATACTGAACATGTCGAATTTATCTCAACAGATCCAGTTACCTTTCTACGTGAACTCAAAACATCAGCAGGAAAAGATATTTGGATTGTCGGCGGAGGAAAGCTCAATGCCACTTTTCTGGAAGCCAAACTCATCGATGAAATACAAGTATTTATTATGCCGGTTGTCCTGACGGAAGGCATCGATATGTTTGCCGCCCTTTCACAGGAAACATCACTCTCCCTGGTAGCATCCAAAACATATGAAAACGGAGTTGTTGCGCTAACCTATTATCCCATTTGACTTTATGGAAGTATTGGTGGACCATATCGCAAAAACGATTTCGCTGACGGAAGAGGAGCGATCGCAACTCATGTCAAAGCTGACGAACCGCAGATACCTCAAAGGGCAGTATATCGGACAGGAGGGAGACATCACCCGGATACTTTCTTTTATTCGAAAAGGTACGGTCCGCACGTTTTATCTCGATGCCAGTGGCAGCGAACACATCATTTCCTTTGGTATCGAAAACTGGTGGGTCGGAGATCTCGGCAGCCTGATCGAACAAAAACCGGCTGATTATAACGTGCAGTGTCTCGAAGACACCGAGGTGATCCAGATCTCGAATGAAGATCTGCAATCGCTTTATATCACCATTCCCAAACTCGAGCGATTTTTCCGAATCCTCATCGAACGAGCTTACGTGAGTACGCAGAAGCGCATCGTCCGCAAACAGTCCCTTCCCGCCAAAGAACGATATATCCTGTTTTTAGAACACTACCCCGAAATTGCCAGTCGAGTGCCACAGTATATGATCGCCTCCTACCTGGGTATCACAAAAGAGTTTTTGAGCCAGATCCGCAGCCAGATTGCCAGAACGTAAAGAGATTAAACTAGTTTAACTTCATTTCTTAAACCATCTTATTTTTATTCGTTCAGGATGCCCTGACCTTTGTCATAACATTTTAACCTTAAAAACATTTCGTTATGGCTTTTTCAATCATTAATTTACTTGGGGCTTCTGTTTTAGCGCTTTCTACATTTACAACCACTACTGTCGCGGAAGACACCCGAATCACAGGCAGTGAGACAAAAGAAATCCTCACTGAAAAAAGTACCCTCGTATGGAAGGGATACAAAGTCACCGGCTCCCATCACGGGACAGTTGATATCAAGTCCGGTTCGCTAATCTTCAAAGATGGCGTTTTGACCGGCGGGACAGTAGCTATCAACATGAGTACCATCGTCAGTGAAGATCTGAGTGGAGAGTACAAAGGAAAACTCGAGGGGCACCTGAAATCAGATGATTTCTTCGGTGTCGAAAAACACCCTACGGCTTCACTCACACTTACGAAGGTGAAACCGGATGGCAAGAATGCGTATACTGCTACAGGAAATCTCACAATCAAAGGAATCACGAATCCGGTAGAGCTGGAGATATCTGTCTATGGCAACAAAGCGAATGCGACTATGAAAGTCGATCGTTCAAAGTTTGATGTGCGCTACGGCTCCACCAGTTTTTTTGACGGGCTTAAAGACAAAGCCATTTACGATGAGTTTGATCTCGTGGCAGATTTCGAATTCTAATGGATAGTTAGTTTTAATTTTTTCACACACACTATGGGCGCAGGTCATTTTTGGCTTGCGCTTTTTTATTTACATTTATCCCCTTCCTACAAGGATTGTAGTGCATTTTTTTCAATTCCTCAATTACCACTCATGCGTCCTAAAGCATTAATACAACAATGGGTCGACGTCTTCAATCGCGCGGATGCAGATGCTCTCGCGGCTATGTATCACGAAGATGCCGTCAATCATCAGGTAGTGCGTGAACCCATAGTCGGTCGCGATGCCATACACCGAATGTTTAAGGAGGAATTTGCCACCGCGGAAATGGTCTGCATCGTTGAAAACATTTTCGAGGATGGTGACTGGGCGATTTTGGAGTGGAAGGATCCGCTGGGTCTTCGAGGCTGTGGCTTTTTTAAAATTGAGGAGGGGAAAATTCGATTCCAACGTGGATATTGGGACAGACTGTCATTTCTACGGCAGCACAACTTGCCGATTCCAACTGACTTCTGAGTCATTCTGTACAACTTAGCGAGAAAAGAATTTGAAGGATGCGGTTCCTTCTTCTCCGGAATTTCAAAAGCATACATGTGCTTGTCTTCAATTGAAATCGTAGCTTTGGTTAATTCTCTTTTTACACAACCCTAAACTACTATTTGATGAGACTCCTTCTGATTGCCTTTTGTATTTCATTATTCCATCTTCCTGTTTCTGCCCAGGAGTCAATGAAAAACTACTCCGAAGCTTTTACGTTGATCGAGGTGTGGCTGGATGCTCAAAAAGATTTTGACCGATTGCCGGGACTATCCGCGGCTGTCATCGAAGATCAGGAGGTGTTATGGTCCGGAGCTGTTGGATTATCCAATCCATCAACAAATCTTCCTTCTACAGATACTACGCTTTGCAGCATTTGTTCGATTTCAAAACTCTTCACTGCTGTAGCGATCATGAAGCTTTATGATGAGGGAAAACTCCGCCTGGATGATCGCATAGAAGATCTGCTGCCTGCTTACAAAGTGCAGCAAAAGCATCCTGATAGCGGTCCTATTACCGTACGTTCGCTACTGACGCATTCCGGTGGCTTACCGCGAGAAGCGGCGTATCCATATTGGACAGGGCCTGATTTTCCTTTTCCCACCCGATCTGAAATCGATTCAAAACTCGAAGAACAGGAAACCCTTTACCCGGCCTCTACTTACTTTCAATACAGCAATCTCGGGCTGACATTACTTGGAGAGATTGTGGAAGAGATCTCAGGCCAGTCATATGAAGAATATGTCGAAGAAAATATTCTCAAGCCTCTGGGTCTCTCCGATACACGACCATTTATGCCTGAAGCATTATATGGAGGTAAGTTGGCTATTGGGTATAGTGCAATCAAGCGCTCCGGCACACGGGACAAGGTGAATTTTTTCCAGGCGAACGGGATAGCTCCAGCTGCAGGATTCTCATCTAATGTACTCGACCTTGGAAAATTTGCTTCCTGGCAGTTTCGCCTCAGAGACACCAGTGCCACAGAAATTCTTAAACCTTCCACATTAAAAAACATGCACCTTGTCCACTGGACAAATCCCGACTGGAAAAACACCTGGGGATTGGGTTTCAATGTGTTTAAAGGTTCTGACGGAAGTACATGGGTAGGGCATGGAGGTAGTTGTCCGGGATATCGGTCCGATCTCAAACTCGACCTGAAAAACAAAAAAGCATATGCTGTTATGATCAACGCGAGTGGTACCGACCCGGGAAAGTATGCAAAGGGGATAAAAGGAATCCTGGATAAAGCAGAGACGATACATACTGACAGTACGCAGGGCGAAATAAATCTCGAGGCCTATGCCGGCTATTATAGTACTGAACCCTGGTGGGGTGAGGTGTATGTTTCGTCCTGGAATGGCAAGCTTGTATTACTAGACCTTCCCACGGATGAGCCCGCAGAAGCCATGCATATCTACAAACACCTGGAGGGAGATTCCTTTGAGCGGATTAAGGAGGATGGTACTCCGGGATTCGTCATCACCTTTGTCAGAGACAACGATGGAGTGTTTACTCATTTTACAATGAATGATAATCACCGATATAAAATAATGCGATAAAGTATATCGGTATCCGTTACCTTCATACTTTCTTCATCAATACACTACTTTATGAAAAAATTCTTTTTTAGCCTGATCCTGATGACAGGCCTCGGTCTCGTTATGACATCATGTAACAAAGATGATGATCCGGATCCGGCATCCACATTTGACCTACTGACTGACAAGTGTTGGAAACTCGAGAATGCTCCGGATCCCTGTGACGCAGATGATACCCAGTATTTTAATGCAGATGGCTCGTACCTGCTGGATGTAGGCTCTAATCTTTGTGATCCTGAAGATGAGGATTCCATGGGTACGTGGGAACTTTCATCTGACAATACCACGCTGTCCATTACGGCTGAGGATGGTGGTTTCTCCGTGACCATCGACTTTGTAATTGAATCCATATCGGAAAATTCCCTGACGCTAAGCCTGGCTCCTTTTGGCTCGGTGACGTATATTAAGTGCTGATGGTGTAAAGCTTAACGAGGACCGGATGAAAATAGCCTTGTTCGGTCCTCCATTTTTGCTTTCATTCTGTACAGAACATCCTCCGTTCAAACCCAAAGCAAGTATATATAGCCTTTGGGTTGGGCTGTTTCAAAAATTCCGCTTAGATTTAGTCCGGATAACAGCGTTCTATTATGCCAGTAAAAATTATGAGTCTGCTTCTGCTTCTTGTTTTCTTTTCCTGTAAAGAAAATGCAGAAACGATAGAAGCACCTCCTCCTGAAATACCTGTCGTTGAAGTTATAAAGAAGGATATTCCGAGATACAACGAGTTTGTCGGACAAGTGTATGGCTTCCAGGATATTCCGATTCGCACCCGTGTACAAGGCTTTGTCGATCAGATTCACTTTGAAGAAGGCTTGCCGGTGAAAAAAAACCAGCTGCTCTATACCATTGACCCGCAGCCCTATGAAGAAGCCGTAGCCGCCATGCAAAGCAAAGTGGCCGAAGCCCAAACTTACCTGGTCAATGCTGAAAACGAACTGAACCGATATAAACCTCTGGCAGAGATTAATGCTGTCAGTCAAAGCGATCTCGATGCCGCGCTGGCTACCCGCGATGCTGCCAAAGCATCACTGGATGCCGCCAATGCCAATCTGCGCATTTCACAAATTGATCTGGGATACACCAAACTATACTCTCCTATTGATGGATTGATTGGAAAGACAGAAGCCCGGGTCGGAGAATTTGTAGGCGCTGACCCGAATCCTGTTATCCTCAATGTCGTTTCGCAAATTCAGCAGGTGCGCGTCCAGTTTTTCCTGACTGAAGCGGAATATCTGGCGATCGTACGCGCTACGAAAAACAGCCAGGGAGAACGCAAAAACCTTCCGGGTAATAACATTGACCTCCTGCTCGCCGATGGTTCGAGGTTTGAAGAAAAAGGAACGTTTGAGTTTCTCGGTCGTAACATCGACGCTACGACGGGCTCAATCCTGGTGCAGGCTATTTTTCCAAATCCAAATAAAGTGCTACGCCCCGGGATGTTTGCTAAAGTAAGAGTGCAGTTTGGCGAAATCAAAGATGCACACCTTGTACCCCAGCGCAGCGTCATCGAATTGCAAGGTCAGTATTCCGTCTATGTGGTGGATAGTGATGATGTGGTACGTGCTAAAGTCGTAAAAACCGGTGAACGTGTCGGCGATCTCTGGCTCATCGAAGAAGGCCTCGAGCGTGATGATCGCGTGATCGTCGAGGGCCTGCAGAAAGTAGCCACCGGAATGAAGGTCAAGCCCGCATTGACTGAGTTTAAAAGTCAAAGCCCTGAGGTAGAATAAAGATGGCAGAAAATTCAGGAAACTTTTTTGTTCGGAGGCCCATTGTGGCTATGGTCATTGCGATCGTGATCGTGATCGTCGGTGCTGTCTCCATGATCGGACTTCCTACGGAACAATACCCGGATCTCACCCCTCCGATCGTAGAGGTCAGAGCCAGCTATACCGGAGCGAATGCCATCAATGTCGAAGAGTCAGTGGCCATTCCCATTGAACAGGAGATGAACGGTGTGGACAACATGATCTACATGAAGTCCACCAATGCCAATGATGGTACGATGGTGATCCAGGTCTCATTTGATGTGGGCACGGATCCGGATATGAATACCGTTCTGGCGCAGAACAGAGTCTCTGCCGCTTCCGCCAAATTGCCTCAGGAAGTAACGAAGTACGGGGTGACCACCAAAAAGTCATTGCCGAATATCATGTTGGCACTCACGCTGACTTCGGATGGCCGGTATGATCAGGATTTTCTGGGCAACTATGCACTCATTAATATTAAAGATCGCATTGCCCGATTGAAAGGTATCGGGCGCGTCGATGTACTCGGTAGTTCGGATTATTCCATGCGGATCTGGGTGAAACCGGATATCCTCTCGACACGAGGCATTACCATCCCGGAGATCCTCGAAGCCATCAACGCTCAAAACGTTATCGTTCCCGGGGGGAAGTTTGGTGCTGAGCCTGCTCCCGCGGGCACTGAATTTACCTATACCGTACGTCTTCCGGAACGCTTCAATTCACCCGAAGCATTTGAAGATATTGTCATCCGTACCAATCCGGACGGCTCACAAGTAAAATTACGTGATATCGCCTCTGTTTCGCTCGGCGTAGAGACCTATGCCATGATACCTCGGGCCAACAAAAAGACTTGTTCGATTATCACCTGTTATCAAGCACCGGGATCCAATGCCGTTGAGCTTGCTGCTCTCATCCGTCAGGAGATGGATGATATGGCTAAAAGTTTTCCGGAAGGGGTCACCTATAATGTAGCGCTTGATTCCACACTTGCGATTACCGCCGGGATCAGAGATATCGTCGTCACGCTGTTGCTGGCACTGATCCTGGTGATCCTTGTGGTGTTCCTGTTTATTCAGGATTGGCGCGCCACATTGATTCCCACTTTGGCCATACCGGTTTCACTGGTGGGTGCTTTTATTTTCTTTCCGATTCTTGGATTTACTATCAATGTACTCTCACTGCTTGGGCTCGTACTCGCCATCGGTATTGTCGTGGATGATGCTATCGTGGTCGTGGAAGCTGTGCAGGTAAATATTGCCAAAGGCATGACTGCAAAGGAAGCGACCATTGATGCCATGAACAAAGTGACTGCTCCAGTGATCGCTACTACCTTAGTGCTGATCGCTGTATTTATTCCGGTTGCCGGAATGGTGGGAATTACCGGTCTGCTATACCAGCAGTTTGCCATTACGATCGTAGTGGCCGTTATAGTGTCTTCTGTCAACGCACTGACCCTGAGTCCTGCATTATGCTCTCTGTTGCTAAAGGAACCTACTACGTACAAAGGTCCGTTAGGTTGGTTTTTTAAAGTCTTCAACAACGGGATGGATCATTCGACCGCCGGGTACATGAGTTTTACAAATGTCATCACCCGAAAATTTAAACGCGGTGTCGTCTTCATTTTGGTGTTGAGCGCCATTATCGTTCCGATTTGGAAATTCGTTCCCGGAGGATTTATCCCGGAAGAGGATATGGGTTATTTCTATGTCAATATCCAGTTGCCCAATGCATCTTCGATCCAACGCACCGATGCGATATGCAAACAAGTGGAAGAGATCATCCTGACCAATCCCGAAATTACCGATGTCACGACCGCGGCCGGATACAGTATCCTTGTCGGATCTGCTATTCCAAACAACGGGTTTATGTTTATCAGTCTGAAAGATTGGAAAGAGCGTGAACATACCGCCGCTGAACTCATCCATCAGGTGAATGTAGCCCTCGCGCAAAAAATAAAAGGAGCTAATGCATTTGCTTTTGGCCCTCCCGCCCTGCCCGGATTAGGAAACGGATCCGGATTCAGTATTATGATCCAGGACAAAGGCGGCAATGCCCCTGAATATTTGGGAGAGCACACTATGAAGTTTATCAAAGCAGCTAATGCCCGCGAAGAAATCGGAACAGCCTTTAGTGCCTTTCAGCCGAATGTGCCCCAGCGGTTTATGGATATTGATAAGGAAAAAGCACTTAAAATGGGTGTCTCACTTAATGAGCTCTATACTACTATTGGTGCGTTTATGGGAGGTGCCTATGTCAATGACTTTACCCGATTTGGAAGGCTGTATAAAACCTATGTGCAGGCCGAACCGGAGTACCGGGTCGATGAAAAAAATATCAACAACTTCTTCATCAAAAACAATGAAGGAAATATGGTGCCCTTGGCTACGCTGGCTACCATTCGGCCGGTGGCGGGTCCCGACTATACCAATCGATTTAATCTATTCCGTTCAGCAGAAGTAACCGGTGGTCCTGCCCCGGGTTTCACTTCTGCGCAGGCGATGGCGGCTCTGGAAGAAGTTGCGGCTGAAACCCTTCCACCGGATATGGGTTACTCCTGGAATGCTATGTCCTATCAGGAAAAGAAAGCTTCCGGATCGCTCGGGATGATTCTCAGTTTCTCGCTTGTCTTTGTCTTTCTTATTCTTGCCGCCCAATACGAAAGCTGGTCGCTTCCGTTTGCCATTTTACTTGGCACACCCTTTGCGATTTTTGGTGCCATTGCCTTTTTATGGATTGCGCGGTATTTCAGTCTTACGTTTGAGAATAATATTTTCGCTCAAGTGTCCTTTATGATGCTCATCGGAATGGCGGCTAAAAATGCCATCCTCATTGTGGAGTTTGCCAATGAAGAATTTAAAAAAGGGCTCAGCCTGTTTGAAGCTGCAATCAACGCCGCCAAGTCCAGGTTCAGACCTATTCTGATGACGGCTTTCTCGTTTATACTGGGTGTGATTCCGCTGGTGCTGGCGACAGGCTCCGGCGCGGAAGCCCGCAAGGTCATGGGTATGGCTTTGCTGGGGGGCATGACGATCGCGACCATCCTGGGCGTATTCTTCTATCCGATGCTGTTTGTCCTGATTGGAAAAATCGCAGGTTACGAAAAGAAACGAAACAAAAACCTAAGTAAAGAAACAACCGCATGATGGGGAAAGTCAGCAGATATATCCTTCTGTTTGCCATCCTTACGAGTTGGCTGATGTTTGATGCGTGCAAGGTTGGACCGGATTTCAAACCACAGCGCACTGAAATTGATTCGCTGGCGGTGTATCGCTTTGATAGTTTGCAACTGGCGATGCAAGATTCTGTTCTTAATCTTCGATGGTGGGAGTTGTTTCAGGATCCTGTATTGGATTCACTGATTGTCATCGGGCTGGAAGACAACAAAGACCTGTTGATGGCCACCGCGCGCATAGAACAGTCTGAAGCTATTCTCGGAATTACCCGTGCAGATCTGTTTCCTTCCTTCGGCTATTCCGTGGGTGCATCAAGAGGAAATGTAGCCAATGGATTATTTCCGGAGGTGGATCTGCAAGCCAACAATATGTTTACCGGCTTTGGCTCCCTCAACTGGGAGATTGATTTCTGGGGTAAATTTCGTCGCAGTCAGGAAGCAGCTAAAGCTGAACTCATTGCATCGGAATATGGAAAACGCTCTATTCAGATTTCTCTGATTTCTCAAATTGCTGCAACGTATTATCTCCTGCTCGATTTCAAATGGCGCTTGTTTATTTCCAATCAGACCTATGCATTGAGGAAGGAATCCGAAGACATCATCCGGGAAAGATTTAATGCCGGAATAGCAGCGGAAATCGAACTCAACCAAGCGCAGATTCAAACGGCAATTGCCGCAGGTGCGATTCCGGTTTTTAAACGTAGTATCGGGCATACGGAAAATGCACTGGCGGTTCTCCTGGGACAGAATCCACAAACCATCGTCACAGGAGCTGATCTTGAAGATCAACCCAGGCCTCCGGATATTCCTGTGGGTATTCCGTCCATGCTGATGGCTCGAAGACCGGATGTACTGCAATCCGAAATGCTGGTGCACGCCCAGAATGCACAAATAGGTGTCGCTATCGCCCAACGCTTTCCGGCGATCAGCCTGACAGGTTTGCTTGGTGTGGCGAGTCCGGAATTGTCCAGTATCAATCTGAGTCCGCCTGCCTTTTCAGCTGGAGCGATGCTGGCCGGACCTATTTTTGAGTTTGGGAAAAACAAAAGACGGGTGGAACTGGAACGCAAGAGAACAGAAGAAGCCATGTACGCGTATGAAAAAACCGTCATCACTGCTTTCCAGGAAGTAGAAGATGCACTCATCGAAATTTCTACTTACAAAGACCAACTAATCGCGAGACAAAACCATGTGGCGGCCGCCCGGAATGCCCAGTTTTTATCTGCCGAACGTTATGACAAAGGGGTGACGAGTTATCTCGAACTCATAGAAAGTCAGCGACAGGCTTTTGAAGCACAGTTAAGTCTTTCGGAAACGACGCGCAGTCTCTTCGGCGGGTATATCAACCTCTATAAGGCACTTGGCGGAGGATGGTTGTCTGCAGCAGAAGAGGCGGGTAATTAATCCTGCTGCGTTGTATTGACGGATCCTCTCAAATACATGCCTACCAGGATCGCCATGACAATAGCCAGGTAGAAGTGGCCTATAAGGCCTTCCAGAATGACCAGTTTTTGCCCCAGACTAGAGGTGGGAACAAAATCACCGTATCCTATTGTCGTGAGTGTGATAAAACTGAAGTACAGCATATTCGACACACCGTTTTCCGCATTAAAATCTACACTGAACGTATCGGGGTAGGCAGCATCGAAAAAGCCATAAATAAAAAACCACATTACGCCGAGCAAGATGTATCCGCAAAAAGCACCGAGAATGGTGGACGCCTGAACATTTCCCGCGTGGATCAAATCCTTAAACAAGTAGAACGTCAATAGCAGGAAGTATAAAAATAAGATGATATAGGCCAGTGTGCCGACCCATTCCATTTCCTGAAACTGACTCCATATGAATAGAAAAATAAGCAACACCCCAACAAACATATCCCTGATAAGTCTGGTCTGTAGTGTGGTCTTTATGACAAATGAGCCTGATGCTACCAGCAAAATCAGGTTGATCGGGAATGAAATGCGGTAGGCAAACAGCTTCTCCACCAGATCCGGAAGGGTAAGGAAAACGATTAGCCCTACCAGCAAAATCAGATGCCGATGATGGTGTCCGCGGCTGTAAAAATCATCTTTCTTCATGCGCAACATTGTTCCTTCAGGCCTGTCTTTTGGACATAATGCCTGTTCGAGTGATCAATTTACTTAAAAATTAATGAGCGGAATGTCCCTGTTAGATCTGCCAGCTTCGTCTTAGGGGTGTATTATCTAACCATTAAAACAAAAAACATGAAAAATGCAATCAACTGGTTTGAAATCCCGGTGAAGGATTTTGACCGCGCAAAGACCTTTTACGAAGCCGTATTTGAAACAAAAATGGACACCATGACGATGGAAGAAATGGGCCAGACGATGGCGTTCTTCCCCGCTGATTGGGAAAATGGTATCGGAGGAGGCATCGCTTTCGGACCGGGCTACGAACCATCAGACAAAGGGTCTTTGATCTACCTGAATGGTGGCGATGATCTCGAAAAACCTTTATCGCGTGTAGAAAAGGCAGGCGGAAAAGTGATCCTGCCTAAAACTTCCCTCGGTCAGCATGGCTTTATGGGGCAGTTTATCGACACCGAAGGCAACCGCGTTGCTTTTCATTCTCGAAGTTGAGGGCATGGGGCATGGGGCATGGGGCATAGGGCATAGGGCATAGGGCATAGGGCATAGGGCAATTTAAAAATGAAAAATACCTTTCCGTATAAACTCTGAGGTCTTGGGTCTAACATCTTGTGTCTACTATCTTCAAAATCTATTTCTTTATGCACCAATAATTCAATTAATTTCAATCATAAACCATAAAAACAAAAAACAATGAAAGAATTCATGATGATCTTTATCGGTGCCGACTATGAAGAGCTCGGCCTTTCTCCGGATCAACTGCAGGAGCGTATGGGCAAGTGGTTTGCCTGGGGTGGCAAAATGAAAAACCAGGGTATCCTTCGTGGAGGAGAAGCGCTACATGCAAATGCAAAACGCGTCTCCGGACCGGATCGGATTGTGTCGGACGGACCTTTTGTAGAAATGAAAGAATTGATCGGCGGCTATTATACTGTAGTGGCGGAGAATGCAGATGCTGTAGTCAAAATCGCGGAGGACTTTCCGGATTATGATTTAGGCGGGACTGTGGAAATCAGAGAAATCATCAAATTTGAGCAGTAAGGCTAATGACAAAATAGTCGACCATCTTTTCAGACATCAGTATGGAAAGATGGTCGCGGTTTTGTCGAGGATCTTTGGCCTTCATCATCTCGAACTCATAGAGGACGCCGTTCAGGATACTTTTCTAAAGGCGGCTACCTCCTGGCGCAGCCATATTCCGGAACAACCAGAGGCCTGGCTAACTCAGGCTGCTAAAAACCGAACCATAGATTTACTGCGTCAGATCAATGCCCGAAAAAACCGGCAGGATCAAATTCCACATGGTTCTGTCGCCCTTGAAATCGACGATCGGTTTCTGGAAACAGACATTGCAGACAGCCAGTTGCGAATGATTTTCGTAGCCTGCCACCCGGCACTTGCTAAAGAAGAACAAATTGCGTTTGCCCTCAAAGCGATCTCCGGTTTTTCAATGAAAGAAATCGCCGGTGCGCTCCTTCTTAAAGAAGAAACCATCAAAAAACGGTTGGTGCGCGCCCGGAAAAAAATTGCAGATCTCAATATCACGCTTTCTTTTCCGGAGCCCAAAGAAATATCCTCACGTATCTCCGGAGTACTTCAGATCATCTATCTGATTTTTAATGAAGGGTTTCACTCCACCAAGCCGGACCAACTCATCAGCAAGGATCTCTGTGGCGAAGCACTTCGACTGTGTAAACTCCTTCTTCTTAAAGAGTCATTTCGCACCGGTAGTTTGTATGCGCTCTTTGCTTTAATGTGCTTCCACTCTGCCCGACTGGAAGCCAAACAAATGGGACATGACATTATCGACCTGAAACATCAGGACCGCGGTAAGTGGTACCTGCCCCTGATCGTACTGGGTAATGATGCCCTGGAGAAATCATTTTCCTATTCAGATCGGTCACTCTATCACTATGAAGCGGCCATTGCGTCTGAACATGTGCGTGCGGTTTCTTTCGAAAACACAAACTGGCAACACATTCTCGGGTATTACGATGAGATGTATGCGCTCTCCCCTTCCAATCAGATACTGCTGTCTAAAGCCACGATCTATCTTCAGATCAACCAATCCAAAGCAGCACAAAAAACACTGAATCGTATCCGGCCGGAAGAACTCGGTCAGCGGAAGTATCTGTACCACGGATGCTACGCGGAATACTATGGGCAAGTACAGGAAAAAGAAAATGCCCTGAAAGAGTTTAATCTGGCTATCTCTTTGTGCACGAATCATCTTGAGCGCGTCTACCTGGAGCGGAAGCGCGACGCAATTATGGGTAGTAGTGCTGATTAAAGGACAAGGAACTTCGATTAACGATTTAGAAACGGAATGGAGACATGAAAACAGAAGCATTCCTTCTCGTCTACAGTAGATTCCTCGCTACGCTCGGAATGACATTCGGTTCTTAATAGAGGAGAGAGAAAGGCGGTGGAAGAGCCACCGCCTTTCTCTCCCAGTACCGACCAAGGAAGCGTCATTCCGACTAAAAGGAGGAATCAACTCGTCCTTTGATTGTTCCTTTTGATGGGAAGGCGAAACCATTCCTTCCTGTTGCAATTCGAGCATCAGGCTATCCATGCCTTATGGCTTCCAGCAGGAAATGCCTATTTTGGACGTTCGACTATTTATTCATCATTACTTCAGGTAATCTCCGCTATCCATGACACAGTCTCGTCAACTTGCTGCTATTATGCTTACAGACATTGTAGGCTATACTGCTTTGATGGGCAGCAACGAGGAAAATGCCTTCAGGATACTCAATGCCAACCGCCAAATACATCAGTCCATCATTGACAAATTCGATGGGCTGTGGATCAAAGAGCTCGGCGATGGAGTTTTAGTCAGCTTCCATAATGTTTCCGATGCAGTACAGGCCGCTCTTGAGATTCAGAACGAATGTAAAGCTGTTAAAGATCTTACGTTGAGGATTGGTATTCATCTGGGCGAAGTGGTGTTTGAGAATAATGACATCTTTGGAGATGGTGTCAATATCGCTGCCCGCATTCAGGCCTGTTCACATCCGGGAAGCATTTTCATCTCAGAAGCCGTTCATGATAATATTGTCAACAAACCACATATTAGGACCAGGTTTGTTAGGCAGGAGCCTCTTAAAAATGTGAAAGCACCCGTACGAATCTATGAAGTTTTCTCATCTGCTTCCGATCCAACGTCAAGCGCTATTGATATTCCTTCTCATGCCGAAGAGGCCGGAAAGAGCATTGCTGTGCTTCCCTTTTCCAACATGAGCAGTGATCCTGACCAGGAATACTTTTGCGATGGCATTGCGGAAGAAATTATAGACACACTGGCCCAATTAAATAATCTGCGTGTCATTGCCCGTACCTCGGCGTTTTCGTTTAAAGGAAAAAATATTGATGTACGGGAAATCGGCAAAACGCTCGACGTAGCAACATTACTCGAAGGCAGCGTTCGAAAATCCGGTAGCCGGCTGAGAATTACAACCAAACTTGTCAATGTGGCGGATGGCTCACATCTGTGGACGGGTCGGTACGACCGGGAGTTCAGTGATGTCTTTGCTATACAGGAGGATATTGCCACAAAAGTGGCGACCGAGTTGAAAGGCTTCCTGACGAGTAATGAAAAAGAAGTGATACGGCCCGTACGTACAGATGTGGAGGCTTATGATTATTATCTGAAAGGAAGGCATTTGTTTCACGAGCTGAATCTACCCGAGTCAGAAAAAATGTATAAAAAGGCGATCTCGGTTGATCCCACGTATGCACCTGCTTATGCCGGACTGTCAAAAATCCATACACACAAATTTGAATGGCTCGGCGGAGATGCCAGTGAGTTGAGCATTGCCACGACCTATAGCCAGAAAGCCCTTGCTTTATCACCTGAAATGGCGATGGGTCATTCTGCATATGGGTATGTCCTGTCATTAAGCAAACGGTTCGAAGAAGCTGAAGCTGCTTTTCAGAAGGCGATCGAACTTGATCCAAATTTATTTGATGCCTATTATCTCTGCGGCAGAATGTTTTTCGCCTGTGGGGAAATTAAAAAGTCTGTTGAAAAGTTTCACCAGGCGTCTATTGTTCGTCCGGAAGATTTTCAGAGTTTATTGTTGATGACCCAGTCCTTGAAAATACTGGGTGATCCACATACAGATGAATATCTCAAAGAGGGATTAAACCGAGTCAGAAGACAACTGGTCATAAACCCTAACGATCGGCGGGCGCTTTCTCTGGGTGCTGCCTGGCTGGCTGAATACGGGGGCAGAGAAGAGGCATTCGAATGGATGCAAAAAGCGCTGAATCTCTATCCTGAAGATGCGACTACACTATTCAATGGTGCATGCCTGTACGCGCAGCATGATGAAAAACAAAAAGCCATCCAATTGCTTGAAGTGGCACTTGAAAAAGGATTCGGACATAAAGAATGGATTGAACAGGATCCCGACTACGATCCACTGCGTAATGAGCCGCAATTTATCGCCCTCATGGAGCGGTTGAGTAGAAATGAACTATGATTTTTTATCATTTACTATTAAAATATATTCCGTAGATGTTTTCATGTGAATAGGTATCCGCATTATTAAAAAAACAATGAAAATCAACCGGTTTATCTGCTATTTTTATCTATCCTTGTCATTACTCAATACTTGAAGCGCCAAACATTTCTCTATTAATCATAAGTGATACTGAGTCTCTGAGAATTCATTATCCATGGTTACATTTGATTAACGAACCAGGAACGTCGATTAACGATTTAGGAACGGAATGGAGACATGGAAACAGAAGCATTCCTTCTCGTCTACAGTAGATTCCTCGCTGCGCTCGGAATGACATTCGGTTTTTTATAGAGGGGAGAGCATGGCGGTGGAAGTGCCACCGACATGCTCTCCCAATACCCACCAAGGCAACGTCATTCCGACTGAAAGGAGGAATCTACTTGTCCTTTGATTCAGCCTGTCGATACTTACTCCAGCCGTACAGCGGGATTTGAGTTTGTTGTCTCTTAAAATTTGTTTTCCTTCTACAATTTGATTTCCTGTATCTTCGATTCGGTTATTTAATTCCATCACAACAAGGAAATCTCCACACTAAATAATGAACAACC
Organism: Bacteroidia bacterium; assembly: GCA_030426765.1. GTDB lineage: Bacteria > Bacteroidota > Bacteroidia > Chitinophagales > Saprospiraceae > Opimibacter. The sequence continues at coordinate 148,947 of JAUHXV010000002.1, read as the reverse complement.
CCAATACTGAAATAGACACCATCACCCACCAATTCCGGCAAACTTTTGGAGATCTTTCTTCCGAGCAGTTAAACTGGAAATCCGATCCGTCCAGATGGAGCGTCGCGCAGAACATTGATCACATCATGGTGATCAATAACTCTTATGTGCCTGTGATAGATGCCGTTCGTAACGGAACATACAAAAGGCCGTTTATGGGTCGAATAGGGTTTCTGGTTTCCCTTTTCGGAGATTTTATTTTAAAAGGCGTAAACCCCGATCGAAAGAATAAGACCAGAACTTTTCCTGTCTGGGAACCCACACAAAGCGATCTGCCGGATGATATCCTGAATCGATTTGAACAACATCAGGAAGCACTTAAGGCCTTGATTCACAATAGTGCAGATCTTGTGGCAAAAGGAGTGGTAATCTCTTCTCCCGCCAATCGCAATATTGTCTACACACTGGAAAAAGCATTTGAAATAATTATCACGCACGAGAAGAGACATTTTGAGCAGGCGAAGGAGGTTCTGCAGCAAATTCAAAAAACCAACTAACCTTTTTATTTTTCCTGACATAAAGCAAACCCACCATGCGCAAACTCATCATGTGGAATATCATCTCCCTCGACGGATACTTTGAAGGATCTCACGCATGGGATTTGCCTTTCCATGAGGTGGTCTGGGGTGAAGAACTGGAAAAACTCAGTATCGAACAGTTGCATGCCGCCGATTATCTCGTTTTCGGTCGCGTGACGTACGAAGGCATGGCAGAATACTGGCGGAACGAAACTGGTGTGATCGCCGATCTCATGAATAGCCTTCCCAAATTAGTTTTTTCAAAAACACTTTCCAAGGTCAGTTGGAACAATTCAATACTGATTCAGGATGACCCATCTGCCGCCATTCGGAAATACAAAGCAGAGGGCGATGGCAACATGTATGTCTTTGGCAGCGCAGACCTTTCTACCACGCTGATCAATGATCGCCTGTTTGACGAATATCGCATCGGCATTGCGCCCGTTATTCTTGGCAGCGGGCGACCTCTTTTTACGAAGGGACTGGCTTTTCATCAGCTTTCCCTTGCTTCCACGCAAACACTCACCAACGGAGGTGTTGTGCTAAAATACACAAAGTGAGTATTTTAGGGAGCATGAAATACAGCTCCACATCTGTTTTATTGGTCATACTGATCCTGATAATTCAACAATCTTCTCTTGCACAGGACTGTCACTGCACCATCAGCGAAGTGGAAAACAACAGCGTCATACCCTGCACGCTTGTGATCGGTGAGACCGTGACCGTCACGAATGCAACCGAGCTCAGAGAAGCCATCATCCAGGCGAATGCCAATGGTGGCAGTATGACCATCCTTCTCGAAGACGGAACCTATCCCATCGCATCGACAAGCTGGTACCCATACATCACCGCCAGTGATATGGTATTTCGAAGTGCGTCCGGCAATCGAGATGCTGTGATCCTAACCGGAACCGGGATGAAGGATGTTTCACCGGGAACCGAGATGGGCATTTATTGTGTCGGCACCAACATCACCATCGCCGATCTGACGATACGAGAGATTGGCAATCATGGTATCGCCACACACGGCGACAGTATGTTTGTACACAACGTGAGAATACAAAACACCTATGAACAAATGCTCAAAGGCACCGCGGCTGAAGATGGCGCAGACTATGGCATTGTCCAGTGCAGCATGTTTGAATACCCCGACGGCATCGGCCCGCAATATTATATCGGTGGACTGGATATACACCAGGGCGATCACTGGATCGTGCGCGACAATGTGTTTAAAAATATCATCAGCCCGTCGCAGTTTGTCGCCGAGCATGCGATTCACTTTTGGAATAACTCATCAGACAATACAGTCGAAAGAAACCACATCATCAATTGCGATCGGGGTATCGGCTTTGGACTGGGCAGCAGCCCGAGCGAGGGAGGTATCATTCGCAACAACATGATCTATAACGATGGATCGGGCTTGTTTCACGATGTAGGCATTGGTCTGGAAACATCCCCAAATACGAAAGTGTATAACAATACGATCTGGATCGAATACCCAAATGCCATCGAATACAGGTTTGCAGAAACAAACAATTGTGAGATTGTAAATAATCTTACTAATAAACTCATTCGTTCACGAGATGGCGGACAGGCTGCCTTGATGTCCAACTATACCAATGCAAATCCTGTTTGGTTTGAAGATCTGGCTTCCGGCAATCTGCGTCTACCCAACGAAATACCGGAAGTAACGGATCAGGGGACAAGTCTGAAAGAAGATGTCTCGGCAGACATCGATAAGGTTTCGCGACCGCAGGGAGCAGCGTATGACATCGGCGCATCAGAATATGTATTTCCCTCTCACACGAGAGAACCTAAACACGCTGCTGAAGTTTCTGTTTTTCCAAATCCCGCCATCAACGCTTTAACGATTCAGGCTGACCTCACAATACCGGTTGACCTGGTTATTTGTAATTCTATGGGAATACCTGTTGCATCTTTTCTGCAATTGGATATATCAAACGGATATGTTCTCGATGTCAGCACGTGGATCCCCGGATTTTATTTTGGGCACCTACGAAATTCGCACCATAATTATGAGGTACGCAAAATTTTCATCACACACTGATGTGTGCCACAGGAATACACACACACAATCACCTGATCGATTACCCATACTTCAACTCCACCAAAGGAAAAATTGTATTTTTAATTTTTATACTTCATACGTCCGAAGCACAATCCTTATTCAACTCCGAAACACATACAAATGAAATCTTTTCACCAATTCCTCCTGGTTCCTTTTGCACTCACATTAATCATGTGGGGATGTCAGGCACCGGAAGATCAAAACCAATCCTTGAAAAATCAAGAACAAGACATCATGAATTTATACAATACGCCCATTCCGGAAAAAATACTGACACCAGATGCGGTGGAGACGAGGATAGGCACACTCCACTTTTTTGATGGCCTGCCAACTGATGAGACGACGCAGAAAGTATACGACAACCTGGACTTTATGCGAGGTGTCGAATCTTTTTTAAATGGCATTCCGGCGACTTCTATTGAAGGTTTGCGTCTGGGGCAAGAAGAAGCAGGAGCCTCCAAATCCAATCAGGTGGTGATCTTTGATGATCTGATGGATTCCAATCCTTTATTTCTGACAGGCAATACGAGTACGGTGTATGCCTCTGCTTTTTTGAATCTGCAGGAAAATGGCCCAACCGTCGTGGAGGTGCCTGCTGGCAGTGGCCCAGGAACGGTCAACGATGCATTTTTTCGTTTTGTCGTTGATATGGGCGCACCAGGTCCGGACAGAGGGCAAGGAGGCAAATACCTTATCCTGCCACCGGACTATTCTGAAGAAGTTCCGGAAGGATATTTTGTTGCCCGGTCAACTAGTTATGTCAACTGGATCATACTACGCGGATTCCTGGTGGATGGAAAGACCGATGTGTCATCAGCCATGTATCGAAACGGATTAAAGATCTATCCTCTCCGTGATAGAGACAATCCTCCGGCCATGGAGTTTATCAATGGGTCAAAGCAGGTTTTCAACACCATCCATGCAAACAATTATGATTTCTACGGCGAACTCAACGAAGTCATACAACGCGAACCCGTTTCATTGATCGATCCTGAACTAAGAGGATTGTTTGCTGCGATTGGCATTGAAAAAGGACAGCCGTTTGCTCCGGATGATCGAATGAAAAGTATCCTCGAAGATGCCGTTGCGGTGGGTAATGCCACAGCCAGAGCCATTGCGTTTCAAACCAGAGAGAAAGAAGCACTGCTGTATGAAAACAGTCATTGGGAAACCGGGTTTATCGGGGGCAGCTACGAGTGGTTAAAAAATGAAGGCAATGGCGGACGATTTCTGGATGCGCGAACTCGATTTTTCTATGTCGCCACAGTCAACACGCCCGCAATGGTCTTAAAAATGGTAGGTAAAGGCTCACAATATGCCCTTGCCGCCAGGGATGCAGAAGGTCGGTATCTCGATGGTAGTAAAAACTACACGCTTAATATTCCGGCCAATGCACCGGCTAAAGATTTTTGGTCTGTTGTTTTGTATGACCCTCAGACCCGATCAGAACTTCAGACCAGTCAGGCTCTGCCCAGTGTGTCCAGCCAGCGAACTCCTCTCGTGGAAAATGAGGATGGATCTGTAACACTATATTTTGGTCCCACCAATCATGCGCCGGAAGACAAACAAGCCAATTGGCTTCAGACCGTTCCCGATAAAGGATGGTTTGTGCTCTTCAGACTTTACGGACCCCTGCAGCCATGGTTTGATAAGACCTGGAAACCCGGTGAGTTTATCTTAGTGGACAAATGATGCGTTCATCCATACCTTAAAACCATGGTACGCACAGATCGATTTTTGCTTGATAAAAATTGCTGGCCTACATCATCTTTCATTCGAAAAAATATGAATGTACTTCGAAACTTAATGGCTCTGTTGGTCTGTTTCTCCCTCTTGGGATGTCCGTCTCAACCCACTGAATCTTCACCTCCCTTTATTGGGGATATGGAATTTCCTGAAGGTGTCGTTCAACATTCAGTGATGGCAGAAGGCATTCAATGGAAGCCATGTCCGCCTCACCTTCCTCCCGGATGTGCGATCACCATTCTCGAAGGTAACCCAAAAGCCACTGGCCTCTTTTCTGTACGTTTTCAGATTGACAGCGGGTTTGTGATGCCGGCACACACGCATCCCAGAGACGAGCGCGTCACTGTCATCAGCGGTAAAGTCGGTGTCGCTTTTGGGCTGGAGGGAACACATGATTCTGCCACATTCTTTGGTCCCGGAGATTATTATGTTAATGCACGGGATGCTATTCATTCTGTTTGGGCAGATACGACATCCATCATCCAGATTACAGGTATGGGTCCATGGGAAGTGGACTTTGTGGAAAAATAGATGGCTATCACCGGGAAATATTTCTTTTCTAAAAATTTAAGTCGAAGGGATGTACGTGGATTAAACTATATCAGGATGAAGTCGTTTGTACTCTTCGAATGAATACATCAACTCGAGCCACATGAATCGCAAACAGTTCGGAGGAAAAGTAACAAAACACTGGTTGTCACAATACGAGACCTCTCCTCATTGGCAGCAGGGCATGTTTCGCAACCTGATGCCGACTCAAACGGCGATCAACTGGAAACAGCTTCCGGGTATTATTTGCAAACAAATCAAAGGCCATCCGAAAGGATATCCAACCGATAGTCTTCACGTCGAGCGATTTGATCAGAAAAAATTTCTCGATTCATCTTCGGACACAAAGTTTATCTGGTACGGCCACTCTGCCGTCCTGATGCGCATCAATGGGCTGAATGTGTTAATTGACCCGATGCTGGGGCCCGATGCTTCGCCGATCGCGCCGACCAAGACCCGACGGTTTTCCGGCAATACACTATCCCTGATCGATGACCTGCCCGAGATCGATCTCATGCTTTTGTCACATGATCATTATGATCACCTTGATTTCGAAAGCATTCGACGACTTCAGCAGAAAACGAAAAAATATTTTGTTGCCCTCGGTGTGAAGCGTCATCTGGTGAGCTGGGGCATCGAGGCAGATGCTGTCACAGAATTTGACTGGTGGCATCAGCATGTCCTCGGGGATATGCTGATCACGTTTACCCCTACACGCCATTTTTCCGGAAGGGGATTGTCCTCGTTATCGAAATGCCTGTGGGGCGGCTGGGCGATCCGTTCCGCAAAGGAGAATATATGGTTTAGCGGAGACAGTGGCTACGGCGATCACTTCAAAGAAATCGGAGAGAAGCTGGGTCCGTTTGATTTTGCCATGATGGAGTGCGGACAGTACAATGATGACTGGCCGGAGATCCACATGTTTCCCGATCAAAGTGTACAGGCGGCATTAGATGCCGGTGTCAGGAAAGCCATGCCCGTACATTGGGCAGGATTTAATCTTTCCTATCAGCATGGGTGGTCCGAACCAGCAGATGTATTTGTAGATCACGCCAACAATACATCGTTAGACGTACTGACTCCACAGCTAGGAAAAGTGTTTACTTTACAATCAGCTACCGACCGTTGGTGGGCGGTATCATCCTGATATAAACTCGTATGTTTACATAAAACCGACCCTCATGCAAAAACTACTCTACACACTATTTCTGGTATGTACACTGACCTCGCTTTCATTCGCTCAGCAAGACAAAATGTACGCCGAAACGCTCGAAACAATGTTTGATGTATCCGGTGTTGAAGGCACCTATCAAGCAGCGCTGGCGCAGATGTTTACCATTTTCAAACAACAATACACTGACGTAGATGAAAGTATGTGGACAGAACTGGAGGCAGAGTTTAACAAAGCCGCCATGGATGATCTTATTGAAATTCTGGTCCCTATCTATGAAAAACATCTCACAATTGAGGACCTGCAGGGGATCATTACGTTTTATGAAACACCTGTAGGTAAAAAGTACGCCGCACAAACGCCACTCATCACAAGTGAGGCGATGCAGGCCGGACAGGAATGGGGCATGAAAGTCGGCGCTGATTTTATGAAAAAAATGAAAGCCAAAGGCTATTAATCTTCACCCGGACTGAAGTGTTATTTCTTGTTTGTCCTATATGTATAACGTTTATCACTTTTAAAAAACATAGCTTAGGCGCTCAGATGAATTTCTATAGTGATGTAAATGACAAATAGTTGTGAAAAACTGCTTGTCAAAAACAAAACAAATTGACTGACTTTCCCCTCGTATCCATTGTCATGGCCGCCAAAGACACGGCGCAATATTTGCCTGATTGTCTGGATTCCATTCTCGCGCAAACCTATCCACACTGGGAGTTACTGGCAGTCAACGATCACTCCTCTGATGCTACGCCCGATATTCTTTCTGCGTATGCTGCGAAAGATCCACGTATTCGCGTTTTTCACAGCGACCGCCCTCGCCTGATCCCTACGTTGCAGGTAGGATATGCGGAAGCCAAAGGCACACTGATCAACCGGATGGACAGTGATGATATGATGCCGGATTACAAACTCCAGGTGCTTGTCGATGAGTGGCTCAAACATGGCAAAGGAACCATCATTGCGGGAGGGACCAAACACTTTGTTGACGAAGGGGAAGTCGGAGATGGATTTATACGGTATGAACGATGGCTCAATGCCGTTGCGCGCAACAACACCCATTATCAGGAAATCTACAGAGAGTGCGTTATCCCATCACATTGCTGGATTATTCATAAGGAAGATTTCGATGCGGCCGGTGCATTTGATCCGATTGTTTATCCGGAGGATTATGATCTGTGTTTTCGATTTTATCGACTCGGTTTACGTGTCGTTGGGATCAACCGGATTCTGCACTACTGGCGTGATCGATCGGAGCGCATATCCCGTACCTGGGAAGAGTATAAAGACAATCGATATTTTGATTTGAAGCTGAGGTATTTCTATGAACTGGACCGCGATCATAATCGACCGCTGGTGCTCTGGGGGGCAGGACGAAATGGAAAAGATATGGCTCGCCTTTTACAAAGCCATGGCGACACCTTCCGCTGGATCACCAATAACGAACGCAAAACGGGAAAAGATATCTACGGTGTCCGCCTGGATCACTATTCGCAGATTGTTGATTTCGATAACCCGCAAATCATCATTGCTGTTGCTTCCCCTTCGGGAAAAAATCAAATCAAACAGCAACTCAAGTGGTGGAAGAAAAAGCCTGTGGAAGACTATTGGTTTTTTTCCTGAACAAAGAATTTGTCCGTCTCAAACAAATTCTGATGCATCATAAGTCACAGCGTCTGCTCGTTCTACTTAAGAATGAAAATCCATAACATGAAAAACCTGTTTATTGTAATGGGGCTGAGCCTCTTCTTCATGCATTGTGCTCCCGACACTACTATGCATGCCCTTACTTCAGAGGAGGTGAAGACACTTGAAGCATTTCAACAATTAACGACTGCACATCGTGTACGAATAAGTGAAGAGAGCGAACCGGGACAAAAACTATGGCTGTGCCTTACGTTTGTTGACCAATCCACCGGTGCACCTCTGAGTAATCAGGCGGTTCATCTATACCACACCAATGCAGAGGGTGAGTATGCACCAACCGATCCCGATGATGAATCCTCTGCACGATTGAATGGGTCAGCGGTCACGAACACAATGGGGCAACTCTTTGTGCAAACCATTCTGCCTGGTGATTATGGCAGCTCGAGCAACAACAGACATATCCACACGACCGTGGAAGGTGCCCGTCCTGAATTTTATGACATCCACTTTAGTCAATATGCTGCGGGTATGGGCAGAAACTTTATTGAGGGAAGTGATCAGCACTTTCTGGCGGACCTGAAGATGGGTGAGGACAGTATCCTGGTAACCTTTCTGACGATGGACATCAAAAATCCAAATCAACAGCAACAGGAAAATAATGGTCCTTTGCCCTCCTGTGAATGGTGTGGCGCGGATGAAGCGCCAACAAACATTTCCTGGCAGGACACGATTGCCGGCGAAGAGGTCGAAGGTGAACGGCTGGTGCTCGAAGGAACGGTGTTTCTTTCCGATAGCAAGACCCCTGCGGAGAATATCATCGTGTACGCCTATCACACCAATGACAAGGGATTGTATGAAAAGAAAGGCAATGAAACGGGTAACGGCCGCCGGCACGGATATCTGCGCGGTTGGGTGAAAACCAATCAGGCGGGACAATACCGATTTTATACCATTAAGCCCGCACCCTATCCTTCGCGTGCTGAACCTGCTCACGTCCACCTGACGTTAAAAGGTGATGATTTTGAAGAGTATTGGATTGAGTCTACACTGTTTGAAGGCGACTCACTCATCACGAAACAAGCCCCGGATTCAGACCCTGAGAAGGGACGTTTTTCCCACATCATTCCTCTGGAAAAAAATACTGCCGGAGCATGGTTGGGGAAAAGGGATATCCTTCTGGAGGTTATAAAGGAATAGAAGGTATTGTCGCCTCGCCTTTCCCCCCCTTTGCCATGTTGGAAGGTTGGGTAAAACAAGGTCAATTTCATAATTTTTTAGTTAAAAACTTTAACTACGGGGACGCACGATTTTCAATACAATGTGACGTAAAGCAACCTAATTTTGCATCCAAGTTTTCGCATGAACGGGCAACATAGTCTTTTTTGATTTTTGAATTATAGTCCCAAAAAAGAACAAACCGTAACACTCCGGCCTGGATCCAAAAGTGGGTTGTCGGAGCAGACGATATGTTGCCTAAAACTGGGGCGACCAATTATTGAGGGAAATTGGGAGCCCCTTTTCTTATTTCATACAAGATGCCTTCCCGGATATCCATCCAGACCGAAAAAGCCATTATCTATCCGATCCCAAACGCGAAGGCATACCTACGGACTGAGGGCCATTACTCTGTAAAGTAGTACCCCTCTGACCGGATCGCAGATCAACGCCTCATTCAACGTCTAACCGCTTTCAGGTGATGACCGGCTGAGCGAATAATTCCCATACGTTCTTTCACTGATTTTTCACACTACACGATACCGGCACAACCCGGTTATAAAATTTTTTCACCATGAATCACATACACAAAGGATGGCTACTTTTTTCGATGAGCCTGGTCATGCTCTCCTGCACCACACCTGAGATGCTGGTAGACAAATCCCTGCAGGAGGAGAGTATGGTCTATGAGGTCAGCGGTCGCAACGGCTGGCTGGTCAACCAGACACTTAGCTTCGGCGAATACTTTACCGGTAAAGTGAACCGCAGCTGGACAAAAGGATACGATTACCCGTTTATCGTGCGCTTTACCGGCGCCAAAGAAAAACTCAGCTACTCCATCCAGGATGGACAGGCCAATGCAGCGGAAGTATTCTGTCTGGCCAAACTGAGGGAACAGGATCTGAGGCTGTTTCATGAATACTTTGATGTCAACCTAAACACCAAGGATGCCTTCTCTGGTTCTGTCATCGTCAACAAGACAGAAGCGTACGATTTCTTCCTCGCCAATCTGAACCAAAACAACTGGTTTAAAGATGCCGGTGGATACATTCAGGGCGTAAATGAGCGGGTGGAAATCCGCGCTGTGGAGCGGCTGAGCAACAATCAAAAATCAACCGGCACACAAGCACTTGGGTTTGAATTTGTCCTCAAAGGCAAAGTCATCGGCGCGGTAGAGACCCTCAATCGCGGCAGAATATGGATGCGTCAGGACCTTGAGGCTTCTCAAAAACTGGTCCTCGCCGGGGTGGCCTCTGCCCTCCTGCTTCGCAGTGACCTCTCTGAGCACAACGATCAGAACAGCTGATCATTATCCTTCACCTGATTTCACAACCACTTTTATTATGAAAAATATCTACCTGTTTCTTTTGATGCTGGCGCACTGCGCGCTACACGGCCAGGACATAAAAGTACTGGCATTGGAAGCCAATGATCTGACCTACTTGTCCACGCTTGATAAACTAATGATCACGACTTCCGCAGACGTAGCACATGGCAACAGTCTGTGTATGATTGACCCCTACCATGGAGCCATTGACACCTGTATCTGGATAGGCGATTCACCGGGTATCATGGCAGTGTCAGATGATGAGCAGTTTGTCTACATAGCCTTACTCGAACGCAGTGAGGTCGTTCGCTTTGATGTCGGGACTAAAACTATCACCCTTCGTATTCCATTAGAAAATCCTGTGAATCCTGAAGTGTTATTGATCGCCGAGGACATCGCTGTCCTTCCGGGTTCACCGGAAGTGATAGCCGTCGCCCTCAAAAATCCAGAGGCACTTCCCTGGCAAGCCGGAGTTGTTATTTACGAAAACGAAATCAGGCGTGACTCTGTGCTATTAGCACCAAACGGAAGCAACTGCATAGTCTTTGATACTGCAGGCTACCTGTACGGGTACAGAAACGAAACCAACACCGATCTCGGACTACAGAAAATGTATATCAACGAGGAAGGGGTCTTTTGGCAAAGCACCCACATCGGCTTGCTCGAGCGGGTATATGATGAGATCAAGTACGCCGATGGAAACCTCTATTCTAATTTTGGAAAGTTGATCCGCGTCAGCGACAATTCTTTTGATCCATTGGCAGGTTTTGAAGTGGGAAATACCTTTCCGGTCGTGGAGCCTCTGACAGATGTTGATGCGGTGCTGTTCCTTAACGCAGAAGGTGCAGCTATTACCCTACAGGCCTTCGATAAAGAATTGTTTATCAAGACTGATGAACAGGGGTATGCGCACATCAAAGGCAATCCGTACAAATTAATCCACTGGGGAGCGGACGAAAATGTTGCTTTTCTGACGAGGGACTATATCACCGGAGAAGAATCCCGTGTAGTGATTATGCGGATTTGTACCACTACCATCACCGAACCACCCGTTTTAAGCTGGACGGGTCCCGCATGTCTCGGCGATACCGTGACACTGCTGGCGACAGATCAACAGGGCCCTTTATTCTGGTCAAATGGTAAATCCGGACCCGAGATTCATCTAGTGAAACCGGAAGTGCTTTTCTGTGCATCCGCGGATGAAGCGGGCTGTCTGGGTCCTGCTTCAGATACTATTTTAATCAGCTTCACACCTTATCCGGAAACACCCTATATCTTCCTTTCTCCGGATGAACAATTCGTAGTTAGTTCGCTGGATTACAATTTTGGCATGCAGTGGTTTCTGGATGGCAACCCGGTGCCGGGAGCAGATTCTGTAGCTATCAAAGTGACCACCTCCGGGGTTTACACGATGCAGGTAGACTGGGAAGGATGCCTGTCGCCTTTCTCCAACGAAGTGTCAATTGTCATTTCCGGAGTTGAAGAAATTATCTCCCATGAAGCTATACGGTTTTACACCAACCCGGTGACGGATGAGTGCTACGTCAGACTTCAGGATGGAGAAACTCGGGTAGATCGGATCCAGCTGTTTTCCATCGAAGGGAATGTGCTGTATACATTTGAATTGCCGGAAGGTCAAACGGAATGCAGTATTTCAATGGCCGAATTTCCGGCAGGTATATATTATATACATGCTATTTCCACACAGGGCAAACTCGTGACGACCGGCAGTCTGGTTAAACTATAATCCTTTGAACGCTTAAGGGTGTAAACCCCTTCCCATTTGGAATATTCAGGCCAGGGTGACAAAGTACATCTCCAGTTCACCTTTGCCCTTGGTCTGAATTTTTCCTCGGGACTCAAATTTGAAAAGCGGATCGTGTTGAATATACCTGTACGTATCCTGTGAGATATTCACCCTGCCGATTTCGCAGGCAGTCTCCATGCGGCTGGCGGTATTGACGACATCTCCCCAGATATCGTATTGGAATTTTTTCACGCCTACAATCCCTGCCACCACCGGGCCCGTATGGATACCGACACGCATTTCGAACGGAGTGTGTCCTGCAGCTTCCTGAACTTTCTTTCGCTTCAAAATGAATGCCGCCATTGCAATTCCTGCCAGGACTGTTCGCTTTACGGATTCATCGCTCGGCACAGGCAGGCCACCCGCTGCCATGTAGGAGTCTCCAATGGTCTTGATCTTTTCTATGCCGTATTCTTCACAGATAGCATCGAAGGCTTCAAAGCAGGTATGAATTTCTTCCACCAGCTTTTGGGCCGACATACGTTCAGAGGTCTGGGTAAAATTTCTGAAGTCGGTAAACAGGATCGATACGCAGTCAAATTCTCTGGCTACTGAACGGCCATGTTCTTTGAGTTCTTCTGCAATTTCGGAAGGCAGAATATTGAGCAGCAGGTGGTCTGACCGGTCGCGTTCTTTTTCGATGACGGCTTTTGATTTTCGGATATAGCGCACGCGATGGAAAAGGCCGGCTGCAAGCAGGATAAAAAACCCTCCGCCGGCAATCGCGAAGTTGCGCCTTCGACTTTCGCGAGCCAGCTGTTTTTCGTTCTCGATGCGTATGCGCAGCTTTTCCTCTTCCTGCTGCAGACTATCCGCAAGTATCTGCTTTTGGAATTCCATCCGCTCGAGTTGCTGATTGGTCTCTTCTGTTTGCAGACTGTCTGTGAGATCCAGCATTCGCTCGTGAAAGACCAGGGCCTGTTCAGTATTGCCTAATGCTTTATTGGCATCGTACAGACATTTGCAGGCATCGCGCTGCGTGGAAATGGATTCGATTTCTTTCGCAAGGGCATATGCTTTATGGCATTCGATGACAGCTGCCTGAAACCGGCTTTGGTCAGAATACGCTCTGCCCAGACCAATATAACAATTGACAATGCCGTATTTGTCACCGATTTCAAGGTAGCCTTGAAGACTTTTTTCATAATTGGTTTTGGCTTCTTCCAAATGCCCTTGCGCTCGCTTGGTATGTCCGATATTGATCAGGCAATCCGCAGTACCTTTTTTCTCACCGATTTCCTGGTAAGTCAGCAGTCCGAGTTCGTAGCGTTTGAGCGCCTCATCATATTTTCCCTGATCCTTGTAGTTGTTGCCAATATTATTGAGGCAGTCCGCGACACCTTTTTTGTCGCCTATTTCTTCAGAGATCGCCCGGCTGCGTTCGAAGTATTCAAGTGCTCTGGATTTGTCTTTGTGCCCGGCATAGAGGATGCCGATGTTGTTGAGCACATACGCCGATTCAGGCTTGTCTCCGATGTCTTCATATATTTTAAGGCTACGCTTATAAAACTCCAGGGCTTTGGTATGTTGATCCAGAAAGGAATAAATCAAACCGATGTTATTCAGCGATCCGGCCACGCGCTTCATGTCGCCCATTTCTTCGCGTATTTCCAGACACCGGGTATAATATTCGAGTGCTTTAGGATAATCTCCCCTCAAGCGCCATGAGATGCCCTGGGCGTTGAGCGCAAAACCCATAAACTTTTTCAGATCTCGTTTGCCGGCAAAATCATACGCCTGCTGGGCGAGAAGAAATGCAGAATCCGGCTGATTGTAGAGATACTTGCTCCAGATGATTTTGTCAAACGCTTCCAACCGCAAGGTGTCGGCATTGGATGGATCTTGCCAGGCCTTCCAAAGTGAATCCAGCACCGGTGATTGGGCAAATCCAATCGGGCTGCCCGGGAACCAGATGACCCAAACCACAACCAGCCATGGAAACGGAAAGCCCTTGCGCATAATGACTTTGTTGAAGAGGCGAAATTAGTGGAAAGGTTGTATGTTTGAATAGGGTCGAAATGAAAAAGTAATAATTAATTAACATTCAGAATTCCATATTCCCTGTACAAGTTTTGACCTTTACGCACACACCATCAGGTCTGATCCATGAAAGTCGATTATTTGAAGTTATACGAACATGTCGAAGAGGCGTGCAGAGATTTTGAACACGCTTTTCATCTGATTCCTGCTGAGCGGAAGGAGAGGCTGGAGCGCCTGAGTGCGTATGTCTCGCTAAAGCTTAAGGTCAATCAGGTGCCTCGACTGGTCTTTATCTGTACACACAACTCCCGCAGGAGCCATCTCGCACAACTCTGGTTTGCTGTCGGAGCTGATTACTTTCAATTGCCGCAGATCGATACCTACTCCGGTGGAACGGTCTCCACGGCTTTCAACTTTCGCGTTGTTCGTGGCCTTCTTAAAATGGGATTTACCGTTGCCTCTGCGGATGGAGCCGATGTGAATCCGGTATACCAGATACGCTGGAAGGAAGGCATGGTACCGTATGAAATGTTTTCCAAGGCTTACGACGACGATCCAAATCCCACAGAGAATTTTGCCGCGATCATGGTTTGCTCAGAAGCAGATCAGGATTGTCCCTTTGTACCGGGATGTGAATTCAGGCTTGCGCTTCCGTATGAAGATCCAAAGTCGTCTGACGGCACACCGGAAGAGGATGAAAAGTATGCACAAAGCATCCGTCTGATCGGCCTGGAAATGCTCTATGTCACCAGTCGGATTGAGCTTTCATGAAGGCATTCATCGCTGAATGTATCGGGACTTTCGCCCTGGTGTTTTGTGGCACCGGCGCCATCGTCATCAATGATGTTTCCGATGGGATGGTGACGCATCCGGGCGTAGCGATTACATTTGGTCTGATTGTGATGGTGATGATCTATGCGTTCAGAAGCACCTCCGGCGCGCATATCAATCCGGCGGTGACCCTTGCATTTTCGCTGACAGATCGGTTTGATAGAAAGCAGGTCATCGGGTATATCGTCGCGCAGATCATTGGTGCTTTTATTGCTTCCTTTCTGCTACGCTTGTTGTTTCCCGAGCATCTCACCCTCGGTATGACAGTGCCGAGTGGAAGTTGGTACCAGACTTTTATCCTTGAGATTATCCTCACCTTCCTACTGATGATTGTCATTTTGTTTGTCAGCCAAAATCGATCGATCGATCATTTTACCGGTCTTGCTGTGGGAGGCACAGTGTTACTTGAGGCTTTGTTTGCCGGACCTATCACCGGTGCTTCGATGAACCCGGCGCGATCCATTTCTCCGGCTGTGGTCTCCGGTCAGATTGACGCACTGTGGATCTACCTGCTGGCTCCTGTGATCGGGGCATGTCTGGCGAGTTTTACCTGGAGGGGATTTTCGAGCGATCCTATGACCGACGCGAAAAATATTTAATACCATACATTCCGAATTCAGCCTATCTTGGCAGACAATTTCCACCGGAAAGGCACCCCTCCGGTGATGACGTTTTTCCTTTAAACCTATTTTTTTTATGATACATCCTAAAACGGAGCTGAAGTATATCGGCAAAGAAATCGGGTACGGTGTGACTGCGACTGAGTTTATCCCCGCCGGAACCATCACCTGGGTGCTCGACAAACTGGACAGGGAGTTCAGCCCCCTGGAATTTCAAAATATGGATCCCATCTACCAGAACATCCTTGACTTCTATACCTACAGAAATAACAAAGGGAATTTTGTCCTTTGCTGGGATAACGGCCGGTATGTCAACCACAGTTTTAATTCCAACTGCCTCACTACCGCGTATGATTTTGAAATTGCCATTCGCGATATTCATCCGGGTGAGCAACTGACCGATGACTATGGCTATCTCAATATTTCTCAGCCTTTCCGGGGAATGGACGAAGGTACGCGAAGGAAAGTGGTCTATCCGGATGATCTGGTCAAGTACCATCACGTATGGGATAAAAAAATCAGCAAAGTATTTGGCGAAATACCACGTCTCGAACAGCCGCTTAGACAGCTCATTAAAGATGACCTTTGGGAAAAAATAAACCGGATCGCTGAAGGTAAAGAAGAGATTGACTCGATTCTTAACAACTATTATAAAACCTGAAGCTTTACAATGTGATAAACAAGGATGTGTTGGCTCCGGTACCTGCCTGGCTTTAAATACCAAATTTCCTTTTCTTAACCCCTGAAAGAATAAAAGTCTTTTTCATTGAGTTATAAGAAAACATGCCAGGCGTCATACTCATTCGCGGTAAAGCCGGTGTAGGTAAATCTACACTTGCCCATCTTCTCTCTGCACACCTCTCTGTTCCATTACTGCAAAAAGACGTTATCTACGACGCACTTTATGAGGCAGGTATTTCTCATGAAGCACTAAACCGCATCAGTGAGCGAATTTTACTTACCCAATTACAGGTGCAGATAAAAAACGGACTTGATGTCATTGTGGACAACTCGTATCATTATCCGTCACACTTTCACTCCTTTCGCCGTTGGGCAGACCAGCAAAACATACACGTTAAATCAGTGCTCTTGACTTGCAGCAATGAAGCGGTTTGGAAAAAACGATTTGAAACCCGGAAAAATAATCCAAGGCCCAACCATCGAATTACAGACTTTGAAGCACTCCGAGAGCACTATGGTACTTTGCATACTGAATCCTTCCCTGATGAGCTTGTTCTCAATAGCATACACGATGCAAATCAACTGTTGCATGAACTTGTCAGATGGCTTCAGCATGCAAAGCCTTTGTATTAAACATTGTATCAGCTTTGCCTTAGGACAGCATATGCATTCATAATCTGCTTTTATTCTATTTTGCTTTTAATTTTGAGATTCTAATCAGGGAATTTCTATCACATGCGCAGACGAAGGATTATTCTCGCGATCATTGTTGTGTCGCAGTTTTGCTGCACCTCACTTTGGTTTGCGAGCAACGGAGTGATGGCTGATCTGGTTGACTTGTTTGATCTGCCTTCAGGTGCGCTCGGGCATCTTACGTCCGCGATTCAGTTTGGATTTATCTGCGGAACGTTTCTTTTTGCTCTTCTGACTATAGCGGATCGCTTTCGTCCTTCAAATGTTTTTTTGATTTGTGCCTTGACCGGTGCTTTGTGTAATAGCCTGATGATGCTGGATGGGCAGAGCCTATACAGCCTTCTTGCGCTTCGCTTTCTAACCGGATTTTGTCTGGCCGGCATTTATCCGGTAGGGATGAAAATTGCCGCGGATCACTTTCAGAAAGGACTGGGAAAGTCACTTGGGTTTCTGGTGAGCGCACTGGTCATAGGGACGGCTCTGCCGCATGGATTAAACACCCTTTCCGGTTCGCTCCCCTGGAAAAGTGTCATACTGAGTACGTCAGCTTTGGCCGTATTGGGAGGTGGCCTGATGTTTTGGTTCGTGCCGGAAGGACCCTATCGAAAAGCTTCAGGTGCATTTAACTTCTCCGCATTTCATCAGGTATTTCGACACCGCGATTTCAGAGCAGCGGCATTCGGATACTTCGGACACATGTGGGAGCTCTATGCCTTCTGGGCATTTGTTCCGGTCATCCTGTCCACCTGGGCCGCGTATCACCCGGAGGTATCGCTGAATATTTCACTGCTATCGTTTCTAATCATCGGAATCGGAGGCATCGCCTGCGCCATCAGCGGGTACTGGTCCATATCCCTCGGGCCCGGGCGCGTTGCTTTTTGGGCATTGGTGCTATCCGGCATCTGCTGCCTGCTTTCTCCTTTGATTTTCTGTATAGATTCCGAAACGATGGTGGTGGCATTTCTGCTTTTCTGGGGAATGGTGGTGATCGCGGATTCGCCACTCTTTTCAACGCTGGTGGCAGGACATGCTGCTCCGGAATTAAAAGGGACCGCGCTCACGATTGTGAATTGTATTGGCTTTTCGATCACCATTCTCAGCATTCAACTTCTTTCCATCCTCTCAGCGTATGGAGATATCAGGTATATCTTTTTGGTTCTCGCCTTGGGTCCTTTGTGTGGTTTAATAGCACAAATCAATCGGAAACGAGTTTAGACATGATAAAAACAATCTTGCGTTTAGCGCTATTTCACGTAAAGCAAAATTGATTTAACAAAAAATTCATTTTCAATTTAGCGTTTTACACCTTGCGCTTGAGGTAGAAAACACTCTGAAACTGAGTAATACATCACCATCCCGGAACAGCAAAGTGAGGTACAAATACAGACAAGTATTACTTTTATCCTGAAAATTAATCGTAATGACCGATGTCGATGAATACATTGCCGGATACGCTTCGGATGTACAGGAAAAACTTCAGATAGTCCGACAGACTATCATCACCCACGCACCGGATGCTGTCGAAAGTATTGCGTATGGCATGCCTGCATACAAACTCAATAAAAAACCACTGGTCTACTTCGGGGCGTTTGCGCAACACATTGGATTCTATGCTACACCTACCGGCCACGAAAAATTTAAGATAGAGTTGGCTCAATACAAACAAGGCAAAGGTTCAGTGCAGTTTCCATACGATCAACCACTTCCCGTGGATCTCATTGGAAGAATTGTTCAGTTTCGCGTAGAAGAAAACAAACAGAAATAAAATTTAAGTCATGCATAGCATAAAACACTCGATTGTCATTTCCGCCTGCCTGTTTAGCGTCTTGATTTTCCTGAGTGCTTGTTCCACTTCAAAAAATCTTGGCAATTCCGGCGGTAAGCATTCCAGTCAACAGATCGATCCAAAAAAATTAAGCGGTGGATCGAGTGGCATGGAACAGATAACAGATACTTCTTACCTCGTCGTGTACGATCTCAAAATGCATAACAACGGGATTCGCCTTGGCTTGATCACGGTTGCGGAAGATGCACTGAATGTGTACCCCATTGAAATAAAATCATGGGGAAAGGAAGGCAACCCAAATGATTTGGAATCCATCTGTGCCGTGCCCGGAAAAGAAAATGAGTACCTGGTCGCTGAGGCCGGCAACTGGCAGGGAGAGCTCGGGAGAATATTTCATTTGTCCATCGATCTGCAAAAGCGCACGGCCAAAGTGTTGGGCACCATGAAGTATCCTTTTTTAGCGCGAAATGATTTCGGGCTGGAAGGCGATCAATATGAAGCGATGCATTGTCTCCCGCATTCAAAAAATGAGCGGATCATTCTGTTGGGTGAACGCGGAGGGTCAGGATTCAGTCCTACAGGCATATTGCGATGGGGGATATGGGATATGAAAAAAGAATCTCTGACGATTGAAGGAGCGGGTCTTCAGGGTATTCCGGTCAGCGCACCCGGCCATTGGACCAACGCGGAGACCAAGCGAAGCATTACGGATATGTATGTAGATGCAAAGGGAACAATCTGGGCATCTGCTTCTGAAGATCAAGGAGATGCCGGTCCGTTTTATTCGGTGATCTATCCACTTGGAAAAATTAATGATGGAAATTCTGAACCACCTGTGGTTGTGTATGATTTTATGTCCGTTGGCAGAGAAATACACGGATTGAAAATCGAAGCACTATCCGGACCCATCAGCCATATTGAGTGTACGCACACATTTGGTACTGAAGATGAGATTTACGGCGGTGTGTTCAGGCCTATTAATATTACGTCTGAGCGATAACGGCATACGATATCGGCTGTTACGTATTTACACTTAACAGAAAATCAACCCTATTGACAACTCTATCTTTTGGAGAAGTTTATAAATTGCGCTCTGAACATTTTTTATTCATTTTTAAATTGAATTTTCAATCCACTATGAAATACCTCATTACTTGTATTGTACTGATAGGCTCAACAACATTTCTTTCTGCTCAGATTGATTGCAAGCCCTATGTGCCGGCGACCGTTGGCACGAGCTGGGAGCTTACCAGCTATAACGACAAAGGAAAACTGACCGGTCGTATTGAATACGAACTCGTAGATAAAGTGGTTAATGGAAATGACATTACGTTTTCCGTCAAAACCACGACGTACGACAAGAAAGACAAACCCATCTTTTCGAGTTCGTTTGATGCAAAATGTTCGGAAGGTCGTTTTGCCTTTGATATGGCCTTTATGATGGATGGCAGTTCGATGCAGGCGTACCAGGATATGGATGTTTCGATAGATGCCAGTGACTATGAAATTCCCTCCATGGACGCGGCCGCCGGCACGACTTTGCCGGATGGCACACTCACCATTAAGATTGCCGGACCCATTGCCATGAATATGACGGTGTTTGTCACCGATCGGAAAATAGAAAAGAAGGAGTCGGTTACGACGCCCGCAGGCACATTTAAATGCCTGGTCTCTTCTCAGAATGTGAGTACCAAAATGGTAGTCAACGTCAACAGCGCCACAAAGGAATGGTATGCAGAAGGTATCGGCCTGGTGAAATCCGAATCGTACAGTCAGAAAGGAAAACTCCAGGGATATAGTGAGCTGACGAAACTGGATATTAAATAAAGTTGATTTTAACACAACTTATCAGAACATCGTCTTAATCTTCTCGGAACAAAGCTTGTCAAATGCTTTTTACGATCGGCATCGCTATTACATTTTTCCTGTCCTTCCTGCTGCTGACAAAGAAGCATAAGATCCTCGCGGATAAAATTTTAGCAGCATGGCTTTTGTTAGTTGGTCTGCACCTGACCTTATTCTCCCTATACGCTTCAGGGGATTACAGCCGCTACCCGGAATTACTAGGAATTGAAATACCAATGCCTTTGCTGCATGGTCCTTTTCTATTCCTGTATACCTCCGCGCTCACCGGTACTCCTCTCAGGTTCAGAAAATCTCTGATTCACTTTATTCCATTTTTTCTGGCATTGGTGGCACTCACGCCTTTTTTTCTACTGACGCCCGAAGAAAAAATAGTAGTGTATCAGGAAGAGGGAAAGGCTTACGCCGTATTGATGCGCATCATTTTCACCGGAATTCTGGTTTCAGGTATAGGGTATAGCCTGGCTTCCTTCATGGCTGTGCGGCGGCATAGAAGAAGAATTCTGGAGGAGTTTGCTTACACAGAAAAAATCAACTTGCAGTGGTTGACCTATCTCACCATTGGACTGGCTGTGATCTGGGTTCTGGTCATGTTTACCGGTGACCACATTGTTTTTTCCGCTGTTGTGTTGTATGTGCTGTTTATCGGATACTATGGTATCAAACAAGTGGGGATCTTTACCAATCCACCTCCTGCCTCATCGGGTGAAAAAAGCGAGCCATCGGAACCTGATCTCACTGAAAACGCAAAATATCAGAAGACTGCTTTAACGGATGAGCAACTCCGGCTTGTACATAGCGATTTGTTGCACGTGATGAAAGAAAAGAAAATGTATCAGCGTGGAGAGTTGACCCTTTCTGATGTGGCGAGGGAATTAGATGTGCATCCCAATACCCTTTCGCAAGTGATCAATCGCGCTGAGGAAAAGAATTTTTTTGACTACATCAACGACCTGCGCGTGGAGGCTTTTAAAAAAATGGCCGTACATCCCGAATATCAGCAGTTTACCTTACTGGCTCTGGCGCACGAATGTGGATTTAATTCCAAGACATCCTTCAACCGGAATTTTAAGAAAGCAGAAGGGATGTCGCCAACCGAATTCCTGAAAGCAGCACACGTCAGCCTGAAGTAAGTCGGGCTCTGCTACCAGAAAAGATTTGTTTTTCCACATTCCTTCCTCACAAACCCTTAAAATGGGGTGCCACCTTTCATAATGGGGCGATTCCAGAGGCATTAGCGGACATCTTTGCGGCTCGAAACTCAAAGTTCTGCTACATGAAACACCTATTCACTTTGTCCTGCATATTGTCCGCAGGGATCTTATTTCTCTCCTGTGAAGATCCTCCGGAGATACAGGTGGCCGGCAATCTGGTACCGCTGACCGTTGCTGAAGACTCCTCAATTCCGGCTGTTTCCCTCAATGGCACGCTCCTCCATACGGAGACATACGGCCACCCGGATAGTGCTATGGTGGTCTTTCTCCACGGAGGACCCGGATCTGACTATCGAAACGGGCTTAACGTACAACAGCTATCCGAGCAGGGGTATTATGTGGTCTTTTACGATCAGCGAGGTTCCGGTCTATCTGAAAGGCATCCCAAAGATCAGTACACGATACAAGTGATGCTCGACGATATCACCGCCATGATCGCTCACTACAGGACCTCACCGAATCAGAAGGTCTTCCTGTTTGGTCACTCCTGGGGTGGAATGCTGACCGCAGCCTATATCAATGCATATCCGGATCGCATCGATGGAGCCATCTTTGCAGAACCCGGTGGATTTAATAAGGAACTCCTCGATGAATATGGTGAGTCAAGCCGCCAGATCGAACTGTTGTCCGAAGTCACCAATGATATCCTTTATTACGAACAGTTTATCACCGGAAAGGAAAATGAACATGAAATCCTGGATTACAAATTAGGTCTGGCATCATCGTTTCAGTATGCTGAAGGAAATGATGAGGGTGTCGAAGGTCCTTCTCCATTCTGGCGAAATGGCGCTGTGGTGCTGCAGGCCTTTTCAGACATTGCAGAAAATGAGGGGTTTGATTTTACCACCCACCTTGGTGACTACGACACCAAAGTCTTATTCCTCTATGGTGAAAACAACACCTCGTATGGGTTGGGCTTTGCCGAAAAAGAAGCCTCTTATTTTCCGAATTCGGAAATCAAACAAATCGATGATACCGGCCATGAGCTGATCTATTTTCAATGGGATCAGGTATACCCGATAGTCACTGAATATTTAAACGATCTGAGATGATGAACATAGCAATACTTCGAAACTCAATTGTCATTTTTTGTCTGTTTTGCCTCTTCACTTCAGGGCATACACAGGTTGTAAACTGGAATGCCCTGGAAGGAAAACAGCATCTCGTCAAGGCGGGCATAGGTTGGGATTACAGTGTCTCCTATGACCTGGGGTATGGTATCTACCTTCCGGGAAAATTTCCTGCTCTGCTCAATATACAATTTTCAGTTCCTTCGGGGAAGCAACTCCTGGATGACTTTAAAGTCGGTATCGGCGGTCAGTTACTGGTCCTCAATCAGAAAAACATAAAAGCGAGTGTGGGAATACACGGTATCTACCGAAGATTTGAAAATCCATTAGTGCGGCTGCAAAACTTCGGCTGTGATATGAAAGGTGTGATTGGGTATTATCAGGCAAGATGGTTTGTTGCTGGAGAAGTAGCCTTTGACAAAGCGATTGTGACCCATTTTAAACACTCGTCTATCTATCGTGAAAATATTTTTCCGGATGCCCGAGACGGATGGTATGATCCAACTACCGGAGGACATTTCCGATTTGGCATTCAGACGGGCTATACGATGAAGCGATCTGATATTACGTTTGGCATAGGGGGTGTGCTGAATGAAGACTTCAAAACCTCGCCTTTGATTCCATATTATGTCAATTTGGGTTATACGTTCCGGTTTCTAACCGGCTCGTAAATGGTATTGTACTACAAATAATTTCAAAAAGGCTTGTGAAATTTTTTAAGAAAAAATGTTGTATGCATCTGCATACGTTTTGTTCGCTTCAACACGGCCTGTTGGATCCCGCTGTACAGGGGGAGTATGATCGCTCGAGTTCCGGTTTTTTGCGCATCAGGTCAATTGGCAGCAGATTCGCCTTGCTCAACTGTTTGAATCGCAGAATGCGCGGAGTACGCGGAGTATGCGGAGGACATTTCCCGATGGGAAATTAATTTTTATATGGTATTGAAAAGTCAATTTCTACCAGATAATTCCCGTCACGCAAAACTGTATGAGCACCCTGACTATCTTCTATTTCTGCGCGCTCAGAAGCCTTAGTGCTGCTGGGTTCGCAAGTGGAAATGGAAGGCAGTGTGAAATCGAACATAAAGAAGCCTAGTGCCTCAAACCAAGAACGAAATGCAAGGCGAGTTTTTTGCGTGACTAGACTTTTTGGTTACTTTTTCGTGTCCTGTAATTAAAATATTACAGGATGGCGATCCTGAAACACTGCCGGTTTCAGGACACGTGAAAAAAGTAACAGATCTGTGTCTTTTTCACATTTAAAGTATCATAGCGATGTTAAACTAAGTAAAGGACATTTTTACATAACTAGTCCGCCTAAGGCGGATACTTTTTCGAGTCCTGTAATTAACATATTACATGATGGCGATCCTGAAAGCACTGTCGGCTTCAGGACAGGTCCCTGTAGAATTATCTTCTACAGGGCAAGGAAAAAAGTAACAAGAAAGGTGTCCGAATATTAATTCTTACGTGTGCAAAATTCATTTTGGACACATAACAATCGTAATAAAATTTGAAATCCGCTTTCTGCTTTGTAATTTAGGTGGCGAGATTTACGATTGGAATGTTATGCGTGGGATCCTGCCCACCTGAATCCCTCGTTAGATATCCCGAAAAAACACCTGCGATTCTTTGGTGTTTCCGTAATCCTCCTGTACGGAATTAATTATCTAACCCTAAACCCCTATGCCATGGCACAACTTTCCCGCAGAAAATACAACACGAGCGAAAGCAACATCAACTATAGTTTCGCGGAATACCCTTCTATTAAGATTTATGCCGACACCACCGGCGATACCTGGAAAAATCATTTGCTCTTTGGTGATTACATCAAAATCCTGGACACGAAAATTAAAGATGGTCGGGTGCGTGCCAAAAGCCGCAACACGACCGGATGGGTGAATGTCAAAGACCTCGAGAAAAAACGGGTTTTGGAAGTCAACTTTGTTGACATCGGACAGGGTGACGGATGTCATATTGTGACGCCCGCTGATGAACACATTATCATCGATGCCGGCAAGACCGATAATATGGTGCGGTATCTCGCATGGCGGTTTAATCTGTATGACCGAAAGTCTCCCCTTCGATATCCGTTTAAGGTCATCATCAGTCACTCCGATTCGGATCACTACCTGGGTTTCGGAAGAATCTTTGACAATGACAAGGTGCAGGTGGACGATATTTACCACAACGGCCTGGTGGAGCGGCCTGGAAAAAACCGATTGGGAAAAGTAGAAAACGGGCACCTTACAGGGCTGGTAAAATCTACGGCGGATATGCTAAATATTATCAACAAAAGTGACAACCGTAAAGGTGATGGATCGCTCTACTGTAAGACATTGTTTAAGGCTCTGCAACACAATCCAAATGTCCACTTCACATCACTCTCCACACATGATAATTACCTCGCCGGGTATGATGATACTAATGAGATAAACAACAAAGAATATTCGATGAAAATCCTGGGGCCGATCATTAAGCAGACCAATGGAAAGGACTCCTTAAAAACCATAAATGACCTGGGGAAAGATAAAAACGGGCATTCCGTCATCCTTAAATTAAAGTATGGCAATGCAAAGATCCTATTGGGCGGTGATGTCAATACGGAATTTGGAAAAGAAATCCATAAGTATTATAAAGGGAAAAACAGTCTCGATGAACTCACCGTGGATGTGGCCAAGGCGTGTCATCACGGGAGCAATCATTTTCATTACGACTTTGTGAAATCCCTGAATGCATCTGCCACAGTGATCTCTTCCGGAGATGATGAAAGTTATTCGCATCCCCGGCCGGATACGATTGGCGCGCTTGGGAAATGTGGGTATGGTGATAAGCCGTTGATATTCTCCACGGAGCTGGCGCGATCAAATAAAGAATTTACCTACAGTAAATTAAAAGGTATATCCGCTAGTCTGGGTAAGTTGGACGAACTGAAAAAAGAGATTAAGCAAGCCACTGATGAAACGATTATCAAAGAGTTGAAAGCAAAGCAGAAAAAAATCAATAAAGAATTGAATTCCTTCCTCACGCGCTATGGGATGATCAACCTGCGGACGGATGGTGTCAAAATGATTTTGGCGCAAAAGTATGAGACACCGGCAAGTTATGGCAAATGGGATATCCACAAACTAAAGTATTCCTACAGTGCGAAACGATTCCGTCCGGACGACTGAGAGGAATAAAAATCCAGTCTTATTGTCCGCGATTCCAATTATCTTAGGGAAAGCAACCTCACAAGCAGAAGAAACTGCTGGTTGTCCTAGGGCTAATTAAATTAGTTAAACACCATTTATATCACACCTCCTTCACATCACTGACTAACTGACTTGCCTGTTCGAAATCCATATTTACGATTGGCACTGAATATATCTCCGGAATTTCATTGCCATATTTTTCCTTGAGCATATGATCAATGGTTGGAAACAGTAACGCCTTTGTTTTAGCTGTCAGCAGGCACACCCATTCCGTGACTATCTTGTCATCTTCATACGCAAGACGCTCAAGGTGACCCTCAATATTCATATCAATCCCAAGCCTCTCCTTCAAAAGCAGTGAGGCAATTTCCTCGATTTGCTTTTCGTCTTTTCCCGAAATCTTAAGTAGAATCATATAGCGGTGTTTATTGGTTCCACAACTGACCAAAAGCATGCGCCGCAGACAGCTTTGCTTTTTGGTTCTTAGCCAGTATTTCGATTTGATTGATTTGTGCGTTGATATAGCCTAACTCACGCGCGTTGACCATGAAAAGGGAACTCTCGCCTGAATTAAACAATTGTCGCTCGCCTTCCAGCAAGCCGGCATAATCCTGCACGGTTCGTGCATACACATCCGCCTGTTCTTTTGTGGCATTCCATTCATTCAATGAAGCAGAAGCCTTAAACATCAGCGAAGCATTCTTAAGTCCTACATCGAGAACAGTCTCCTGAATCCTGAGCTCGGCCATCTGAACCGCACCTCGTTCACGGCGAAGAAAAAGTGGCATTTGAAAGTTCAAGCCCCATGTATAGTTGTTGATCGAATAAGAAGAAAACAGATCACCTCCTACAGGCTCTGCAATCGCATTATAGTTCAGGTTGAGCGTCGGCTTCATTTGCTCCCGCTGCCATTGTTTTTCAATTTCCAATTGCTCCAGTTGAAATCCGTAACGCGCCAGTTCAGGATGCGAAGCAATCAGGCTGTCTGAACTTTCGGCAATTGCTTCATCTGCAGCACTGGCTTTAATGTCTGCTATGGATTCAGGAACTGTACTATCTTCGAGCTCTAACGGAACGACACCTTCTGCCCAGAGGTAGACTTCTAACATCGCCGTTGCATTGGCAAAATCTAACTGCGTTTGTTGAACACCTACCAATCGGTTTTGCACCTGAATCCCGGCTTCGAGCGTATCAATAAAAGGTCGATCTCCTAACTCAGCACCTTGTTTGACCGCTTCAAATCGCACTTGCGACAACGAAAGCGCTTCCCTGTACACTTCCAGATTCTGGTAAGCGGAAAACCAATCCCAGTACACTTTGCCGGCGGCAAACAACAAATCATTTAACATGATCTGCTGATCCGTTTTGGTCATATTGACATACGACCGGGCTTTCTTTAATTCTGCTCTGCGCTTATCAATAAACAATCCCTGTCCGACCGGAACGGAAACACCGGCATACCAAAGTCCACCGCTAGGAGTCGTTCGCTCAGGATCCAGATACACCCCTTCGTTTTGTTCATAGCCACTCTTTAGTTCGAGGCCAAACCACGTGGGCAGTTTCAGTCCTCCATCTACCTTACTATAATATTGTGTACCATCATAATACTTCTGCGCCACACTGGTAAACGCCTGCAAGTCAAAGAGGCCTTTGCTTTGCAACAATGTCGCTTCTCCAAGTTGCACCTGCAGCGCAGCCTGTCTCGCGACCGGATGATGATCTTTGACAAGTTGCATATATCTGTCGAAGCTCAGTACAAGCACACTGTCCTGCTGTGCCAGTACGCTGCCTGACAACAGGAGCATAACACCTATGTAAATGCTTCGTATCATTTGACCTGAGGTTCTATCTGGTTCGTTTCAGTTCTGTAAAAGTCCGGCGGAAAGCCATTAATCTTTCGCCATAGTTCATACCAGATCGGGACATCTTTCAGCAAGACCATATTGATCGTTCCCGCGCCGACACGCAGCGCATCCGGCCATGGATAACTCGATGGATCCGGTGACACCAGCACCCTGTACATACCATTATCACTGATAAAATTGTCGATGGCAAACACCTTTCCGGAGTAGGTACCATAACTCGTATTGGGCCATCCGGAAAATACAATAGCGGGCCAACCGTCAAACTGTATCTGCACATCCTGTCCTTTCTCCATCAGGGGCAGGTCGATAGGTTTTATGTACATAGCTACCGCCAGTTCGTATTGGGCCGGCATAATGCTCACGATCTCTTCTCCCTCTTTAATCGTTTCACCTATACCCGATTGTATTGCTTTGGTCACGTATCCATCCTGTGGTGCGGTGATATAATACAATCCGGTGCGAACGGAGTAGTTCATGTACTGATTCTGCAATTTGGTGACGATTGCTTCAGCATCGTACATGTTGGACAAGGCAGCAAACTTTTCTGATTCTGCTTTGGAGACACCATCGCGATACTGCGCCTGAACCGATGTGATCTCCACCCGCGCATTGAGCACTTCATTTTGGCTGGCCAGCAACTTATTCTCCATCGCGATTTTATCGGCCAATGCTTTTTGCATGGTCAGTTTGCGCGTTTCCAAATCTGTTTTTGATTTCAGGCCCTCGCGAAACAACTGCTCCATCCGGGTATGCTGTTCTACGGCAATCTCATAGTTAATCAGCGCCGCCTCGTATTCAATACTGTCACTTCGCACTTTAAGCAATGCCTGCTGCCACTTGTTTTGCGCCTGCTCGAGTTTCAGTTTTCCGGTTTGTACCATCGCATCGATCTGGCTGTCGAGCGCTTTTACCTTCTCCATGTACGAATTGACAGACATTTCTTTTGCCTGCAACTGCTCTTCCGTTCGGGTCAGCAGGTTGGGATCGAAAAACTCATCCTTAACTTCTGAGATGTAGAGGATGGTATCCCCACGATTTACAAAATCCCCTTCCTGTACAAACCACTTTTCAATGCGTCCGGCAATGACGGAGTGAATCGTCTGGGGCCTTTGATCCGGTTTCAAGGTCGTGACACTTCCCAGAGACCGTATGTTTTGCGTCCAGGGTAAAAACATGGTGATGAGGATTAGGACGGACATGAAGGTCAGCAACCTCAGCAAAACTTTTCCGGACTGTCTGGCTTCTGCTTCGCGGAGTGCGCGAAACTTATTCCGGTCGACAAACTCGTTAATACTGTTTGTTGAAATGTTAAGCATGGCTTCTCGTTTTGAAGTTTACCATACTTTTCATTTCATCAAAAGTGCCTGTGCGTACCAATTGACCGCCCTGCATTAACCCAATGGTGTCACAACACATGGCAATGTAAGGATCGGACGATACGGTCACCATCGTCCATGCATTCTCACTGGACGTCAGGAAGTCGAAAATCTCTCTTCGCTCCTTTTCTTCAATGTGCTCAAACACATCTTCGAGCAACAGCAATTTTGGTTTATCTGCTATCGCTCGTGCCAGCAGTAGTTTCTGAATCACACTCCTGGGCAATCGTTTGCCCTGCGGATCGAGTACTGTATCATACCCATCCGGGAGTGAACTAATAAACTTTTCCAGCCTGAGATGTTTCACAGCCCACTTCACATCATCGAAGGTGACTTCCTCCTTTCCCATGGTAATATTATCGTACAAAGGACCTTCAAACAACAACTCCTGTGACAGACAATCACCTATTACAGATCGGAGAGAATCGGGGTGCAAGCTGGCTTTGGAAATTCCGTTGTACATCAGCGATCCTTCCTGAACGCGATACAGACCAGCCAGGACAAACAGCAGCGTGCTTTTTCCGGAGCCGTTGGGTCCGGATATCAGCCATTTCTCTCCTTCGCGGATATGAATTGAAAGCTCTTTCAGGGTCTTTTTCTGTGCACCCGGATACGTAAAACTTACTGCATCCATCTCAACCTCCAGTCCCGGGTTCGGGCTGTGCTGCCCGAGATCGGTTCCTCGTGTAGCTTCAAGTTCAAGGTCTGTGACCTGTCCGATTTTTTCGAGGGAAGTCAGAACATCATAGATGGTTTCAAGACTGAGAATTAATTTTTCCACTGACGCCATCACCATCAGGATGATGATCTCCGCGGCAACGAATTGTCCGATGTTCATCTGCTGGTTCATGACCAGTATGCCACCGATCGCGAGCAGGCCTGTAGCAACCAGGACTTTAAAGATCACCATCAGTGAATACTGCTGTACCAACACCTTGAAATGGCTTTCTCGCGCCTGCAGGTAGTCGCCAACCTGCTTATCAACATGTTGCAAAGGCAGATCGCTTTTTCCGGCCAACTTGAATGTCGTGTGTGTTCTGGCCAGCTCTTCCAGCCAATGCGCTACTTTGTATTTGAATTTGGATTCTTTAAGACTGGTCTGCAGGCCTTTCTTTCCGGTAAACCTGAAAATGGCATACACCAGCACCACCAGTACCAGACCAAATAGAATAAAAAACGGATGGTAGAGCGATAAGAGGATCAATCCAAACGTAACCTGAAGTGCTGCTGAAGAAAAATCAATAAGCAATTTCGACAATCCTTTCTGCACGGAGATGGTATCAAAAAAGCGATTCATCAGTTCAGGGGCGTAGTGTCGATAGAGTGCCTCCATTCTGATCTTGGGAATGCGGTAGGCAAATTCAAAAGCCGCGCGAGAAAATATTTTCTGCCGCAGGTTTTCTGTGATCCGAAGCTGATAGATCTGCAGCACACCGGTAATAGCTACGCCTAGTACGACAAACATCACAAGGATCATCCATGAAGTGCTGACCCGACCGCCCTGAATGAGATTGATAATCGCCTGGATGCCCAAAGGCAAAGACAGATTGATCAATCCATTGAAGATCGAATACACATATACGTTTGTGATCTCCTTTCGATCCGGTTTGAGCAGATTCCAGAAACGTTGTGTAGTGGTGAGTTCGATTTGTGGATTCATCTTCCGTTAAAGGATGTACATTTAATTATCTCTGACATTTAGTTTTCATAGAATGTAACTAAGTCCATTTCTACAGCTCTTGAAACCACGTAATTGCATCCCGGCTGAGCAGAACTTAATATCAAATTCAATGTAAATATAATAGTATTACTATCATTTTTGCAAGTAATACCTATTTTTTAAGATATTTTTAAGAGTAATATGCTGTTTATCAACAAATTAGTATGATAGAAGCATTTCCAAATTTCACCAGAATAGCGCTAATTTCATCACGGGTAGCGACCATTTCAGCCCAAATTGAACGTGGTGAGCAATTTCCTCAATGCGTAAGAATTTTCTAAATGAGACGTTAGTTATTCATCCATGCAAAAACTCCTCTTCATCCTTCTGCTCTGTTCAGGCAGTATCGCCGCCCAACACAACCTGGTGCTCAACCCCAGCCTGGAAGCGTGGGAAAACGGCATGCCGGAAGATTGGGAGATCGTAGAAAAGACGGTTGATATTTTCAAATCCAATCATCGCGTAATCCCGGTGGGCGTGAGTCAGCATAACGCAGAATTCAGATCCCGCTTTCCGGAAAAAGGCAGTCACGGGATCACCTATTTTGGCCTGCGCTATGATGAGATCATCAAATGCCGACTCCGGAATCCGATGATGGCTGGACACTATTATAAGTTGTCACTCCACATTCGAAAGCCTCCGATTTATAATACAGCCACGGTCACGCATGTCTTTACCGGTCAGTTTAAAACGCCTCGTGATCAACCCGGGATTATTCCCATCGAAGCGCCTCATCCTATAGACACGAGCTATGCGGATTGGTATAAAGTTGAAACAATAATAAAGGGCACACCCTCAAAGGATGAATTGTACTTTGGTTTTTTCGGTCATACCTACGACTACCTTGGCCTCAATGCAAATGAACTGTATTACCTGTTTGATGAAGTGGCGCTGTATCAAAGTGAGATTAAAACCGACACACTCACTTTTCGATTTGCATCCAATCAATATGCATTAGGTGATCAGCAAAAAGAACAAATCCTTTCCGCGGTGTCTGACAAAATTGTCGAGTCTGTTACTATCACCGGACAGGCTTCCGTCATCGGTGACGATGCTGACAACTTAACCCTTGCCGGAAAACGAGCTGATGCGGTCAAAACTATTCTTGAACCTTTAGATATTCCGTTGATCGTAGTCAACAAAGGCGAAAATGAAAGTCATGCAGGGCGTGAAGCTGCAGATCGAAATGTGGTGGTTGAAGTCAGGTATCACGTATTTCCTGAAGATCCCGATACGCCTTATCAGGATGCCTTTAGCGCAAGACTCTCCAAAGAGTTACGTCAGATGGAAGAGGCGGATCAGGCGATTCGCGTGGAATTGGATGATGAGATGAATCCAGATGAGTATCAGACTGTGATACAAGAAATGGTGCGCCGGGATTCCATACATCAGCAAAGGTTGTCTGTCATCCTCGACAGTATGGGCTATCCGGGATTGTCGGTGGTGGGAGCGGAATACATGGATGCGGCATTCCTGCTCATTCATCACAGCCCGCTTGCTATGCGACTGAAATATGAAGATCTGATCATGGAAGCGATCCATCACGGGGAAGCGACCGTGGCTTTGCTGCCTTATTTTACGGATCGCAACCGACTGGATCAGGGGATGAAACAAATCTATGGCACGCAGCTATATCTTGATGAAGAAAGTGATACTTTTAAGTTGTTCGACCTCGAATACCCCGACCACGTCGACGCGTTGCGCAAAGAAACGGGCCTAGGACCAATAGAAGAGTATGTGCAAAGTTTTAATGAGGACTGACGAACCTAAAAACAAAAAAGAACCCTATGAAAAAAAGACCCCAGGCTGACATACCCCTGACCTCCATCGATATGGCTGCGGAGATAGCCGGATGGGTTTTACTCGCTGCGGTTTGGATTTTGTCTATGACGAGTTATGGTTCGCTGCCGGAGACGATTCCCACCCATTTCAATGCGGCGGGTGAGGCGGATGGGTATGGACACAAACAGACTTTGCTCGGCATCCCGATTATTCTATCGGTGTTGTTTGTGGGCATGACGATTCTCAATCGGTATCCGCATATATTTAATTATCCGACGGCGATCACGGAGGACAATTATCTGAGGCAGTATACGCAGGCGACGCGATTGATCCGGTATCTCAAGTTGACTATAGTACTCATTTTCGGGCTGATCATTTATTTTATACTTCGGAATGTGCGCGGGCAATCGGATGGGCTTGGTGTTTGGTTCCTACCCATCACCTTAGGGCTGACGATGTTGCCAATACTTTACTACCTCGTGAAATCCATTCGCGACAAAAAGTGATATCGCATGATGGTTTGTTTTCCTCCCGCTGAATAGAAGCTCATGTATAAGCATTCGATATGGTTTGGTGTGTTCCTGTTGGCCGCGATGATAAGCATCCCTTCCGAAAATATGTTAGCGCAAGTGAGCCAAAGTGATGTGGCATTGGATTCACTTCGCGAACAATTTGATGAGGATTTTATAGTGGGAAGAAGGGGGTTGCTCCTGCGTCTTAGATCCTTCCCCTGGCAAGCTAAATACCATTCGACAGATATCACCGCAAATGCATATTACCGGGAACAGCTCTCCAAACTCTGGCTTCGTTTTGCTGCTCATTTATTGGACGCGGGCTTGGATCCAAAGTCCGAAGAAGAGGACTTCCCTTGTATGCGGTGGAATGTGATGGTTGCGATCGACACATCGACAACAGAGGGCATTGAACACTACCGGGCTGTGGAGACACTTCGATTGGAAAACCATCGGCATTGTGAGCAGCTGCAGGTGCTGCGCGACTATCAGGATTTCTGTCGGTATTTCGGGGACTTTTATCGGGACTTCTACCAGGAGCAGTTCGTGTCATTTCGGGAGATAGAGGAGTTGGCAGAGGATCCTGAACTTCTTTTGTCGGATGATAGACAGAGGGAGGTAGTGCGGATGGTGAGGAAGTGTCGGTGAGCGGCTACTATTTTACTTGTTGATTACAGTTCCAAATGGATTTTAGCTTTAACTTACAGAAGTGATAATTGCGACCTTAAAAAGCAGGGTTGGTTACACGCTATTTTGTTTCGCGTTACATGCTTATTTTCATGTAAGGCGCTATGGGGTGGCGGGCATATACAAGTTCTATGCCACAAATTAAAAAAAGCAACTAAGATGATAATTGCAGAAGTAAGAAACTTAGCTATTAAAGAAGTTAATGAGAAATTATACTCAGACTTGAGCTATTGCCAAAAACTACACGACTTTATTATCGGCAAAACAAATCCAACTAACTACTTAACAGAAGAATTTGGATTCATGAAGTTCGTTAATGAGTATTCAGTAGCTCGAACTTTGGCCCAGGGTGAAGAAGCAAAACTGAAAATTTTAACCCTATTAAACGACTTCGAATACACAAATGAGCTCGTATGCGACGTAGAGAAGATTGCGGTAGAACTAAAACTAAAAAAGCTTTCATCCAACACACGAAACTCAGGAAAGTCTTTGCCTATCTCATTTAGTTCAAAATTTCTTTTCATAAAGCACCCCGACAAAATAATGCCATATGATTCATATGTACTTAACAGCCTTAAAATAAACAGTAAGAGTAATATAAAATCTATTCCTGAGTATTATTACCATGCAAAGAAGCTTAAAAATTGGGTTTCACGAAATTTGGATACTATACTAATTGACATTAAGCTCGAAATGGAAAATGAAGTAAAAATACTTCTTAAACATCTTAAATTGAATAGAAGTGAATTGATTGCGTGGAGATTTACTGATAAATATCTCTGGGCACAAGAATCTATTAGAAAAATGAATGCGGCATAGAACAAGCGGTGACCACGCCAGCCACCCTATCGGGATGGCCGTCGGGTACCGCCGGACCGTTATTGGAAATAAATAGCAATATGAATTTAGTTTTTCCATTTAAAAATTTAACCTATAACAGTTTACTACAATTCTTTGAACAAGACAAAATCCAACATATTACAAATGAACTTGCAAGAAACCCATCAGAAAATATTATAGATACTGATTCAGATATTGATTTTTACCACAAATGCCTTCCCAACTTTGAAAATGAAATCCTTCAGATAATAAATACGACTACCCAGGAAACAATTGATTCCTTTTTTACAGATTTAAGTACCGAAACTGATAATTTACGAGATTTAATCGACAAGGAATATTTCATGAAGCAAATTGCTGAGTGGGATGCAACTTCGCAAAAAGAGTATGATAAATTGGTTGAAAATAATACAGAAGAATATTTTAAACAAGAGGAAAGGTCAAAATACAGGCATTTAGAGGAATATGAAGGGTATGAACCTATAAATCCCTTTGCTTTATTTGAAACGCCCAAGTATAGAAAAACTCAAATAGTTAACCACAATTTCTACTGCATAACTGAAACGCCAATCTTAATTAATCTAGGGTATACTGATAAATGCTATGCTATTCTAGATGAACTTGTTAAAAATTTTATTACGATCTCCGATAACTATGGACGTCTTTGGCGTAAAGGTGAAGTAAAGTCAAAAGCAGAAAAAACAATATTCTTAAAACCTATAGTTTTTTTTGAGGGTGACCATGATTTAGCATTTATCAATAAGGCGGCGACATTACTGAATAAAACAGATCTTTTAGGTAGAATTGAAGTTCGACAAAGAGGGAGTTGTAACAATCTTGATAAACTTTGGTCAATTCTGACCGAAAATAATTGGGAAACAAGTCCCCAAATAAAAATTCTCATTTATGATTGTGACGCCAATCGTAGTGATGAAGATTTTGGACATGTTTATAGAAGAACTATACCTTTGATAAACGGGCATACTATAAAGAGAGGAATAGAAAATCTTTTTCCAAAAGCAACAATCGAGAGGGCAATAAAACATAAAAATGCTTTTGTAGACTTCAAAGAGACGAAAGGCACAAAAAGAGGTGAGCCATACGTAGAGGAGATTAATGTTATAAACAAGGATGAGAAAAAGAATTTTTGTGAATGGGCTTGCGATAATGGAACAGAAGAAGATTTTACACATTTCAAAATTATATTTGACATTATTGAAGGAATATTAAATATTTCCCGTTCTTGATGTATATCGAAATAAATACTTCTGAGTGTTAAATCGCTCAAACAGCCATTTACAAAGACTAAGGACCAAAAGATATTTTCAAATTGAGTGCGTTTGCTATTTACTATAATAATTGAAACATGCAGAATATTGGTGTTGCAGTAATCAATAAATTTTACATACTTGATGAAGACTCAATAAAATCAAAGTTGCTCTACTTTGATAAACTTACGATCATCAAGAAATTTGGGTTCAATGAATTTAATACTTCAGAGATACTGCTTGATAAGATTAATAAATTCAATCATGAAATAGATTTTCTAGGCAAGCATGACCTAATAGAGGAAGCGAAGATAGATGCTATGACGGACTTCATCCTCGAGAGTGCAAATAATCCAGAAAATAAGAAGCTCTTTCGCTTGTTCTACGAAGCATATAAAGCCCTGAAGGTAAAGCATGAAAAATTAATTACAAGTCCAACACCGGTTGATGATAAAACACTTCAAGATTTTTATCTACATGAATTCGCAACAGAACAATTGGGATGTAGGGCATTTAATACATATTTGAATGCCGGATCACCTAATATGCATACCCCTATTCTCCAGATCCCAATAGATGCTTTCCTCAGTTCACAGGAACCATCCATTAATGTACTAGATATTGTTATTAATAGATTCCCTATACTTGATAAAGACATACCATTAGAGAAACTGGTTGAATTTAAGCAGGACGAGGACTCCAGGAGAAAGCTTTTGCGACTAAAAGATTGGATGACAGACATTTCGAAAACGAACCTAACTGAAAAGGAAATTGCTCAAAAACTAGATAGTTTGCTTGAGGAGTATGTCTATCATATGTCCATCCACAAGCTTCGTCATAAGGTTGCTAAAGCGCATTGGTTGATCATACCATCGATGGAGTTTGTTGAATCCTTTCCTTTTATAAAGTTTAGCAAAGCAGCGAAAGCAGTTTTTGAATTGGAGCTCAATCGAATTTCTCTCTTTGATGCCGAGAACAAAGCCGTTGGTAGAGAGATCGCTTATATACAAAGGCTAAACGAATATTTCCCACCTAAATCTTGATCTCAGACATTCTTTAAAATGGGCAATTCATCAAGTAGATCATGTGGCTAAATCACTTTGATAGGAAAAATGCATACAACTACCGATAATACAGGTTATGCGCTTTGGTTCAAAACAAACCACACAAAGATCCATACCATGAAACTGTTTAATTCAATTCAAAGATGATTAACTTTGAACGACACTGCCTATAGCGCCCAGGACGTTATCTGCAAATGCGAGCACTCGAAAATTAATTTTACTATTTACCTAAATTACACCTCCTAGGATTTATATGCCAAAGCTTGATGGGTATACTTTATCGTTTCCACTTCTTGGAGGCAAA
The DNA here is from genome assembly GCA_030426765.1 of Bacteroidia bacterium. GTDB lineage: Bacteria > Bacteroidota > Bacteroidia > Chitinophagales > Saprospiraceae > Opimibacter. The sequence continues at coordinate 111,490 of JAUHXV010000002.1, read as the reverse complement.
TTAATTTCGGATCCTCATGGAATGGATGTAAAATCTGTTATTGGCACTTGCTTTTACATTGGCAATGGTTTTTACATAACTGCAGGTCATGTGATGAAAGAAGCTATTGAATTTGATTTCTTCGCATTAGGAGTTACAGAGTCGTTACAACCTTGGTCCCCATTTAAAATTGAAGAATGGGAAACAAATGAAGATTTAGATGTTAGCGTATTTCGAACTGAGCATATAATTAAAAAAGCCTTTCCTTGGACAGACAAATATGTTGACAGCTTGGTTGATGTTTTGATTACAGGATATCCTCATGCATTAAGTAAGGAACCACCTGGAATATTCAGAAGAGATTTTAAAGGATACATCATTACCCGTAGGCCATATTATAGATTAAAAGCAATTCCGAACATTTATGAGCTTTCGATTCCATGTCCTCGTGGCATTTCTGGTGCTTTTGTCCTCGACAATGTAACGGGAAAGATATGTGGAATTGTAATCGGCACGGATAAATCAGAATTAGATTTGCACTATATAACTGAAGATTCAATTGAAAAGGATGGAAAAACAATTTATCACAAAACAGAAACAAGTACATATGGTATTGCTGTTACCTCCAAGGATATTCTTCAGGCTGAATTTCGAATTTTAGGTGGGAGTTTTTCTAATTTTCTTAGGGAACAGAATTTGCTGGATTGAGAAGAAGCCGATAACATTGGCTTCATGACCGCTTTGATAACTGCACAATCGATGATATCATTATATTTGAAAGCAAACGCACAGGCACAGATTTTTGGTTGCTAACCAGCCGTCGGGTAGCCTAGATTGTTTAGCGCGAAACTCATGACATAACTTTTTTCCATCGTCATTTGAAAACGTAGAATCCTACCCCCAGAATCCTGCAGTACTTACCTACCCAAGTCACCTGTCGTCACGGATCCTAAGCTTCGCGTAAAACATTCCCTAAACTACGACTGATCAAATTGGATGTTGTCTCACCGGCTGCTTTGCCCTGTGTCCACCAACTCCTTTAAAATCTGACAACGCAGGAATTTTTCCTCCGACCTTCTCAGCTTTTTTTCTTAGTTTGGAATATGTTTAAGGAGATCTGCATAGCACTCCTGTTTTTCTTCCTCGCCCTAAGTGACCAACCGATTTATGCCCAAGGGCAACCAGTATGTCCGCCTTGCCTTGGCGACCCTTGTCATCCGGCAAACGAATATTTAGGTGGGCTTCATTGGGATTTTGACAATTTCTGTAAAGATGATACCTCTATGCTCTGGGCAACTTGGTCAGGCAGTTCTGTTCCGGAGCAATTCATTTGGACACTAGTCGATTCCTCTGGTTTTGACCCGATTTTTATAGGGCCTAATGATGGAGATACTGTTATGGTACTGGGATTAGCTTTGTATTGTCTCCAGATCATAGATACTTCAGGATGTACGATATATTGCGGAGGCATGTATCCCGGAGTTTTACCGGTGAGCCCGGAAGCCACACCCGAGATTACACCTACCTATTGCGGTCAATCCATTGGAGAAATTTGTCTGACGATTAGCCCCGGAGAATACCCTGATGTTGAGGAGGTCAACATTGAATGGGACAATGGCTCGAATTCAGAATGCCGGGACCAATTAGCCGCCGGTGACTATACCGTCACGATTACCAGATCGAATAACGTAGGCTGGACATGTCCGATTGTCCAGACATTCACCGTACCGAATATAGACACCATCATCCTCGATGACGTCATTATAGCCGATAGTGCTTGTGCGGAAGGCAGTGGTGAAATCGACGTTATCGTTTTCCCCAACCAGCTTTTTTACACCTATGAATGGTCCAATGGATCCACCTCCCAGGATTTGTCTGACCTGCAGCCCGGTTTGTATACGGTTACCATCACCGGGCCATCCCCGTGCCAGGCGATCGCCTCATTTGAAGTGCTGGACCATTCCAGCCCAATCAGCATGCTCTCTGCAACAGTCACGCCGACCTATTGTGAATTGTCGGAAGGCAAAGCGGATCTCACAGTCATCGGAGGACTTGAACCTTTTACCTTCCTTTGGTCGAATGGCGAAACCTTAGAGGATCCTATGTCCCTTCCTCCCGGAATCAGTACCGTTACGGTGACTGGTTTTGGCGGATGTCAGGCGACACTCGAGGTGCTGATACCCAATATTGACTCGCTCTTTACGGTCACCGGAATGGTTATGGACAATACCGGTTGTGACCCGCCAAATGGATATATTGATTTAACACCCGCACCGGAGGGTAATTATGAGTTTGAATGGCTTGAAGGAGAGTTCACAGAAGATCTATTTGATATCGTGGGTGGCACCTATCGTGTCACGATCACCGCCGGCGCGTGCGAGATCAATCAGGTGTATACGATAGAAGATCACACGCTGACTCACCAGGTGACAGCTGATGTAACGCACAGTAATTGCGGCTTTCCAACCGGCAGTATAAACCTTTCCGTGATAGGCGGCGAAAGCCCCTACGAATACCTTTGGTCAAATGGAATGACCACCCAAGACATCTCCTCTCTTACAGCGGGTAACTACATCGTGACGGTTACCGGATTCAACGGTTGTGAAACCATCGATACCATTGTCGTGACAACTGTGTCCGGCACCTTCTCGGTCAATAGCCTCCTGTCCCCAAACTCATCATGCCAGTCCGCTAACGGATCTATACAGCTTTCCATCCTTCAGCCGGGCCTGTATACCTACGTATGGTCTACCGGAGATACGACCAGTCAGTTGTTCAACCTGAGCGCAGGTCTCTATACCGTGACCATTACACAGAATTCCAACTGTACCGTCACAGAATATTATACAATTACGGACAGCCTTCCTGCGATCGATACCACCTGGCTGTCATTCGTTTCCTGCAATGCGCTTGACACGGGAATATTTTCACTCACTTTGTCAGACGCTGATGGTTGTGATAGTGTCGTCCTTTCCACGATCGGATATCAGCCGCTGGATTCAACCTTTGTACAGCTCTATACCTGCGATGCCAATAGTGCGGGAACAATGACCCAACATTTAATGACCGCTGGTCTTTGTGATAGCTTTGTTGTCACCACACAGGTATTTGTTCCACCAGATACCACGCTGATTTCCGGCACCACATGCGATCCTTCCCTTGCAGGAATGCAGATACACAATCTTATCAACCAATATACATGTGATAGCATAGTTATCAGCGACCTCTTGTTGCTCCCTACCGACAGCATTGAACTGTTTGAAACTACCTGTGATTCGAATCTATCCGGGATCTTCACCCAAAACTTTTTCAATCAGTATGGATGCGACAGTGTCATCACTACCGTGGTAGATCTGTTGCCCGTGCATCACACGCTACAGGATTCTTTCACTTGCGATCCAAATGAGACCGGAACCTTTAACGCGTATCATGTCAATCAATATGGGTGTGATAGTCTGGTCACGCTTCATATTGGGTTGGCACCTCCGGACACTACCGTCATCGTTAACCAAACCTGCGATCCTAATTTAGTCGGTGTCGAGTTTTTAATATTGACTTCATCACAAGGTTGCGACAGCATTATTCGGGAAGTCACCAACTTATTTGCATTACCGACGCTCTCATTGGTGATCACTTCAGATTATAATGGAGAGGCAATCAGTTGCTATGCAGGCATGGATGGAAGCATAGAGGCCACAGGAGATGGAACATCACCTTTTGAATACATATGGTCTACCGGACAAACGGATGCGTCTATTTCAGGGCTGGGATCCGGGCAATATGCAGTAACGATGACAGATGGCAATGGATGCACCATTTCATCTGTTGTGCAATTGGAGGAACCCGATCTTTTCGGCATCACGTTCACGGTTTCACCTCCGGCATGTTTTGATGATGAAGATGGCACTATAGAAATCCATCCTAATGGAGGAACCGGCCCGTTTCTCTTTGCGCTAAATGATTCCTCCTGGCAAGCTACTCCGCTGTTTGAAAATCTTGCCGGCGGTTCCTTCCAACTGACGGCATTGGATGCCAATGATTGCCAGGTACAGGAAATGATCTTGATCGCTGCCCCTGCCCCGCTGAGTGTCAATCTGGGGGAGGATCAAATGATACCCCTGGGGGATACCGCGGTTATCCAGGCTGTTGTGAATGTGCCGTATGATTCACTGGCTAACATCCAATGGAGTGGTATTGAAAATATCAATTGTGCTACGTGTCTGACCCAGACATTTATTCCTCTAATAACTTCTGCCTATTCGGTTACCGTGAGCAACTTGTTTGGGTGCGTGGCTTCAGATGATATGCAGATTCTTGTGGACCGATCTTCCGTGTTGTATGTCCCGAATGTATTTTCCCCTAATAATGATCAAATCAACGACTTGTTTATGATCAGTAGTCGCCTGATTGCGCAGGAAATTGCGTTAATCGAAATATTTGATCGCTGGGGAAACCTGGTTTTTCAGGACGAGCATTTTCAGACCAATGATCCCGCTCATGCGTGGAATGGATCGTGGCACAACCAACCCTTAAACCCCGGTGTCTTTGTGTATAGGATTATTTTCGAATCCCCGGATGGACAGCTGCAATCAAAAGTTGGTAATGTTACGATCGTCAGGTGATACATCACGAGTGTTAATTAGCCGAATTCGCATTCATTTTTGCTGAGGATACATTATCCGGATTCGTCCATCACTTAACATTTCACCCTTTATATTTCGATCTCCGTCTCTGGCAAATGTTGTAGATTTAGTTGTCCGACATCACACCTGATCGTGGAGGAATATGGCGGGTGCCACAAGACGTTGTAGGTTATCAATACCTCACTCTTTTGAATTGCACAAAATGGCATAAATGAAATTAAGGAAAACTAAAAGTGTATTTCTATTTATCGCCCTGGTACTTTTATGTGGATCAATCGCTTTAAAGTATAATGAAGATCACTTAACGTATACAAGAGGAGAAATGGATATACTCTATCAAAAGGAATTTATTAACTTCAAAATCGACAAAATTATCAATGTTCCTTACCCTACTGGACGGGGAAATTACAGATTGTTTAGCTCAATTAGGCAAAGAGGACAGTTCCCAATTTTATTGGAAAAGGGAGATCACGCTTCATACGAATTATTTGAAGTCGGAGCGATAATCAATAAGCCTGCTTTCTCGTTGATTGCAACACTTCGAAAAGGTGAGGAAATTAACAATGTTACATTTCGAAATCCAGCAGATGTGACGACCAAAGGTGATATTGTTTTTGAAGCAGTAGTTTTTGGTTTTATTTTAGTACTGTTTATACTATTGCCAAATGCTTTCTTTGAAAATCTTGTGAATATGTTTGTCAATTATAAAGAAAAAAGCTAACGACATACAACAAAAACTACTACAACAGCAGGGATATATTCATAGAGCATTCAAACCTTACCTTTAAAGAAAAACACATGAGCACCTCCTCCGCTTGGCTTTGCACCAACATTAGCTAGCTTCGGAGGTCAAAGACAGACTATCGGCATCCCTATAGTTATCGGGACTGCCGTCGGGTAGCCCGGAACGTAATGCCGCATTTTCACACTCGTCTTTCTTTTAGAAATTTTTTACTTACCTTTGGCGTTAGTAACGCAAACCAGAAGTAAATGATCCGTTCCTTTGGTGACGGCGTAACAGAGAAGATTTGGGCTGGTGAGCGGTCAACCAAGCTGCCTACTTCCATCCAGCAACTTGCCAGAAGAAAGCTCCGGATGCTAAACAATGCTCAGGATCTTAATGACCTGCGCATTCCTCCGGCCAATCGGCTTGAAAAGCTGAAGGGAAAGTGGAAAGGGTATTACAGTATCCGGATCAATCAGCAATGGCGGATCATTTTCAATTGGCAAAGTGGCAATGCCACAAACGTTAGCATAATTGATTACCATTAAACTATCGAACTATGGCTGCACTTAAAAATATTCATCCTGGTGAAGTCCTGAAAGAGGAATTTCTTAATCCAATGGGAATCTCAGCCTATCGACTCTCCAAAGAAACCTTTATTCCGCAAACCAGAATAAGCGAAATCATTAAAGGTAACCGAAGGGTTACAGCCGACACTGCGTTGAGATTAGCCAAATATTTTGGCACAACCGCTAAATTTTGGCTGGGTCTCCAAGCTGATTATGACCTTGAAGAAGAAAAGAAGAATAATCAAAAAGAACTTGGAGCCATACAACCACTGGAATCAAACGCGGCATAACAGCGGCTACTCACCAGCCTGTAAACAGCGATCCAACACTATGCAAGGAATCTCAAACTTTTATACTGGCTAACCCACTTACAAGCATCCTTCGGATAGCGGGTAGCCTGAAACGTTGCCACCCTTTCAAACCAGCTAAACCCACCCCATATCCTTCGGTACACATCAGGTAATAAACTAATCAGAAAATTAAAGCGATCATAGCCAAAGCCTTTGAAGCATTAACAGAATCTGCATAAACACAGATGATGTCATCGGTCTCACTGCCCGGATCAAATAATGCGTGACGTTCCCAGGTAGCGAATTCATCACTCCGGCCAATGATCAATCCCAAAATACCCTGAACGGGTGATGTCTGCCCAGTCCACCCGGTTGAACTTTGTTCACATCAACCAAATCAACGACAGATGACTTCAAGACACATACTCATATTCCTGCTGCTTCTGGCCGCCCATGCAGGTTTCGGACAAAGTGTAGGTATCGGCACGACAACCCCGGACACCTCTGCCATTCTGGATCTTTCAGCGACTGACAAAGGACTGCTCATTCCGCGTATGAGTACAACTCAACGCCTGAACCTACCCACACCGGCTACCGGACTTCTGGTGTTTGATACGCTTACCATGTCCTTCTGGTATTTCAACGGCTCGGACTGGGCAGATGTGCGTATAGACGATGACGCGAATCCCCTCAATGAGATCCAGACCATCTCCAAAACAGGGAATACGGTGACCCTCTCAGACGGCGGCGGCACCTTCATTGATGCCAACACAACCTACGACGCTTCTGATTTCGTGCCCAGCAACCAGGTGTGCCCGACAGGAGAGGTCCTGAAAGGATTCAATGCTATCGGGATGCCGATTTGTGTCTCTGTCGATGACGCCGACAATAACCCAACTAACGAACTGCAGACCATCTCCAAAACGGGGAATACGGTGACCCTTTCAAACGGCGGCGGGAGCTTCACTGATGAGGTCGATGACGCAGACAATAATCCGGCCAACGAGTTGCAGACCATCTCCAAAACCGGGAACACAGTGACCCTCTCGGATGGAGGCGGCTCCTTCACCGATGAGGTCGATGACGCCGACAATGATCCGGCCAACGAAATTGAAACATGGTCAACGCTGGGAGGTATCCCATCCGGATTCGCGGATGACACGGATGACGTGAACGATGCGGATGCTGACCCGTCCAATGAACTCCAAACCATCTCCAAATCAGGGGACACCATCATGCTCTCAAACGGGGGAGGCAGTATCGTGGACGTCGGAATCTTTGAGCAATACAATGGTGCCGTACGCAGCTCGGGATCGACGGATGACGACTTTGTCTTTGGTATGGACTCTCTGCCGCAAAACGGGTCATTCTACCTCGAAAACTTATTGTTTTTTGATGAAAGCAAATCCGCTTTTCGTGCCGGAGCACTTGACAATTCTTTCAACTGGGCACCGGATTCTATCGGCAACTATTCATTCGCGACTGGAAGGAATACCAAGGCCAGCGGTGATCATTCGGTAGCGCACGGATGGGCTTCGTTTGCCACCGGCGACTATGCAGCCGCGCATGGTCTCCAAAGCAAGGCCACGGGAAGCGGCGCATTCTCGACAGGACAGAGTACGCTGGCTGCGGGATCCAACGCATTGGCGACAGGGTTCCTGTCCCAGGCGAATGGCCAGGGTACCTTTGCCCAAGGGCAATGGACAAAAGCAGATGCCCAATACGCCAGTGTCTTTGGCGCTTTCAATGTTGGTGGAGGCAACCCGAATGCATGGATCGAAACCGATCCCATTTTTGAGATTGGTATCGGCACGTTGATCACACCCGCCAACGCACTGACGGTTCTGAAAGACGGTACGGTGTCCTTCAAAGAATACGCTTTCCCTAATTCCGCAGGAGTCTCCGGCCAGGTACTGGCCACTGACGGGGCAGGTCAGCTATCGTGGCAGGAAGATCTCGGCATATTTGAAAGTTCCAGCGGTGTGATTCGCAGTACCGGGCCGGATCAAGACGACTTTGTTTTTGGAGCCGATGAGCTACCGACAGGAAACGTATCCGATACGCTGTTCTTTTTCGATCAGTCCAAAGGCGGTGCCTTTCGAGCGGGCCAACCCGGTGGCGGCGATCGCTGGAGCCCGGCGAATATCGGGGACCTGTCTTTTGCTGCGGGCCTCGCCACACAGGCATCCGGTGCGTTCTCAGCTGCTTTTGGTAACTCAACAGATGCCAACGGGTCATCTTCATTTGCTGCAGGCGAACTCACCAATGCGACCGGGACCGCTTCCACTGCCTTCGGAAGCTTTGCCACAGCTTCCGGCGACTATTCAATGGTGACTGGATTTTCAAGTGATGCCGGTGGCGACTACAGCTTTGCTGCCGGCCAACTGACATCTGCGTCCGGTGATCACGCTACTGCCACAGGACTGGCGACGGATGCAGAGGGTAATGGTGCATTTGCCACCGGTATCGAAACGGACGCCGATGCGTATGCTTCATTCTCCCTTGGGCGCTACAATGTCGGGGGTGGCAACGCATCCACCTGGACGGCTTCCGATCCGGTCTTCGAGATCGGGATTGGCAGCAGTGCTGCTAATCGTGCCAACGCGGTCACGGTCCTCAAGAATGGGACCGTGTCATTCAATGACTATACCTTTCCAAATGCTGATGGACTGTCAGGGCAGGTGCTAGCTACTGACGGATCCGGGGCTCTTCACTGGGAGAATGACGAAGTGTGCCAGTTTGCCCTGAACGGCAACGCAGTCTACAATACTGGCGGAACATTCGATGATTTTGTGTTTGGACTTGACTCCCTACCGATAGATGGAGTCGAACACCGTGCCAGTTTGTTTTTCTTTGACGAAAGCAAAGCGGCATTCAGGGCCGGTCGCGTTTGGGATTCAGAAGACTGGAACACAGAGTGGCTGGGTGTGACTTCGTTTGCCGCCGGCTGGAATACCAAGGCTTCAGGGAATTATAGCTTTGCTTCCGGACAGCTTTCTGAGGCCACCGGCTGGGCTTCATTTGCCGCCGGTAATTTCGCGTCTGCTTCCGGTGGTGCAGCTTTCGCCCTGGGAAACTTTGCTGAAGCCAATGCCACGAATTCAATGGCAATTGGACTGCTCACTAAAGCTGATGCCTTCGCCACCTTCGCACTTGGCCGATACAATATCGGAGGAGGCAATGATACGGCCTGGATAGATACCGATCCGATCTTCGAGATCGGGAATGGCAGTAGTTCTGGCAATCGTGCTAACGCTGTAACAGTCCTCAAGGATGGCAGGACCGGGATCGGCACCCATACGCCAGAAGAAGCGCTTTCGGTAGTCGGTACCTTGCGCGGTGCTTATCAGGAAAGCGAAACGGATTTTATCGAATTCGGACATGGCGGCAACAACGCATTTATCAATGCGGACGGTACGGGCAACATTGATATCCGGCACCACGACGTTAATATCATGACGCTCACGCAGAACCAGAAAGTGGGGATCCGCACCAATAATCCTGAAAGCGATCTACATATCAAACATATCAACAGCGGAGGCTCGGGCGGACTGAAACTGGAAAACACCGTGTCAGAAGAATGGGCGAGGTTTTACATCTCCAGCAGTAACGGATTCCTAAGGATCTATATGGACTCCGTCGGGATCATCGGCACCTTTGATGATGTGTCGGGAGCCTACAGCGCCCTATCTGACAGACGCCTGAAGGAAAATGTCCGGGACCTCCATTTCGACTGGGAAACCTTTGCCAAATTGCAACCCCTCACGTATTCCTTCAAAGCGGACAACACCGGGCAACAATATGTTGGTCTTGTCGCCCAGGATGTGGCCGAGATTTACCCGGAACTCGTCACCTATGATAATGAGGCAGACCGCTATCTCCTGGATTATGCAGGATTTGGTGTGATCGCGATCAAAGCCATCCAGGAACAACAGGAAACCATCGGTCATCTCAATGATGCGCTCACGGACAAGGATGCAGAGATTCAAACACTTACTGAGCGCATGGATCGACTGGAGGAAGCCCTGAGCAGGTTATCTGAAGATGAATAGCGATATTGTGTAACCATGAACCTATTTAGGATGGTACCCGCTCTTTACATCAACACCTGTCTGACTCTGCTGTGTTGCCTTGTGGTGTATGTGTCGGGACATGCACAGACTGATGAACGCAGTGAGAAGCAAGTGGCGTTTGAACAAATGATCGCCGATCCCGCCTCCGTTGACAGCGTGGAGGCTGCCTTCATCTACCTCTATTATATCGAGGAGCTCATCCATGACGATCCGGATACAGGATTGGTGTTATACGAGCAGATGGCTGAATTCGGCAAGCAAATCGGCAATGACGATGTGATCGCCAATGGATATGCCAGCCTGGCCTTCTTGTACAAATTGCAGGGAGATGTGACCAACCAGATTAAGTATGGGTTGAAATCGTTGCCCTATACCGGTGATCCCATCCTGCTTGCGCATACCCTGGGAGATATCGGGGTCGGCTATCTGCAACAGGTGCAATTTGACTCGGCGCGGTATTACATCGATTCGGCCTTTGTGCTCGGGGTAGCGCTGGACAGTACATGGAGGTCCACGTTTTATATGCAGAAATTCCAGTTGCTGATACGGGAAAATAAATTCCACGCGGCACTCGACATCCTGCTAAGGTCTATTCCATTTGTTCCCCAGGATAACGTGATCAGACGGGCGGAGATCTTTGTCCGTTTCGCCCAGGTCTACCGCCAGATCGGGGACTTAGACAAGGCGATCGAATATGAACTGAAGTGCCTCGCAATCAGTCAAGACCATAATCTCTCGCGCACTCTTGCCACGGGAAATGCCAGACTCGGGGAACTGTACTACCGGAAGGGATTGGACTCACTCGCCCAGGTCCACTTTGAGCTGGCGATCCCACTGGCGATCAAACGGAAGCATGAAAGTGCACTCCTTTCTGCGTACTCCTTCCTGGCACTTTTAGAACTCAAAAAGGGAAAGACCGCAGCTGCGCGCAGGTATGTCAGCAAAGCGGATTCATTGTTCCTACTGATCCCATTCAAAGACAACCGGGAGGATTATTATACTGCCAGAGTACGATTGTTTATGGCTGAAGGGCGTTTTGTGGAGGCACGGCATCAGCTCGACAATTTCCTGAACTATGCGCATGAACGCAATAGCAAGGCGACAAAGCTCAAGGCCTATCGTGAACTTCGGGCACTCTATACCGAAACTGAAAACTGGCGATCTGCCAATGCACTTGCCGACAGTATCGAGGATATACAGGTATACCTGACGCGGGCCGATCAGAAACAATTGATATATGACCTGGAGGCAAAATACCAGACAGATCTCAAGAATGCCGAGATTGCCAGATTGAAAAACGAAACACTGATCAATCAGCTGCAGATCGAAAAAGAGCGCCGCAAGATCTGGGCCCTGGTCGGCGGTTTGATCCTGGCCCTGATGGCTATCCTTGGTGTGGCGTTTGCTTTCCGCATCAAGCAACGCGCCAACCAGCAGTTGCAGCGTGTCAACGCAGATCTGAGAAAGGCCTTGGACCAGAATACGATGTTGATGAAGGAAATCCACCACCGCGTCAAGAACAACCTGCAGGTAGTCTCCTCACTGCTCAATCTCCAGGGTAAGTTCGAAAAGGACGCCGCGGTCATCCAGGCGATCAATACCGGGAAGGAACGTGTTCATTCGATCTCCTTGCTGCACAAAACTCTCTACGACAACCAGGACCTCAGGAGCGTGCGGGTGCGCCCGTATTTTACCGAACTCATAGAGCACCTTGTCAATTCCTATCTCGGCCCGGACAACAAACTCGATCTGACCCAAAGGATCGATAATTTCCTGTTGGATATAGACACTCTGGTGCCACTTGGACTGATCGCCAACGAGCTGATAACAAATACATTTAAGTATGCCTTTAGAGAAAATCCCGAGCCCGCTTTGCTTTTTGAACTAACGCACGAAGGCTCGCTGATCACCCTGGCTGTCCGGGACAATGGTCCGGGGCTTCCGATCAATAGTCTGCCTCGGCGAAGCCGCTCACTGGGCATGCAACTGATTTACTCATTTGCCGAAAGACTGGAGGCAGATATCCGTATCGAAAATTCCGATGGCTGCCATGTGATCCTGCAATTCGAATCACAACACAATTCATTACAAACGCGCATCGCCTAATCATGGCCCAATTGAATATTCTTGTCGTAGAAGATGACCCCACGATCGCTATCGACCTCATGCTGGCGCTCGAAGGGCAGGGATACAGAGTGTTAGGGCCGACACACCGGGCAGATCGAGCGCTTGAATATTTGCATGGGGAGCGGATAGACCTTGCCCTGCTCGATATCAACCTGGAAGGCGAGATGACCGGTATTGATCTGGCGCATCGCATCAATGAAGAGGTCGGTATCCCGTTTATATTTCTGACCTCCTATTCGGACCGGGAGACTGTAGCCAGCGCCGCAGACACATTTCCCTCCACATATCTCGTCAAACCTTTCAAAGAAGCCGATCTTGCGCCAGCCATCGAAATGGCGATGGCCGGGGCGATCAGGAAACAGGCTCAACACACCCCTTCCCTCACGCTGATCAACAAGGATCTTGTGCAGGGCCTTACCAAAACGGAATATGAGATCCTGCTTGAAGTAGACAAGGGTCTTTCCATACCCGACATTGCTGAGCAACGTCATAATTCAGAAAATACGATCAAAACACACCTGAAGAACCTCTACAACAAGCTGGGGGTGCACACGCGCGTCGAGGTGGTGAATTTTCTGAACAGTTACCGATGGTAGATATTTACGGTCATCGCAAAAGAACTTGAACAGAATATAGCAACTCAATAAAACCAGCCACTTCTACGTATAGCATGTCATCAAGGGCGGCTTGATCTGGGAGTTTTAGTGCATTCAAAACAATCTAATTTTGCCAATAAATATTTACAAAGAGGAATCGTCTGAGAAAGTAGATTGGCTGTGCAATGATATTTGGGACTTGCCTACTCAAATCGATGCGCTGGAAACGTGGTTACGTAAAAAGGCTAAAACACTACCACCTGATAAATATGTTGCTGACATTGGTTTTGATATCAGAAAAGATGCCTGTGGTGGGGGCGCAGTATTGAGTTCTGAATCAATGCGAATAATGGGTGAAATCGGAATGAATGTTTACTTCTCTGAATACCCCACAACCATAGCCGAAGACATGGAATTGGAGGAGGAAAAGGCAACATGGAAATTGGTTGATAAGATTCTTTGGTATGACTGGGATCCTCTTGGCGTAAATGACGTCGCACCGAGAAATGAATACTCAAATTACGTTCATGTTATTGTTGAACTCCTAATGGATCGCAGGCCAGAAAAAGAGATTGCAGAGAGACTGTATAAAATTGCAACCGTAACCATGGGGCTTGTTGGTGATCGTGACCATTGCTATGAAATTGCAAGGAAACTAATAGAAGAAAAAACGACACTATAACAAAAGCTGCCCCACCACAAGTACTCCAACCAATAAATTTCATCCGCCAGGGCTATTACAATTATTAAAATGCCGCGGCGAAAGTAATTGCAACCAAAAAGGCCGTAAGTTTAGAGATCGCTACCAGGGCAAAGCCTCCGGTATGTGGGTCTGCTATCGGGTAGCCCGTGGCATTTTATACATCTTACGAATGCTCTATTGAACTGGTCAAATGTATTTTTCTAAACCACACTTTAAATATTTGTCTGTCACATGAGAACCCTATCCCTAATTATGGTCCTAGCTTTGTATTTACCTATTGAAGCTCAAATAATATTCGAAGAGATTACCCCGATACCCGGAACAGTTTTATTCGACATCGATGAGTCATCCACAGGTTTTCAAAGTGCTGTGACACAGGAATCCCTTTTTGGAAAACCAGTGACAGGTTCTTCATGGGTTCTACGTAACCAGAATGCGGCTTCAATCTATGACTTGCAGCATTCACCAGATGGTGACTTGTATACAAAAAACGATAGTCTGATACTCCATTCCCAAAACAATGGAGAGACGTTTACCGTCATTGATTGGCCCAATGGGATTTTTCCGCCGTTCAATTTTACCTATTTATATGTATTGGATGACGATGTGCTCTTCATTTATGATTATGGAGGACATTGTTTCTATACATTAGATAATGGACAATTATGGCACTGGGCTGGTCAGTTATTACTCTCATCGGAGCCTGTTGTAAGACTGGTTGACAACTACATATACGTTGCTGATCCATCCTTTGTCGGAGCTGGCATCGTGGCCCAAATCAATTCGATCACTGGTCAGGTTGAAATTGTCGATATGAACATTCTGGCAGGCCAGATAGAGTTTATTTATAGCCAGATTACTGAGGATGGTGCTGTATATATGCTTGGAAAGGACTACAGCGGCCCGCAATCTGAATTTCTCCTCTTGCGATACTACTTTGGACAAAATATTGAATCACTTGGTCCATTTCCCAATCCTACCAATGCTTGGTCATTTTTTACTACAGGATCAGCGCTGTACAATTTTGGTCAGAGTAACGCTGAGGTTTTTAACGGAATTGAATTTCAACCGATATCATATGTCGGACTCCCTCAGGATGGTGAACGATATTTCATACATGCTGAAAACGATCATGTCTTTGCTATCATAGATAATACCCGTATTTTCAGGTCCGTCGGAACGCTTACATATCCTGCTATACTGAGTGGCCGGGTAAATCAGGATAAGGAACAGGAATGCATTCCGGATGCGGGTGAAACCGGTTTGGCATTCTGGAACGTAACCGTTGCAGGACCAAATTTCTTTCACTCAGGTATCAGCAGGACTGATGGAACATTCAGTTATTCGGTACCCAATGGTGAGTATACGGTCAGCGCTCAACCACCCGGCACCGGGTGGGTTCTTTGTGAAGATGACATCCAGGTTGTAGTAGATGACAATCAATCGACAGCTAACGTCGATTTCCTTGCAAAAGCCACTGATAATTGTGCAAGTCTAAGTTTGGATTTTTCGACTCCCTTACTCCGTCGATGTTTTGAAAACTATTATACGGTTCGCGTGCGAAACACCGGGCCCCAGGTAAGCACCGGCACTACCTTGGTTTTGCAGCTTGATCAGTTTTTTGAATTCCAGTCTGCGTCTATTCCTCACAACCAAATTGATGCAACAACGATTTCTTTTGACCTGGGTACTCTGGAACTAAATACTGATCTGGTGTTCCGAATCTTTTTTACACTATCCTGCCAGGCCGAACTCGGCATGGAACATTGTTTGTCAGGGGAACTCATCGCTGAAAATGTCTGTGCTGGCATACAGACATCTTCGATTGAATGCCAGACTAATCGCGGCTCGTTTGATCCGAATGACAAGCGATCCTTCAATGAGGATGGCAGGGAGTCAGATCGTGTTGAAAAGGATGAGTTTATCTATTACCATATCCGATTCCAGAATACTGGCACGGACACAGCGTTCAACGTTCGCATTATTGATCCGCTATCTGCTTATTTGGATCTGATGACACTCGAAATGCTCACTTCCAGTCATCCGTATACCTATGAGATCACGGATGGATCTTTCCTGATAGCAGACTTTAAGAATATACTTCTGCCAGACAGTACGACAAATGAAGCTGCTTCCCATGGGTTTCTAAAGTTCAGGGTAAAACCATTTTCATCGTATGATTATGGCACAAGCATTCCAAATAAAGCTGATATTTTCTTTGATTTCAATGATCCTATTTTGACAAATGAGACGAATACCGTAATCCTCCCGGCTGTAGATGTACAAAACCCGCAGAAACAGATTGATTTCTCTGTCTTTCCAAATCCAGCAAAGCACATACTGGAACTCCTCATTGATGAAACAGACCACAACCTCATAGAATCATGGAAAATATACGATAGTCAGGGCAGGACGATGCTGCAGGCTTTATATCAGCATGATCGCTCATTGGATATCTCTTCACTGGCCCCCGGTACATATATTCTTTCTCTAATGAGCAAAAAGAAAGTGATCGGCACAAAGACGTTTGTGAAGGGGTGATCATTATGCGTTGTGTGGTACATAGTTATTAGCTCATGGTGGATTCCGTTGTTTTTGGAGATTGGTATATTGAAACAGACTTCAGAAGTTTATTAGAAAACCTAAAAATGCAGGTAACACTACCTGCATACTAGCAGGGATTCAACCAACAAATTGTCATCGCCAAAGCTAAAGCAAACAAAAAGGCCGTATTTTTAAAGAACGCTACCGGGAAGCTGTCTCCGATAAGTGTGGACTGACGTCAGGTAGCTCTGATCGCTGTGCTTCATGCGCAACCAAAACACCGTTGATTAAGAATAAATGGATTTTCTTCTTCTAATATTAGCCTTTCTACTGATAATCGGAATCCCGATCGGACTTTCCTGTTTAATTTATCGTTTCATAAAAAGGAAAAATTACGACAAGCGCCTAAAACTGATTGCGCTGACCCCAATTCTGATAATAACATACCTGATTTATTCAGCACTTTATCCAAACGAAGACTTTTATCGAACAGACTTTACCGAAGTAACAGGAATTGAATTACCAGAACATGCTGAATTTAAATACAAGTCCGCCACCTATCCAGACCACTTTGGAGACTACACTTCAATTTCGATTATCAATGTTGGAAGAGACCTTTATAACAACCTACCCAAGACCTTGACTGAAAAAGGACTTAAAGAAAACGGACAGAAATTACACACAACAGAATTTGCCAAAGCACTAAAACACACAGACAACTTGGAAATTGATAGCGAATTCTCAATGGAAGACGATGGCGGAGTTTATTACTATGTCGGTTTCTTGACAGACAATGAAACGCTAATTGTAAAGAGACTTAGTTGGTAAAATAAAAAAGCACGAGAGTAAAACATCGGTTAAAACAAATTCGGGTTGACAACTTACATATGAGGATATTACAACTAATCAAATTTACGATCGGCGGACAAGAAATCAGTTTCAAAAATCCCGCTGTATGCCGCAAAATAAAACTATAGGTTACTGAAAAAATGAACATACACAACTTTAAGAAAATCGGAATTTGTGCCCACAGCTATGAAGGGGGCGCTTTGTGTTTCTTAGAAGCCTGCAGAGAAGGCGGCAGGCGACTCGGGCCTCACATGCATCCCAATATTGTGCTGAGTGCCATACCCATGGGACTGAGCATGCCCGCCTGGGAAGCTGACCATTACGATGACGTCGCCATACACCTGCGTAATGGTGTACACGAAGTAGAAAAAAGCGGAGCACATTTTTTTATCTGCCCGGATAATACAGCGCATGTGGTGCTTGAACAAATCATCCATTCCCTTCCCATACCCGGACTGCATATAGCAGAAGTCGTCTGTCAGGAAGCTGTGGATAACCAATGGAAAAAAGTTGCATTGCTTGGTACCAAGTGGACCATGACCGGACCGGTGTACGCGCATCAGCTTAAAAAAAACGGCTTAGAAAGATTAATCCCCAATGAGGATGATCGCGCCTTTATAAATGGAGCGATCTTCGACGAACTATGTCAGGGCATATTCAAGCCGACAACCCTTAATAGGTTTATCCGCATCATTGAAGACCTTAAACACTCGGGAGCGGATTGCGTGATCTTAGGATGTACGGAAATTCCTTTACTTATTAACCGTGAGAATTCTCCCCTCCCGATACTCGATTCAACCAGATTGCTCTCCCAAAAAGCGGTTCAAATTGCCGTCAGTGAAATTGAATTGGATACCCAGGGATGGATCAATCCTCGGGTTCCGGCACGTGATAATCGTTAAAATAAGCAGGATTGGAGAAGCCTTTGATTTGACAATGCAAATCACGTTGATTCTCTATTGGCATTCGATACCAATAAAGCCTGGTGCGATTTGTTCTGTCCCATTTCACAATAACTATATGCAAAAAAATATAATTTGTGCTACTATTTAATATTTATATCTATTCGCATATAATTCTAATACCAATTATATTTTTATACCTTTTTACATATAATTTAGCAAATTAGCTTAGTATTATATCTATATGCATACAATAATGAAGCTTGACGAATTTGTAAAAAGCCGAAGAAAGGAAGTGAATCTGACGCAGGAAGAATTTGCCGAACGCACAGGCGTTGCCCTTACGGTGGTACGTAAAATCGAGCAAGGCAAAACCAACCTCAATATGGCCAAGGTGAACTTAGTCCTTCAGATGTTTGGGCATACACTAGCCCCGGTTGATCAAAAAGCACTGAATGAATGAGAAAAGGTAAGGTGTTTTATAAAGATTTTGTCGCCGGGATTATTATTGAAACGGATGATGGGGAGTATGTGTTTCAATATGATGACAGGTATGTAAATGATCATCCCGATGACTTCATCACATTTACAATGCCTGTGACTACAAAACCATATACCGAAAAGCGACTTTTTCCATTTTTTGACGGATTAATCCCGGAAGGCTGGTTGCTGGAAATAGCTTCTGAAAACTGGAAAATCAATAAAAATGATCGCATGGGATTACTCCTGGCATGCTGTCAAAACTGTATTGGGGCTGTGAGTGTAAAACCTATGATAGAAGAAAATGAATAGCAGGTGTTTGTATTGTTATGAACATGTTGAATCCGGAAATGCCTTTCACGAGAAATGCTCCTTCAAATTCTTTGGAACAAAAACTCCTCCGAGCATTAAATTTTCGCTCGACCAGATAGAAACCCTTGCGAAACAGGTAGTTGAGCGAAGTGTCGCTGTACCTGGTGTTCAGGCAAAACTATCCATGTCATTGATCAAAAAAACCAGGGAAGAATCCGACTCAAGGTTGACCGTGGTTGGGGCATTAGGAGGACAGTATATTTTCAAACCCCCTTCCGATACGTTTCCCGAAATGCCGGCAAACGAGCATGTCACCATGCGAATCGCAGAATCTTTCGGAATCCCGGTTGTACCATCCTCTTTAATTCCCTTGTCCTCCGGGGAGCTTGCCTATATAACGAAACGCGCAGACAGGACAGAAACGGGAGAAAAGCTGCACATGATCGATATGTATCAAATCACAGAAGCATTTGATAAGTACATCAGTTCGATGGAGAAAGTTGGCAAAGCCATAGGCCACTATTCAAACCACTCGTTACTCGACCAAACATATTACTTTGATCTGGCTATCTTTTCCTTCTTGACCGGCAATAATGACATGCACCTGAAGAACTTCTCCCTGATCGAAAGCCCTTCAGGATGGGTGTTGTCTCCAGCGTATGATTTGCTGAATGTTTCAATTATATTCCCGGAAGATCCGGAAGAGCTTGCTTTGACATTAGCCGGTAAGAAAAAGAAATTGAAGAGGGAAAATTTTGAAGCATTAGGCCGTGGGCTGGGACTATCGACAAAACAGATAAAGGGAAGCTTTACCAGAATGGTCGAGCATCAGGCAAAAGCGCTCGAATGGATTGATCGATCATTCCTATCTTTAGATATGAAAACCGCGTACAAAGATTTAGTTACACAAAAGTATATGCAATTAGGTCTGTACCCATAAATGGTTACCACGAATACCGTATTGCTTACCTAAATATTCCGGATACGATTTGTTGAGAGGATTTTAAACTATTCAGGTGATGAAACCCCTATGTTTATTGCTGATACTCCTTCTCCTTGCTCGCTCCTGATGTATGAAATAAAAATCATCAACTGAACTATGGATAAAAATGATCTTTTAGAAAGCGTGCCGCATTTTTGGAAGTTCTGGAATGAAAACGGAATTGAAACCGACAAAGCGATATCACTCTTATTCACGTTTTACTCTGCTTTTGATACGGAATCATCAAACTTAGTACTCGAGCTGGAACAAAATGGATACCGGGTAGAAAAGAAAAGTAAGCGAACGATGATAATTTTCAAAGGATATGTCATCAGCGCTGAGAAGACCAAATTGTGGACGCAGGAAGAGTTGAAACATACATTAACAGAGCTCGAATCTCTTGCTATCCAGCATGAAACAGCGCTTGAGGGCTATTTTGCAGCGGCGAACTCGTAAGCGGGCTATGCTACACCACCAGAACTCCCTTCAATAAAATGCCTTCACCCAGGTTATGGCAATCGTAGAGTCCCTGATTTTTTCATAAGCCTACATAACACTGTCCCTGATATGGCAGTCCTTATACCAGATAGCCTGAAGCGCTGTGGAGCATTATGGAGCAAATTGGGTTTTGTTCAATCCGTCATTTCTGTTTTTTAAAAACACCCTAATTTTGTATCCATTAGGATACACCCCCAATATGTTCAAAATTGAAAAAACAGCGGAATTCGATACGTGGATCAGAAAGTAAAAGGATATTCGAGCCAAAGCAAAAATTCTCTTTAGAATTCAAAAGTTAGAGACCGATGAACATTTTAGAGACTGTAAACCTGTGGGTCATGGCATCAGCGAAGTGCGAATTAACTATGCAAAAGGATACAGGATCTACTTCAAAGCGAAAGAAAACAAAATCATTATTTTATTAATCGGCGGAGAGAAATCAAGTCAACAGAAGGACATTAAAAAGGCAAAGAAAATCTGGAACACATTAAAGATCAGTTAACATGGCTACAACAAAATTTGATATTGCGGACTACCTCGACAACGAAGAAATGATCGCTGAATATCTCAATAGCGTTCTCGAAGAGGGAGACAGCGCTGACCTGATTGTTGCCATCGGACATGTCGCAAAAGCTATCGGAATGTCAAAAATCGCGGAGAAAACAGGAATGAGCAGACCGAGCCTGTACAAGGCATTTGCCGATGGGGCAAAACCACAATTCGAGACGATTATGAAAGTTCTAAAAGCAATCGGCGGGAAGATAAACGTAAAGCCCTCCGCTTAAAAAACATTGCAACATGATGATTCGTACAATACTCGTTACCTCGATGCGACTCCTGGCACGCTACCGTGGTATGAAATAAAATCCCTCAAGAAACCACTGGGTAAATATGTATTTTTAGAGAGCCTAAAATTTCCCTTTCATTTATACCGTGTAAATGAAAATACATCGCCTGGTTTGTAATCGAAAATCGATGAAAAATATTCTACTCTTGTTTCCGCTACTCACTATTACCTTCAGCTCGATGGCGCAAGTCATATCAGAAAATGACAGCACACTTATCGTTCAAAAAATAGAAGACTGGAATACCGCCTGGAGCACAAAAGATGCTGCTCTCGCGGCTAAATGGTATTCAGATGATGCAGAATTTACGAATGCATTTGGATTCAGCATGGTGGGGAAAGAAGCCATTAACGAATACCTGACCGAGGTGTTTAAAATGGACTTTGTCATGGCCGGTGTCTCGGAACAAACGTCGTTAAAACTCAAATACATTGCGGAAAACACCGTGCTGGTAGTGTCGACCATTTCCCGGAAAGGTCAAAAACTAAACAACGATGAAGAACTAGGCCCGCGACGAACCACCCATCATCGATTGTTCAAAAAAGAGGGTGATTGGAGAATTGTGGCGCATCTTATTTCTGACGCACGGAGTATTGATAGGTCGAAGCACTGAAAAATGAATTTTGTACCTTCTGGTTAACAAAGCATTAAAGCATATACATGCTGCAGTATTCGCTTTCACCTTAACAGACACAAAACCTCAGAATTTCTTATTTTAGGGTAGTTATCATTTCCTAAACTACCCAATTATGAAAAACCTGTTATTCGCCGCTATATTGCTCACTCTTTTGCTTCCTTCCTGCAGCAAGGATACTGAAGAAAACAATCCCGAAACGCCGGATACGTCTATATATGAAGGATCCTGGAGCGGGACGTACGAAGGAGACCACGAAGGACCCTGGGACATGTTTGTTACAGACCATGGCACTGCCAGTCAGACATTTATTGGAGTATCCGGTGTAGGCAACGGTGCCGGAACCGTCACTGAAAGCGGTGTGCTTAATATGGTTTTTTCCACCGGAGCTGAATCTATGGGGCAATTTAATGCGGAAACAGGCGTGGTTTACGGGACATGGTCACTTGTGAATCAAACCACGAACATAAGTGGCAGTTTTTATGGGACAAAAGACTAGTTAGGTCTACTGCTAATGCGTTTTTATACTCGCTGGAGGCCAAGTAGAAATCCGCTTTCTGTTGAGGCCTTTTGCTATAAAAACCCTTCCCACAATGTATGCATCTCTAAACATGACTTCCATGGTGTACAGTCTTACGCGTAAGCACTTCCTCCTCCTCCCTCAAACCAACAACACGAACACTAACCCACCCAAAGTAAGCCCCCGGCTTTCCCAGCCATTTTAACATTTGACGCTAAAAATACCAACCTCCATTTCTGCCCTAAGTCGTAGATTTAAACGCCCGAAATCACCCTCGGCTAAAACTAACCATACAGCGCCCCTCAGTCGATAGGCACCAACCAACACTCTTAGACAAACAGACCAACCAGAACATCTTATGAAAGGTATTTCGATAGCCCTCGGTATATTGTTTTCCTTCAGCCTTTCGCAGGCGCAATGGAACAAAATAAACAGCATACCCAGCCAGGATATAGTCGCCCTTGCCAGCATGCAGGATACTTTGTATGCCGCATCGGCATCAAACCTGTTGTATAAGAGCACAGACCACGGCGCTACATGGAAGGCGCTTACAGTAAGTGCACAATCGATTGGCATTTTTTCTTTACAGATCATTGATCAAACGATTTACACCGGCACTCTGGACCACGGCATTTTTACAAGCGAAAACTTTGGTGCCAGCTGGACTCAGTACAATCCATCTTTACCTGCTGTCAGTGGATTTGCAAAGTTTGAGGACCACATATACGCAAGCACCATCGGGAGCGGCGTTTACCGATATGAAGCAGCGGGAAATACCTGGGGAGCTTTTAACAATGCGCTACCTGCCAGCATCTCTCATAACGTGGAAACTATTGTGGCCACACCCGACAAGCTCCTGATTGGTGCGGGCGGAAACGGCACCTACTATCATTACAATTTTGATCTCAACCAATGGGAAGTCGGCTATTATTATGGTGTACTGTCACCGGGATTGATCATCCATAAAATAGTCCATCATGCAGACACTCTATTTGCGGTCACAGGCAACCGGATTATCAGAAGTACTGATGGCGGGGTGAATTGGACTAACGATCATACCGGTGCCAACAATGGACTGGACCGCAATATTTTCGTAGGCACGACTGATGTATACACCATCACCAACCTGCCGGGAAACGGCACCTGGATTCAAAAAAGGAATAAAAATGCAGCTACCGGTTCGAGTTGGGAAACCGATGAGGAGCTCTTCCCGACCGGTTACTCCTATGATATTTTTGAGTATAACACCAGATTGTACTTAGCCAAAGAGGACGGCTTGTATGCCAAGGATTTGCTCCTTGAGGTGGAAGAGCCCAATTCCTTGCTGACCCCTGTGAGCCTGTTTCCCAACCCTGCTTCAGTACATGAACAGATCAACCTGATCAGTCCGGTTAAAATAAAGCGAATGCGTATATTCAATGCTTCCGGACAGCTTGTGTATGAAGCAACCCCATTGACCCAAAGCATTGAACTGAACGGCATTTTTCCGGAGAAAGGAATTTACTTTATATCGATTGCAACTGAGCATGAGATTTTACGTACCCGGAAGTTGCTTGTAAAATGAGGCTTGCCAAAAAAATATACCCATCGTAGCATCGTCATTCAGTATACATACTACACCTTTATCATAGAAAAATGGAAAACCAGGACTCTGTTTTAGAAGAAGACCAATCCTCCATCAACTACCTGGTGGAAGAACAAAAAGTCATCAGCGTAGACAAATTCATCGTGTTGAGCATTGTCTCTTTCGGACTTTACAATGTCTGGTGGATGTACAAGGCCTGGAGATTTTTTAGTCAGAAAGATCGGCTGGATATCATGCCGGCCGCCAGAGCTATTTTTAGCATATTCTTTTTGATTTCTCTGGGGGATCGAATACTAGTTTATGCACGAGAGAAAGGCTACAACAATAATTACTCGTCCGTTCTCCTGTTGATTGGGTTTGTAATCGTCAACCTGATGTCGAGACTGCCGGATCCGTTTTGGCTGGTCTCCATCGCAAGCTTTATCTTTCTCATCCCGCCGTTTATGGCATTGAATTATGCGAAACGTCATTCCACCGAATTGTTGGTGACTGAGCAAACCTCATACAATGGCCGACAAATCGGACTCATTGTGTTTGGGGTCATATTCTGGCTGTTGGTTTTATTAGGGCTGCTGATAGGTGAGGAGTATGCATGATCACTTTGCGCGTTTCGCGTGGTGCATGAGGTATGACCTGAAAGCAACCTTTGCCACAGGAATAGTGATCCTGTTGCTCAGGAAAATGGCTTAAAAACAAATCAATACATGCAACGAACAAGATTAAATATCCAAACATGAAACACACAATGCCCGTTATTTACATATTGCTTTTGTTTATGCTATCCTGCAAAACAAATAAAGCCATACCAGCTTCCGGCCATGTGGATAAAGACAAAGCTGATCAAGAAGTAATAGGCCATTTGAAAATGGGATTTATTGGATATGAAATAGCCGATACGAACATAGTTAATAAGGAAGTGGCAGAAATGTATATTGAAATGATGGGGCCGGCCATGGAATCAGAATTGGTCTTTAATCACATCAGGTCTGCCGACATAGTGAAAGAAGATACAGGCTATGTAAGACGAATACTTTATGACAGGTCAGAAAATGCAGGATATCACTTTCTGACCAGGGATTCAATTGACTATTTCTTCAAAATGAGCTATGATGAATTGATGAAAGATTATCAAGGCTCGGACGAGGAGAATGAAGAGGTTGAGAAAAAGTTTCAGGAGTTAATAAAAGTGAAAAAATACCCGGACTCAAAAACAGAAATATTAGGGTTTAAATGTGATGAAATAACCACGATGCATCCCGATGATTTTACCAAAGTGTTTTCAATAACCTATATGACGAATGAAATCCCATTCTTATCAGAAGCCATGGGACCATTGAGTAAATTTTACACCGGAGCCCCCTTAAAAACCATCATGTATATTGAGGGATTAACCTTAACTATGGGCGCAGTTGAATATAATGAGGATGCTTCGTTCAAAAAATACCTTGACTTCAACCCTGAAAACTATCAGGAACTGACCTTTGAGCAATACGAGGAAATGAAGTAAAACTAAATCCGATCACACTCGCGCTGGAACAAAGCAAAGATCGCATGATCACGCGTTTCCTTCTGTTTCCTGCGTGAGTCTTTTCGATGATACTGATTTCAATGTGAGGAAGTATATTAAACACGCCGATGAATCACAAGCAACTTCTGGATTATATACAAAATTTCGTCTCCTTAAAAGAGGAAGAGGCTAAATTAGTCGTTTCCTGTTTTAAGGAAGTCAAGGTTAAAAAAAGGCAGTTCCTGGCACAGCCTAACTTTATCAATACGCACAGATCTTTTGTGATAAAAGGAGCATTCAGAACTTATACCATCACGGATGACGGACAAGATCACACGCTTCAGTTTGCTATTGAAAACTGGTGGGTCTCAGATTTTAACAGCTACCTCTACCAACATCCTGCGACCCTTTTTATCGTAGCCCTTGAAGACAGTACCGTATTGCAGATTGAATACCACAAAGAGCAGGAACTAAAAAAAGCCAGCCATACCATTGAGACTTTTTTTAGAATCATAGCTGAAAAAGGTCTTGCTTTTGAACACCGAAGAATCTTGTTTAATCTCACACACTCTGCTGAAGCGCGTTATGATAATTTTTTGTTGAACTATCCAAATTTTGTTCAGCGCGTACCTCAATACGCTTTGGCTTCCTACCTGGGTATGTCTACCGAATTCCTATCCCGAATCAGAAATAAGAAAACCCGTAAAAAGAGTTGAACTAGTTCAACTTCTTTTCTTGATCTGCTTCATTTTTAGTCCGTTGGAATTGGAGGACTTTTGTCTTGTCAATCCGACACATCATGTTAAACTGATTAAAAATGGAACAATCGTTAAATGAAATCTTTTCGGCCAAAAACGAGATGGTACGAAAAGGGCAAATCGTAGAAGCAACAGACCGGTTTTTCGCTCCGCATGCTAAAACCATTGACTTTGATGGTACCACCACCAATGGCAAGCCAGAAATGCTCTCCAAAATGAAAAGCTTTGCAGGTGCGATTGCCAAAGTCAATGGTATCACTCTCCATCATGCGTCATTGCATGAAAATGTCTCTTTTGCCGAATTCACTTTTGATTTTGACATGCAGGATGGCAGCAAAATACACTGGCATGAAATACTGCGTACCGTATGGGAAAACGGCCAGATTGTAGAAGAGCAATATTTCAAATCTTAAATCGAAGTCAAGATGAAGTTTGTAACAAAACAAATGCACGCCTATCTGGATTATCCAGTGGCCATTGCACTTACGGTGCTGCCTTTTGTCCTGGGTTTAGGAAGTTCAAATTCATTAGCATTAACGCTATCGGTGGTCACAGGAATCGCCGCTTTCTTTCTGACACTTCTTACTGACCATCAACTGGGTGCATACCGAATCATTCCGTACAAAGGGCACCTGGTGGTCGACGCCCTTGTAGGCGCGATGTTTGTAACCGCCCCGTTTCTGTTCTCCTTCCAGGGTCTGGATGCCTACTACTATTGGGTAAATGGAACTGCAGTCCTGACTGTCGTGAGTTTACATAAACCGGAAGCCTCCGGATGATCGAAAAAGAGCCTTGTATTGAGATGCCATCATGCAGGGCTCCTGTTTTCCAAGATGGCAAATAATTATACGTCTCTGTATCCTAAAATTGGTAGCTTTATCTAAAATATTAATGTCACTATCCTAGACGGTTTGCCACTTTTTGAAGAGGAAAAACAAATCTTCTTTACACACTTGAAGACAATCGGGGAGAGTCTAGATAGTGATACACTAAAAAGTATCAAATGATCCTCAACGCACTTATCTTATGAAACTATCTACCTGGATCCTTGGCATGTTCATTACACTCGTATTGACAAATATTTTTGTTGAATGGGTGATAGACGGAGAGTTGATTATCATTCGAAGCATCAGGTACTATGCGATCACAGCCCTGGTGTCCTGTGTTGCAGGTTATCTTATCTATAAGGTTTTGCAGTATGGTGCCAGGCAAAATAAAACATGGTAACACGCACGATTTTTGTCAACTACATGTAGTATTTCGACCCTGTCAAGGCCCTGCTCACTGAACCTTGATGTATAGAAAAAGATGTAGTTTTAAAGAAGAAGAGCAGCACAAGAACTCCATTCGTTGAATTCTCTTTTTGGATGCTTATGTACACACACTTTACGCAAAAAGATATGAAGCAACTGACGCTAATATTTGCTTGGATGATGATCGCCTCCTGTGGACAGCTAAATCCAAAGGATGATTCAGATCAAACCGAATCCCAACAGGAAAGGATTGTTTTCGTGACCAACCGAGATGGTAATCCTGAGATCTACCAAATGGACACGGACGGTAAGCATCTTGAAAACCTGACGAATCACGACAGCATTGACTATAGTCCTGCCTGGTCCGATGCCAACCGCCAGCTTTACTTTTATTCTAAACGCGATGGCAATCCGGAAATTTACAGTCTTGATATGGAGGACAAACAGATTCGCCGACTCACTGATCATCCCGCCAATGATGTGCTGCCGAATCCCTCACCGGATGGTTCGCAGATTCTCTTTGTCAGTGAACGGGATTCTTTGAGCCGCAACATCTACCGGATGCAGGCGGACGGTTCGAATGTCCAACCCCTCACCCTAAACCAACTATACGAAGAGAGTCCTGACTGGTCTCCGGATGGACGTACCATCGTTTTTACCCGACAGCTAAGAGACTCAACTGATCACTCGCATGCAGGGAATGGTGAAATACACCTGATGAATGCCGACGGCAGTCAAGTGCGTCGACTCACTCATAAGGAAGGTTATGATTCCGGAGCGACTTTTTCTCCCGATGGTCAGAAAATCGCTTTTTATGGCTTGCGTGATGATTTTTGGGATTTGTTTATCATGGATACTGACGGAAGCCATATATACAACGTGACGAATGACTCGACAGAGTGTTATTCACCGGAATGGTCACCGGATGGACAATGGCTGGTCTATACGGCGGGAGAAAAAGGCGTTTACAACCTGTGGAAAATCCATATCGAATCAAAGCAGCGGGTACAATTGACCCATACCACCGGCAGGAACGAAGGACCCATCTGGGTAAAGTGGTGACCCGTTGATCAAACAACTTGAACAGAAGGATTGTGTAAAGTCAGCTAAACAACATTGCGTACAGGTAAATAAATTGAAACCTACCACTCATGAAACTATCCACAAAAACAAAATCTGTTTATACGCAAATCACTCCAAAAACTAAGTTGGGGGATCTCCGGAAAATGGCAAAGGAGATTAAAACAGACCACACAATGGCCATGGAACTTTGGTCCACAGGCGAATTCCTTCCCAGGCAATTAGCCATTCTGCTTTTAGACAAAAAGCTACTCGACCAGGAATCCATTGACCAGCTTGATCGGGACATTCAAAAGCATCCCCGGGATGAGCGCAATCAGCTGATCGATTGGCTGCTGGCCAATCAGTTTACACGCGATAAGAAAATCGTTTCGCTCATGGAAACCTGGGAAAAAAGCAGTTCTGCGCTACAGCGAAGAGTGTTTTGGTATTACCAGGCCCGATTGCGATGGATGGGAAATACCGATCACGAAAACACGGAAGAACTGCTTTCTGCCATTGAAAAAAATCTGATGAAGGAAGTACCGGAAGTGCAATGGGCCATGAACTTTACAGCTGCGTGGATCGGCGTTTACGAAGAACGGTTCAGAAAGCGCTGCATTCAGATCGGAGAGAAAACGGGTCTGTACAAAGATGATGTCGTGTCAAAAGGATGCACCCCGGATTACCTGCCTGCTTTTATCGAGATGGAAGTCCGTAAACGAAAAACAGGTTAGGCGGATTTACGTCTTCACGAGTCGGGAACCCCTCAGAGGCTATATTCTTTCTTACGCACATGCATTGCACGTACCGGTCAGCACACAGTTTGCATGCCGGACGTCGTATCCGTCAGGCACCGCATACTGCACCGGGATCTGCAGGCACTCGATGGTATCACACGATACACACCGAAAATGAAAATGGTGATGGACAACTTCATGGGGCTCGCACTTTTTGCAAATGGCAAAGTACTGCTTGCCGTCCTCTGCAACAATTCTGTGCGCAATCTCGTCTTCACAAAATTGGTTGAGGACTCTGTAAATGGTGGCGCGGTTGACATCTATGTCTAACTCCCTTTCAATCGCGTCGTGACTTAAGGCTTTTCCCGATTGAGCTAGCAGGTGCAGGACCGCTTCTTTGGCCGGTGTATTTCTTCGATTCATCCTTTTACTAATGCAACTTTGTTGCAATTACAAAAACATTTATTATTATTGCGACTTATTTGCAATAATACGCAATTCGTATGACATCTGCATTAACTGCTAACATTCCAATGATCGATCCACAATACCATACTGCAGTCACTGCCAGACAGGATGTTTTACGGAAATCACAAATACCTGGACATCGGTAGTTCGCGAAAACACACAAGTGGAATGAAAAGAAGAGAACTCATAGAATTACTCGGAATATCAGGTTGGGTGCTCACACTACCCGAACCCCTATCTTACTTTGCTAAATACAACAACATGCATTCAAAAAGTTTTGAAGTCATCATTATCGGTGGCAGTTACGCAGGCCTTTCTGCTGCCCTGACCCTGGGCCGATCACTCAGGAAAACCCTGATCATCGATGGGGGTCAGCCGTGCAACCGCCAGACACCGCACTCCCATAATTTTCTGACCCAGGACGGAAGCACACCAAAAGAATTCGCGACGCTGGCCAAAAAACAAGTGATGGATTACGACAGCATCACCTTTTACGATGGACTGGTCACGGGAGGCAAAAAGACCGAAAAGGGCTTTGAAGTGTCAACATCCAACGGAGATGTTTTTACAGCTGCAAAATTGGTTTTCGCTACCGGTATCAAAGACCTCATGCCCGACATAGATGGCTTTGCTGAATGCTGGGGTATTTCTGTGGTCCATTGCCCCTATTGTCACGGCTACGAAATCCGAAACAAGAAAACTGCTATCATTGCCAACGGAGACAAAGCCCATCACCTGGCCTCTCTGGTCAATAACCTGACAAAAGAGATCACCATCCTCACTTCTGGTCCTGGAGAAATTGAAGACCATCACCTTGAGAAACTAAAAAAACACAACATTCCCATTATCGAGAAGGAGATCTCTGCCATTACCCATCAAAACGGACAGCTGGACCAAATCATTTTCAAAGACGGCAGTACTGAAGCTTTTGACTGCGCGTATGCGTCTATCCCTTTCAAACAAACCTTAACTCTTCCGGAAGAATTAGGCTGTCAGCTCACGGAGCACGGACACATTGAGGTCAATTTTATGCAGCGAACCACCGTGGAAGGCATCTATGCATGTGGAGACAATAGCGCCATGATGCGTTCAGTGGCCACTGCCGTATATGGAGGAAATATTACCGGCGCGATGATCAACAACGATTTGACGCAGGAAAGTTTTTAAGGGTTTTGTGTGAATTCGTTTCCAACGAATGCCAGCAGAATCTTTTGATTTAATTTGGTTGGCTCTCTTAGAATTGCAATCTTAAACTTTTCGTAAGGGTCTTGACAAGTAGTAACTTATTCGTTACTTTTGTAAAGTGAAATGCGACGAATTATTAAAAGCCCTCCAGAAATCGGGATGGATCGAAATTCGTCAGAAGGGAAGTCATAAAATCCTCAGGAAGTACGGTGAAGCTCAAACTATTGTTTTACCATACCATCGCGGAAAAGAAATGCCTAAAGGGACGGCTCTCAGAATTCTAAAACAAGCTGGTATCAAATGAAGTATAGATTGATCATTGAGAAAAACAAAGATGGCTATTGGAGTCAGGTCGAACAATTACCAACCGTATTCAGTTGGGGTGAATCCATTGAGCAGTTACTTGAAAACACAAAAGAGGCAATTGACTTGTACTTTGATGAAAGTGGAAAAAGGACTCCAAGGATAGATTTTGAATTGGCAATGGACATCCAGGAATTTTTTAAAGTAAATGAGTTTATCAATATCACGAGTCTTGCCCGACGCATAGGCATGAATGCAAGCCTTCTGCGTCAATATTCAAAAGGTATAAAATTTCCAGGCCTTGAACAGGTTGCCCGGATTGAAAAAGCAATCAGGCAGATAGGAAAAGAACTTTCCAAAACGGATCTACAGCCTTTATAAAAAAGGAGGAGACACTAAAAAAATAAACTACTGAAATACACAATTGAAGCCAAAGAAACAACAGATGTACATAAAACGCTGATCCCGTCAAACACCCGGCTTGCCTCAAAATAAAACGTCGTGAATATCATCGGCTTACGAGATAAACAATTTTGCATTGTCCAATCTAAATCATCCGGCTATTCTTTTGGGTAATCAGTGCACTTTCTAGAAAAAAAGGTTATTTTAGGATCCTCTCTACTCCTGTAAAACCAAACTTCATGAAAAAGATAACGACTGTTATTTGGGTGGCTCTTTTATTCTTCACCTATTCTGCTGCACATGCACAATGTACACTTGCCTGCTATTCGGATGTAAACATTTCGCTGGATGCAAGTGGACATGCCACGATTTCTGCCGAAACCGTGCTGGCCTCCTACGGCCCCGTTTGCGGCACCCTCGTCGTAGAACCCTCTGCTTTTGATTGCAGTGATATCGGAGCACCTGTTCCTTTCACGGTGACTGATCTCGGGTCAGGAAATGCCTGTACAGGAAATATTCATGTCAGCTATCCCGTCGGTGCTATGTCCTGCTATGCGGATATTAACGTGGCGCTGGGACCATCAGGCACAGCTGCACTTACCTCTGATATGTTGTTGTTTGATCCTCCTGGCGTATGCATTCCGGGGGCCATCATCAGCCCTTCATCGGTAAGTTGCGCTGATATCGGCGCTCCGGTAGTGGTGACGATTTCTGACCCTGTATCAGGAAATAGTTGTTGGACGAATGTACAAGTTTCGTATGCGGTAGGTGCTATGAGTTGTTATGCTGACATTAACCTAAACCTTGGATCTTCAGGTACACTTGCGCTCACTCCCGAAATGATTTTATTTGATCCGCCAGGCGCCTGCATTCCGGGTGCGATTATCAGTCCCTCATCAGTAAGTTGCGCCGACATCGATGCACCCGTAGTCGTGACCATTACTGATCCTGTGTCAGGTAACAGTTGCTGGTCAACCGTGACGGTAGGCGATCCAAGACCCTCTTCCTGTGAGATCATTGTTCCGGATCCGATTATCTGTGGCGACTCAGGCGTCCCATTTTCCATCCTTACTACAGGCGGGTACGGTCCGTTTGAGTACAACTGGCAGATCAAAGGCAACCCACGCGGATGGTCTATATTGACCGGGCAAGGCACAGACAATATTACAATGGCTGTTGGAGACAGAAAGATCAAACTCGAAGTAACTATCACAGATCTTTGTGGCAAAAAGCGAAAGTGCTCAGTCAAACCGGAATGCGAAGACCCTCCGGCATTTGGAAACACAGCTCCTATAGGCTCTCTTCCAACTTCTCAAAATACATCTGATTTTGACCTCGAGATATTTCCCAATCCAGCTACGCACAACCTGTGGATAAAATACCCGAAATCGGTTACAGCCAAAGAAGATCAGCTATACATCGTGGATCAACTTGGGCGACTGCAGACCCAAGTCAGCTTTCAACAAACCCATGACGGTGCTACCCTCAACATCCAGGATTTACAGCCTGGTGTCTATTGGCTTGTTTTGGAAAATAAAGGAGGGGAACCACTGATCAGAAAGTTCATAAAGCAATAGCACACGTTGATAGCAATTGTTCCATTATGTGGCTGATACTGACTGGTCTTGCCGACAAATGAGATAGAATTTCCTACTCTGCAAATCAAATGAACAACACTTCATTAAATTTCTCAGCTCAGACCACTATAGATAGCAAGCACTTGTGTACTAACGCTAGGTTGCTTTCGTTCTTATTTCACACCTCATTTCAATCGCACGACGCTAATCTTGTTTAGCTCAAAATAATGGTTATCCATGGCCTACAAAAAACTCAAATACTGGTTTGACAAAGACCTGGCAGACCGGCTGGCGGACAAACTTTCCGTAGTGGATCCTGCGTTTGATCGAAAAACGTTTATCCAAAACGCAACAGCAGGCCTGGAGCCTCTCGAACTGAAAGACCGGGTCGAAAAAATGGCCGATGCACTATATGCAAGATATCATGGCGATTATCCAAAAGGAGTTTCCTCGCTGATCAAAATCCTCGGACCTGAAAATGAGAATGAAACCGGCATGTTTACTGAATACTACTGGGTCATGCCTATCGCCAAATTTGTTGAAACGTATGGGCTGGAAAATTTCGATCTATCCATGCACGCCATTGAAGAAATCACCAAAAGAAACACCGGAGAATATGCCATTCGTCCTTATCTTGAGAATCGCCAGCAAAAGACGCTGGCACAAATGAAGGCCTGGTCGCTTCATCCGAATGTACATGTCCGACGACTTTCAAGCGAAGGGGTCAGACCGCGATTGCCCTGGGCCAAAAAACTGGATGTTTTTATAGATGATCCAAAACCCATTATACCTATTCTCAACAACCTGAAAGATGACCCCTCACGGTTTGTGCAAAAGTCAGTGGCCAACTGCCTGAATGATATACTAAAAGATAACTATGATATCGGCAAGGAAGTGATTGAGCGATGGAACACGAAAA
Source organism: Bacteroidia bacterium (assembly GCA_030426765.1). Classification (GTDB taxonomy): domain Bacteria; phylum Bacteroidota; class Bacteroidia; order Chitinophagales; family Saprospiraceae; genus Opimibacter. Next base: position 77,464 of record JAUHXV010000002.1, on the reverse strand, counting down.
GAATACGCAAAGAAAGAAAATGGATTGTAAAACACGCATTACGGAATCTCACTAAATCCGAAGATGCATGGGCCTTACACATGATTAAATAACACAGCTGGCCAGGATATTTGAAATTGAGAAGGAATTGTTCTGATATTCAGACACTTCTTTATCTCCATCAGCAAATTTAGAATTTAACCCCCCATGTCATTAATTTATAAAATATTAAATCGAATGAGTAAAATCTGTCAGCGAATCCCACTGTGCAGCGGGATCGGGACGAAGGACATTTCCTCGTTGGGAAAGTTTTTTATGTTGGATTCAAAAGTCAATTTCTACCAGATAAGTCCTGTCACGCATCCCGCTGTACAGCGGGAGTATGAGCCCCCTGACTATCTTTTATTTCCGTTCGCAAGCGGAAATAAAAGGAAATGTGAAATCGAACTTAAGGTAACCTAGTGCCTCAAACAAAGAACGAAACACAAAGTGAGTTTTTTGCGTGACTAGACTTTTTGGTTACTTTTTTGGCGATGAAAAAAGTAACAAGAATGATGTATGGATATTAATTTTTATGTGGGCAAAATTTATTTTGACACTTATAATTAAATAACAATTTTAAAAACTCATGTAAACATGAAAATCTTATTGCTCTGTTTTACATGGTTGCTTGCATCCATGTCCTACGCTCAGACAAGCGTAACCCCCGGGGAGCTGATCAACACCAAATGGATCAGCCCGGTAAGCGATAGTTGTGTTACATCGCTGTGCTTCAATTCCGACAGAACGGTAGTTTTTCAGGAATGTGGGGATGACTGGTCCTGGGAGGTTGGATACACACTCAGTGAAAATCTGATCATATTGAATGTATCTCAAGACCTGACGAATAAAATGACCTTCAGAATGGATGAAGGAATACTCCGACTGGTATCCACCATGAAAGAACGATACCCTAAAAGTTATATCCGGGTGCCGGATGGAAAATGCGATTAGAATCTGCACTTTCGGAATGATAAATACAATACGGACGTTTTCTACCCTCTCCGATTCCAGAATCAGTTTGGCATAGACATACTTCACCCCTTTTACCCGGTAGAATCCGCTGTGGATTTTGAAGTTACCTTAGTGTAAGTTTGAAAACAGATCAAGATTGCGAAACAATCGCTCACCGCTTTTGCATATCACTTCGCATTATCACTTAAAACACTACGAAGTATGCGATTTACTCCCGATTTTGTCACCTGAATCATGAAAATAATCCTGACATCAATAGGTACAAGAGGAGACATGGAACCATTTCTTGCGCTGGGTCAATTATTGAAGGACAGAGGGCATGATATACTTTGTTTGTTTCCGGAACAATTCAGAACACTTGCAGAAGATTCCGGGTTTGAGTTTGCTTCGCTGGGATCTGAGTTTATCGAAATGCTCAATAGTTCGACAGGCATAACTGTCATGAGTGGTGGAAGGCTTGGAATCAAAAAAATTACCGCACTTTTCAAACTAGCAGCCAAACAGAAAGAAATCAATAAAAAAATGATTCTGAGGCAAGAGGCTGTGATTGAAAAAGAGCGCCCGGACAGAATTTTACACAATGGTAAAACCATGTATCCGGTGATATGGGGAACTGAAAACAAAGGCAAGCGATTTCTGATAAGCCCGGTTCCCTATTTACACTATGTCAGAAACCACTCACATCTTGTATTTAATAGAAACTTTGGAGCCTTTTTTAACAAACTGACCTACGATCTGGCCAATTATGGTTTGATTAAAACCATTTCTGGTTCACTCAAAATCCTGTCACATCCCAAACAACTCACTACGAGCGAAATAAAAAAAGCACTCCTCGGTGAAAAGGTGATTTACACAATTTCTCCTGTCCTTTTTAACAGGCCTCCGTATTGGAAAGACCATCTTCAGGTGCTAGGGTATCACGAAAGAATAAAAACGATGCGCTGGCAACCTTCTTCCGACTTAGAGACGTTTCTAGAAACTCACTCAAAAGTAGTGTTGGTGACCTTTGGAAGCATGATTAACACAAATCCCAAACAGAAAACTGAAATTATACTAGATATCCTGAAAAGAAATAAGATTCCTGCCATTATTAATACTGCTTCCGGCGGACTCGTCCGGTTACCCTCTTATAACAAAGACAATTTTCACTTTACGGACCGAATTCCATACGACTGGATTTTTCCCAGACTATACGCTGTCATACACCATGGGGGCTCTGGCACCACGCATACCGCAATAAAATACGGATGTGCTTCTCTGATTATTCCTCACATCATTGACCAATTCGTGTGGAATAAAATCATCCATGAAAAAGGAGCAGGGCCACGAGGGATCAATATCAGCCGAATCACGGTAAACAATCTTGAGCCCCTGATAGTCGATCTGTATACGCGTAAAGCCTATAAAGAAACTGCTGAACACTTAGGAAGTACAATGCGAAATGAAGCGTTTGAAAACATCCTATGCAAACTCATAGCGGGTTGAAAAAATAGAATTACCCTTAAAAATAACGATTCGTATCAACGATCACACAACCGTGAAAGGATGGATCGAAGACAATGAGACCATTGTCTCTCTGTACTCGAATTTTAAGAATGGAAAAAACTCCGGTCATCAGTATTTCAATAAGGGGACAATTCGAAAGCTGATAGGCACCATTCCGCTCAAAAGCAAAGTATACATACGCAGTCAGGCACCTGTCACTACGTTCCTTGAATGTTTTTGCTAAGCGGTCAACACAGTTACCTAAAAAATCCTGTCTTTCTGTCGGATTAATGACCCGCTCTTCTTACTTTCGGATATCCGATCGTTTCAAAACCCACCATCATGCATCGTAGCGTAGAAGAACTCACCCGAAAAATATACCAGGAAGGCGTAGAGAAATCAGAACAGGAGGCAGAAAAAATTCTCGAAGAAGCGCACAGGAAAGCACAAGCCATCGTTCAGAAAGCCGAAGCAAAACGCGATCAAATCCTGGAAAATGCCACCCAGGAAGCCACCGACCTGCGTCGTAAGAACGAAGCTGAAATGCGCCTCTCGGCACGACAGGCCCTGAGTCATCTCCAACAGAAAATCCGCGATCTGCTCGTATGGGAAGTTACCGCCAGGCCCCTCGACGAAGCATTTGATGATAAAAAATTTGTGCAAGGTCTGATCGAAAAACTGGTGGACTTCTGGTTACAACATTTTGGCCAGATCGAAGGCCTGAATATCCTTCTCCCGGAAAAAGATTTTGAAGAAGCACAGGCCTATATGCAACAACGCGCCCAGGACATATTGCAAAACAAAATCCATATTTCCGCTTCGAACACGATGACCAACGGCTTTCAGATTTCACCGGAAGACGGCAGGTTTAAAGTGAGTTTTACGGCTGAAGATTTTGAAAATTACTTCAAGTCTTTTGCTAAACCACGCGTTTTCAAACTACTCTTCGAAGAAAACGAATAAGCATGGCCAACGGATATTACTATCTCATCGCCTCACTACCCGAGCTGAGTCTGACTGACAAATCCCTGCCCTTTGATGTGGTCGGCTACCGCGATTATATTCAACAAGACCTCGATCCTAAAGACGCACGGCTGATCAAAACGCTCTACTACTCGTATGATATTTCTAATCTCGCCGCACTCGTAAAAAACCCCGCTGCCATCTGGAACAAGGCAGGCAACTATTCAAAAGATTCTTTCGAAGCCATGCTGCGCGCTCCGGAGACGCTTCCTGATTTTTTACCTGCTTTTTATGAAGACACCCATACACGATGGGAGAGGTGGAACGAAAAACAGTTTTTCAATCACGCTATGTCGGCGTACCTGGATTGGGCCGCTAGTACACCCAATCGATTTCTACAGCAATGGATTCATTTTTCAGTGACCTTAAAAAATCTGCTGATCCACCTCAACTGCCAAAAATTTGATCTTTCTGCCATGGAGGCCGTTCTCGGAAAATTTGCTGAAGCCGAATACCTGCGGGAAACCGCCTCCGAACACGTCGATGTGCGATGGTGGGATTTCCCTGCCAAAGAAGTTGAAGTACTCTTCCACAACCCCAATATCGCGCAGCGAGAATTTCTGATCGAAGAATTCCGCTGGAAACACCTCGATACACTGGAAGAAGACTATTCCTTTGGCATCGAGCGACTGCTTGCCTATGCCATCCGGCTGCGCATCCTGCATCGCAACCTGAATACGGAAGAGGCAGGCCGTCAACGGCTCCAAGAACTTATGCACGATATAACACACGAATACTCAATGCCCGAAACATTTAATTGATATGGTGGACACAGCAACACATGCCGTTGGAAAAGTCAGAGGAATGATCTCCAATCTGGTCATAGTAAGAGCGGAACAACCCGTTGCCCAAAATGAAATCTGTTACATCCATATCGGTGACGAACGCCTCCTCGGTGAGGTGATCAAAGTAGAAGAACAAGACATCTTCGTCCAGTGCTATGAAAGTACACGAGGCTTGAAGGTGGGCAACACCGTGGAATTTACCGGACAGATGCTGGAAGTCAAACTGGGACCCGGAATGCTATCCAAAACGTACGACGGTCTGCAAAACGATCTCAACAAACTCGACTCGTTGTTTCTCAAGCGTGGTCAAACCAGCGATGCCCTCGATCCGGGTTCATCATGGCATTTTACCCCAACTGCCAAAGAAGGTGACTCCGTCCAGGCAGGAGATTGGCTCGGTGAAGTAAAAGAAAACTCCATCACGCATCGCATCATGGTACCCTTTAAAGCAGTAGGCCGGTTTACCATCAAAAGCATCGTGGCAGACGGATCGTATGGATTGGAAGACACCATCGCCACACTCATCAACCCCGAAGGACAGGAGCTTACCGTTACTATGGTACAATACTGGCCAATCAAACGCGCCGTGAAGCTTTATTCCGAAAAAGTTCGTCCGTTTTCTATGCTGGAAACCGGTATCCGAACCGTAGACAGTTTAAACCCGATCATGGAAGGAGGTACCGGATTTGTCCCCGGCCCTTTCGGGACGGGAAAAACAGTATTGCAACATGCGATCTCCAAACAAGCCGCCGCCGATGTAGTGATCTTTGCCGCATGCGGAGAGCGCGCCAACGAAATCGTGGAGGTGTTTACTGAATTCCCAAAACTGGAAGATCCTTTTACCGGTCGCAAGCTGATGGAACGGACCATCATCATCGCCAATACGTCCAACATGCCGGTGGCCGCACGGGAGGCTTCAGTATATACCGCCATGACGATCGCCGAGTATTATCGCACGATGGGCTTGCGCGTCCTGATCCTGGCCGACTCAACCTCCCGATGGGCACAAGCGCTGCGCGAGATGAGCAACCGCCTGGAAGAACTTCCCGGTCCCGATGCCTTTCCGATGGACCTCACGGCCGTTATCGCCAATTTCTATTCGAGAGCGGGATACACCTACCTGCGAAACGGGCAGACAGGTTCGATTACGTTTTTAGGGACAGTTTCGCCCAGCGGCGGCAACCTGAAAGAACCGGTAACGGAGGCCACAAAAAAATCCGCTCGTTGCTATTACGCCCTTTCGCAAAAACGCGCCGACCAAAAACGATACCCGGCTGTCGATCCCGTGGAAAGTTATTCGAAATACCTCGAATACCCCGAAGTGCGCAGCTACCTGCAGGAACACGTCTCCATGCAATGGGTCGATCATATCAACCAAACGAAAGACATTCTGATCAAAGGGCAGGAAGTGCGCGACCAGATTAATATTCTGGGCGATGACGGCGTACCACTCGATTACCACCTGCTTTTCTGGAAAGCCGAACTCATCGATTTTGTCATTCTCCAACAAGATGCTTTTGACAAAATCGATGCCATGACTCCAATCGACCGGCAGCGGTTTATGCTCGAACTTCTCCTCGACATATACGAGATGGACTTCCAACTGGAAACGTTTGAAGACGTCGCCAATTACTTTAAACGACTTATCAACCAACTGAAACAACTCAATTATTCCCCCTATGCATCTCCTGAGTTTAAGACACTGCTCGACGAGCTGAAAACAATTATTGATGAAAAGCGAATCATGTAACCATGCAGTATAAAGCGTTCCAACCTATTTTTTCAAAAATCACGCGGATCAACAAAGCCACCTGTGAGTTGCAATCGCGTCGCGCGAGTTACGACGAACTGGCCATTGTCAACGGACGTTTGGCCCAGGTCGTAAAAATTATGGGCGACCAGGTTACCCTGCAGGTTTTTTCCGGCACGGATGGTATCCCAACCAACGCGGAAGTGGTATTTACCGGCAAAGCTCCGGTGCTGCAGGTGAGTGATGAACTGTGTGGTCGGTTTTTCAATGCCTATGGCGACCCGATTGACAATGGCCCGGAAGTGGTCGGTGAAGAACGCGTCATCGGAGGCCCGTCTGTCAACCCGACAAAACGAAAGCAACCTTCCGAATTGCTGGCAACCGGCATTGGCGGTATCGATCTGAATAACACCCTGGTCACCGGACAGAAAATTCCCTTTTTCGCTGATCCCGAGCAACCGTACAATCAGATCATGGCGGATGTGGCTCTGCGGGCCAAAGCCGATCGCATCATCCTCGGCGGCATCGGCCTTACCAATGACGATTACCTGTTTTATAAAAATGTATTTGAAAACGCCGGTGCTCTCGATCGAATCGTTTCGTTTATCAACACGACCGAAGATCCATCGATCGAACGCCTGTTGATCCCGGACATGGCGCTTACCGCAGCCGAATATTTTGCCGTGGATAAAAATGAAAAAGTCCTGGTGCTGCTGACCGATCTCACCTTGTATTGCGATGCCCTGAGCATTGTGAGCAACAATATGGATCAGATCGCGTCAAAAGATAATATGCCTGCATCTCTCTACAGTGACCTGGCCAGACATTACGAAAAAGCTGTGCAGTTTCCCGATGGCGGATCGATCACGATCATCGCGGTCACCACCTTGTCGGGAGGAGATATAACCCATGCGATTCCGGACAATACAGGATACATCACGGAAGGTCAGTTGTTTCTCCGAAGAAATACCGACATCGGAGCGACAGTGGTGGATCCGTTCCGCAGTCTGTCGCGGCTCAAGCAATTGGTGATCGGCAAAAAAACCAGGGAAGATCATCCGCAGGTGATGAATGCCTCCGTCAGACTCTACGCTGATGCGATGAATGCTAAAACCAAACTGGAAAATGGCTTTGACCTGTCTGACTACGATCAGCGCTGTCTGGAATTTGCAAAAGAATATGCAAAGCACTTACTGTCCATCGATGTCAATATCGAAATCGAAACCATGCTGGATATCTGCTGGGATCTGTTTGCCAAATATTTTAGCATCGAAGAACTCAGCGTCAAAAAAGAACTGATCAATACATATTGGAAAGGAAAAAAACGTGAAGTAAAAGCTGATTCAAAAGCAGATCGATCTGACTAGTACATTAAAAAAAGAGTAAAGCAGTTTGGCCATTCAATTTACATACAACAAAAGTTCAATGCACGATCTGTCTGCGCAACTCCGGATGCGAAAGACTGCACTGCCGACACTCAAGAGTAAGGAGGCCGCGCTGCGCATCGAGGTGAAGAAAGCCAAAGCTCTGGCCCTGGCGTATGATGAAAAACTGAAGCAAACGGTGAAAAATATGCGCGATATGATGCGGCTGTGGGTGGAGTTTGATCGCGATTTGATCCAACTGAAAGATGCCACGTATGCTACCCGAACGATTGCAGGCGTGAAAATTCCGGTTCTGGAAAATTTAAGTTTTGAATTAAAAGAGTTTAGCATTTTCCAAAAACCCGACTGGTTTCTCGATGGCTTTGCCATTTTGAAAGAACTGACCGAATATTCCATCCGAAGGGATGTAAGCTGGAAAGCGATGGAGACATTAGAATTTGCCAGAAAAAAAACCACGCAAAAAGTAAACCTGTATGAAAAAGTTCAGATACCACAATTCAATGAAGCTATTGCAAAGATCAAACGCTTCCTCGAGGACGAAGAAAACCTGAGTAAGTCCGCGCAGAAGATCATCAAAAGGAGAAACGAGAAAAAACGACACGCATGATTGCCCCAATGGCAAAATATAGTTTTTTAATATTCCACCGTGAGCTTGACCCGTTTATGGAAAAGCTGATGGACCTGGGTGTCGTACATCTTATTTCCAGGCGCATCGCAGAAGATGCTGAGGTTAAAAAGCAAAGTGCGGATATCGCTCTGGCAGAACAGGTGTTGCAAACGTTTCGACAGCGGAAAAAAACAAAACTAACATCGCTCCCTGAAAATCCTGATTTCCCGCGACCCACGGTAGCCGATATCCCGGAACTACAGAAAGAACTTGAATCCCTCGAAAAAGAAAGAGCAGCATTGCAGGTGCAAATTCAAATGCTCAAACCCTGGGGAGAATTTTCCTGGGATGCCATCCGAGCGCTGGAACAAAACACCGGAATGGCACTTCGGTTTTGCCGACATCAGAAGCGCAAGTTTCGAGAGGAATGGTATGCTGAACATCCGATAGAAATCGTTCATGAAGAGAATGGGTTTGTTTACTTCATAATATTCCAACGCAATGAGAACAAAGCCTTGCCTGTCGTGCCGCTGGCGCTTCCTCATATATCACTTGGCGAACTTGAACAACACCTTACAGACTGTGAAAAAAAGATTCTTGCCGTCAATCAGGCGCTGGATTTTTACGCAGCTACGTATACAGACTTACTACGCGAAGGCATCGACAAAGCCTGGGACCGACTCCGTTTACACCAGGCGCATCTCGATGCCGAATCTGTGCAACATGAGAGCCTGATCCTGGTGGAAGGCTGGTGTCCGGAGTTTGCGGAAGAAACTCTTCAGGCATTTCTGCAGGAACAAAATATCGTGTATGCTATACCTGAAGTTTCTGAAGAAGAGCGTCCGCCGGTGCTTTTACGAAACAATCGTTTTGCCCGTTTATTCGAGCCGATTGGCCGGCTGTATGCTTTACCGGACTATCGGGAACTCGACCTCACGGTTTTTTTCGCGCCGTTTTTTTTCCTCTTTTTCGGCTTTTGTCTGGGCGATGCGGGATACGGTGCTGTCTTCCTGATAGCAGGCACCGTCTTGAAACTCAAAATTAAAGGACCATTTCGGGATTACCTGACCCTGGTGCAGTTGTTCGGTGTGTCGACCATGCTGATGGGATATCTCTCCGGCACCTTGTTTGGGTTGACCATGGCTGAATTGCCGGTTTTTACTGCACATAAAAATATTTTTCTCAACCAGATTGAGATGTTGCAACTCGCATTGGCGGTAGGGCTGGTGCAGATTCTTTTTGGCATGGGGGTACAGGTGTACAAGCAGGTCAGGTTTCGCGGATGGAAATTCGGGATGTCGAAGATGGGATGGATTATCCTGTGTGTGAGTTTGCTGGATCTGTATGTGACTCAGTATTTCACCGGAGTGAGTAGCGTTATGGTGTGGATCGGTGTCGCGTTGATTGTATTCTTTGGAAGTCCGGAAAGCGGTTGGTTAAAATCGTTCGGGATGGGCCTGACAGACCTGTACAATATCACCGGTGTGATGGGAGATTTGCTTTCGTATATCCGGTTGTTTGCCCTGGGCGTCTCCAGTGCAATTCTGGGGCTGGTGGTCAACAGTATCGCTTTGTCGGCTAAGGGCATTCCTTACATAGGCATTCTGTTATTTATCGTGGTGCTGGTGATCGGGCATACAGCCAATTTGTTGCTTGCCTCTTTAAGTGCATTTGTGCATCCTATGCGTTTGACCTTTGTAGAGTTTTATAAGAACACGGGATTTACCGGTGGGGGTAAACCGTATACGCCGTTAGCCAGAAAAGCTCCCGGCAAATCATAATTTAACACGGATTAACAGTACATTAGATCATGGAAGTAATCATAGCATATCTCGGACTTGGCATAATGGTCATTTTATCGGGCATCGGCAGTGCCATCGGCGTTTCGATTGGAGGGCAGGCCTCCATCGGCGCATTAAAAAGAAAGGAAGATGCATTTGGCAATTACATGCTGCTCAGCGCACTACCCGGGACTCAGGGCCTGTATGGATTTGCCGGGTTTTTTATCATTAATTCGTCAGGTGTCATCACGGCAGAAATGACAATGCTACAGGCCGCGGCGATACTCGGAGCCGGTTCTATGCTCGGCTTTGTGGCTTTGTTTTCCGCTATGCAACAGGGAAAAATCTGCGGCAATGGAATCAATGCGATTGCCGGCGGGCACAATGTGTTTGGCAACACAATGATCCTTGCAGTTTTTCCTGAGTTGTACGCCATCATCGCTTTCGCAGCAACTTTTCTGATCAGTACCGCACTGTAATTCAGAAGGAAGACACAACCTGGCCTCTTCTGAGGTACGTAAAACATAGTGCGGATAGGGTTTGTTGTGCATTTCTTATTCGAGATCATCTCAGTCTCTTAACGTCCTTCTAAAGCCTTGATAAGGCTCTTGTGCCATCTTCAAGTCAGAAATCTTCTGACTTTATGGCTAAAAACTGTGACAAATTGAAACTCCCTGCGAATAATAGGCTAAACTGAATTCAATTTGAACGACAAGGAAAAAATATTTTTATCCGTTCTGGAAAGTCACAAAGGCATCATTTTCAAAGTAGCCCATACCTACTGCCAGCATGACTCGGATAAAGACGACTTAATCCAGGAAATCACAGTTCAGATCTGGCTGTCCATTGAGCAGTACAATGACCAATACAAATGGTCAACCCTGATCTACAAGATTGCCCTTAATACCGCTATCTCATTCTATCGGAAAAACAGAACCCGAAAAGAAAATACCGTTGGCCTGAGTCCGATCATTGAATTCCCACAAGCCGACGAATCCGGTGGCGAGGACGAAGACCTGCTGCTGTTAAGAAAGTGCATACGAGAACTTAAAGAAATCGACAGGGCCGTGATCCTCCTGCATCTGGATGGCCTGACCACCAAAGAAATTGCCAAAATCATCGACACCACCCAAACCAATGTAACCACCAAAATATCCAGAATAAAAGATAAGCTCAGAGAAAAATTTAAAGAATATAAAGCCAAAAATTATGGAAAACACTGAATTGCAAATGATTTGGAAATCCTATGACCAAAAACTTGAAAACGTGCTGGCGATCAATAAAGAAATGGCATTACATCTTTCAAGGCAGAAACTCAACAAACAAATCGGAAAACTCTACCGACCTAAATGGACAGCCATTATTATAGGTGTGCCTTATACACTACTTCTGATGTCGGTTGTGATTACAGCCACGCTTGCAAAGGCCTACCTTGTTGCCCTCGGCTTTGGTGTGATCACTTTAATCATGACAGTGTTAATCGCACTCTATGTATATCAGGTGTATTTAATCAGCAGGATCAGAGGCGATGAAGAAGTGCTGTCCACGCAATATCAACTTTCCAGACTGAAGATTTCAAGTTTTCGGAGCCTGAATCTGGCTGTCTTCCAGTTGCCCTTCTGGTCCGTTTGCTGGATAAGTATCGATGCACTGAAAGAGAGCCCTTTTCTCTATGGGGGAGTCAATTTGCTGATATTCATGGCGCTTTGCTTTCTTTCATACTGGATATATAATAAAATGAATTACAAAAACGAAAAATCAAAGCTTAGAGATTTCTTCCTCTCAGGCAATGAATGGCAGCCAATTCTCAAATCAGCAGAAATACTGGAGCAGATCAAAGGGTATAAACAGTAGCAACAACTAATCACGATAACATCCGGAATGCAGTGAATTACTAAATTTGGCTCTCTTTCCGGCCATCAAGGATGAGAAATACCAGAAGTCAATTTTGATTACGCGCGACCACCTATTTACACCTTTTTGATTTAACTCATGCCTGAAATCTTTCGATTGAGACCCATATTTTTCGCACTATTTATGTCCACCGGCACGATCACCTTTGGCCAGGACATCGACACGCTGACATTTTATTCGAGCGCGTTTGGCACGCAGCGCTCGGTGTACGTGCACAAACCGCAGTTCTACAAATATGCTTCTGACGACGTAGGGTTGCCCGTCATCTACCTGCTCGATGGGCAGCATGAATGGTTTGTCGACCCGATAGTATCGGATATTCGGTTTCTGCAGTATACACATGAGGTGCCGAATGCCCTGATCGTTGTGATTCCCCTGACCAATCGAAACAAAGAATGTACAATCGCATATCTCAGCAAAGAGATTCCACTCGACATAATGATCACGGACGAGTTGCCTGAAGTTCTGGCACCTTACCATCCCGGTGATTTTCGGATTTTGATTGGCCATTCCTTTTCGGCTTCATTTGCTTTGTATGCTTACTATCATCACCCGGATATATTCTCTGCGGTCATCGCACACACACCTCTTGACGAATTGGAGTCACTGGCAGTGGGTTTTATGGAAAAGGACAATGCCGCCTTGCAAAGCATATATATTAGTACAGGAGGAGCGAAGCGGAATGAAGACTTCTATCATCGAAAAGCGTATGATCAGCTCAAAGACAAATATTCCGCCTTCTTTCAGGCGATCCATACCTTCGAAGCAGATCACTCAGCCCACAATGCCGTTCCGATTGTTGCGACACCTGCATTGCTGACCAGCTTGTTTGATGATTTCAGCAGCAGGTTTGCAAACCTCGCCAAGGTAGATGACATGTACAAACTCATCGATGTGCCCGCTTCTCCGGAAAAGGAAATGGAAAAAGTGATGGCTGCTGCCACACTCGGGCCTCATTTTTATCCCCCGGAAATCGCTGAGATCAATGGTATCGCTTCACGCTACGCATACAGTGGATATGATGACATTGCTACTGCCGTGTATACCATGGGCATTGGATTCTATCCACACTTCTATGAGTTCTACCTATCGCTATACGAGCTCACATCTCCGCATGATCCCCAGAAAGCACGTGCTTATCTGGAAAAGGCGGCCTTTCTATTACAAGAGGTAGAGGGCAATTGGGAAGGAAAAGATGTGCTGCTGGACGAAATTGAAGTTGAACTGCTGAAAATTGGTGAATAGGTATCTGGGGGGCTGTTTCAAATCCCTTAAATATATGTTTGCTTTAATTGGTGTGCAGGTAATTGTAAGTAAATGGTGTTGATCAGATAGCGTGTAGAGCAAAACTTCTTAATCGGGTTTGCGGAATATTTATACGATTATGGCGTTATATTTCCGTGGTACTTTAGCCTGGGAATTAAGTTAAATGGAGGTACAGAATGGATTGGCATACAACTTCGGGCCAGGGAAATTATAACCGAATTCTCTTCTTGTTGAACACATAGTATAATCTACACGCATATAGTGAAATCTACTCCACTTTTATTCCTGATGCTTTTCCTGTCGGGTTTTCTTTCAGCCCAGGAAAAACAAACTGATAAGCGATTTCATACCGGGATATTTCTTCAGGCTTATAGCGCGACGCAGTTTTTTCAATATGAATTAGCCTCTTCCAAGATACGACCTGGGTTTGCGCTGGGGGTTTATGAGCACTATGATCTCGGCTCTCGGTTTCAGGTCAGATTAGGGTGTGCCTATTCCTTCAGCACTCTGTATAGCAAAGATTACTCCCCAACGTTTCCTGGTGATTATGATCCTTCCAAAGGAGAAGTCGATATTTATAAATCATTTGTTTCGAATGAAGTTAAGCTTGGACAGGTGTATATACCCTTACATCTGCGATATAAGTTTGGCGAATCGGCAAAGCATGTTTTTCTGGCAGCGGGTGTAGAGTATCGCATTATTCTAAGCGATTCCTTTGAGGCCAAAATATATGAATCCGGCATACATACAATTGAGTTTGACAACCAGCCTTTTTATGATTCAAGGAATCCAAATCTGGCTGTTCATCTGGAAATTGGATATGAAATCCCCTGGCAGTCCAATAAGCTCAATTTTTCAATTTTCTCAAGGTATGCTTTGAAGAGTCAGATTGAAGGAGAAGGGCAGGCGTTCTATGGTATTTATCAGGGACATGCATTTGATCTGGGTGTGGGAGCGGGGTTGGTCTTCTGACAATACCATTTTCCGGCAAAGTCACAAAACATCTCCATTGGTAGCAATCAAACCAGATTAAGGAATGCCTGATTTTAAACATTTTAACAAGCACAACGTCTTCGGCATGTAGGGTCACCCACCAGCTAGTCAGGAAATTAACCCACCCCTTTCAACGGCCGGCTACCCAATTGCAACGAAAACGACATTTTGAAAAAAAAGATGGCCTATTCATTGGGTCAAGTTCTTTTTGCTTAAATTGATAGTTGTTTCGATTCTTGTACTTTGTTCACCTACTCCTAAATGTACATTCAAATGAAAAATGCTGTTTTTGTTCTACTCTGTTTTTTTGCTGGGGGTATGGTATATGGTCAGGATTTTATTACCTATGAGTATTCATTCAACGGTGGTAATTTGCGTAGTGCCTTGATCCAGCAAAAAGATGATGGGAACTATATTATAACTACACAAAAAGACTGCTACACTCCGGGTTCAATAACCATTGAAGGGTGTCCTATTGCAAGGCATATATTTGAAATCGACTATTCCGGAAATGTAATATGGAGTTCTGATTTATTCCTATCGCACAATTCTGCACCTGAAAAAATGATAGAGAATCCAAACGGAGATCTGGAGCTCTTGACGTCTCAACCCATAAATTACGACTGCGGCATGATCTCGGTTGGGTTTTTTGGATTTTACAGACTATCCCGATACCATCTGTCCTCTTTTGGTGAAATGATTGACACTATAATTCTAAATAGTGAATGTGGATTAGGTCTTATTGATCTTGTTCGATTAAGTAATAACGATATTCAGATGCTGGCCATTCCGGATAGTTTTGACATTAATAATAACACCCACTATCTGGAGTTAGATCAGGAACTCAATGTTTTTGTGGATAAAGTTTTACCGAGCACCGAAGTAAAGTATTATTCGCTTATTCGCACAGAAACTCAAAAAACTTTTGCAAGCCAAGTAAATCAACTGAAAGACAGTTTGAACCTGGTGCTAATTGATTCAGGAGGTGAGATTACACAAGCAATGCCCATTACCGATAGCGACAAAATCAGAATTGTTCAAATGAAAAATTTAAACAATTCTGATTTATTGCTGGGCGTTTTGCGAAAAAGTTTTTCGAGTCAAGATCAGGTATTTGAGATAATTCGAGTTACGCAGCAAGGTGAGGTACTTTGGAGCGAACTCTTTCCTGATGTAATTAATGCAATCCTCATTGAAAACCCGGATGGCACAATCTACTTTATTACAAGTGAATACAATATGACATCCGGATCATTAGATGTGTTGGTAAAATTATTGGGCCCAAGTGGCGAAACCCTAACATCGAAATATTATGAAATAAGTGAAGATGATGAAGTGCCAGTTGATGCAATCATTGATACAGAAGGAAATCTTGTAGTACTTGGCAATACTAATTGCTGTAACAGGGATAGCACAACGGGACCTGGAAAGATTTTTGTCCTTCTGGATTCCACCGGCTTATCTGTTGGAAGTGTGCAGGCAAAAAAAGACCGACCTTTCTCTGTTTATCCCAATCCGGCAAATAACATTATTTACTTTGCATCGAATGGGATTTATAGGGAATTTCAATTCAATATTTACGACAATATGGGCAGATTAGTTTTGAAAGGGGTCTTTCACGACCAAAGACAAATTGATGTTTCTGATTTACCTACAGGCTCTTATATAGTATGTGTGCAAAGTGATAAGGGTGAATTCTTCAGTGAAAAGTTTACCAAACGTTAATAGCGACGTCCAATATACTGTGTCTATGTAACAACCGTATGACTTATTACACTCTTAAAACACATCAGGTATGACAAAGTTGGTAACCTGGAAATACCAATGAATAATGAAAGACATTCCTACTTGTAACCGAAGAACCTCCCTAAAACTAAGTGGTCTGACTCTTTTAGGTCTGGCCATTCCTGATATGTCATTGACAAACCCAAAAGCGAACGGAGTCTTTGAACAGTCAGAAAACGAAAATGTACCTGCTCACTTCCCAAATCTCCCTCCGGAAATCATCAGCGAAGTAGTAGGTAAATCTCATTTTGATTTAGACCGCGTCAAAGAACTCGTGGATAAGCGCTCTGAACTTTCCCGATCGGTTTGGGAATGGCGATTCGGTGATTTCGAATCTGCGATCGGTGCCGCTTCTCATGTGGGTCGTAGAGATATCGCCCTGTATCTTATGAGCAAAGGAGCAAGGCCCACCGTGTTCACGTTTGCTATGCTGGGACATTATCAAAGCATTAAGTCGATTATCGAGTCATCTCCCGGAATTCAGACTACCATGGGTCCTCACGGAATCAGCCTGTTGGACCACGCACTTGCCGGCAATCGCATGAAAGATCAAATGACAAGAACAGAAGTTGAAAACCTGGAACTAACCATTGACTACCTGACTGCTTTAGGCAATGCCGGTGGTGAACAATATCTGGAAGTAAGTTCCGATGAACAACAAAAATATCTCGGTGACTATAAATATGGAGCCGGAGAAAATGAAGGTTTTACCATTGGCGTGAATATGCGAAAATTACTCTCCCTGGGGCCGATAGGTGAGTTTGGTGGCGCACTGTACAAAACCGCCGAAAACAAGTTTACCTATAATGGCGCACCTTCGGTAGTGATCACATTCGATATTCAAAATGAGGTGGTGCAAAGCCTTACGCTTACAGACCCGGATGTAACCGTCACTGCAAACAAGGTATCATAAACATGGACACCTAATATGGAATGTATTGTATTGTTGATTCATGCAGGTACAATTCATATCCTATCATTCCCACAAACTTCACATATCCTTTGGAAAGAAACGAAATGATAAAGTTCACTTCCTGGTTGAGCCCACCTAAAAGAGGCTTCAACGCCAACCGTCAGCATTGGCGTTTGTATTATTGTAAAGGAACTATAACCGCCAAACCCTATCTTTGGTAAAAAGAAAGTAAAACATGGGCGCAATCCTGATTAACGCTGACGATCAAAGCAACAAACTCCTCAAAGCGCTTGCAGAAAAGCTGGGAGGAAATGTGACACAAATTGACGAGGAACAGTATGAGGAAATTTTACTTGGAACTCTGATGGATAAAGAGAAAACCGGTGAAACAAGCTCCCGGGCAACCATTTTCAAAAAGCTCGGTTCTCGATGACCGTCGAGTTTGATAAGTCATTTGAACAGTGGTTATCAAAGATCAACAATAAAGCAGTTCTTAAAAGAATTGAAGGAGCTATCCTCCAAATGGAAGGAGCTGAATCAATTGATCAGATTAAGCACATAAAAAACTAAGTGGTTTCAGGAAATATTATCGCGTAAAACTTGGTAGTCACAGAATAGGAATTGAGCGTATCAACAAGTCTACCTTACGACTCCTGATAATTGCTGATAGAAAGGATATCTATAAAAAGTTCCCGGATTAATAATCTTGCTTCAACTCCTCCAAGAGTCTTATCAGCTATCCTGTTAATGGATAAAAAGTAATATAGGGATAAATCATTCCTCTCGGCCAGGAACCATAAAAACGGATAAACATATTGCACTGAAGGGTGTTTACATTGGTAAGTGATCGTAATCCAGATACCACCAGGTTGCGGGCACCTGGTAAGTAGGAGTTTTCACCTTATCAAGGTTGTAAAAAAGACATGTAGACACGCTCTCCTCCCGGAAAGTCGAGTGCCACGAACGGGTTTTAATTACGCCTGCGCAAATCTCTATACACTGAATAACTTTTTATGAAAAACTATCTGATCATCGGTGCCTCTGCAGGCATCGGCCGACAACTGGCTCAGCAGCTTTCCACACAACATGCTGTAATGGGTACATACTATATGCACGAAACGTCTCACCCGTCCATAACCTATCAGTACTATGATGTGATGGATAATGAAGTATTGCAAAACATTCCTGACAGCCTGGATGGGGTGGCCTATTGCCCCGGATCAATTACGCTAAAGCCTTTTAGTCGACTCAAAGAGCAGGAGTTTATAGACGACTATAAGTTGCAGGTGGGAGGTGCGATTAAGGTTATTCAGCAATGTCTGCCGGCATTAAAAAAAGCAGCAAATCCGTCTATCGTCCTCTTTTCAACCGTGGCTGTTCAAACCGGTTTCAATTTTCACAGTATCGTATCCAGTAGTAAAGGAGCCATAGAAGGATTAACAAAAGCCCTGGCAGCGGAGTTTGCTCCAAAAATCAGAGTTAATTGCATCGCTCCCTCTATTACACAAACTACGCTTGCGGGGAACTTGCTATCCTCCGATGAAAAAATAAAAGCCAATGCCGAAAGGCACCCGCTCAAGCGAATAGGCCAGCCAAATGATATAGCCAATCTGGCAGAATTTCTGATGACTGATCAAAGCAACTGGATCACAGGTCAGATTATTAATGTAGATGGAGGCATGTCGGCTATAAAATGATACCACTGCACTTTACCCATGGAATTCCACTTATGTTGGTGATAATTGAATGGATGCGAAGCATGTGCTGACTCGACTATTCATATTCATTTTTAAAACCCAAAGCCTACCTATCTTTACCCGATACACAACTGGTCCTCCATGCCCAAACAAAAAGTCACCATCTTTTGGTTTCGCAGAGATCTCCGCACAACGGACAACCACGGCCTGCATAAAGCCCTGAGCAGCGAACATCCGGTGATGCCGATCTTTATTTTCGATGCCAATATCCTCGACGAACTCCCGGAAGATGATGCGCGAGTGACTTTTATTTATAATCAACTCCAAAACATCCACAATCACCTGAAGAAACATAAGAGTAGCCTTCATTGCGTTAAGGGCACACCCGAAGAAGTTTGGAAAAAATTATTAGGCGATTTCGACATACAGGAAGTACATGCCAACGAAGACTACGAACCTTACGCGATCGACAGAGATCAGGCCATTAGCAATCTTCTGTCAAAATCAGATATCTCATTTCATCTGCATAAAGACCAGGTCATCTTCGCCAAAGACGAAGTCCTGAAAGGCGACCAGACACCTTACACTGTGTACACTCCCTATAAAAACAAATGGCTGAGTACGCTCACACCAGAGGATTACAAAACACACCCCTCTGAATCAGGAACAAATTATCTGAAGTCAGATTCTTCTTTTCCGGACATAACGGAAATCGGATTCAAACGATCCTCTATTGAAGTGCCGGACTACAATCTCGACAATCTCGAACAATATGAAAACGTAAGAAACTTTCCCGCTCTCAATCAAACCAGTCATTTATCCCCACACTTGCGATTCGGGACAGTCAGCATCCGGCAACTGGTCACAACAACCAAACCGCATACTTCATTTCTCAACGAACTGATCTGGCGCGAGTTTTTTATGCAGATCCTATGGCACTTCCCGCATGTAGTAGATGCTAACTTTCGGAGCAAATACGATCTGATCGAATGGCGAAATGATCCCAAAGATTTCGAACGATGGAAAGAAGGAAAAACCGGTTACCCCATGGTCGACGCCGGTATGCGCGAACTCAATGCCACCGGCTACATGCACAACCGTGTCCGCATGGTGGTAGCCAGTTTCCTGTGCAAGCACCTTCTTATAGACTGGCGGTGGGGCGAAGCCTATTTTGCCAAAAAGCTCCTGGACTACGAACTCTCCTCCAATAACGGTAACTGGCAATGGGCCGCTGGAACTGGTTGCGATGCCGCACCCTACTTCAGAGTGTTTAATCCCTCCGAACAAGTCAAAAAGTTTGATCCTGAATATAAATACGTCAGAAATTGGGTCAAAGAATTCGACACACTCGATTATCCATCCCCGATGGTGGATCATAAAATGGCCAGAGAAAGAGCCATTGAAGTCTACAAAACAGGAATTGCAAGAGCCACAGAATAAAAAATGCGTTTTATATTTTTATCAACTGGAACACCATACAAATTCATTTTTATTCATGACGATTGAAGAATTTTCTCCTGGCCACTTCACCACACTCACCGAGATGTTTTTGAAGCTTTGGCCGGAGTGTGTCTATGAAGAAGAATTTGAAAACAGTCGCAGGATTTTCAATAGCCCAACTGAAACTTGTTTCCTTGCCAAAACAGACAACACCTTTATCGGCTTTATCCAGATGGCGCTACGGTCAGATCCTGTGGAAGGTACGTCTTCCTCACCTGTCGCGTATATCGAAGGCCTTTACGTCGATCCGGATTTCCGACACAAAGGAATCGGTAAGAAACTGGTGGAGCCGGGTGAACAGTGGGGCATAGAAATGGGTTGCCGTGAAATAGCGTCTGATACCGAAATAACCAATACTGACAGCATCGCCTTTCACACACAGATCGGTTTTGATCAGGTCAACCGGATTGTGTGTTTTCGAAAAGATCTGAAGAAACAAAACCAACCATGAAGCGATTCCTTGTTCTGTTATTCGTTCCTTTCGTCATTTCCTGCACTACACTCAGATCAACCAGCGAACCCTTCGAGGTAACGTACAATGGCGCACTTCGGAACATAATGCACGAAGGTGACATTTCCGCGAAGGCTGACCTGAATGATTTTGAAAACATAAAACACCTCTATGCACTGGGTGCTGTTGAAGACTTAAAAGGAGAAATCCTTATCCTCGACAGTAAGCCGATAATTACTTCCGTACAAAACGATCAACTCTCCTTTAGTCATTCGTTTGATCATCGCGCCACTTTGTTGGTCTATGCATCTGTAAAAAAGTGGCAATCGTTTGCTATCCCTGATCACGTAAAGGCTTACACAGACCTTGAAGGGTTTATCGAACAAACCGCGATAGCCTATGGAATTAATCCCGAGAAACCATTTCCTTTCCTTATCAAAGGCAAGGCACAATCCTTTGACTGGCACGTCATCAACTGGCCGGAAGGAGACACTGATCACTCACATGAAAAACATATCCAGTCCGGACTACATGGCACAACATCCAATCAGCAGATAGAAATCCTGGGGTTTTATTCCAGACATCATCATGCGATTTTCACTCATCACACGACCAATATGCACATGCATGTCTTCACAACAGACCTGACAATAGCCGGTCATGTCGATCACTTCACTCCTGGAACGGGGATGACCGTGTCGCTACCATGGGTGAGGAAATGAGTTTCGGAGCTTATGCTATTTTTCCTTAGTAAAAGCTATCTCCGTGATATCATTTTTTACAGGTTCGAGAGAATTGAGATACATCCAGATCGCCGTCAGGTCTTCTTCCTTCATGCGTGAGAATGCACCCCAGTCCATTGGCGAAAACGGATAGGCTCGACCCATTCGAAAACGAGCGATAAACTCTTCCGGTGTTTTAAACTTAGCCATCACACCTCCGGGGTCAGGTGTAATATTGGGTGCTCTTAACCATAAGGTAGTATCGACATCCAGATACTTGTGCAAGGCGACCCAGGGTTCGAACTCCATACCTCCGGCAAATTCAGGCCCGATCGCTTCATATGTCATCATATCTCGATTGGTATGACAGCCCACACAATTGGTGACATAGTTGGCAAGATAATCTCCTCTTTCAATCGTGGGCGCAATGGGAGGGGCAGAGGCCGGCGCGTCAGGATTCTCAATCGGCTTAAACGTGGAAGACATCGCGCGAACAGCTTTTCCCATAAACGTCCATTCATTTTCAGGGACTTCATTTTCTACCGGTTCGAGGGATCGCAGATAGGATACAATGGCCACCAAATCATCATCCGCCATTTTCCAAAAAGGCATCAGCAGCGGCATACTCGATATACCGGAAGGACGGATTCCATGGCGCATCATTCTGAAGATCTGCTCGTCAGAATACCGGCCCAGTCCGGTTTTTTCATCCGGAGTAATATTGCGTGTGTACATTTTTCCCAAGGGGCCCAATGGAAACATTATTCCCCCTTTCAAATCCACATTTCCCCCTTTATCACCAGCCATCATATCATCAAAGTTGGAAACATGGCACCCGTTACAATGCGCGGGACCATTGACCAGATAGGCTCCGTGGGCTATCACGGCAGAGTCCTGACTCACCTGCAGATTAGGTCCCGGCCAGTCATATGTTTTATTCCAGGAGGTCTGAACAAAAATGTAAAAGGAGAGGATACCGAGCACAATCAGGGCACCCAGAAGGAGGAGAATTTTCTTAAGCATGGTGGATTTCAGTTAAGGTGAAAGATAGTTGGTTCGGGGTGTTCTCCCTAAGTGAATTCCGCTACGAAATATAGTGATTTGTTACATCTTGTATATAACTATTTTCGTTTGAATGCAACAGATAGTGGTTCAACTCACCCATCCGTCGGTTGAACTTTTTGGCATCAAACCCCACCTTCTGATGATTCAATATCTTTAGGAAACGAAAAACCACAAAGACCATGGAGAAGTATACCAGTTTGTACAAATGGATGCTCATACCTATGTTGCTCATGCAACTCGGGATTTTTCGGGACTATTGGGGTGATTTTACAGACAATGCATGGTCCGTGCATATCCACTACTGGACGGGAACCATATGGTATTTGTACCTCATTATCCAGCCCTATTACGCGACACATGGTAAACTTGAAAAACATCGGACAAACGGGATCATCGGTATGTTTCTGGCCGGTGGAGTATGTATAACGGCGTTCAGTATGTTGCACCGGGACATTGTCACAGCGCAGCGAGCGATGGACTTTCCGGACCAATTCGGCCCCTTTGAGCCCTGGTTCTTTTTGGGTGTGGCGGCTGTCGAGATTATCATGATTATCGCCTTTGGGTATGCTGTGATGCAAAGCATCATACATCGGAAAAGCCTGGAAGATCACGCCTGGTGGCTTATTTCCACGGTATTTATCATCATGATGCCTGCTCTTGGCAGGGGTGTTCAAAATGTATTCTTACTCATAGAGATTGATCAGTGGCCCGATATTAACATCATGACTTCGATTTATGTCACCCAGGCATTGATTATCCTCATGGTGCTGCTGGCTGCGTTCAAATACAATAAACTCAACCATCCCGCCACATATCTAACAATAGCTGTAAATTTGTTCACTTGTTTTTTGGAGCCACTGGGAAGGTCAGAAATAATTCAGACTTTTTTAAAAACCTTCATTAAAGGCTAACCCTATCTTCAAGTAGTAACCGATTATGGATTCAAATATCTAATTCGCATTTCATCACCCTCAATTTTTTACAGCCACGATCATGAAAAAAAAGCTGACCGCCAAAGAACGCACCGACCTTTTCAGCGCCCTGAAAACTCGCTTTGAAGCCAATCCCCAAAGGCATGAAAAACTAAAATGGGACAGAGTGCAAGCTAAACTGGAAGCCAACCCCGGGAAGCTCTGGTCCCTGCTCGAAATGGAAAAAACCGGTGGCGAACCCGATGTCATCAGCTACAATAAAAGAACCGGCGACATGATCTTTTGTGATTGTTCGCCCGAAAGCCCAAAAGGCCGTCGGAGTCTGTGTTACGATCGCGATGCACTGAAATCCCGCAAAGAAAACAAACCAAAAGGCAGCGCTGTCGAAATGGCCGAAGCCATGGGTATCGAAATGCTGAATGAAGATGAATATCAGGCCTTGCAGCATCTCGGTCCATTCGACACCAAGACATCAAGCTGGCTGGTGACACCGCCTGCGATTCGCGAGCTCGGCGGAGCGATCTTTGGAGATCGCCGATTTGATCACGTCTTTATCTATCACAACGGAGCGGAATCGTATTATGCCGCAAGAGGGTTTCGCGGATCGTTGCGAATCTGACAGAAATTTTCCATGGCTCACAAGTATGTCCTGCGCGATATGGATGATGAAGAAATCAAACGCCTTCATTTCCAGCATCACGTGTGGCAGACTGAAACTCAAACGGCCATCGACAAAGCAAACATCCTGCCCGGAGATCGCATTCTCGACCTGGGCTGCGGTCCGGGATACCTGTGCATGGACTTGTTGAATAAAGTAGGTCCGAAAGGTGCGATATATGGGTTGGATAGTTCTGAAAAATTCATTCACTTCCTCGATCAACAGCACATTCCGAATGTCCACCCGATCCAGGCAGATATTCGTGATGGATTTTCAAATAAGCACACCGATCTCGCAGCTTTACATCACGTCTTTTGCAGATGGGTATTCATTTTTCTGGGAGCTTCCGATTCAGTCATCAAAAACATATTCGACGTGCTGAAGCCCGGTGGGAAGTTTGTATCACTGGAGTATTTTGATTTTAATAAAATAGCCATGTCACCTCCGACACCTTCTTTCGACCGCGTTTTTGAAGCTGTATATGAGTTACTCATACGTGCCGGTGGAGACCCGGATGTTGGGGGGAAAATGGCCGATCGAATGGAAGCCATCGGGTTCCGAAATATTGAAACGATCCCGATCCAAAAATCAGGAACAGCAAATTCGCCCTATTGGCAACTCATGGAGCAAACGAATCACAACCACAAAAACCTTGTGGATTCCGGTTTGATCACACAAAAAGAATTAGATCTGTTTTATACAGACTGGAAAAGAAATGCTTCAATTGAAAACGCATATGTGACTTCACCCCCACTGATGATCACCACCGGGGAAAAATAAAGGGCATTAAAAATTCGATCAGGATCAATTTGTCGGCTTAAAAACAAATACACAAAAGGGCTGAATTCTTCAACGCCTATTCAAAATATTGGGGTTATATTACTGAACGGTCAAGTAATTTTATTATCGAATGTCAGCTATGCGATTATCATATTTCTGTATTGTCTTTCTGTTCTTTTTGAGTTTTACGGGTTGCCGACCTGACGATATTGAACTTCCTATGATAAATCCACCCACTATTGAGTTTATCGAACCAGCTGAGAATTTTAGTTTCATTCAGGACACTTTCCCTGTTTTTATCACATCCGTTTTATCGGACGATCCTGTTAAAAAGGTTGGCTTCTTTGAAGGAGGCCAGCATCTTTATGATGACTTCAATCCACCATATCAGTACGCCTGGGAAGAATCAGCTTATAAAGACGCGGGCCAATACACCATGGAAGCCCGATTATATGATCTTAACGAATCAGTTCAGGCTACCGCCGAAAGAAATGTCATCATCATCGATCCTCGACATGAATGGATTGATGACTACGATTTTACTGTCTTTTATGAAGGATGGGAATTGTCATTAGGCTACTTCTATGATACCTTGTTCTATGACGGTGAGATACGAAATTTTGAATTTTCTGATTTGTCCGGTGGAGGCCTCTCCGGATACTATAATGGTGACCAGTATATGACGAAACTTACCGTTGTCTTTGGTGATGACCTCAAAATGGTCTCATTAGTAGATTATCCAAGTCAACTGAAAACTACCTATGGTGACAGGTACTGCCACATGGGTGGGTTTTCGCATCCGGATACGCTTTCCTTTATGGTTTATGTCACACCTGGTCAAAGTTACTCGCGGAGGTATAATGTAACAGGTATCAGAAAATAGAATCCTTTCTATTTTAGTTTCCCATGTTAATTTGTTTTTTGTTATGCTTTCCCCTGAAATTAAACAATACATAGACGATAGTGTCCTGTGCTGGCTCGCCACGAGCTCAGCTGACAATATCCCCAACGTTTCTCCAAAAGAAGTTTTCACACATTTTGATGATACCTATGTCATCGTGGCCAATATTGCTTCGCCACAAACTGTGCGAAACATTCAAGAGAATCCAAACGTATGCATAAGTTTTATTGATGTCCTCGTGCAGAAAGGGTTTCAACTCAAGGGAGAAGCGGAAATAGTAGACTCAAAGGATGTAAAATATCAGGATATGAAAGAAAAGCTAACTTCTCTTACCGGCGGAAAATTTCCGTTTAACACCATTACCCGAATCAAAATACAGTCCGCAAAACCCATTCTGGCACCCAGCTATCAGTTCTTTCCTGAGACAAAAGAAGAAGACCAGGTGGCTGTTGCAAAAAAACAATATGGCATTAAATAGCCTTCGTCATAGGCATAAAAAAAAGCCCTGATCGCTCAGGGCCCTCTGGTAGTAAGAGAAGTCTGCTATAGCTTTCTACAGCTTAATAAGTTTTGCCTGGTGTACGGTATTCTCATTCAATACACGAAGGATATAGGTTCCCCGCGCCAGGTCATCTACTCTAACCATATTATCGGTCAGGATACCTCCGTTCACCATTTTGCCATTTATATCAAATACCTGAAAGTCCCCCTCCATGATTCCCGTCAGATAGACAACATCTGTAGTTGGGTTGGGGAAATAATTTAATGGAAGTACGTTTTCTACTTCTCTTGAAGCAGTCGTAGCCGGGATCAGTACTTTGTCAATGATGTGGACAACTCCATTGTTAGCGAGTACATCAGCAGTGGTAACCATAGCATCATTAATCATGACCCCGTTAGTGAGATCTACGGTAATACTTTCTCCGCTCAATGTCACAACATCACCATTCATCAGATCGGTAGACAGGACCGTTCCGGAGACTACGTGATAGGCAAGAATATTTCCCAGATTAGGAAGTGCCAGTAATGTGGGTATATCAATTCCCAGTTCTGAAACGAGCGTATCGAATGCATCGTTGGTAGGAGCGAATACAGTGAATTCTGAAAACGGATCCGACAATGCCGGAATCAATTCGGCTGTAATCACTGCTGTGGTCAGCGTTGAAAATCCATTGTCGATCGCTACGTCCACAACCGTTTCGGATGGTAGAACGACTGCATCCAGAATATGCACAACGCCATTGTCGGCATCCACATCCGCGCCGGTCACCTGGGCCTGATTGACGAATACTTCACCCATCGAAGTCGCAGTCAGTTTCAAGGTATTCGTCATACTCAACGGCATGACGATATCACCGTTGCTGATCATATCTGAAGTCACTTCTGTGCCCAGTACATGATAGGTCAGAATATCTCCAAGGTTAGGCAAAGTCAGTAAAGTAGGAATATCAATTCCAAGACTTTCTACCGCTGCATCAAAAGCTGCATTGGTCGGAGCAAAAACAGTATAGCTGGCGAACGGATCCGACAATGCCGGAATCAATTCGGCTGTAATCACCGCTGTGGCCAGTGTTGAAAAACCATTGTCAATCGCTACGTCCACAACCGTTTCGGATGGGAGAACAACTGCATCCAGAATATGCACAACGCCATTGTCGGCATCCACATCCGCGCCGGTCACCTGGGCCTGATTGACGAATACTTCACCCATCGAAGTTGCAGTCAGTTTCAGGGTATTTGTCATACTCAACGGCATGACGATATCACCATTGCTGATCATATCTGAAGTCACTTCTGTGCCCAGTACATGATAGGTCAGAATGTCTCCAAGGTTAGGCAATGTCAGTAAAGTAGGGATATCAATTCCAAGACTTTCTACCGCTGCATCAAAAGCTGCATTGGTCGGAGCAAAAACCGTATAACTCGCAAACGGATCCGACAATGCCGGAATCAATTCGGCTGTAATCACCGCTGTGGCCAGCGTTGAAAATCCATTGTCGATCGCTACGTCCACAACCGTTTCGGATGGGAGTACAACTGCATCCAGAATATGCACAACGCCATTGTCGGCATCCACATCCGCTCCCATCACCTGGGCCTGATTGACGAATACTTCACCCATCGAAGTCGCAGTCAGTTTCAGGGTATTTGTCATACTCAACGGCATGACGATGTCACCGTTGCTGATCATATCTGAAGTCACTTCTGTGCCCAGTACATGATAGGTCAGAATATCTCCAAGGTTAGGCAAAGTCAGTAAAGTAGGAATATCAATTCCAAGACTTTCTACCGCTGCATCAAAAGCTGCGTTGGTCGGAGCAAAAACAGTATAGCTGGCAAACGGATCCGACAATGCCGGAATCAATTCCGCTGTAATCACCGCTGTGGCCAGCGTTGAAAAACCATTGTCGATCGCTACGTCCACAACCGTTTCAGCGGGGAGGACGACTGCGTTTACAGAGTGCAACACACCATTGTCGGTTGTCAGGTCAGCCGCATTCACCTGCGCCTGATTGACGAAAACATCCCCCATGGAGGTCTTGGTGAGTTTCAACGTATTAGCTGCATTCAGTGGGGTTACGATGTCACCATTCATGACAGCATCGGAGGTTACGGTTACGCCCAGGACATGATATAATAATATCTGGTCCAGATCAGGCAATGCCAGAAGACCGGCAAGATCCGTCCCCAGGGCTACTGCCAGAGCATCAAAAGCCGCATCGTCCGGGGCAAAAACAGTAAGGGAGGCATTGACGTCCTGAAGCGCGGCATCAAGTCCTTCCTGCTCAAGCGCAGCTTTCAGGGAGGTATGATTCGGGCTGGTCGCAATGACATCATCAAAAACATTGGTTTGACCCTGAAGTACCAGGGTAAACAGTAAAAATGGGATTATAAATAGCTTCCCAATCGCTTTAAGTGGTAAAAGTCCTCGTTTCATAGTCTAAATTTTGTTTAAATATTTATTAGATTATTTAGACAAAATAAAAATGAAAAGGTTCACCACCCATTAAGGCAAGTGTCCGGAAAATGACAAATAAGGGCCAGGCCGGGCACTGAGAAGGCCGGAACTAAAGCCTAAAGGGGAATGAATTTTTCCCGCTTAAACCACGGTTTAGAAAGGAATTAGCTAAATATCAGAAGCGCACCCAACGAATTCGCAATGTCAGGACGATAGAATTTTATGCGGGTAATCAGATGCCCTGTTCTGAAAGCGAAGGATATGGTCTTTCACAATGACGCCCTGATCAATATTGATCGCGCGCTGGATCGTTTCATTTCGCTTCCAACCCTCACGACCCTCCACCACTGAAGGCAGGTGCACCAGCATAGCCGCCGAAATGCACCGGGTCGCACTTTCCCAAAAATAACTGGGCGTGTGATCGACAGCATAGTAATCGATGTCTCCAAACCGAATGATCGGTTCGCGAAACGAGGTCGGCCGGGCAAAATAAAAACCCATGCCCTCATCACAGCTGACATCAATGATCAGTGTGCCGGGCACCAGGCTGTCTCTCTCCTCTTCACTGATAAAGATGTCCGGGTCATCCGTATTCTGAAAAACACCATTGACTATGATCTCTGATTCTCTGACCATATCTAAAAACGGCCGGTCATGGCCATCGTGATCCGTCACTATATATCTGGGTTCATCTCCTTCTCCCCGTCTGAGCTGCACATAATCCACATTGGGCACTTCTTCCCGCACCATGTGATCCGGGCGTTGCGTACAGATCGTGATGTCTCTGAATCCATGGGCCGCCAGGGCATAAATCGCACCACGGCTGACGGCTCCAAAACTCAGGATAATGACCTTTCGTTGATTGCCATAGTGCCCGTCAATTCCTTTAAGAGTTAAAGCATGAATGACCGCACTATAGCCGGCGAGTTCATTGTTTTTATAAAAGGTATGCCGACCCGGATGACCATCCGGATACCAGACATACATATCCTCGAATGCAATAAGCGTCTGTTTGCGATCAATCGCTGTTTGCGTGATATCAAACTGCTGTGCACAATGCGGATAACCCCAAAGCACACCCCCTTCTTTCAACTCCTCCAGATCGGAATGCAATGGCTTAGCTACCACCACAGTTCCCAGATCTCGCAGCAATTCCTCTCGCGTAGCAAGCCCTCCGGTCTGTTCGGCAATAGCGTCATCACTTATCCGAAACGGAGCCCCGTAACCTTTTTCAAAAATGAGTTGCTTCCGAATCTCCTCGGGCAATCGATGAAAATGATCCGGATGAATAGGCAGTCGACGCTCATCCGGTTTTTTAGAAGTTCCGATCACACCAAGGGTCAGCATAGAATATAGGTTTGCTTAGAAAATTTAATTCGACAAGTTTCAAAGATACTTTAATTCAAAATGCTTTATCGGTTGTCTTTTTTAAAAGCAGTATTTACAAACAGAAATATATGAATCTGTATTCAACATCTTTTGTCCCAATAGGTATTCTTTTAGGTATCTCTTGTTACAATAGTTCATCCGGATACACGGTAACTTTGCGTTCAAATAACTCGACACAATGAACAATCTAAATGCCATCGGCCTCGATAAAAATAGGGCAGCGATTCTCGCAGAAAAACTAAACACCCTGCTCGCCAATTACTCCATTTTCTATCAAAACACCAGAGGATATCACTGGAACATAAAAGGGGAAAAATTCTTTGAGCTTCATCTGAAGTTTGAAGAATTGTACAATGACCTGCTGCTCAAAATCGATGAGGTGGCGGAGCGTGTACTGACTTTAGGGCATACCCCATTGCACAATTATTCCGCTTATCGCAGCGCATCAACCATTAAAGAGAGTGAACAAGTGAGCGATGGTCTGTTGGCCGTCAGCAATGTCCTGCAATCGTTTCAAACGCTTATCGTCCTGCAGCGCGAAATCCTGGATCTCGCCGGAGATGCCTGCGACGAGGGAACCAATGCCCTGATGAGCGATTATATCCGCGAGCAGGAAAAATTGGTGTGGATGTACTCTTCCTTTCTCGGTTAATATAACGTCCGTAGTTTTTAGTATCCAATAAACACTTTCGAACTTCCAGTATTGACGGTTCCGATGCAACCGGTACTACAAGGTGGATTGTTTACACTGGATCCGGTATATGCTGCTGTGGCAGATGAATTTCCTTCAGCATTCAAACGCACCAGCGAACCATCAAGATCAATGGTTGATGTACCATCTATTTCTACCCATCCACTACTATTCAAGTCAAAATTTCCACCGTTAATTTCAAACTCTGAACCGGATGTCATATCAATATTGAGATTGGCATCCAGCACAATGTTGTCATCCGCTAAAATGTCAATACCATAGTCCCCTTCGATCAGGATATCATGCGAGACATCGACATTATAGTCATATCCTGCTATTTGATTAATATTCTCGTTGGCGTCTAAAATAATATCCCCACCCGCATCAAAATAAATATCATTCCCTGCCGTAAAAATCATATCGGTGTCTGCATTGATCGAAATGCCAGTCACGGGATCGATGATGATCGTGTTGGATCCCACGATCAATTCAATGCGCGTTGAACTATTGAGGCGTAACGTCTGGGTAGAAGTAATATCATCTCCATCCATGGTGATATCGCCTTCCACTTTAAGGCCATTGGTGGGCGGCGTGGCGTTAGCACCAATGGCGACACCTCCGTTGCTATGCACTAAAAATTTTGTGGTACCCTCAATGCGAGCGCGCAGAGGATTCTCTCCTGTTTCTGACCGAATATTGACTTTGCTGTCAAAAGAAACATTTCCGATCCCAAGACTTCCACCATTCGCTTGTAAATACAGATTGGCCGTGGTGCCATTGTTTCGGGCCATAATCTCATTATTATCAAATGAAACATTCGGTCCGTCGGAATCGCCGAGTATTAAAAATCCTCCGGCTTCCGGTGCTGAATCTGTTCCATCCACCACATGAAGCTGACATGCGGGTTGTGTCGTGCCGATGCCCACTTCTCCGGAGTTTTCAAAAGTAACCATAGGGCTTCCACCAACATAATTGATATACATTTCATTACTACTACCGGTTCCCGCCGCTCCATTGTATTCAATACTCATCCCACTCGCGAAGTTGCTCGATGTGTTTTCGCTAAATAACAACACCGGTCTTCCGGAAGAAACGGATTGTAACATACCCACAACCGTTTGAACCGAATCCGCCCCATCTCCAATGACATGCAGAGGGTGCACCGGTACCTGTGTACCAACACCCAGAAGACCATTAATGCCCACTACTTCTGATCCGTCAGTAAAATCTCCATAGATCAGGGGATTCGCTGAGTCTGAGTTTTCAATGTACAATTTGTTATCACCCACTTCAGCATATCCGGCTTTGTAGCCAATAAAAACATTACCGCTCTTATTGTGAAGTGTACCCCAGGAGCCTGCCAGAGACCCGAGGATAGTGTTTTGCGAACCTGTTCGGTTATTCACATTAGCATAAGAGCCTACCCCTACGTTATCATTACCTGTTGTATTTTGAAAAAGAGCTCCTGTCCCATGGCCTGCATTTTGATTTCCTGTAGTATTCATCAATAAAGCAGCTGTGCCGATAGCAGTATTCTCCTTTCCGGTTGTGTTGTTAGCAAGCGTAGCTGACCCGAAGGCTGCATTACTGTTACCCGTTTGATTTGTCTGCATAGCGCTATGGCCTACAGCTGTGTTATTCAGGCCGGAAGTAGTATTGGTGAGAGCATTATGTCCCACAGCGATATTTTGTACTGAACCTGATGATTGAGACAAAGCCCATGAGCCGATGGCTATATTCTCGCTACCATCAACATTTGTGATCATAGAGCTTGTACCGATCGCAATATTATCATTACCTGTTTCATTTGAAAAGAGCGCTTCATTGCCAAACGCCATATTATCCTGGCCTGAAGTGTTGTGATATCCCGAAAAACTACCTTGAAAAATATTCCGTGTGCCATCTTCATTCAGAGCACCTGCTCCCTCTCCGATAAACACATTGTGCTCGCCCGACGTATTGGTATAACCGGCATTTTCACCCACAAAAATATTGGACTTTCCGATTTCATTTAACCGACCTGCATTCATTCCAAGAAAGACATTTGAAGATCCGCTGGTGTTGGACATACCGGCAAAGCCCCCGATAAAGGTATTGGTGTTGTCTGTACCGTCATCATTGATGCCCGCATCTTTTCCTATAAAGACACTTCCTCCGGGTGATTCCAGGTGGAATGTCCTACCATCCATTTTAGCCATTTGAGTACCTGCTACAGTAAACTTAATGGTGTCTTCATCTGTGGTGGCTTCCACATCAATTTTCGTATCATGATCGTTGTCAGCAAGAAGTGTAGTAAACCCGCCTAACACTTCTATCCAGGCACTACCGGCATAAAAAAAGAAACTGTTGATGTCAAGATCATATACAATCAATCCGGTCGCCGGAGCAGGAATGTTATTCCGATCTGCCGTAGACATCCGCGGCACTAAAAGCCCTTTGGTGGAAGACTGAACATCCAGCATAGCACTTGCCGCCGGAGAATCACCCGTGCTGTTGATAGCGACATTTCCCTGAGAAAGAAGATTCCCTGTAATTAGAAAAAAACATACAAGCATTGAACTATTAAAAAGCAGCGTTTTCATCGATAAATGGTTTTTCCAAAAATCGCTTATCAATCAGACCTGAACATCCCTGTTCAAAGGGAAAATCCAATATCCCTGAATTCAGGGATATCCACATTTCACCGTGTCCGGTGATGTATAGCCAAAAGGTATATAGCACCTTGCACAGCATTAAAAAAACTCAGCTCAAGATCAATATCCGCGGTATGCAACAATTGAATAGCGTAACTTAGATGATGTGATGCGGAAACCTAATTTTTATACTTCACCGCTTCTTCATGTATGGCCAATGCTGCTTATTTGGCTGGTGGGCATAGCTCATCCTGTATCTGCCGAAGTCGAAAATCCTGATTCCAAAGCCAAAAAACTTGAAGCTACAGCCATCGCGGCAGGGTTGTTTAACGACGAGTGTCTGCCTCTCCTCAATGCACTTTTAACATATGCCGATTCCTTCAACCTGACCCAATACCAGTTTCAGGCCAATTATCTGTTGGGTAAATATTATATGCTTCGTTTGTATTCGAGCGAAGCCCTTACGCATTTTCAGGCCGCTGCCATCCAGGCAAATAAAATTTCAGAACATGAATTAGAAGGGTTTGCATTAGATCGGATGGGGCTTGCATATATCAATCTGGACAAACCCGACTCTGCGCTGCTCTGTTTTCAATCTTCCATGGATCTCTACCAGCAACATGGGTATATGCACAGAGTCTGGACCCCTCTGAATGGAATCTCTCAGCTTTACTCTGTCAAAGGGGACTACGATAAGGCCGTGCACTATGGTGAGATGGCGCTCTCCTCACTGGAAGGGTTTGATGAGCCTGTCGCCAGAACAATAATGTATGAATATATGATCTCGCTGGCCAGCGAAAATGAACATGCAGAGGACTATGCCAAGTATCTTGATCAGTACCTAAGCAGTTTGGATCCGGATAAGCTGATGGGTGACAATTCGCATCTGGCGATTTTCTATCATTCTAAGGATGACCCACAAGAGCAGATCAAAGATATCCAGCACGCCATAGCCTTGCTTTCCACACAAAAGCCAACGCAATCCCTGGTCAATGCATACTATAGGCTGGGCGAAGTTTACAACGATGAAGGTCAGTATCAGGAAGCCATTGAAGCCTGGCAGCTTGGGCAGGAATTCAATGCTCACTTTAATGTGGCCGGATACAGAACTACTTTTTTAAAAGATATTTCAGAGGCTTACTCCAGCCTGGGTAACGATAAAGAAGCGATGCGCTTTTTAAAAAAATATTATACGCTTCGTGATAGCATCGCCAGCCAGGAAAATTCGAAAATGCTTGACGAACTTCAATTACAATATGAAACTGCGCAAAAAGAAGAAACCATCGCACAGCAGGAGTTTGCCATAAAACAGAAAACTCGGGAACGAAACATTGTGGCGGTAACCGGACTGCTCTTACTCCTTTCTGTCTTTCTGGTGATCAGAGTGTTGCGTACCCGATTAAAGGCACAAAAAATGCTGGCGCACCAGGAAATGGAAGCCCTGAAGCAAAAACACCACCTCGCCGCGCTTAGAGGGATGGTAAAAGGACAGGAAGAAGAAAGGAAAAGAATTGCCTTTGATCTTCATGATGGACTGGGCGGACTATTGTCAACGGCAAAGCATCAGTTTGAAAAACTAATGGAAAAAGTCGACACACACCATCTCAACGGGGAGGCCCGCCAAACATCTCAACTTATCGACAGGGCGTGCGAGGATGTTCGCCGCATAGCGCATAACATGATGCCCCATGCACTTATGAAGATGGGGCTGCACGCGGCGATCGGAGATATGGTTAATTTGCTCCAGAGCAGTTCCGATGTGGATATATCTTTTCAAAACCTGAGTGACATCGATCGGCTCGATGAAGAGCGCGAAATCATGCTGTATCGAATCATCCAGGAGCTGGTTCAAAATGCCATAAAACATGCCAAAGCGACATCGATCATCATCCAGCTTTCGCAGCACCATAACATACTCACCCTGGTGGTTGAAGATGATGGAATAGGTTTTGATCCCCACAACTCCGGCAAGCGCGGACTAGGCATTCAAAGCCTCGAATCGAGGGTAGAGTTTCTGAATGGAAGCCTGGATTATACTTCATCTGCAGACTCCGGAACTACTGTCACCATTGATCTGCCACTCAACAATGCTGACATATCATCGTCAAGTAAAAAGATCACGCTCTGATATGATACACGTACTACTGGCCGATGATCACAAAGTGCTTTTGGAGGGGCTGGAAAACCTGCTGGAAGATGCTAAAGATATTTCGTGTGCAGGCGTCGCCATGAATGGCAAAGAGGTGATGACTTTCTTAAAAACAAATCAGGTAGATGTCATTCTCATGGACATCAATATGCCGGTGATGGACGGAATAGAAACTACAAAACAGGTGCGTGAACTATATCCCGATACCAGAGTGATTGCGCTCACCATGCTCGAGCAAGCCAGTTTTATTCAGCTTATGTTGAAAAACGGTGCCTCCGGATTCCTATTAAAAAACTCAGGGAAAAAGGAGGTCCTCACAGCCATCCGTGCGGTTGCCGCCGGAGGCCAATATCTTGGGCCTGAAGCGACACAACTGCTGATGGAAAATCTGAAGGGGCAGGCAGCAGCACGGAAAGCGTTTATCCCGCGACTCACACGTCGCGAAAGTGAGGTTCTGAAACTGATGGCGAAAGGTCACTCGACTCAGTCGATTGCTGATACTTTATTTATCAGCTTTAACACTGTCGAGTCTCACCGAAAAAATCTGCGATCAAAGTTTGGGGTGCACAACGGAGCCGAACTCATACGGATCGCTTCAGAACGAGGCCTGCTGTGAGGTAAATTGTCCAGTTCATCAATCATCCAACAACCCCCAGTCCATCGCCTTGCGAATCATCCCCACCGAATTGGTCACATCCATTTTGACAAACAGGTTGCGTTTGTGGGTAGCCACCGTATTCGTGCTGACAAACAACTCATCTGCGATTTGTTGCGTCGTCAACTCTCTGGCAATTAACCGAAGTACATCCAGTTCGCGCTGAGTGATTCTTGGCTTTAGTCCAGGCAAACTTTTAGGTTTTTCACTGAGGCTCTCAATCATTTTTGCGGTCAAATGCGGACTTAACACTTTTTTTCCTTCATACGCATCTTTAATTCCCTGTATCAAAACTTCCTGGGAGGAATTTTTCAGGAGGTAACCTGTAGCACCGCTTTTAAACAAGGTGGTAATAATGCTACCCTCATCATTCGTGGTCAGCATCAAAATTTTTACATCCGGGTACTCTTTTTTCACATGCGTGATCGTTTCCAGTCCATCCATTTCCGGCATCTGGAGATCCAGCAAAAGCACATCGGCCGGTGCCGTCTTCAGTATCTCCAACACTTCACGTCCGTTTCCGGCAGTGCCTACGACTTCCAGCCCCGGATCGCTCTCCAGTATAGCCCGAATGCCCTGAAGCAGTATTAGATGATCATCTGCCAGTAGAACTCTAATCATGATCCGCTGCTTTTAGGTTCGTTTTCAAAGGCACACTGATATTGGCCATCGTACCTTTTCCCTGCCGACTTTCTATTTCATACTGACCACCGATATGCGCAGCGCGGAAAGCGATGCTCCGAAGGCCCATACCCTCTTTCGCACGAACACTCTCCGTATCAAATCCTACACCGTCATCCTCCACAGTCAGATTAAGCCAATCCTCTCCATAGGTGAGCTGCACATTCACTTCCTTAGCTTCCGCATATTTAATGATGTTGTTTAACAACTCCTGTGTAATCCTGAAGAGCATCATCTCGGTAGCGTCATCCAGCGATTTTTCACGGCCATAGACATTAAAGGCTGCATTAAAACCATGCGCCTGATCAGCGGTTTGCACCAGGTCTTCAAGTGCTCTAACCAAACCAAGTTTTTCTAACGCCTGAGGCATCATCTCGTGAGATATTTTCCTGACTTCTCTGCATGCTTCATCAATCAGATTGTTGGCCGAAGTAAACAGCTCTGTACCCGACTGCCCATTGCTTTTGAGCCCAAGGTTTCCCACCGTCACTTTCACAGTGGACAATAAGTTGCCCAAGCCATCGTGCAAGTCTCTGGCAATGCGAGCTCTCTCCTTCTCCTGTCCCTCCAGCATGGATCGCATGGCGATAAACTGCTGCTCTTGCTTGAAGGTAGTCAGTTCGAGATGTTTTGCTTTCAACCGATTTTGATATACCAGCAGACCGATGATCAGGACGAGCAACATAATACCTAGAAAGATCAACAGAAACTTGACCTGTGTTTCATTCTTCCGGTTCTCCAACTCCTCTTCCAGCAGTTGAATCTTGAGTTGTTCCTGTGCATACTGCGACTTCAGATTCGCCAATGCTTCCAGACTCGAATCGCTCAGCTTGATTTCTTCATCCATCTTTTTCTGCTCAGCAAGTAATGCATACGCCTGTTCGAAATCGCCATCGATCAGTGCTTTTTTTCTGCGCACATCAAGGATGCTGTAGCCAAACTGATGTGGGCCGGAAGCCTCCAGAACTTCCATAGCCATTTGGATTGGCACCATGGAGTTGGGAATTCCCGATCGCGCCATTTGCCTAACCAGTGCTGTCGTGTCATTGCCGGCCAACGCCCAATCACACACCATAGCAGAAATCTCTATCAAGGTCTCAGCCACACTTTTACTCACACTGCGCTTTCGGTTTCGATAGGATTCCAGGTAATAGTTTAATGCCTCCTTTGGGCGACCAAGCATCGCCGCGCATCGTCCCATACCAAAGTAAATCCTCCCCAACTCAACTGCATTCGGAGGGTCTTCGGACAATCGATACATAAGTGCCGTATCGTATTTCTGAATGGCCTCCTCCAATCGATTTAAATCGGTCAGCACGACTGCCCAGTTATTTAGTACTGTAGCCTGACGATGCTGATTGCCCGCTTCTCCAAAATACTCGTATGCACTTTTTAAAGAGCCTAGTGCCTCTTCCATAGAGCCATAGTCAAGCAGAAGGATAGCACGTGTGTTATATACCATCCCAAGACCGTCAGCATCATTGAGTTTAGTAAAAATCGCCAGCGCACTATCCAGATAGGCTGTTTTGACATCTGTCCATTGCAAGCTGTAACACCACGCGAGACAATTGTATGCCCTCCCGATCAGAATTTCATTTTGCATGTCGCGGGCCAGATCCAGTGCTTTGTGCCCCGTACTGACCGCTTCCTCACCGGTATATTGCAATAAAGCAATAGCGATATACAGCTCACACCGGGTAGAATCATCCGTTGTCTTTTCCAGTATTTGCGAAAGGCTGTCAATCTTTGACTGTGAGCCAAAGGCCAGCATCGGACATATCGTCAAGAGGAGAAAAAGAAGTAGCCTTCTGGTCATCATTACCGCAGGGTTATTCAGAGTGCCTTTATAAATGGCTCGTTTTCATAAAGATATAAAGATAAACGCGTCCCCTTCCAGCCGCTTCACATAAACAGGTGATTTTACTCTCTCACACAATAGTGTGAGATGAATCCCGCATAACCATGATTTTCAAATATCACGGATTAGGGTGTTTTCAGCGCACGTGATCCGCAGGACCTTTGACCTGTCAAAAACATCAAACACTATTGACAGATGAAAAAACAAACACAACTATCCGCAACCAGAATTCACAGAGTCCGTCAACAAGGATATTTTCTGATGACTGACAAACAAATCTCCGCGATCGCATTTGGTAATCGTTTTGCTTTTATTCTGTGCACTTCGATCCTCAGCATTGGAGTTGGACTGGCCAATATTCCCATTTTGTCCGGGATGATGGTGATCGCCGCCCTCGGCTTTATTCTGCCCTATCACCCATTTGATTATATCTACAATTATCTGCTCGCCAGACGCCTTGGCAAACCGCGCCTTCCGAAAAGATCAGATCAACTGAAGTTTGCCTGCACCCTCGCGACGATCGGAATCCTGACCACCATTTATATGTTCCACCAGGGGTTTAATACCCTGGGGTATATCTCCGGTGGTTCCATTGTGGCTGTGGCATTCACAGTGAGCACAACAGATCTCTGTATACCCTCCGTGATCTACAACGCACTTTTTCTCGACAAGAAAAAAGGCTTAACCCAATAACCCATCTTAATTCAAATAAACTTTCAATTCTTAAAACCAATCATCATGTACACGACACCAGAAATCCCTACTTCTTTTCCGGGAGTAAATCCTGAGCTTCTCAGAAACAATGTGAAACATATGTACCGGGAGGTTGCCAGAGATCCTCGGGGTACATTCCATTTCGAATTAGGCAGAAATCTGGCTGAGCGTCTTGGATATCAAAAAGAAGAACTGGACAAGGTTCCGTTTGAGTCCGTCGAATCTTTTGCGGGTGTAGGAAACGTGATTTCAATGGCAAACATACAGGAAGGGGATGTCGTCCTTGACCTGGGGAGCGGATCCGGTATGGATGCATTTATCGCTGCGCTGAAAGCCGGTAAAACAGGAGAAGTGTTTGGTATCGAAATGACGGATGCGCAGCTGGAAAAAGCCAGAAGGCTTAAAGAAAAAGGATCCTTCAATCAGACCTACTTCATTGAAGGTGAAATAGAAAGTCTGCCGATTATCTCAAATACCATCGACACCATCATCAGCAATGGTGTGATCAACTTATCAGACAGAAAAAAGAACGTCTTTAAAGAAGCTGCTCGTGTACTTAAGCCCGGAGGAAAGCTGGTCATTTCTGATATCCTGTCCGCTGAAAAACTTCCTGACAGCATCACTGCAGATGCCAACCTTTGGGCCGCTTGTATCGGTGGCGCCTCTGAAATAAATGAGTATTCCGATTTCATCCGTCATGCAGGATTTGAAATAAAATCAGTGCTGGAAAACCCATATACGTTTCTTTCTTCCAGCGCCAAAGGAGCTACTGAAAAGTACGGCATTCAAAGTCTGACGATTCTTGCCATTAAAAACTAACTCATATACGTCTCGGCAATCTGATTGCCCTAAATCCAAATTTTCTAACACAACAATCCTCATTATCATGAAAAAAATTCTCGCATTCACATACGGCATTCTCGCCTATGTTATTTTCCTGGGCGCTTTTCTATACGCTGTAGGCTTCGTAGGACAGTTTATTGTACCAAAAGACATCAATACCGGCCCTGAAAACACGCTGATATCGGCATTTATTGTCAACCTGCTGTTACTTAGTGTCTTTGCCATCCAGCACAGTCTCATGGCACGCCCCGCATTTAAAAAGTGGATCACAAAATTTATCTCACCGGCTATTGAGCGCAGCACATATGTGCTACTCTCCAGCCTGGCGCTGGTGCTTCTCTTCTGGCAATGGCAACCGATGCCCTATGTCATTTGGAGTGTTGGAAACGAAACGGCTGTCATGATCATCCGAGGCATCTTTGCCCTCGGTTGGTTGATTGTCTTTCTGTCCACCTTTATGATCAACCACTTCGAGCTTTTCGGACTGAAGCAGATTTTTGACAATCTGAAAAACAGAAAAACACCGAGCCCACATTTTCAGGTGAGACTCTTTTATGGTATCGTTCGCCATCCCATCATGCTCGGCTTCCTGATTGCCTTTTGGGCCACCCCAATGATGACACTTGGAAATCTGATTTTTACCGTGATGACAACAGCGTATATCCTGGTTGCCGTCAAATTCCTCGAAGAAAGAGATCTCCGCAAAACCATCGGCAAAGAATACGAACTGTATCAGAAACGCGTACCGATGATCATTCCTTTTTCAAACAGAGCCTGATGCATTCGGTCAGATTCCTATTATAAAAACATTTCGTCATGAAACGACTTTTAGTATTCCTTTGTCTGCTTTCAACACTTGGCACAGGAAATGCACAAAACCTGATCCTGAACGGAGGTTTTGAAAGCAGTTATTGGATTCCCTTCTGGGCCGGACAGCATTACCTCGTGGATGACTGGGGCAACTGCTCCGGTTTTGGTTCGCCGGATTATTTCCACACTGAAGCCCTAGGAGATCCCGGCCTGCCTGTCAACTATGTGTCCACTATGATGCCCTACGAAGGAAATGCAGCTATGGGCTTGTTTCTGTATGAATCCGATTCCTCTGTTACAAATTTCCGAGAGTATATTGATCAGAAACTGCAAGAACCCTTAGTTGTAGGACAGCGATACCAGCTGACCTTTTATGTCACAAATGGTACCGGACCCTACAATTATGGCGGCTACGGATGTGATCAATTTAGTGTGGCATTTTCCACTATCCCACTTTACCAACCCTATGCCGAAAACGAATGGGTCATTGACTTTTCCCCGCAGTACACCTATCCGGGAACCCTTTACACGCACGAGTGGCAGAAAATCACCTATGAGTTTGTTGCCGACTCCGCGTATCAATACATTACATTTGGAAGTTTTGTTGGCGATGACGTCCAACAAATACAACAGTTTGACAAACCATTACTATCCGGCGGTGTCAACTACTATATCGATAACATCAACCTGGAATCCACCACCGGCATGGCAGAGCTATCCGCGTATAACAAAGAAGTTCATATTTTTCCTAACCCTGTAATCAACAACCTTTCCATTTCATTCGATGCGTTTCCGGTAAGCGCAATTTATCTCTACACCATGCAGGGTGAGCTCATCCACTATGAAAAAGGAGCGTCTGGCCAGAATCTGTTTGAACTATCCCCTGACCTTGCTCCGGGTGCGTACACGGTACGTCTTGCAGGCACTGTCGGCGAGAGTGCAGTATCTGTATTCATACAACAATAAGTCTCGTTGTACTTCTGAGATAGTATTTAGAAAAGAAAGTCGAAATTGTCATCAATTGGTTTGATGTGATCTGGTATTGATTGATTACTTTACCAATTCACAATATGGCTTGTGCCAATAAAATGACATTTCGACTTTCTTTTTTAAATTTTACAAACAATGATGAATCTGTTACTCCTGAAGCGTGTGCTGGGGTGGTGCTGTGTGATCAACTATGGGTTGATTCTGGTCATGACACTATTCTTTCTATTTGCACTGGATCCGATCTATGAAATTCAATCTCTATTCCTGAATGTCCCTCAGGAGGATTACAACACACTGTGGTTTCTGGTCATTGGTATATGGAAAATTCTGGTTCTGGTGTTCAACCTGATTCCCTACCTTGCGTTACGGATCGTTGGACGTGCAGATGAGTCTGCCCCTGAGGTTCTGCCATAAATTGTGATCACCAAATATGCAGAAGAAAATCTTTTTGTTTGTCGGACAGAAAAGTGAATCCTATGCTCATTTTTCCGACCGTATCATTTCACTGGCAAAAGAACAGGCAACATTTCCCTATGTAGCGAAATGCAAAGTAACATATACTGCTTCTTCTCCACCTTCAATCTCCATTATTCCATTTAAAAAGAAGAAAGTGGCAGTCATATCCGTGTACGCTTCAGATTCAGGTTTGATCAAAACACCATCCGCTTATCCCGGCTTTGCAGGTGCTTACGAAGCAGAAGAAGCGATCCCTGTCGGCTATTCCAAATCCTGGAAAGATCTGACACCCACACCCGGCATTTGCCTGCTGACCTTGTTCAAAAAAAGAATCGACATACACTACGATACTTTTCTAGACCGATGGCACAATAGTCACACACCCTTATCACTAAAAATACATCCGCTCTGGAACTACAATCGAAATGTAGTCAGAGTCACCTCAAATGAAAATCCGACATCGTGGGATGGTATCGTGGAAGAACAGTTTAAATCCAAATCTGACCTGCTCAATCCAATCAGGTTTTTCGGACATCCGCTCATTATGCCGTACCGGATGTGGCAGGTCTATTCTGATACACGCAGATTTATTGACTACGGTTCGATCCAACCATATTTCGCAACAGAGTTATGGATCAAAAGCCACTCAGGTTGAGATATGTGAATGGGATTTTTATGGAAATTATAGTAATATTACCCTGCTTTCATTTTCCACCTTTTTGCTTGTCAGTCGACTTCATTGATGCAACGAATTCTTTTCTTTTACCTGTCTCTGCTATCCAGAATGCAAAAGTTCCGTCTGTGGTTGACAGGACGAAAAGCAGCCAATTATGACGACGAACGCGTTGTGTCCGGTAAAGCCTGGGAAGATTTCTGCGACCAGCTAAAACTCGCAGGATCCGTTCTCAAATATTCCGGCACACCGCGCGATGCATTTAACCAGGCAGAAGGTATTCGCTATTTAACGCGCCTCACCCGTGCTGGACTTGAAGCTTACGTGGAATATGGTGACGCACAGTTTCCGGAATTTCGAAGGATGGTACACGAAACGGTAAAACTCGGGGCGGACAATCCGGATAACTATTATCTGAATGCGCAAATCGATGGCAACTGTGAATATCGAATCACAGGAAAAAGAAACACCATCGATTACGTTGGATTTTTTACACAGAATGGTTCTTACGGTACAACGGGCGGTCTTGCTCCCTGCGGTGTTCTGCAAGGCAAAGATTTGAAAATAAGTGCCGATGGTTCTTTTGAAATAACCCTTAGCCATAAACCAAAAGGCGAGAATTGGCTGAAAACAGAGGATGGTACATCGCTCGTGATTGTTCGACAAACATTTCTTGATCGAAACAAAGAAGTACCATGTGAATTGCACATTGAAAACCTCTCCGGACCTTCCACACCGGAGCCCTTGTCCGCACAGCGCCTGGCAGAGGGTTTAAAAATGGCTTCTATGTTCGTCGCAGGCGCGCCTCTTCTTTTTGCACGATGGGCTAAAGGTTTTCAAAAACATACTAACGCGCTTCCACAGTTTGATCCTGAAGTTTCAAACGCAGCAGGAGGCGATGCAGATATCATATACTATCACAGCTACTGGAAGCTTAAGAGCAATGAAGCTCTCCGCATTTCCGTTCGACCACCGGCATGCGATACGTGGAATTTCCAACTCAACAACTACTGGATGGAGTCGCTGGACTATCGATATTATACGGTATGCGTCAATAAGCATAGTGCTGCTTTCGAACCGGATGGCCTAGTGGTCGTGTACGTCGCTCATCAGGATCCGGGTCATCCAAATTGGATTGACACCTGCGGACATTATGAAGGTACCATGTGCTGGCGCTGGTACAGATTAGCTGAAGGTTCAAAAGCAATAGAACC
Source organism: Bacteroidia bacterium (assembly GCA_030426765.1). Classification (GTDB taxonomy): domain Bacteria; phylum Bacteroidota; class Bacteroidia; order Chitinophagales; family Saprospiraceae; genus Opimibacter. Next base: position 33,363 of record JAUHXV010000002.1, on the reverse strand, counting down.
CTCTTGCGAAGTCGTCACATTTGAAAGTGTAAAGGATGAATAAAACAATTCATTCATCCGAATTCCGGAAAAAACCCATTTGGTTTTCTGCGATCAATCGATTCTGGAAGAACTCCTACGGATTGGGAACAGAAATAAAAATCAGCAAAGATGTTATCATCCGATCCGCCCGTCGTCAATGTGGTCTTTTTGATTTAGGGAACGACTTCTGGGATGAACCTTTGGATCGCTTGATTGAGTCGGTTAATGAAGAGGCCAATCTTCATCCAATCGGGCGATTTATCACTCGCAAACGACTGGAAAATTTACTTTGTGTTCGATTACGGGCGGAAGATTGTTTTAAAAAACACCCCGAAATTCTTGAGCAGTCTTTATACCCTGTCACGGTTATCATTGGATTACAGCGCACCGGCACAACAAAGCTACAGCGATTGCTTTCTTCCGATCCTGCGGTGCGACCACTGTATAGTTGGGAAGCGCTAAACCCCGCCCCAATAAAAGGTGACGCCCATTCAGGATCAGAGCGTAAAAAAATCGCCAAAATGAGCGAGCGTGCATTAAAGTATATGTCTCCGGGGTTTTTTGCTATTCACCCTGTTGAACATCTCGCTCCGGAAGAAGACATACTTCTGCTGGACGTATCCTTCCTAAGTACAACTGCCGAAGCTACCATGCATGTGCCCGCTTATGCATCATGGCTTGAGTCTATTGATCAATCACCCGCGTATACGTATAGTGCAAAACTTCTCCGGCTCTTACAATGGCAGCGTCCGGGTCAGCGATGGATACTAAAATCACCGCACCATCTTGAATTCGCAAATGAACTTCACAAGCAATATGAAGATGTACAGTTTATCTGGACGCATCGAAAGATCGAGGAATCCATTCCAAGCTTCCTGAGTATGGTGGCATACGCACGCAGCTTATTCAGTGACACTGTGGATTTGTATGAAGTGTCCAAACATTGGATTAGAAAAACAGGTTTCATGCTGAAAAAAGCACTGGCGTTTCGAAATACAGAAGATCATAACCAACTTTTTGTGGATGTGGGATTCTATGATCTGCTGAATCATACTGAAGATGTACTAGCAAACATCTACTCACATCGGGGTGAACAGATTAATGATTCATTGCAAAACGTCTTTCGCACAAATGAAAAAAATAATCCACGTGGGAAATACGGAAAGCATGCGTATCAACTTTCCGATTTTGGGGTGAGCGAAAATCTCCTACACGAACACACAGCAGCGTATCAGAATGCGTATCGACACTTATTATAAATCATGAAAAGCAATCATCAGTATAACAATCCGGTAAAAGCAACACTCAAAGGGATACGCGATCTGTTTAAAAAAAGAGGAAGGATTGGCGCTTTACATCCCGACGAACATCTAAAAGGAAAGACCGTAATGATTACCGGGGCAAGCTCCGGTCTTGGTCTCGCGACAGCTAAACAGGTGGCTCGACTAGGAGCCCGCGTAGTAATGGTTGTGCGAAGCGGGATACCGGAGAAAGGGAACGAGGTCCGTCGTGCCTCAGGATCAGAAGATATCATTATGTTGCCGGTAGATTTATCTGATTTTAATTCGATTGACACCCTTGTTTCACGCATTAAAGAGGAAATCGGAACTGTTGATATCGTGATCAGTAATGCGGCAGTGGTTGCAGCAAAAGCGCGTATGACAAAAGCCGGATTGGAAGAAATGTTTATGGTCAATTATTTTTCCGCCTATTACCTCATTCGATCACTGCTTAGGCAGAATTTGATTGCCACAGATCCTGATCAACCCGCCAGGATTATCATTGTAGGCTCAGAAAGCCATCGCGATCCGGCTGAATTTGACTGGGATGCGTTTGGTCAATTTCAGGCACACGCTGTTGGAAAAACTGTAGCCTTATATGGCTACTATAAGTTATTGCTGGTGACCTTCGCATTTGAACTTTCCAGACGACTCAATCAAAAACAAATTACACACAGTGTTTTTGCTTTGTGTCCAGGACCTGTCAACTCCAATATCGCCCGCGAAGCACCTGCCTTTTTTCAACCAATATTGAAACTCGTGTTTCGTCTCTTTTTCCGATCACCTGAGCAGGCTTGCGAACCGGTAGTCTACCTGGCGACTTCCCGATCTCTTAATAAAAAGAGTTTTATGTACTTGTTTCTAATGGAAGAAAAATCGATCGACGAAAAAGCATTGGATACTGCGAATGGAAGTAAACTTTGGACGCTTTCAAAGCAATTAGCAGAAAAGTTAGGTTATCCTTTGTTGTAAACAGAAAAATTTTTTTGCACAAAAAATTTATTACCGGAACTCTGTTGCACAAAACTGCGTTTGTTGTTTGTGAGCAGAAGTCGTGGTATTCTTTGATCAAATAGGTCACATCTTCCGAATACCCTGTCTTTATTGAAGTATTGTTTTATTTCTTATATAACTTTTTCTCATTTGAAGCACCTGGTCGTTGCTTCATTGCTATTGTGTGAGAAAAAATTTCAGCGTTTTTTGTATAAAACAATTTCCTTTTTTAAGGACAATTACATTGATTCAAGCTTATCATATAAGGCATGAGGTATATGTGTACTCGAAAACATAAAGGGAAGCCCAAATCATTGTTGTAACTTAGCAACACGGCTCCCCTCGCCACACACAACGTTTTAGCTCTCAAACGTTGACACCATTTTTATTCGGAAAAGTAAATATCTAAGATGAAATATAAAGCATATTCCCTCCATAACTATCTGACGATTCCTCAAATTGATAAGCTCGATAAACAATTCATACAAGACATAAATGTTGTCGGTTCCGTTCTTCCGTTTAAAGTCAACAACTACGTGATTGATGAATTGATTGATTGGGATAATTTTGAAGATGATCCGATTTTTAAACTCACCTTTCCACAGCGAGGAATGCTTGACGAAGCCCATTACAAAGAAATGGAAGCTTCCCTTTCTGAAAACACAGATAAGATCTATCAGAAAAAAGTCAGCAACGGCATTCGCTTACAACTCAATCCGCATCCGGCCGGACAACAAGATTATAATGTTCCTGAAATCGACGGTGTAAAACTCAGTGGTGTTCAACATAAGTACAGAGAAACCCTGTTGTTTTTTCCAAGTGCCGGACAAACGTGCCACAGTTACTGCACCTTTTGTTTTCGCTGGCCACAGTTTGTCGGCATGAACGAACTAAAGTTTGCTACCAAAGAAACTGAATTACTCGTCAAGTATCTTGAGAATCACCACGAAGTTACCGACCTGCTGTTTACCGGTGGTGACCCTATGATCATGTCTTTTAAAGTCTTTGAAAAATTTATCGAACCTTTTCTTTCGGACGACAACAAAACCAATATTCAGACGATTCGCATCGGAACGAAGGCGCTTGGATTCTGGCCGTATAAATTTGTAACCGATAAAGATGCAGATGACTTCCTTCGTTTGTTTGAACGCCTTCAGGAGCGCGGCATCAATCTCGCCATCATGGCCCACTTCAGTCACCCGCGAGAACTGCAAACTGAAGTAGTAAAAACCGCCATCAAACGCATACGAAAAACCGGTGCACAGATCAGAACACAATCACCTGTGTTGAATCACATCAACAACAAAGCAGACATCTGGGCGGAAATGCTGCGCACCCAAGTCAATCACAATCTGATTCCGTATTACATGTTTATCCCGAGAGATACCGGCGCACAGGACTATTTTTCTGTTCCGCTTATCGAGGCATTACACATATTCCGAACTGCCTACAAGCAGGTGAGTGGTATCTGCCGTACTGTACGTGGCCCGAGCATGTCGTGCTTTCCTGGAAAAGTGCAGGTAGTCGGTGTGAGTGAGATCAATTTCCAAAAAGTATTTGTATTGCGTTTCCTCCAGGGTAGAGATCCGAATTGGGTAGGTCGGCCTTTTTATGCCAAATATGATCCGAATGCCGTTTGGCTGGATGATCTCGAACCGGCATTCGGTGACTCCTTTTTCTTTGAAGAGGAAAGCGTCAACGGAAAGAAATTTTCTTACCAGGTAAGCTGATTATTTTCTTTAGTACTGACTTATCTCAGTTTTGAAATCGCTTTTTCGAGAATATCTTTTGCTTCTAAGCGGGCTGTGTAGGACAATCGGTTGAAGTCTATATTCAGATTAAACCCTTCAAGCGCGGTTTGCAAACTATTATCCAGGGCATTGGCTTCAGCAATAGCGTTGATGACCTCATAGGTGCGTACCGGATAAGCTAGTCCTTTGGCTGTCACTTCTTCTCGTTCCACGCACAGGATTTCATCTTTCACAAGGCTGAAGGTGCTGTGGGAAATCAAAATCGAGTCAGGTGCAGCAGCTGATTCAAGGCGACTGGCCAGATTCACATTGCCTCCTACAATGGTATAATCCAAACGATCTTCAGAACCAAAATTGCCCACCGTTGCAAACCCGGAGTTTATTCCGATTCGAATTTGTATCGGTCGGATGATTCCGAGATCATCCCATTCTTTTGTAAGCTCGGACATTCGCTCCCGCATTTTGATGGCCATTTTTACGCAGGCAATCGCGTCGTGTTTTTCGCCACCTGTTTCCGGATCCCCAAAAAATATCATGATCGCATCTCCGATAAACTTATCAATGGTACCTCCAAATTCCACAGCAATTTTTGACATTTCATTCAGGTACTTGTTTAATATATTCGTCAGCACTTCTGACTCTACCCGATCCGTGAGTTCTGTAAACCCCTGTATGTCGCTGAAAAAGATGGTGAGATTTTTCCGGTAGGATTCAATTTTCACTTCCTTAGTACCCTGGAAGATGGACTTGTAAACCTGCTGTGAGAGATACTTGGCGAGCTTGTTTGACAAATCCTGCAGTTGTTCGTTTTTGACATTGATCTCTTCCAAGGCATCCTTCAGTTTAAGTGCTTTCTCTGCAAGTTCAGAACGGCTGTCAAGAATTTCCCGTTCGGATTTTTTCCGCTCAGTGATATCTCTGATAATACCGCTGTAATAGCGTTTGCCGGAATTCTCCCAGGTAGAAAGAGATAGCTCAATTGGAAATACGTGCCCTTCCTTGTGCAGTCCTTCCAACTCCACCGTTTTTCCGATCACATGCATATCCCCTCCGGTACTCACCCGTTGTATGCCTGCCTCGTGAAGTTGCTTATACTGATCAGGCACAATAATGGTCAAGGGCTTCCCTAACGCTTCTTCTTCTTCATAGCCAAAAAGTTTATGAGCAGTTTGATTCCATGAAATAATCAGTCCTTTTTCATCCGCTGAGATAATAGCATCATTGGCTGATTCGGTAATCGAACGAAAACGCATTTCTGCATCTTTGATGGAGTGCTCAATGGCTTTTCTTTCTGTAATGTCTCTGATGATGCCGCTGTAAAATCGCTTTCCGGCATTCTCCCAGGTAGAAAGAGATAGCTCAATTGGAAATACATGTCCTTCCTTGTGCAGTCCTTCCAACTCCACCGTTTTTCCGATCACATGCATATCCCCTCCGGTACTCACACGTTGTATGCCTGCCTCATGAAGTTGTTTATACTGATCAGGTACAATAATGGTCAAGGGCTTCCCTAACGCTTCTTCTTCCGTATATCCAAAAAGTTTATGCGCAGTTTGATTCCAGAAAATGATCAGACCCTTTTCATCTGCAGAGATAATAGCATCATTAGCTGATTCGGTAATGGAACGAAAACGTTGTTCGGCTTCACTGAGCGCTTCTTCTGACTTTTTTCGTTCAGTACAATCGCGAATAATCCCTCCCAGAAAAAACTGACCATCCTCTTGAGAAAGGGAAAGGGAGAGTTCGATCGGAAATTCAGTCCCATCTTTTCGAAGACCTTGCAGTTCTACTGTTTTACCAATGACCCGTTGCTCTCCTCCGGCAAGCACACGCTGAATACCTGTATCATGGGCCTCTTTATATCGATCGGGGACGATGAGCGATAATGGCTGGCCCTTCGCTTCATCTAATTTGTACTGGAACATTCTCGAGGCGGCAGCATTCCACGACAGGATCTGTCCATGACCATCAGCTAAAATGACAGCATCATTGATCGAGTCAATAATCGATTCCAAATGGTAAGCACGCGAGTTTGATTCAATGTCTTTTTTCATGGCTGCATCTCGGTCGGGTAGTGGTGTAGGTAAAAAGTCACTTTGTAAAAGTAACGATTTTGGCCCCAAAGAGTCAGATCTATCCTTTTGGTATTTAGCATATTATAAATCAGTTTTTTTATGCACAACCATCTCTGGTGAAATCTCCGCATCTCGCCGCCGTCGATCTATCGCCAGCGCAATCCTATTGGGGGAATTTGAACCGGATTTCGTTGTATCTTGCTGCAAATCGTAGAAATGAAAAAAATTGTTCTTGCTGTTTCAGCCCTGCTATTTCTTTTACCTCTATTCGGTCAGATCCCAGCTGACCAGGCGTTTACCGAGATGCAGCACAACGGCGACTGGATAAAAGTGAACCAGGAAGTGCGTCTTTCCCCCGAGGTGTTTTTTGAAACCTATACCGCTTCTCTGGGTTTGTCCCAAAGTGATCGAATGATCCTGTCGGATATGCGAGAAGATGCCTATGGGTTTTCGCATCATCGATATCAGCAATACTACAATCAGTATCCCGTGGAAGGAGCCACGTATATCCTGCATACGAAAGCAGGCTTTATTACGCATGCCAATGGCCGCTTAGTCCGCAATATCCATGTGGCAGACAGCCCCTCGATCAGCAAGCAACAGGCGATAGAAATTGCCAAACAACACATGGGTGCAGGTCGGTATGCCTGGGAAAATCCTGAGCTTGAAGAACGGATAAAAATGATTAAACAAGATCCGTCTGCTACGTTTTACCCAACACCTGAACTGGTCATCGCCGATAAAGACTTTCAGTCAAATGGTAGTGCATATGCACTGGCGTGGAAGGTGGACCTGTTAGCCGATGGTCCGCTGGGCAGAAAAATTATTTACCTCGACGCCGTCACCGGTGATGTTTTATTTGACCTTGCCGGATGCCAGGAAGAGTCGGTCGTCGGCACCGCAGTAACACGATACCACGGCACCCAAACCATTGTGACAGATTCCGTTTCACCAATGTCTTTCCGTCTGGTTGACTCCACGCGCGGAGGTTCCATCACTACCTATGATCTTAATACTCTGGAGGATGAAACCAAGGGTGTTCACTTCTATGATGAAGATAACTTCTGGGACAATGCGAATGAACGTTTTGATGATGCTGCCACCGATGTTCACTGGGGGATGGAGATGACCTACGATTATTTTCTGCAAAACCACGGTCGTGACAGCTACGACGATCATGGGTCACCCATCATCAGTTATGTACATTATGATACCGCGTGGTCCAATGCGCGATGGACAGGATGGTGGGCTTTGTTTGGTGATGGAAGCAACAACCCACTAACATCTATTGACGTCGTTTCACATGAACTCACCCATGGCGTCACCGGTAATTCTGCCGGCCTGATCTATCGCAATGAGTCCGGTGCGCTTAACGAATCATTCAGTGATATTTTCGGTACCACAGTTGAATTTTTTGCCTTGCCGGATGAAGCCGATTGGCTGATCGGAAAAGCCAATTTTATTCTCAGAGACATGGAAAACCCCAATTTGCGCGGGCAGCCGGACACGTACAAAGGAGATATGTGGTACACGGGGTCCGGAGATAATGGCGGCGTGCACTACAACAGCGGTGTACAAAATTATTGGTTCTACCTGTTGTCCAACGGAGGTGCAGGAATCAATGACTTTGGCAATGCCTTCGATGTCGATTCGCTTGGAATGGAAGCTGCTGCAGCTGTTGCTTACCGAACTTTAAATTACTATCTGACACCGGGGTCACAATATCTAGACGCACGGTTGGGCTCCATTCAGGCCGCAGAAGATCTTTTCGGAACCTGTTCACACGAAGTCCAAACCGTCATGCATGCCTGGTATGCCGTCGGTGTGGGAATAAATGATTTCACACCCGATCTTCAGGCATTATCAATTCTGGGACCGATTTCTTCCTGCGATATTACAGAAAGTGAAGAGGTGACATTTTCATTTCGAAACAACCGTACCGGATGTGGTCATTTTCTGAACAAAGGGGATACACTTCAGTTGTCCTACCAGGTAGACAACAATCCGGCGGTCACAGAAGTATATGTGATCCCTTCCATTTTAAATGGCGGCGATACCATTACATATACATTTGGGACCCCACTGGATTTATCGGAGGCAGGCGCCTATAGTGTAGATGCCCGGGTGAAATATAACGGCGATATCTACGCTGCCAATGATGCTGTTCTGGACTATCCCGTGACGAAAACCTATAAAATGACAGATCAGGATGTGCTGACGTTTAACTTCAATGCCAGTGCTGACACATTTTTTACAGAGACGCGTTCACACTCCGAAGCCGCTATGACTTTTGCTGCAGCGCACACAGGAAGCCGCGGGTTCCAGATTAATGGTAAAAATGCCTCACCAGACAATGTAACGCCTGCCATGTCGGAAGAAGAAAACTTTATCCTCAATCCTGAATTCCATGCCAAACTATGCATGTGTGTGGAAGCAGAAAACTGGGCCCATGTGCTTCTTGATTTTGATTTACGACAGACGTACGCACTCTATTACGAAGAAATTCTGGGCATCGATTTTTCCTATGCCATTGCTTTACGTGTCTTAGTAAATGGGGAACAGGTTGGACAACAGTTTCATCCCATGACGAATTCGGATGATCCTTACCTCACTCATACCATGATCCTTGATGAGTATGCAGGAACCAACTTTGAGCTATGTTTTGAAGGCGTGCATTTTGTCAGAAGATTTGACCTGCCCGGTGATCCCGGAGACCAGTCATATCTGGACAATATTCGTCTCTCCAACATGTCTGTACTGGATGTGGAAGAATCATATCAGTCACCCATCGTTTTGTACCCAAACCCGACCAGCAGTATAACTTATCTGGAAGTTGACTCGGGAGAAAAGCAGGTTGTCTCGATTATAGATCCTTTGGGCAGGAAGGTATTCGAACAAACCTGGATACCTCAGGGAGAGCGGTTGCCTTTAGATCTTTCATCGCTTCCTTCCGGACAGTATACGATTGTGGTGACGTCTGAATCAGGACAGACTGCTGAGCGGATCGTGCGGGAATAAAATAAAACATACGTTTTTGAATCTGCTACCGGTAGAAACAATGAATATAAAATTATACCTGTGTCGCATCGGGTATTTAATCGTTTGCGAACGATAACTTAAAAGAATTTGTAAAGCCGTAAACCTGCTATTTACGTATGGATTCTTGTTGGACATTTGAGCATACCATCGAATTGAGACGCTTGTTATTTTGAGCGCACAAAAATCAACTATACGGTTGGCTTGCTCAATAGATGAATACTTTATTTCACTACTAAAAACCAAAATTATGAATTTCAGAATTGCGTTATTTTCAGTCCTCCTGTTTTCGGTTGTGGCATTCACAGGATGTCAATCTCCGGAAGCAGCGGGTGTTCCTGAAGTCAGTGATAGTTTTAAAAAGTATGGTCAGGAGTTTGACGGAAAAATAGCAGAGCGATACGAAGACTCTGAGGAGTGGTGGCCAAAGAAAAAAAGACCCCCGCAGGATGCCCCGAATGTTATTATCTTTTTACTGGATGATACAGGATTTGCACAGATCGGTTCGTTTGGGGGATTAATCAAAACACCAACTATTGATAAGCTTGCGGCAAATGGATTGAGATATAATAACTTCCATACCACCGCACTTTGCTCACCATCCAGAGCCACTTTAATGGCTGGCCGTAATCCACATAAAATTGGTCTTGGCAGTCATGCCCTGACTGCAATGGGATTTCCCGGATATAATGCCGTTGTACCACCGTCTGCAAAATCAGTGGCTAACTATCTACAGGAGGAAGGGTATGTAAATTATGCATTAGGAAAGTGGGATCACACGCCTTTATACGAAGTTTCCCAGATTGGGCCTTTCCACCGATGGCCGAGCGATGAAGGTTTCGACCACGGATACAATTTTATGGCGGCTGATGTGCATCAGTTTATTCCCGTGATGTGGAATGATCACACACCGGAGCCTTATCGCAAGTCAGAACATCTCGATAAAGATCTGGCGGATCGTGCCATTGAATGGATCACCGGTCACAAATCGCTGGACAAAGATCTTCCTTTTATGATGTTGTGGGCATCCGGTTCGATGCACTCGCCCCATCATGCACCAGACGAGTATTTACACAAATACAAAGGTCAGTTTGACAAGGGATGGGATGCCGTTCGGGATGAAATTCATGCCAATCAACTGGCACTTGGTATCATTCCGCAGGGCACTAAACTCACAGAACGCATCAAAGAAATACCTGCATGGGATTCACTGAATGCAGACGAAAAAAGATTGTATGCCAAACAAATGGAAGTGTTTGCCGCACAGCTGGAATATGTAGATCACCAGATAGGGAGAGTTGTGGAAGCGCTTGAGCGTATTGGTGAGTTGGACAACACGCTGATTTTTGTTACTTCTGATAATGGTGCCAGTGGTGAAGGCGGACTGGCAGGTACCTTTAATGAAACCTATGTGTTGAACGGCCTGCAAACGCCATTTGAAGCCAGTCTTCGAAATATCGATGACTGGGGCAGAGAAAACACCTACCCACATTATCACGCAGGATGGGCTATGGCCGGCAACACGCCATTCCGTTATTTTAAGCAAAGCGAACATCGGGGAGGCCAATCAGATGCACTTGTGATTCACTGGCCAAATGGCATACAAGCCAAAGGAGAAATACGTCCGCAATACCATCATATCAGTGATATTGCACCTACGATTCTGGAAGCTGCCGATATTGAAAAACCTGATGTGTATCATGGAATTCCTCAGATGGATTTTACAGGCGTAGCTATGAACTATTCTTTCAATAACCCTGACGCGCCTAATGCAAAAAAACGGCAGTACTATGAAATGTTTGGCAACAGAGGAATATGGGAAGACGGCTGGAAAGCTGTAACACTACACGGTCAAAGAATGCCCTGGAATACAAATTCTGTAACCGATTTTGATGATGACATTTGGGAGTTGTACAACCTCAACGAGGATTTCTCCGAGAGTACAGACCTGGCCGCTGAGTATCCCGAAAAACTGGCAGAGCTAAAACAGGCTTTCCATGAAGAAGCACTCGCCAATAATGTGTATCCACTCTATGATGATATGATCAAGCGATTGGCAGGCGTGAGCAATATTCTTTTCGGGGATCAGAAGCAATTCACATACTTTGCTCCCGGGGCTTTCCGTATTGCTGAAAAGGCTTCGGCCCCGGTGAAAAATCGTCCCCATGAAATTGTTACCACTGTTGACCTCGACGGAAGTGAGGAAGGGGTAATTGTTTCCTGTGGAGGCATGACGGGTGGATACTCTTTATATATTAAGGATCACAAATTGCACTGGGATTATAACTACCTGGATGGCGTGCACTATCATATTACCTCGCCCGTTTTACCAAAAGGTGAAACAGAGTTGAAATTTAATTTTATCAAAACGGCTGAATTCGGCGGAACCGGAGAGCTGTATATCAATGGTGAAAAAGTAGGTGAAACCGATATGCCAAAAATGCACATCAGCACGTATTCACTAGCCGAAACTTTTGATGTAGGACGTGACACAGGCACACAGGTTGATCCGGATTATGCCGGAGGTCCTTTCGCCTTTACAGGCACATTGGATCGCGTGCATATAAATTTACTGGACTAAAAAACTTGAAAATGGGCAGTGTGTAACCACTGCCCATTTTACTTGTAACGATTGGGTGTTTTGCTTAATCGTGTTGCCTCATTTCTTCGATTCAGGACTTAATTACCTACCTTCATTTTATGAAAGTAAGCAGAGTATTTCTGGTCGGTCTTCTGGTGGGTGCATTCCTTTCCGGTGCTCTCGTATTTGCAGTAATGAAGCAGCGATTCGCAACTAACTCGCGACTGCTTGAGCATTCCTTCGCTGTTGAACGTGCCAACCTTATCGACTCCGTTAGACAAAGTGGACTGATGAATCTCATGGGGCCATTGTTGGAAAAAGTGGAAAAAGAACTGGATGAAAGCATAGATCGCTCTCTTAGTGACGAAACCATCTCTCAGCTGCGCGCATTAAGTGAGGGGTTTAGGCCGTATGCCATTATTAACCCCAATGCACATCAAAACTATTATCTGAGCCCCGAGAGAGGACACTTGATTCTTATGCTGACCAGAATGAATATGGATTTAGTTTCAAAACAGAAAATCCTGGATAAGATATCTTTTAATCACGCTGATTTAAACGGTGCTGATTTAAATAAGGCCATGCTAAAAAATGTTAAGCTGAATTATGCAAACCTTCAAAACGCCAATTTGCAAGGGGCAAATTTAAGCGCAGCTCAAATTCGAAATTCCAACCTGAAAGGAGCTAATCTTTCTTACACCGATTTAAACTTTTGTGACCTAACAAGTTCGGATTTAAGTTGGGCTGATCTGAATAACGCCAGCTTAAAAGAAGCCACATTAAATGGTTCCATCGTAAGTTCCGCCAATATCAGAAATGCTGATTTATACGATGTTTCCGCACAAAGAACAATATTCCATAATTCATTTTTAGATCGTGCTGACTTTCGTTATGCTGATTTGATAGAAGCTGAGTTTGATAAAGCCCATTTGCATCACACTAATTTTCAAAATGCGTATATCGTTTTTGCAACGTTTCGGGAAACGACTTTGTCAGAAACAATACTTGATTCTGCAATAGTTAAAAATGATCACTGGTATACGAATTTAATTGATTGGAATGTCGATGACCTGGACAAAGTGAAAGAGAAGTATGCTGTTGAGAACATTGTGAAAGGTACTCAAACAGAATTCCGCATTATCAATAAAAAACCTGTAGTGGATCAATAATATTCAGCCACAAGGTCATTTACGTTTGAATTAAGTAGATTAATTTTTTCTGAAAATCGAATCAGAAGTTCACTTGAAGGATCAAAAGGCAGGAAGCTGATGCCCAGTGTGAATGCATAATAATTCTGAACCTCGTTCAGGTAATCAGATAATAAGAGTGGAGTCCAAACGGTGGTTGAGCGAATATTAAATTTTCTTTTTAATTCTTTCCCCAACTCCTGACCCCATTCATTGTTGACCATGTCCAAATAATTATCAACCGGTCCATTATCAAAATCTGCAAGCTGCTCATGCGTAAAATCTCCCGTAATTAATTCGGGCATGGTCTGGCGCTCATGTACATCTGAAATAAAATCAGCCACCCGTTCTGAGTACAAACTTGTAATCAGAGCCTGTGCTGTGATATGGTTAAATGTATTGAGGTATCCTTTTTCAGAAAGATCCTGTTCCGTAAGTAACCTCCGATCCTCATATCGTATGTTTGAAACCGTTTGCTCAGCCAGATCGTAAAAAGCAACATCGCCTTCACCAAACATCATATGCCTTCTCCTCCCAAGTATTTCTACACGTATTAAATCTGCGCGGTTGAAAACCACATAGGGAGATCGGACCCCAAGCCTTATTTTATCCCATATACTCCCGTCTCTTGCCTTGACAAAGTCATTCTCCGCAACACCAGTCCTCAGTTCACTCACAACTTCATTGCCACCATCTTTATGGGTAAGATATACGCTGGACTTTCCATACTCCACACTCACAACTTCCTTAAAATCCTGGAGGCTATTGAACCTGGATAAAACTAACGCTCCTTTCAGAGGCACGCTTTTACCTGCAACATTTTTGCTTTGAAAGTCATGTTCACTATTGTCTTTTTTACAGGAAGAAATTAGACATGACACCAACACAAATGCTAAAGCTACCCTAAACATCCCAAACACTTATTTTTCCATAACCTTCAATCCGGAATCAATCTCTACATCACCCGTTTTGTGCAACACCACCTGCTCCGGCTTATCATCGCCTTCCACAAAAACAGACTGAAGAGCCAGCCCCGCCACATCACTAAACACAAAGGCCGGACGGTAATCAGGAGCTTTGATAGACAATCGCACATTTTTCATCAAAAGCCCCTCCACATGCCTCACATAAAAACCCCAGGCAGGTAGTTCGCCAAACATCGAAAATTCCGGATAGGCCGAAGCCTTTTCAGGTACATCATCAAGCCGGGACAACGGACTATATGCAAGCCCTTTATTGCCACGGCCCGGAAAGACAATTTCAATATTCTCCAGAAGTACATTCTGCACAGGATGTCCCGGCAAACCGGTGATGGAAGATGGAAAAACATTGTGAAAAAACGGCAACTCCGGACCCCGAATTTCATACGCGTAATCCGGACGTTCGTAAGCCACCTCGACATATATATTTTTCAAGACCACATTTTTCAACTTACCCACCTCACCAACTTTATTCCGCTTACCCAAACGTATGAAAATGGCGTTCCCGGTATTGATCGCATATACACTGTCGATCACCACACTCTCTAAAACGCCCCCATCGACACTTTCCAAAGCGATCGCCGACCGGAACGTATCATATACTTTGATATTCTTTATAATCACATTGGTAAACCCACCATGTGAAACCGTTCCGAACTTAACCGCACTGGCACTGGAGCGGACAATACAATCCGAAATATAAATGCTGTCACAAATGAAATCCTTCGAATGCGACTTCAGACAAATGCCATCATCTGCACTGTTGACAAAACAATTTGTAATGCGCACGTTACGACAATCTGAAATATCAATCCCATCATTGTTCCAGTACGCATCACTGATGGTAAGCACATTGTCTATGCGAATATCCCTGCATTGGTCATACGTCGCTACCCAACACGCTGCATTGCGTAACGTCACATCTTTTACGTCTATCTGTTGACAGCCTACAAATTCAATAAGCTGCGGACGCAAATAATATTTAGGTCGCATCTCCACAAAGTTGTAATCGACACTATCGATTTTTCCCGCATAAAAAAGACTGTCTATGTGAAGCGCCAATGCACGGCCCTGCCCGTCAATCTCTCCTTCTCCGGTAATCGCGAGGTGTGACTCCCCTTCTGCCATGATCAGGGCTTTCCAGCGACTGAGCTTGATGTAGTGAGCAGGATCTGTACTTCCTAGCAAAACCGCACCCTTCTGCAGATGAAGTTCCACGTTTGATTTGAGTACCACACTTCCGGATAAAAAACGCCCTTCGGGAAACACCACCCGACCACCACCTTTTGCATGCGCTTCATCAATGGCCAGTTGAATTTTCTGAGTACACAATGTAGCCCCATCCGGATTCGCACCATAATCAAGAATGTTAAATTCCTGACCACGGGCCATCAGATAACCCGCAAAAAAACATGCTGTAAAAAGTAATAACCGCATACTGTGTCTTTTATCTAGCGTCCAGCGTCTTGTATCTCCTTATAGATAAAATTAAAAATACATTCTTTGTTTTTCCCGAGGATACACGATCGGCTCTTTCGGAACAAAAGTGATATCCGGCATCGACACCTCACCCTCCGGTGAAATACGCAACATAACCGATTGATACGGTGCAAAATGAATACTCGTCTTTATCTCTTTTCCGTTGATGAAAAAAGTAAAGTCGTGTTTGCTTCCCTTCTCCATAAACGACTGTCCGCCATACACGGGATATTTCAAATCCTTAGAACCCCACTGCGCCAGAAATATATAATGCGTGCCATCCGGTTCCACCCGACACCAATACTCAGGAAGACTGTCACCGCGGATGAACGGCGGATGTTTCACAACGTCTGCCAATTGAGCAGATACGTTAGGCAGTGCCGTCAATTCATTAAGCTTGGATTGATAATGCTCTGATTTAATTTTTCCCGGTTCAAGGAACGTTCTTTTCAAACACACCGGCAAACCTTCTTGAGCAAGCGAAAGAATTCGCTTCAACGCACGAATATCCATATACTCCACATCAACATACAAAGAAGAAAAGCTTGCATCACCTACCACTAGCCGACTATTTTCATACGTGGCTTGTTCCAGAAAATGTCGATTGATCCACAATGGATGATACCCTTCAAGTTCGCTCCGTGGAAAAATATACCGCATCTCATATTCTCCCCACACCCAAACGCGTTGTCGCTCCGGAGGATACGGCCCTTTCATCACACCGTCTTCATAAGGGATATACATTGCAACATCCGAATACGTTTTTCCCTTCAACATAATCTCAGACACTTTCTCGACATATGCATTAAATGCGGGTAGCTCTGGTGACAAATTTCCCCCCGGACCAAAATAAGTGGTGGCAAAAAAGTCTATTGAATCAGAACCTACGGGGTTGTAAGGCATGCCGTGATAGAAGTGCTGGTTAACCCCTTCTGCAAATAACGCATCGGCCACCAGCTTAAGATCAGCTGTCTGTTCCTTCCGAAGAAAAGTGGCCGGGAAGCCATACATACACGTAAAGGTCTCACTGGAAACCATCTTCTTTGACGAAAGGCATGCGGCCGAACTGACGATCAGACTGTAATTGGGATTGTTGAGCATAGCCTCCGTCTCCGGAATATCCACCAAAGAATACGTGGTCATGACATCCGTTGGCGCCGCCAGACATTGTACTCTGGACCAGGCACCCAGTTCCCTGCATTTTTGCACATACGGTTTGTAAAAACCGTTCGTTACGTACTCATCCAGGTGGAGCATGTAATCATACCGCACATCGGGAAACGAATCAATACCCGCCTCCATAAATGGAGTGATGTCATACCCAAATTTCTCTTTGAAGGTTATGTCAAATCCATCTGTCCAGATCTTATTTGTACTATTAAGTTTTATTTCCCATGAGTCCGTAAAGAGTGCTGACGTTGTACCTTTTAACGCTTCCTGTAATGCTTCCCCTACCGGTTGCGCAAACTGCAAAAAAGCCTGGCTGTCGAGGTGATTGATGACCCATTGCGTATCCGGATACGTCCAGGCAAAAGTGAGTAACTGTTGAAATGACGTATCGCCATATATTTTTGTTCTGTGTTTTTTTTCAATATTACTTCCAGCCACAGGCCAGGCACTCCCAAAAGTAAAATCACACGCCAGACCGATCGAATCGGCATATTGTTTCGTATACGTGACCATAGCTGACCATTCCTCACTCAACCATTCTTGTGCGGTGGTGTCTTTTGGATAATGTCGGTTATAGTTTCGCGCATACATGCTCTGATACCGGTAGAGTGGATATACCCAGGCAATCTCCACACCGCCAAAATTGTTTTCCTTCGCCCAGTTCAATTGATGACGGATGTCCTGCTCTTTGATTTCTGTAGCAAACCACCACCATCGTGTACAGGGCTTGGAAGAAGGATAAAAGGCGACATTTTCTTCGATTTTAGTTTCATACACAGTTGGCTGGCAACCACTCAACATAATCAGTGTCGCAAATCCTGTGATGATAAAACACAAAAAATCTTTCATACGTCGAAAGGTACAGAATTCAAAAGTAGTTTGCTTTCGTTTCGTATCAGCAATTACCTGAAGTCTGCCGGAAATACAAATGGATCAAAATCCCAAAGAAGCGGCAAGAGATAATACACCATTATCGTGATCACGAAAATCGAAAAGATATTCATCCATACACCAGCACGGGCCATGTCCGGGATCTTTAAATATCCGGAACCAAACACAACAGCATTAGGAGGGGTCGCCACCGGCAACATAAACGCACAAGAGGCCGCTATTGTGGCAGCCGCCATGAGGATATACGGATGCACTCCAATCGCCAAAGCCATAGGCGCCAGTACAGGTAGCAACATGGCAGTAGTCGCCAGATTGGAAGTGATTTCTGTCAGGAAGTTCACCATTGCGGTCAGCAGTAGTAACAATACCAAAAGAGAAAACCCTTCCATCAGCGAAAGCTGTTGCCCAATCCACTCGGCCAACCCACTTGAGGTAAACCCTTCTGCAAGCGCCAGCCCGCCCCCAAAAAGCAGGATAACTCCCCAGGGCAATTTCACCGCTTCCTTCCAATTGATGAGGGCACGCTTTTTACTTTTGCCGGCAGGAATCAAAAACAAGATCACACCGGCAATCATCGCTATCATCGTGTCGTCAACAACAGGAAAAAGGCGATTGATTAAAAACGAACGCGAAATCCAGGCAAAAGCCGTACCCAGAAAAACAACTAATAATACCTTCTCTTCATAGGTAATTTTTCCTATGCTCACCAGCTGTCTTTTAATTTCAGCCCTGCCACCGGGAAACTCTTTCTGATGAAATGCAAAGGCATATTTGGTCAGGTAGCGCCAGCAAACCAACAGCAGAAAAACAGACAGGGGTAAACCAAAAACGAACCACTGCAAAAAGGTAATTTCGATACCATATAATTCATGCACGATACCCGCCAGAATCAGATTTGGGGGTGTGCCTATAAGCGTTGCAATTCCGCCAATGGAAGCACTGTAGGCAATGGCTAGCATCAGCGCCTTACCAAACAACAGGTTTTCGTTTTGGTCCGTTTGCGGATTGTCTGAAAGCTGAGCGACGATGGCCATTCCCACAGGAAGCATCATCACTGCCGTTGCCGTATTCGTGATCCACATAGACAAAAACGCCGTAGCCACCATAAAGCCCAGAATGATGCGTTTGATGTTAGTGCCAATGAGGTTGATAATATTCAGGGCAATCCGCTTATGCAGATTCCATCGCTCAATGGCAATAGCCAGTATAAAGCCCCCGATGTATAAAAAAATATACCTGTGCCCAAAAGAAGCCGTAGTCGCTTCAATAGAAAGAGCACCCGTCAGCGGAAAGAGAATGACCGGAAGTAACGAGGTAATGGCGATCGGTATAGTCTCCAGGATCCACCAAACAGCTATCCATACAGTACAGGCCAGCACAGCATTGGCTTGGTCACTCAAACCGGCCGGGTGGTAAAACAATAATACCGATGCAAACAACACCGGCCCAAGGAGTAATCCAAAAATTTTGCTGCGCTTCACTACTCCAAATTAATCACAATATCACGTTTATGCCAACCTTCTGATACCGTTTCTTAAAAAACCCAACATCTGGCAAGTGCATCCTGCTGGTCTCAAACTATTTTGTTACGCCGAAGCATGCAGCGTGCAATTTTGGTATCTTGGCACACTGTTTAGGATACGTTTTCTTTCTTTTTAAAATAGAAAGCCATACCAACTTTATTTTTCTATATATCACTTCGCATCCGACTCCCGTGCAACTGGCCAAAAAAATCATATTTACACTTTTCGCCGTTTTTCTGGTGTTTCGAACAGCAGAGCTTCTCCGTCACCTATCATATACACGTCCGGTAGATTTCAATTTCGGAGAATCGCTCCTCGTAGCCTTTTTGCTCTGCCTTTTTATCACAGGTATTTTCGCTATGCCCGGCTTCGTCTTCCCAACCAGCCGTGTGATGCCGGAACGATATTGGAGAGCCGTCAACCCAAAGCGGCTAAACTACTTTTTTGATCTCCTGAGCGTGGAAACGTTTAAGTCCATACTCGTGATTCTATTCTGGGGCAAGCGGAAGCATCGCAAGCGATATTATGACGGCACCCGCGAAGGACTGCAACACTTTCTATATCAAACACGACAATCAGAGTTCGGACATCTTGGCGCATGGATCATGATCAGTCTGGTTTCCGTTTTCCTGTTCGTACGCCAATACTTCCTCATCGGATGCATGCTGACCGTTCTGAATTTTATCTGTAATCTCTACCCGGTCATCTTGCAAAGACACCATCGCATCCGCATTTATAAATTATTGGAAAAGTTGCCAAAAGCCTGATTTTCACTGAGCATTCTTTTTTAAAAAAACACCTTTTGATGAGTTGGATACAAACAATTGACTATGCTTCAGCCGGACCTGCCCTTAGGATGGTATATGATCGGGTCAAAGGAGCAGACAACTACATAGACAATGTGCTGAAAGTGCACAGCCTGCGCCCGCATACGCTTTTCGGCCACATGGCCTTGTATAAAAATGTTCTCCACCACGCGGATAATCAGTTACCGAAATGGTACCTCGAAGCAATCGGTGTCTACGTAAGCTATCTCAATCAATGTGCGTATTGTATCAACCATCACCTGGCAGGTTTCGAACGATTATATACAGAAAAAAACGGCTCGGCAAAACTCATGAAGGCCATCGAATCTGACGCACTCAGTCAATTTTTCGATTCAAAATTCTGCCCGGGTGCGCAATACGCACGATCTCTTACCTTAGGCAATCAACATATCGGGCATACCGACTTTCTGTCCTTACGGGATGCCGGATTTTCCGATGGCGAAATCTTAGAACTCAATCAGGTCATCAGTTATTTCAATTATGTCAATCGAACGGTTAATGGACTGGGAGTAAATCTCGACGGTGACATACCAGGTCTATCGCCCGGAGTAAATGATGATCCAAACAACTGGCACCATGCATGATTCAAACATAATTCTGATAAACGGATACGAACACATTTCTTTCCACCAGGATGCTGTGTATAGTGGTGAGAAAATGACCGAACGCAGCAAAGCATATTTTGAATGGCTGGATCGTCGGCGATCCATACGGATGTTTTCTGACAAACCCGTTCCAAAAGCTGTCATTGAAAACCTGATTCGCGCTGCTTCCACAGCGCCTTCCGGAGCACATAAACAACCCTGGACATTCTGTGCGATCTCCGATCCCGAAATGAAATCAAAAATACGCGTCGCTGCAGAAGCAGAAGAAAAAGAAAGTTATGAACACCGCATGAGCGAGCGCTGGAAAAAAGATCTCGAACCGTTAGGCACTGATATGCACAAACCCTTTTTGGAAACAGCCCCATGGCTGATCGTTGCATTCAAAAAGGTGTATGAGATAGATGAGGCCGGACAAAAACACAACAACTATTATGTCAATGAGTCTGTAGGAATCGCCTGCGGATTTCTGATTTCCGCTATCCATCATGCCGGCCTGGTCACCCTGACGCACACACCCAGCCCGATGAATTTTCTTGGCGAACTCCTCAATCGGCCTGCTTATGAAAAGGCCTTTATCCTGTTTCCGGTGGGCTATGCAGCCGATGAAGTCTATGTACCTAATATCCATCGAAAGCCATTGGAGGAAGTCAGCCGGTTTTATGAATAGTCTTCTTCTTTGTTAAAAAAGTATTAAGTATCCCTGTTCCAGGAATTTGAGGCACCGTTTTTGAAGCTTGCGCTGTACATTTATATAAACGAATCGTATGAAAAATATTCTGCTTCTGGTTTTTTCTCTACTCCTTCTGACTTCAGGATTCTCTCAGGTACCCGCCTTTAGTGTCCGTGGCGCATATGGAAAATCCATCACCCAGGAACGCCTGAATCAGGTGGAAACATTATCGGATATTAATGATGCTTACCCGGCATCCTGGATTACGAATTATGGTGTGGTGAAAGTTCAATCAGTGACAATGGGAGACACCACAACAGCGCTTAGCAGGAGCGAGGTACTCACTGACGAACAAAAACAAATGCTCGTTTCGGCGGAGATTGGCACGGACATTTCAGTTGATGTGACGCACTATTACAGCAACCCGGTCACGGGTGTGCTGGAAACAAGGAATGTTCAGTTCTCCTATACCGTAATACCTGAAATTGAAGCTACTTATCCGGACGGAGTGGATGGATTGCATACGTTTCTGGATAAAAAGGCAGTTCAGAAAATTCCGGATGCGCAGTTTTCGAATGCTGAACAGGCCGTTATTGCGTTTGTAATCAGCGAAGATGGCCGTGTCGAACAAGCCATGGTCGAAAAGTCCTGTGGAAGTCCGGACACGGACGCCCTGTTGCTCCATACGATCAACAACATGCCAAAATGGATTCCGGCAAAAAATGCAGATGGCGTCAACGTGCCTCAGAAATTTTTACTGGTTGTCGGACATCCAGGCTGTTAATCAAATCACATAACTCTGTTTTGTAAATGTTGCCATGGCATTATACCGTGTATATGTCATCGAACTTTCTAAGAAGATATTTTCAGAAAGAAAAAGGTTCCGCGACGCCAACCCACAATTTAACGGCGTGCTGGAATGTCTCTACGTAGGCATGAGCAGCAAATCACCGGAAGAGCGATTCGAACAACACAAATCAGAATACAGAAATAAGAAAGGACATAATTTATCTTCCCTCTTTGTGCAACAATACGGTCGTTACCTGAGACCCAGCCTGTATGCTCACCTCGATCCCATGAAAAGAGCAGAAGCACTGGAAGCAGAAAAAACACTGGCTTTGGATTTGAGAAGACGTGGCTATGCTGTTTGGTTCAACTAACATGTCATCAGAATACATTCGTTCTCTATTCATACTGAGAAGCATTCATTACTTTGCACAATGCTGCTGCCACATCAATCCCATACATCGAAAAAAAGCTATCGCCTGGCAGGCCACAAAGCTTTAATCATTACGACCAGCCAGACCACACTCGATGTAATAGATGATAAAACCGGTTCCGTTTTGAAAAAGGGTAAACCCACAGGTGTCTACGCAGCGGAAATGACTGAACCCTACTACACGTTTCTCGAAGCGCAAATGGAGGTAGATGTTGCCAGTATTTCAGGCGGTGAAATCCCAATTGAACCACTATCCCTGAAGCCGCTTGTTCGCACAACATATGATGTTCGCTTTCAAAAGGATTCCGTCCTGAAAGAAAAAGTACATCATTCAATTCCCCTGAAGGATATAGACATTTCTGCGTATGATATTATTTTTCTTTCGGGTGGCTGGGGCGCTGCCTATGATTTCGCACAGTCATCCACACTGGCGCAAAAAATAAGCGAAGCGTATGCCGCCCAAAAAATACTTTGCGCTGTTTGCCATGGTTCGCTTGGTTTCATCGGTGCAAAAAAGCCCAATGGCTCATCCCTGGTAGAAGGTGTTGAAGTCACCGGCGTAACAAACAAACAAATCAGACAGCTGGGTATTTCCCATACCCCAAAACACCCTGAGTCCTCCCTTCGGGAATCCGGAGCGATATACTCCTGCAACTCCGGTATGATCGACATGTTTAAAAACCATGTTGTCGTCGATCAAACGCACCGTATCGTTTCCGGGCAAAACCAAAAGGCAGGTGTCGAGGTGGCGCAGAAAGCGATGGAGATGTTGACAGCAAAAAAGAAAATCAAAACCTCAGTTATCCTTCGAAATGCCTCAATGGAAGATCTTATACACCTCCAAACCCTCTTCACCGAAACTATTCAATCCGTCTGCCGGAAAGACTATTCCCCGGAGCAAATCGAAGCCTGGTCTGCATCCGTCGAAAACACAAATCGCTGGCATGACCTCTTGCAGGATCAATACGTACTGGTAGCCGAAAAAAATAATACGCTCGTTGGCTTCGCTTCTCTTCGGGATAAAGATTATCTCGATTTTTTCTACGTACACAAAGACTATCAGGGTCAGGGCGTTGCCAAACAACTTTATGAGGCTATTGAAAAAGAAGCAAATGAGCGCAACGCCAAATCAATTTCCTCCGACGTCAGCATCACCGCAAAACCCTTTTTTGAATCAAGAGGATTTACAACACTACGGGAGCAAAAGAATAAGGTAAGGGGGGTTGAGCTGATCAACTATAAAATGGAAAAAGTGCTTTCAGCCGAAACCAATCCTCAGAATTACTGAACAAGCGCTCCTTTCAGCTTGAGCAACTCTGTTTCGGCCAGCTTGGCGTTATATCGGGCATTAATCAGGCGATCCTGCGCATCGTTTAAGCTTTTCTCTGCCTCCCTCAACTGAAGAAACGTAGACGATCCCAGCCGATACGTTTCGAGCGTGATCTCCACATTTTCTCTGGCCAGAAGAATATTTTCCTCCTCCAGGGCCAGTGACTCGAGTTGCAATTGGAAAAGATTAAATGCATTGATCACATTGACATTCAATCTGGAGCGCTCACTGGCATATGCAAGTGATTGATACTCCAGGTCGAGTTTTGCATGTTGAATCTGTCTGTGTGTATTTCTGTAATTCAGGATCGGAATCGTAGCCGTAAACCCATACGTCAGTCCCTGATTCTGACTGGAAATAGGCAGAAAGGGATTCAACGCAATATCATTATTGGTGCGCCTGAACGTATAGGCCGAGTTAAACTCAATGACCGGATATTGTTCAGCCTTCATCTCCTTCAAAGAGAGACCCGCGATGTCCAGATTTTTCCTGGTCAGTTGCAAACCGGGATTCGTATTTTCAAGATCATCCTGTATCTCCTCCAGTGTGATGGAAGTATTGATCGGTATGGTATCACTCACGACATAGTTAGTCGATATCTGATTCTCCTGTGCCTCCGGCAAAGGATTAATCAACTGATTGAGGCGCAACTTCAGCTCACGGATATAGGTTTCCTGATGGAGTTTTGCCGACTTCTGTGCATTCAGGTCGATCTGGCTTTGCAGATAATCCGGTTTCGAACCCATGCCCACTTCAAGCCTTCTTTTCGATAGATCCACCCGCGTCTGACTAATACTCATTTGCTCTTCAATCGCAATGAGTAGTTGCTTCTGACGCACGATGATATAATACATTTCAATCACCTCCGCGACGGTGTTGACCACCTGATTTTTTAATTCTAACGCTCCAAGCCTGGCATACTCTTCTGCTTTCTGCTTGAGCGTAAACATTCTCAACCCGTCAAAGAGCGTCCAGTCGAGCGTAACGGCAGCATTGACCGAACCTGTTTTGACATCGCCTTCCCTGTCGGTGCCATCGGAGAATTCCTGATTCTGATTATTATTCGTCCAGTTGTTGCCCAGTACAGCATTGATCCTAGGTAGAAAGACTGCATTTCGATAGGTGTAATCTAAGCCTAGTCGAATAGAATCCGTTTTTGCCAATCGTATATCATAGTTGTTTTCAAGCGCGGCAGCCACGGCATCTTCCACCGTCAGTAAAGGCTGTGCAACACCCGCCTTTGAAACCAATACGAGCAGGACAAAGAACATCGCTTTGACCCATACCGCATACATTCTGCTTGGAGACACTCTATTCATGATCATGGGTACTTACGGGTTCAGCAATCGCAGCCTCAAATGTGCTTACGCTTTTCTTTGAAGAAAGATAGGTGTACAATGACGGCACAACATAAAGCGTCAGGATCAGCGCAAAGATCATCCCGCCGATGATCACTATCCCAAGCGGAACACGACTCGTTCCGGCAGATCCGATCGATAAAGCAATCGGTAACGCACCCAGAGAAGTGGCCAATGTCGTCATCATAATCGGTCGCAGACGACCAACAGATGCTTCAATTACCGACTCCCTTTTTCCTTCACCACGTCGCCTTTTCTGATTGGCAAATTCCACAATTAAAATTCCGTTTTTCGTCACAAGCCCTATCAGCAGGATAATTCCGATCTGGGAAAAAATATTGATCGTCAGACCAAATGCCCACATACTTAACACTGCTCCTGCCAGAGCCAGCGGTACGGTGATCATAATAATAATCGGATCCAGAAAACTTTCAAACTGCGCTGACAAAACCAGAAAGACCAGCACCAGAGCGAAAATAAAAGCAAACGAAATATCCGATGAGCTTTCCGCAAAGTCACGCGATGAACCACTCAGACTGGTTCTGAAGGTATCATCCAACACAACCGATTTGATTCGATCCATTTCCGCGATACCATCCCCAATCGTTTTGCCGGGTGCCAGACTGGCCTGCACAATCGCACTTTTAAATCTATTGAAGTGATAGATCGTAGGCGGGTTGGCCAACTCTTCCATCTGCACCAGGTTGTCCAACTGTATTAATTCCCCGCGATTGTTTCTGACAAAATACGCCTTGAGGTCAAGTGGCGAATCTCTGTCCACGCGCTCGACCTGAGCGATCACCTGATACTGCTTTCCGTCTTTCAGAAAATATCCAAAGCGCCTTCCACTCAAAGCAAGCTGCAGCGTGTTATTGACATCCAGTACGGAAACACCCATTTCATTTGCCCGCAGGCGATCCACAGTGATCTGTAGCTCGGGCTGATTGAATTTCAAATCCACATCCGCTCGTTCAAACACCGGGCTCTTTCGCACCTCATCCATAAAAAGCGGAATAACTTCTTTCAGCCGTTCAAAGTTGAGATGCTGAAGGACATACTGCACAGGAAATGACATCCGCCCTGAAAAACCAACGCTGATGGTCTGCTCCTGAATGGGGAAAACGCGAACATCCGTAAGCTCGCGAAACATCCGGGTCATCTCCTTGGCAATGTCATCCTGAGATCGCTCTCGCTCATCAGAATCCACCAGACCCATGACGATAATCGAAGAGTTGCTGCCCACACCTGCAGAGAAGCCGGGTGCAAACGAAAGCAGAATGGTGTTTTCCGGAAAACTCGCCATCAGCATTTCCGTTATCTGATAGGTCACCGCATCGGTCACATCAAAATCCATCCCCTCCGGCCCTGTCACACTTGCCCGAATGCGGTTACGATCCTCCAGAGGTGCCAGTTCCTGTGGCAACCCTTTTCCAATAAAGTAAATGATACTCCCACACAAGGCAACGATGAGCAAACCCATCCAGCGCACCTTCATAAACGCCTCCAGCGTCTTTCGATAGGTGTTTTCCAACCAAACAAAAAACGGCTCGGTCTTATTATAAAACCAGGAATGCTTAGGCCCGTTTTTCCGAGTCAGGTAAATATTTAAAACCGGTGTCAGGGTCAACGAGACAAAAGCAGAAATCAACACGGCACTCGCCAGCACAATGCCAAACTCCCGGAAAAGCTTCCCCACAAACCCCTCCAGAAAAATGATCGGCAGAAACACGATCGCCAAAGTCAGCGAGGTGGCAATGACCGCAAAGTAAATTTCCTTTGATCCTTCCAATGCAGCCCTGTACTTATTCATCCCGGACTCCATTTTTTTGAAAATGTTTTCCGTCACCACAATTCCATCATCCACCACAAGTCCGGTCGCCAGTACGATCGCCAGCAAGGTGAGAATATTGATGGTAAAACCCATCAGGTACATCACAAAAATGGCACCCAGCAGGGAAACAGGAATATCGATAAGCGGCCGCAACGAGATAGACCATTCTCTGAAAAATAAAAAGATAATGATCACGACAAGACAGATCGCGATGACCAGCGTTTCTTTCACCTCCGTCAATGCATTGCGCACGAAAATGGTTCTGTCATATCCAACCTCCAGGATGATATCCTCAGGCATGTCCTTTCGGATGCTGATCAGCCTTCTGTCAATCTCATCTGCTATCTCGATGTGATTACTACCGGGTTGAGCGACCACACCCATACTGATCGAGGGTATATTGTTCTTTCGCGTTGCCCTTTCTTCATTTTCTATGCCCAGTTCTGCATAGCCAACATCCTTAAATCGAACGACACCATTATTGTCCTCGCGAATAATAAGATCATTAAAATCTTTTGCCGTGGATAGTTTGCCAAACGTCTTAATGACAAGCTGCGTCTCATTGCCTCGGATTTTCCCGCCGGGCAATTCAATATTTTCCCGATCCATCGCATCCTTGATATCATTGATGGTCATTTGGTAGGCAGTCAGCTTGTCCGGATCGATCCAAAGGCGCATCGCGTATCGCTGTCCGTACACGGAAATAGAGCTGACGCCATCAATGGTTTGCAACTGCTCCTGTACAACGTTCTCGGCATAGTCCGTCAGCTCCATAAGATCTTTGTGCTGACTTTGTATCTGCAGATACATAATAGCCCCCGCATCTGAATCCGACTTGGTGACAATAGGAGGAGAGTCAATGTCCTGGGGCAGGTTTCCCAGCGCCATGGATACCTTATCCCGTACATCGTTGGCGGCACGCTCCAAATCTACGCCCAGACTGAATTCCACCACGATCGTACTTCTCCCTTGCGAACTCGTACTACTGATATTGACGACTCCCTGGATGCCGTTGATCACCTTTTCCAGCGGCTCTGTGATTTGCTGCTCGATGATGTCTGCATTGGCCCCGACATACGATGTTTGCACATTGATCACCGCGGGGTCAATGGCCGGATACTCACGAACACTGAGATACCGCTGGCCGATCACACCAAAGATGATGATGAGAATCGAACACACCATCGCAAGGACAGGACGACGAAGGCTTAGTTCAGATAAATTCATGGATCAGGTGGTCAATTTATTAAATAGGGAGATGTGGAAATTTTAATGTTTGTCCTGGTTAGTCGCCAGATCTACTTCCAGACCAGGTCGCAAAAACAATATCGCTGAAGTTATAAGCGTATCACCAGCTGCGATTCCGGACAACACCTGGATATTCGTGCTGTCCCGCGCTCCCGTTACGATTTCTTTAGGTATGGCTTTGCCCTGACTATACAGATACACTTGCTTCGCGCGGCCTAGCAGTGTTACAGCGCTATTAGGCACCATGATCGCCTCTGCGTTTTCCTCTAATACGATTCTTACTTTGGCGAAAACGCCGGGAATCAGCGCCGGGTCTCTTTCATTGACGAGCGCTCGAATCGCAAGACTTCTGGTCGACTCATCGATCGATGTTTCAGAAGCCAGGACTCTCGCTGAAAAACGCAGGTCAGATCCATCCACCACAAAGGAAACCGTCAGCCCTTTGGTCAGACTGGCTCCATAGCGCTCGGGTACGTTAAACTGCAACTTGAGCGAATTGACCTGACTGATCGTAGTCAAAACTTCGCTTGGCGTAATGTAAGCACCGGGGCTAACATTCCGAAGTCCCAGATTGCCCGAAAAAGGCGCCCTGACTTCCGTTTTCCGAATGTCTTCCCGGATGATCTCCATATCGGCTTTCAGGTTGAGCACTTCAAGCAAACTCAGATCGTATTCCTGCTGACTGATCCCCTGGATTTTAACGAGTTCAGCTTGTCTCTTTTCAGTTTGTTCCGCGATTTGTAACTGCACTTCCAGTTTGCGCATCCGTGCCTGCAGATCTCCGTCGTACAATTTGGCCAGGAGCGCACCTTGCTTTACATACGCGCCTTCCTGAATGTGCAGCTCCACGATTCTGCCGGAAGATTCAGCATGAATTTCGGTAGACTCATTTGCCAGAATTGTACCGGGCACCTCAAGGTCGGCAACAAGTCCGCTGGGGGATATCACCATGGTTTCCACGGCTAACTTTTGACTTCCGGCTCGCGTGGGAGCGGCATCCGTTTTGTCCGAATCACTTTTGCAAAACATAAGTCCCGAAAAAGAGAAGAGAATCAACACGCGCAGGTAAACAGGTATTTTTAACAAAGTGAATCTTTTGTGTTACGGATTAATAAAAATACAAGGTAAATCAGAACCCGAAGCCTGAAACAGACGATAAGGAGCTCATAAACTACAAATGAACAACTTACCCGGACATAAGTTACCGGGAAAGGGATCTTTTTACCCTGAGCCGGTGTAAATCCTTCTCTAACAGCACTTTTTATACTGCGCTCACTCGCTTGTCAATCCATTAGTTTTCCGGAGGCAATGTGTAGTTTTACAAAACAAACCCTACCTGACATGAAGGACTGGAACAGAAGGAAGTTTATCACGCAAAGCACGCTTGGATTGATTTCGGCTGCCTCTTTGCCCACCCTTTCTTCTGTATTCGGAAACGCTCCTACAGAAAGATCGCTACGATTGAAAATATCTTTAGCACAATGGAGTCTCCACAGAACCATCCGAAAAGGAGAATTAAATCATCTCGATTTCGCAAAAGCAGCAATAGAAGATTTTGGCATCGATGCCATTGAATATGTCAATCAGTTTTTTCCGGATAAAGCCACCGATGCGTCATACCTGAAGGAAATGAATCTTCGGGCAGAGGATCATGGCGTGAAGCAACTCCTGATAATGATTGATGGAGAAGGCGGTCTCGGCGAGCCCGATGATGCGGAGCGAAAACAAGCAGTGGAAAATCATTACAAATGGGTAGACGCTGCGAAAGTGCTCGGCTGCCATTCCATCCGTGTGAATGCCTACGGCTCCTCCTCGGATCGATCTGCTATACGATCTGCGGCGGTAGATGGTCTGGGTGCCTTATGTGTATATGCCACTTCACTGGACATCAACATCATTGTGGAAAACCACGGTGGATTTAGTTCTGATGGACAGTGGCTCTCTTCAGTGATAGATGAAATCAATTTACCGAATTGCGGTACGCTCCCCGACTTCGGAAATTTTTGTGTTGCGTATGACGACAACGGATGTACCCGGGAATATGATCGATACAAAGGCGTGGAAGAACTCATCCCTTATGCAAAAGCCGTAAGTGCAAAATCACATGCGTTTGATGACCACGGACTTGAGACAGGTACAGATTATAAACGCATGTTTGACATCATTCGACAGTCAGATTACGAAGGCTATATCGGTATCGAATACGAAGGTGGCCAGCTCTCCGAAGCAGATGGCATCAGAAAAACAAAAGCACTCATTGAACAATTGATTTTCTGAGGCTCTGATGCATTTTCAGGATCTTATTGGGAATTTTCTTTATTCGATTTTACGTGATTATTAGGGAATTGCCTGATTTCATTGGGGCTCATGAAGCCTTTTGCTTGTATTCAGTATCTTAGAATATGCGGACACTAACCGCAAAATAGCAAACACCCCGTTTGACATGGCGAAAAGCTGGATACATAAATGCATGCTAGTCCTGTGCTTTGCAGGTATGGCTATTGCTGTGGCTGGGCAAAATGAAGTTCCTAATTTCAGTTTTGAAACCCTCAGTATGTGTCCCGCACAATTTGGTGGACCCGGACCTACAGTAGCACCCCCCTGGGAAGCACCTACAATTGGCACTCCGGACATATTTAATGTGTGTGCAACCAGTGGGAATGTTGATGTGCCAAGCAATTTCTTTGGCACACAAGACCCCATGACCGGTGATGGATACGGTGGGTTTTACTGCAAAATTGATGGTTTTGAATATCGCGAATACTTACAGGCTCCTTTGTTGAATCCACTCGATGCAGGGACCTGGTATTATGTTAGTTTTTGGGTGAGCCTGGGCGAAAACGGGTGCGGAAGTCCATACATAGGCGCGCATCTTTCTGTCACGCCACCGACCAGCGGCGGGACAGGACCTTTAAACGTTACCCCACAGATTGAATCCAACCAGGGCTTTTTATCAGATACAGAAAACTGGACGCTGATCTCCGGGTGCTTCCTCGCCGCAGGGGGCGAAAGCTATATCACAGTTGGCAACTTCAATAGTGATGCGGAGACTCCAACTGACCCGGACTGCAATGGGTCTTTTTCCTATTACTACATCGAAGACATTAGTATCGTTGAAGGAGCCGTTCCCGAAAATATAGATTTTGACCTGGGTGGTCCTATTTATGAATGTTTTGAATATACCATTGATCCTGGTATTGATGGTTACACCTATATCTGGGAGGATGGAAGCCACGAACCTACACTGACGGTTACAGAATCCGGATGGTACAGCCTTACCCTGACGGATGGATGTAATTTTGGTGTGGATTCTATTGAAGTATTTATCCTTGGAAACAACGACCCTGTTGATATCGGGCCGGATGAATTTACAATTTGCGCCGGCGAAGAATATGTCATTACGCTGGATCCGGACATCAGTACCTACACCTGGCAGGACGGAAGTAATGATTCCGAATACATCATCACCACGACAGGCACCTATTCCGTGACGCTTGACGACGGGTGTTCTGTGACCTCCGATGAAATAGATATCACGGTTATGGATCCACCTGCACCATTTTCACTTGGGGATGATATGATTCTCTGTTTGGGAGATGAGATCGTATTGGATTTTGATCCATCGCTGGGTGATTTTATGTGGCAGGACGGAAGTACCAATTCAGGCTTTACCATTACCAGCGGAGGCACGTATGCACTTACGATCAGCAATATGTGCGGTGAAGAAAGCGACGAACTTATCATTACCGATCTTGAAGTGCCTGAGATTGATCTGGGTCCGGATGAATTAACGCTGTGCTCCGGAGAATTTATTGAAATGGATATCGACCCTGATCTGGGCGATATCGTTTGGCAGGATGGAAGTACAGAGCCCATTTATATAATTTCAGACCCAGGTGTATACCAGGTGTTCGTCACCAATGAATGCGGAACAGGATCAGATGTAATCACCGTGTTTGTGGTTGATAATCCGACCGTTGATCTGGGCCCTGACACCATACTCTGCCCCGGCGAAATTTTACTGCTCACTACCACGCCTGTAGATGCCGATTACCAATGGCAGGATGGCTCTGATCAGGAGGAATATGTCGTAGACGCCGCGGGAATCTATTACCTTATTGTATCCAATTTCTGTGGCTCAGTTATCGATAGCGTAATCGTTGACTATGATGTCGCACTGACCGATCCTGCTTTTGGACCTGATGTTTCGCTCTGCCCGGGAGAAGAGCTTATTTTATATGCCGGTAACCCCGGAGCCGAATACCTGTGGCAGGACTTTTCCACTGCGGATTCTTTTCTTGTCACCACCTCCGGACAATACACCGTTCAGATATTTAACGACTGTGGTATTATCACCGATACGATCAATGTGACGGTCAATGACTCTCCTCCCATAGTTGACTTACCGGACCAGCTTACGCTGTGTCAAGGCGCCACCACCACGATCAATGCAGGGATTGGTGGCGTCTCCTACCTGTGGAACGACGGTTCTACCGCTCCGCAACTGGTGGTTACCGCTGCCGGAACATACAGTCTCACAGTGACCAACCCCTGCGGGACAGATCGCGATACGGTGATCGTCCTGGATGGCGGACTCGCTCCATTGGTAGAGCTCGGCAACGATACCAGTTTTTGTGCAGGCGCGATCGTTTCCCTGACACCTGACAATGCCAATGTAGATACATGGCTGTGGGGCGATGGTTCCACAATGCCCAACTTCAATATCACCACTCCCGGACAAGTTACCGTTCAGGTCAGTAACGGATGTGGTACTACGTACGATACACTGAATGCCTCACTCCTTCCTCCCGTACCACCACTTGATCTCGGCGTGGACTCCTCTGTGTGTCCCGGTGAATCTATTTTGCTCACCATTAACACACCGGATGTTGATATCCTCTGGCAGGACGGTACGGACAACAATACATTTATGACCAGCGGAGAAGGATTGTTTTACGCATCGATCAGCAATAGTTGCGGTACCTCCTTTGATACAATGGAAGTCACTTTCCTGCCGGACATTCCACCACTCAACCTGGGCCCTGACCAATCGCTCTGTCCGGGGGAAGTCGTGACCATAGACCCCGGAATTGCAGGCGTAGACTATCTCTGGCATGACGGATCCACCCTTGCGACCTATAGTACCACTCAGCAGGAGACGATCATCCTGACGATTTCTAATGCGTGCGGGACAAATACAGATACACTCGAAATAATTGAAAACAACCAGGGTCCAATGGTTAACCTGGGTCCTGATATTTTAGCTTGCGAAGGAGATATCATTACAATACCGGCCGGCATATCAGGT
>JAUHXV010000022.1 GCA_030426765.1 Bacteroidia bacterium | reverse complement strand
ATCCGTCGATCAATATTTCGATCAACTCAATTTGCGTCAGCAGAAAGGCAGCATAAATGAAGAAATGCAGAATCGCCGGTAAAATGCGCTTAAACATTTTCTTCTGCCCGAAGGCCACCAGTAACATGTTCTTCCATCGCTGACCTTCATTTCCACTGATTTTCTCCTGCTTTCCCATTTGGATATTCTTCCAGATCCGGGCATAGGCCCGCCATGCTCGGCTGAAGATCAAAAGGGTAACAATACTGAAAATGATGCTGCTGATGGTCATTGGCATGATGGCTTAGCGACAAACAAAGATTAGTAATTTTCCACATCTCTGCCTATTTTCGCATGAGATAATATTCACCAAATTAATCTCCGGAGCACGTCTCTGCTGTGTATGAAAATATTAGATCACGCTCAGATCAAGCAGAAAATCAAGCGAATAGCGATTGAAATTCTGGAAAATAATTTTGCCGAAAAGACGATTGTGCTGGCCGGCATTAATAACAATGGTACCGGGTTTGCGCGGCTCCTGCTGAAGGAACTGAAGAAAATCACACAGATCGAACTCACCCTTGTCACCATCCGGCTCAATCCGGCTGCGCCCACTACATCAGAGATCACGATCGACGCACCCATCCAGTCGTTAAAGGGCAAAACGATCATCGTCGTCGACGATGTCGCCAATACCGGCCGCACCATTTTCTATGGCTGCAAGCCCTTACTGAATATCATTCCCAAAAAACTGGAAGTAGCCGTGCTCGTAGACCGTAAGCACAAAACCTTTCCGATCTATGCGAAATATGTCGGATTCTCGTTGGCCACGACCCTCAAAGAAGATATTGACCTGCAAATCCTGGAGACCAATGATTACGCCGTGTATCTGAACTAATTTTTGTTTAAAAGAACCGGTCAATGGTTAGATCGAACCCCTACCGTAGCTGCTTTTACATCAGGCAGTATTTTGATAGCTTCATTATACCCAATATCGTACATCGCCTGCGTGTCACGGAAAGTAAACTTGCTGTACTGAGCGATTTCCTTAGGCTCAATTAATGCATCACAAAATTTTAACTCCGGTTCAATCGTATTGATTGTAGCCAGTGTAAAGGACCTGGCGGCCACTCCCATGATCGTATTGACTTCTTCTGAAGATACCTGGGTGCGCGGTATCAGATTCACCCCAATCACAAAATCCACTTCATTTCTGATCGGTGATAAAGGAAGGTTCATTAGCAAACCACCATCTGCATACCAGTACTCCCCTATCTTAATGGGCTCATATAAAACAGGAATGGAAGAAGAGGCAATAATCACATCTTCCAAAGGTCCGGAAGAAACTACTTCAGCCTTCCCTGTATTCAGGTTGGCAATGGCCACGTACAGGGGTTTTTTAAGATCTTCAAATCGCTTAACCGGCACATGATCTCTGATGATCTTCCGCAGCAAAGAATGGCGTGCAAAACCTTTGTTTGGAATTTTAAGTGAGAACATGCGCAACAGACTCTGCTCTTTGGCAATCTCCAGAATCTCATTCGGAGAATATCCGTAGGCATAGAGTACCCCCACAATGCTCCCGGCACTAGTACCGGAAATCACACCCGGAAAAACTCCGTTGTCTTCGAGTGCCTGGAGAACACCAATATGTAAGATGCCTCGCGTTCCTCCTCCTGATAATGCTATTCCTGTCCGATGCATAATGGCTGATCAAATCCTGTATGCATAAAACGTTTCCTCAATCGGAAAGTTCGCCTGAAGAATGTTTATTTCACTTTAAAAGCAGGTAACAAATTAGGGATATATGGAGCGCCTGCAATTTGCAACTCTTCGCGGAAAGACTCCAACTCGCTACCCAGCAAAGTATTCGCCTCGTCTACAAGTTTCGTAAGCTCCTGTTGGGCAATATCCAAACTCATTTGGTGCGTACCTGTCGGGGCGGCGCTGCTGTATTTACTTTCGTACGCGACCAGTCCAATCCGTTGTGAAATGGATGGCGGCACGTCGATATCCAGGCTTGAATACAGATAATCGCCGTTTAATGCCAGATTCATGTCGCGAATTTTGTTTTCGAAGTACACCACTTTTTCCAGCCATTCTTCCTGCGGTTGATCCATTTGCATGATGGCTTTGCGCACCATATTCATTTCGCCGGACGCGCTTCCCAAAGCACGTGATAAAGTACCCTGAACACGTTGCACTTCTTCTACTTTGAGTTTAAACGCCACGGTAGCGTCCTGATTCGGATTAGGAATGGTATGGTGGTCGAGATTTTTTACGTCAAAACTCACCGGTGCGCCTAACGCTGTCATCTTTCCATCCTGCCAACGCGATAAGGTGGCAGTGTATGTGCCCGGCGCAACATTCGGGCCTTCGGAAATCCCACTAAACGGATTATAAAAAGATGGCGGACTTGTGCGAATGGGATCCTTTGCAGCACTTCTTAAATCCCAGTTGATTCGTTGGATGCCATCCGAACCCGCATTGGCGCTAAGTTTCCTAACGATGTCCCCATTGCTGTTGCGGATCGTGATATACAGACCGGCATCTTCTTCGTTGCGCTCAGCGGCCAGCACGTCGTAAGTTGGATAAGCATTATCCTTCCCTTCCTTCGCCTCTTCATGTTCTTTTTTGATACGCTTATCTTTTGCAGACTCAAATTTGTCTTTGACATAGTAGGTCAGGATCGCAACAGAACCAAGATTTTCTCCGAGGTAGTAGTTGTCGCCCTGAAAACTCTTTCCGGGCAGCCCGAGAGGATATTTATTTTCAAAACTCCATGCATCTCTCACGGGAAGCAGCATACCCTCCTGAGCGAGATTTTCATCACTCAGGTTGCGTAGAGCGCTGTAATCATCAAGTACGTAAAACCCGCGTCCGAAAGTCCCCAGGACCAGATCATTTTCCCTTTGTTGGATCGCAATATCCCGCACCGGAACCGGCGGCAACCCATTGGCCAGTTTGCGCCAGGATTTCCCTGCGTTTCCGGAGACAAAACAACTGAATTCCGTTCCGGCAAACAGCAAGTTGGGATCCACATGATCTTCTGCCAATGCATAGACAGAGCCTTTTTCGGGTAGTCCGGTTACGATACTCGTCCAGGTATTTCCTTTATTCCGGCTTACAAATACATACGGTTTAAAATCACCGTATTTGTGATGATTAAAGCAGGCATACACCACATTCTCATCATGGGAGGAGGCAATAATCATATTGACATACGAAGTATCCGGTGCACCCGTAATTCCGTCTACTTTTCGCCAGGATTGCCCCCGATCCTCAGATATCTGAATCAACCCATCATCCGTTCCGGCAAAGAGCAGGTCAGGGTTAACAGGAGATTCAGCGAGTGCCACAATATTGCCGTATTGTGTCGTGGAACCGTTTTTCGCGACTGCGTCCATACTCCACACGCGTCCCATCACTTTTAATTCATTGCGGTTGATCTGTCTGGTCAAGTCTTCACTGATGACATTCCAGTTATTCCCACGATCCTCACTGACAAATACCTTATTGGCTGCAAAATAAATTCTGCCGGGCACATGTGTACTGATCACAAGCGGAGCGTCCCAGTTCCATCGATAAGCAGCTTCGTCTTTTCGCTCATGCGGTTTGATACCTAACTCTTCACCGCTTTGCTTGTCGTAGCGAACTAAAAATCCATATTGACTCTGGGCATAGATAATATTGGGGTCGTTAGGATCAACTTGTGTTTCAAATCCATCCCCTCCATGCGTGATAAACCATTGTTCGTTTGAAATACCATTTCCGGAAGTCGTACGCGATGGACCGCCGAGACTGAAATTATCCTGCGTTCCACCAAAGACATTGTAGAAGGGTTCATCGTTGTCGAGCGAGACCTTGTAAAACTGAGTCACCGGAAGATTGGCTTTAAAGTCCCAGGTGCGCGCCAGGTCCCAGGATTCATATACACCCCCATCGCAACCGGCGATGAGGTGGTTTGGATCTTCGGGGTCGATCCACAGCGAATGATTGTCGATGTGTTTGTAGTCCTCACCCACATTTGACCAGGTTTTTCCTCCATCGCTGGTGACCTGCATCCACGTATCCATCGAATACACCTTGTCTGCGTTGAATGGATCTGGAACGAGTTCCACATAATAATTGCCTGAGGAAGCATAACCGCTTCGCTTTTCCCAGTTTGCCCCTCTGTTGGTGCTGCGGAAAAAGCCACCTTTTCCTTCAGCTGCTTCTACCATGGCATAGATGATTTCCGGATCTACAGGTGAGATCGCAAGACCGATGCGACCAATATCCACAGATGGCAGTCCCTGAGCGGATTTGTTCCACGTATCTCCACCGTCTGTGGACTTATAAATCGTTGACCCCGGCCCTCCGCCGAGATAGGTAAAGACATGTCTTCTGCGCTGGAATGAAGAAGCATAGAGTACATCGGGATTTCGAGGATCCATGATCACGTCATTGACCCCGGTGTGTGCGTCCACTGACAAAACGCATTCCCAGGTCGTACCTCCATCTTTTGAACGGTAAAGTCCGCGATCACCGCCTGCCGACCAAAGTGGGCCGATAGCCGCAACGTAAATAATGTCAGAGTTATCCGGATGAACGATGATTCGTCCAATGTGTTCGCTGGAGCCCAGGCCCATATTTTTCCAGGTAGATCCACCGTCGAGGGATTTATACACACCATCGCCATAGGCAACCGATCGTTGATTATTATTTTCTCCGGAGCCTACCCAAATTGTGGAAGGATTGCCCGGATCAATCACGACTGTCCCGATCGAAGATGTGCCCTGTCCATCAAAAACCGGATCAAAGGTCAGGCCGGCATTTAGTGTACGCCATACGCCACCGGCACTGGCGGCTACAAAGTAGCGACTGTGATTATTGGGATCAACCGCCACCTCTGAAATCCTGCCGGATGTAAGTGCAGGACCGATACTTCTGAATTTCAGTCCGGAGAGAGATACTGTATCAAAAGCTGATTTTTCCTCTTCCACCTGAGCGGTGCCGGATTTAGATTTCTTTTTTGTTGCTTTATCCTGAGAATACCCAAGCTGCGGGATGAGGAGCAGGAAAGTAAAGGCCAGCAATGTGTAAAAGCGGAACAGGTTGTTCTGAGCGTCAGTCATAGTGCAGATTTTTAAAGGCCCGTAAGATAGCGAATGCATGGAAATGCTACTTTAATTGGGAGAATATGATCCCGGGATTTTAACAACCTATTGGAGGATCTGATGTTTGAGTACAACAATCGAATCACAAAGCACGAATGGAGGTAGTAAAGACGAATTACAACAAAACAGACAAATGGAGTCATACAGATCTAGCCTATATTCGGCAGGATCAGGCACTTGAAGGGTTTTATGACTTTAAACCGGTGTTGTCTTCTTTTCCGGAGGCGATAAAAAGGAGGAAACAGTTTCCAGTTGATCGCGCATTGCTGTTGGCCTGTCTTAAAAAGCAATATGAGCGCATGGGGGTCGCGCTCCCAGTTGCCGATGAAATGATTCTCGATGAAAATACCTTTACCATCACCGCTGCGCACCAGCCTACACTGCTGACCGGTCCGATCTACCACATTTATAAAATAGCCTCTGCGATCAATCTGGCCACCCAATTACAGAAAGCCCATCCCGGGCAGAACTTCGTCCCGGTGTTTATTGTGGGTGGTGAGGATCATGATTGGGAAGAAATCAATCACTTGCATTTATTTGGTCGCAAGATTGAATGGCAACGGGAAGCCGGGGGATCATGTGGTCGATTATCTACGGATGGATTGGAGGATGTCATTCAGGAGGTCCTCGGCTTGTTTTCAAATGCACCTCATGCTGATGCCATCAGGGAAGTGTTAGCACATTGTCTTGAAAAAGCTGATCGCTATGGCACGTTTCATCAGTTACTGATTCAAAAGCTCTTTGGACATCATGGGCTTGTGGTGCTCAATATGGATGATGAGGATTTAAAAAGCGCTTTTATACCTATCATGGAGAAGGAAATCAAAGAGCAATTTTCCTTTCCGTTAGTGACCGGGTCCCAAAAGCAGCTTGCAAAACAAGGATTTAAACCTCAGGCATTTTGCAGGGATATTAATTTATTCCACATGTCTGACGGGCAACGGGAGCGCCTTGAAAAAGAAGGGGATGTCATAGTCAAGGTAGAGTCTGATCAGCGTTGTAGTGAAAAAGAATTGCTCGACGAACTCCAGCGCTTTCCCGATCGGTTCAGCCCGAATGTTATTCTTCGCCCCTTGTACCAGGAGACGATCCTGCCGGATGTGGCTTTTATCGGGGGTGGAGGTGAAATCGCCTATTGGCTGGAACGAAAAAAGCAATTTGAAGCAGTCGGGGTATTCTTTCCGATGCTCGTGAGAAGGAATTCTTTCTTTATCCTGGATCAGGCTGCTCAAAAGGCTATGGAGCACACCGGTTTAAGCTGGGAAGCCTTCATGTCAGAATACGATTCAATTGTAAAAGACTATTTATCAGAACATAGCAAGGCTGAACTTGAAGTAAATGTTGAATTAGGCATGCTTAAAGCCGCCTACAAAAGCCTCGAAGAAAAAGCGGAACTGATCGACCCTACCTTGTCGAAAGCCATTCAGGCTGAAGAAACAAGGCACCTCAAGCAGTTTGAACAGTTAGGGTCTCGTTTATTACGTGCGGAAAAACAGCAACAGGAAACGTCACTAAAGCGTATACGGAAGGTGAAAGACAAATTATTTCCGGAAGAGGGTCTGCAGGAGCGTTATGAAAATTTTCTGCCCTACTATTCGATGCTCGGCGATGCATTCATCACTTCTGTCATCGATGCCAGCGACCCCATGGAATCTAAACTTACGATGTTGATTCTTTGACGACGGCTGTGATCTTGCGGGGTTTGGAGCGATTTTCCACCAACATCAGCAGGACCGAAAGTTTTGCTTTCAATTCACTGCGATCCACAATAAAATCTAAAAACCCGTGATCCAGAAGGAATTCTGCGGTCTGGAAGCCCTCAGGCAGATCCTTTTTAATCGTTTCACGAATCACGCGAGGGCCTGCAAATCCAATTAACGCACCGGGTTCTGCCAGATTAAAGTCGCCCAACATCGCATAACTGGCGGTTACACCACCAGTAGTAGGATCTGTCATCAGGGAGATATACGGAATCTTAGCGTCTGCCAGTTGCGCCAGTTTGACTGAGGTTTTAGCCATTTGCATCAATGAAAAAGCCGACTCCATCATACGAGCTCCTCCCGACCGGGAAATGATCATCAATGGTGCTTTATGCTTCAGGCAGTAATCAATAGCCCGGGAAATCTTTTCACCCACAACTGAACCCATGCTGCCACCAATAAACCTGAAGTCCATTGCGGCGATGACGAGGGGTTGTTCTTCGATCGTCCCTGCCGCAACTGCCATCGCATCATTCAGGCCGGTTTTCTTCTTAGCATCCTCCAGTCGGGCATCGTAGGCCTTCAGGTCAGTAAATTCCAGAAAATCATAAGACGCCAGGTTGTCGAACAGCCTTTCATACCCTTCATCAAACAACATATCGAAATACTCGGAAGAGCCTATACGCTCGTGATACTGGCATTTCGGGCACTTGTAAAAGTTTTCTTTCAGGTCCTTGACCGTACTCGTTTCACCACACTGTTCGCACTTATGCCACAAGCCATCCGGGGTTTCCTTTTTGGACTTTGTGGCCGTCTGAATGCCGTGTCGCAAACGCTTATACCAACTTTTGGATTCTTCCTCCATAATCTGCTGAGTGAGGCTGTAAAATTGGGTAAAAAAAAGTAAACCCGGAAGGGATTCATTCCGGGTTTACACTTTTTACCGTATATCTGCTTCTGCCTTAGTGCAGAATGGTGACGTTTCCTTTCTTAAAATAAGTCTTTCCGTTGGGGCAACTCACGTTCATATAGTACCCAAACACATCGGGCTGGAGTTGTTCTCCATTGTACGTACCATCCCAGCAATTACTGATGTCTGTTGAGGAAAACACCTCTTCACCCCAGCGATTATAGATATGCAGTTCGAGTGTCTGCACAAAATTGCTCCGCACACACAACTCGTCATTATATCCATCGCCATTAGGGGAAAATGCGTTGGGCAGGAATATATCCCGCTCATCACAGAATGGATCGGCGACCGGCATAGATCGACAAGCGACGCCGGTACAACCGTCATCATCCGTCACCGTTACACAGTAGGTTGTCGGGCCGGTCGGCATCACAATCGGGTTGAAGATCGGATCTACCAGTTCACCGGTAGAAGCCGACCAAACATAATCATAGCCAGGATCCTGGTTGACGATTATCTGGGCAGTTTCACCCAATGTGATGCTATCCGGAATAAAGGTGAGTTCAATGTCGAGCGGATTAAAGCCAATCACATCAAACACATGCGTGAGGGTGTCGACACATCCCAAATCCAGGTTGGTGACAATCACCGAATAGGTGCCTGTGTCACCAACGGTCACGACTATAAAGGAGGAAGTCTCGCCGGTTTCTATCCAGAAATAGCTTAAAGTCAAATTGTTAGGATTGAGAACTTCAAGTGTCACCTCATCCCCATAACAGACGATATCATCTGCTTCGATCGAAGCATCAAAATCAACTGTCTCTACACACACCGTATCCGCATCCTGACATCCCAGGGCATCTGTTCCCACTGCATAATAGCAGATTTCACCATCTGGGGCCACTTTGATCGTTGGGCCTGAGCCAACGAGTTCGTCATTTTCATCAAACCACTCGTAGGTCAAACCATCCATGCCGGTCACTGTCAGCATTGCGCTGTCGCCCGGACAAACCATCTGATCCGGACCTGCATTTACCTGGAAGTACACCGGATTGAGACAAACGGTATCCGCATCCTGACATCCCAGCATATCCGTACCAATCACTCTGAAGCAGGTTGCAGCTCCAGGGGTGACATCGATACACGGTTCAGTGCCGATTAATTCATTATTGGCATTATACCATTCGAATGTGACGCCATCTACGGAAGTAGCACACAGTGTGATGGTCTGAATATAACAGTAGGTAGAATCATCGCCTGCATCAACTTCAAATCCGGGATCGGGTTTAAACACGGTCACGGTGTCGGATTTAGAACATCCAAGGGTATCCATCGCCATGGCGACATAACTTGTCGTCACAGAAGGATTGACCACAATGATGGGGCCTGATTCAATGACATTTCCTTCCAGATCTTTCCAGACAAATGTGACGTTCTGATTACCTGTTACTTCAGCTTCAAGTGTGATATTCTTGAACGCGCAACTGATGGTATCTTCTGAGGCTATGATTTCAAAATCGTCAGGTATAATGACCAGAACACTGTCCATGGCATTACATTCAGGGAATTCGGGATCTGTCACCGTGACAAAAAACCATGTATCATCATCTATCGTCGCGATTGGATTTGGTGAAGTGGAATCATCCAAAAACTCAGAAGGTGACCAGATATAATTATAGTCCGGATTGAAATTCGGATTTAATTCGATGGAAGGTTCGAAGCAATTCACAATCGTCCCACCGAGGTCAATGACCACACCATTTGCGGTGATCGTATCGGTGATAAAGAAGTCACACCCATCCAGACCTGTCAGGGTCACAATGTATACGCCTGGTTCATCATAGGTCCACGAAGGACTGTAGAGTGAGGATGTATCATCCAATCGCGTCGTGTCACCAAAATCCCAGTGATAGTCAATATCTACCGGAGATGAGTTGATAAAATCAACTTCCAGATCCCGACAGTCTGTATCATACGTAAATTCAAGATTC
Organism: Bacteroidia bacterium; assembly: GCA_030426765.1. Lineage (GTDB taxonomy): Bacteria > Bacteroidota > Bacteroidia > Chitinophagales > Saprospiraceae > Opimibacter. The sequence continues at coordinate 40,209 of JAUHXV010000022.1, read as the reverse complement.
GGAGGTTGCTGTACATTGACTTCAATGGAATCAGAAAGCGTACATACACCATCCGTTACTGTCACGAAGTATTCAACAGATAATCCCGGGAAGGCTATTGGATCCCACGGATCAGTCACATCCAGACCGTTAGGAGGCGACCAGGTGTAATCAAGCGTCGGATCCCCGTTAAGCAACAAATGAACGGACTCTCCGCGACATATGGAATCGGCGTCCGGATTAAGGTCAATACCAAATTCCCGAACCTGGAATGATTCGGCTTTGGAAGCAGAACAACCATTGACATCTGTGACGATCAGCACCAGGAAGGCGGACGCCTGCTCATCCACATCGAGCACAAACGTTGGATGAGTATCCGTACTCGAAAGTACATTAATGTCATAAGTAAGCAACCATTCCCATTCAGCCAACGGATAATTGGTGCCAAAGGACAGATCAGTGACATTAAGTATAATACTATCGGTACAGGCGTTTGATGAGTATTCAAAATCAGCTTCGACGTCTGTAATAAACACACCAATCTGCTGTACAATCGTATCAAAACAGATCATATTGCTATCATAGGCGATCAGCGCGACGTTGTAAAACCCTTCTTCATCATATGTGTAAGACGGATTGACTTCAGTAGACGTATCGCTATCCGGATCATCGTAATCGAATATCCATATATAGGAATCGGCCATTTCCGATTCGTTGACAAAGTTCATGGTCAACCCTTCGCAATTTAACTCCGATGATGTAAAATCAGCTACGGCAACAGGTCGGCAGTCCCTGACGTTGTATTGAAAATCAACCCGTGTATAGGATAGCGGGACGCCATCTCTATAGGACGTGATGACAATCGTCAGTACAAACTGCCCTATCGTGTTAGGCTTACCCGTGACACGTCCGGTGACCGGATCTATCGTAAGAGGTTCGCCCCCCATAATATTATCAAGGCTATACGGTGGCCTCCAGTTGATCAATTCATAAGGAGGTGCGGGCGGTGGTTGCGGGCGATTATTAATAATATCACCTCCTGCCCACGGTGTGGCCAGGCTGAATCCCACCGAATCTCCTTCTGCATCCAGATGTTCCGGTATAAAATCGATCTCCTGATTGACACATATATAAATCGGTGGATAGGATAATAACTGTGGAGAACTCTTACAAACAGTCTGAGCGGCGGCCAACAGGTCGGTTTCCAATGTCATCCCTGTATTCGTCGGGTTGAGAATATTTGTGACCGATCCGTGTCGGCAACATCGCTGGTAGACCATTTTATACCCATTGGCCCAGAAGGGAAGAAATAAAGTGTCGACATAGGTGGTTTGATGCACACACACCGGCGTACCTATCACCCCACAATCACTCACATAGGTTTCATTGAGCGTATCATCCGCATTGAAATTCATGAGCAACTGTCCACCAAAACCCACAAAAATGAGCGGGGCATTGGTCGTTGCATCGAAAAAACCTATAGAGGCCGGGTCATCAAATTGCGCATCGGGTGCACCCAGCAAACAGTCTCTTCGAAGTGACAATCGAATCTCATACTGATTGTTGCCCAGGCACCGATACGTAATGTTCCCGCCCACAATATGCGTGGCACTGACATCCTGATAGAAAAGCAATAGCAAACCAAACAGGACGCATATGATGCGCAGGGTGCTTTTGCTGCAGGATACTATATTCGGAATCAATAATTTCATGTCTGTTAGTACTTTATTTCAACGATTTCAACACGGCGTTCTTCTGATGCTTCCGGACTGTATACGGACAACTGAGGTTTGGATTTATCATCACTGATATTCTTTGGTGCGAGTTCTTCACCAAACGACTTTTCAGCTACTACTAAATCACCTGTCTCCATATATTTCCAGAGAATTCCACCATCAAACACCTTGAATTCGTTTTGAATACTGGATATTCTGCGTTTACCTAATCTCAGGTTATACTCTTCAGAGGCCAGCGGGCTGGCATACCCTTTCAGGTAGATGGCCACCTGTCTGCCATCATTCAGATATTGCTCCAGGATATGCATGAGTGTATTCAGCTCACGCTTCCCCTTGGGAATGGAATCATTAAAGAATCCTTCAATCGCCTGGAGAGCATTTTCTTTTGCTGCGCCGGCCATCCCTTTTGTATATTCTTCTTTAAAGGTTTCACTTCTTGCCTGGTAAGCATCGTAAGTCTCCAGGTACCTGACTTCTGTGCGATCAGCACTAGACGGACCGGGCTCATCATTATCAAAATAAATCTTTGAATACAGGAAGACTTCAATCTTATCAATTTCGAGGAAAAGATCAATCACAAGTGTATCCTCATCCGGATTGTCAGAAGTATTGAAGGTTCTTCCAGCCGGCAGATATCCTTTTTTAATGCCGTTGACATTAAATGTTTTATCTCTGTCAAGTGTGTAGTAATATTCATTAGAAAGGTAGTCTTCGCGCACATCCGGTTCACCATCCGGCACTTCAGCCATCGTCACCTCTACACCAGGTAGCGGTTGTGGGTTAGCTCCTTTATACGTCTCAAACGTGCGTACCAGAATTACCCGATCTTTAAGAGGTGGTTTTTCGAAATAGTAGATATCGTAGCAGCATGCTTCATCTTCCGGCGAGAGGTACATCGACCCAAGCCGGTTGGAAGAAAAATATCCTGTCATTCCCTTATCATCGAGAATGTAAAATGCATCATCCAGACTGCTATTGATCGGCGAACCTAAGTTGACCAAAGTGTCCCATTTCCCCTCGTTGTAGGCTACACTATACACATCGAGTCCGCCAAAACCAAGTCGGCCATTCGAACTGAGATAGAGTGTTTCGCTTTTGCGATGAAAAAAGGGTGAGACATCGTTTTCTTCTGTATTTACCGTATCCAGATTTTCAGGTGTTGTAAAACTATCCGGGCCTGAGATATAGCTATACCATATATCGAGTTTGCCTTTTCCACCGGGTCTGTCTGACACGAAGTAGAGGACTTCTCGTTTGGAGACGGGATCATATCCAATATGGGGTTGCGTGTTAGTAAACCCATCGACATTGATCGGAACCGGCAGCTTTTGGGCTAATCCAAACTCACCTTCCACAATGTCGCGATAGTACATATCGCATCGGATATCGATTCCATTGAGATAATCGCAGATGGTATAGTATACTCTGTCTTTCGCTTCGTTAAAGGCAGTATGTGAAGTGTGGAAATTCTGATCATTGATCAAGGTATCCACGACCCCAATAGAGTCGTTTTTACTGATAAGAATTTTAGCATAGGGTTTTTCCGGCAAGGCTACATCGTCTTTTCCCAAAAAGCGAAGCGAACTGTAATACAACAGGCTGTCTTCTTCTTCGGTGGTGGCATGTGCGCCGAATTCAGAAAAGGTCGTATTGACTTCAGCGCCCAGGTGCTCAAGCATCAGCAGTGTGTCTGCATTTTCAATTTCGCGTAATGCCCAGGTGCAGATATCGATGTGCTTTTGTGCTTTTTCGGAAAGCTCTTCATCTTCCCCGCTGTGTTCTGACAGATAAATCTGATATAGATCCAGCGCTTCCTGGTATTTCCCAAGCCGTTCTTTGACATTGGCCAGCCAAAAGTTTGTGGCCGGATAATCGGCGGCGTTCTTACTGCTATCTACTTCCGAGTAATACTTCTCCGCCATTGTGAAGGCTGCGTAATGGCGAGCAGCTTCCGCCAGGTTATACGTATGTTCGGTATTATTCGGTTCTATCTCATGCGCGATGCGCAGAAAATTATACGCGGAGTAGTAATCCTTTTTCTCAAAAGCTTCCTGGGCTCCTTTGACATACGCTTTAAGGGTCTGACCTGAAGCTCCGGAAAAAAGAAACAGAGAAAGGAATATGGTATATATATAATGACGCTTCATTGTTCTTGTAATTAGCTTTTGAGTCTTATCAGAATATGGTACAGACCTTTGTTTGCTTCAACGGGCACAACTTTTTATAGGTATACGTCAGGAAAAATTCCGGTCCTGCTTTTTCATCCGTCGCTACTTTAAAGTCGCTGGTATTGATATCGTAACTAAATCCGCCTTTCCATCCGTCATAGCCAATGGCGATCATAGGGATAAAGGCATCATCCAGGCGAACGGCAGCTCCCAGATGGAGTTCTATTTCTCTGGCTTTGCGATTGCTCAAATGGATTATCAAACCACCGCCCAGCACAGTCTCCGAATATGGCCCCTGATCCTGATACAATGCATTTCCATAAATATCGAGAATACTCGCCACTTTCAGCACACCCATTCCGTATAAAGAAAGTCGGATGGGTAGTTTAATGTCTGAATCTGTATAAAAGGCATAGTTGGGTCTGTTGAGGTGGTATGCACCGACACCCACATCGATTTTGGTACGATCTTCTCCCTGCAATCTGGCGTTGACACCTCCTCCGATATCAGCAAACAGAAAACTGGTTCGGCTAAATGTCTCTCCGGAAGGCAGTGAAGGATCAAATACAGTTCCGGTCCATTGATTGTCCCATTGCAGGTCGGTCTCGCTGAAGGATCGCTGACCCAGTCCGAGGTATGCACCTCCTCCGATGAAGAATTTTCTTGTCAGCGGCAACGTGTAAGATCCGTTGATCGAAAGACTGGTTAGCGTAAGTTTGGAATCTCCGGACTGGTCGTAGTTAAACAAAACGCCGGCAGAAAAGAATCCTTTTTCGTTGTGGCATTCTCTAAACTTGACGTCATAGCTTCCGGAAAATGTGAGGAAATCAACAGGTACGGAAAAGTACTGTTGTTTGTGCACGAGCGCGACCTGGCGGTCTCCGTTAAACATACCGGTCAGCGCCGGATTGATCTGGAGTCTGGCAAACTGGTATTGTGACAAATGCACATCCTGAGCCTGAAGCGCACCGACAGCCAGGAGACAAATAATTATCCCTTTTATTGATATGTTCATTTTCATGTCGTTTCTACGGTTTGACATAAATATATTTCCATATATTTAAATTGCTTGTTCACAGCAACTTATGTCAAAGACATTGGGTTATAATTCACATGATTACAGTACAGCAAAAACTATACTCAATCTTCATTAATTCTGGTAACGGGTGAGGAATTCGCAGCGGTTTATGCAAAAGGCTACGCAGATCACGAGGGATGATTCGTAACGAAAGATAACATATTTTTTAAAATCCAATGCATTTTGAAAAAAAAGCAACAAATGTTTTACAGCCCATCAGGGGTAAACAGTTTTGTACCTTTCCCCCTATGATTGTATTAAATGCCAATCAAATCAGAGCCTGGGATGAATACACGATCCAAAAAGGCATCTCCTCCATTGATCTGATGGAAAGAGCGGCAATGGCTGCTGTCATCAAATTGGATTTGCTACTCGGTGAAGAAGACCAGGAGGTTCTGATCTTATGTGGCAGCGGCAACAACGGAGCAGATGGCCTGGCCATCGCCCGCATTCTCCTGGAAATGGATTATATCGTTGACGTCTATGTCAACCTCGATGGAAAGCATTCTGATGAATGGAAGGTCAATTATGAGCGACTGGTCAATGCCGGACAGGAAGAATTGGAAATCCATACGCGCTGGAAGCCGGAAGAAATACAATTGAGTTCTTCCGGTACAATCATCGATGCGATGTTTGGCACCGGACTCAGCAAACCCCTTTCCGGAGTTTGGCTCGAAATTGCGAATTGGGTAAATGATCAAACCAACCTAACAGTCGCCATTGATATGCCTTCGGGATTGTATGTCGACAAAGCACCAGATGGTGTTGTGGCGTATGCCGACCTGGTCCTTGCCTTCCAATGTCAGCGATTGGCGTTTATGATGCCTGAGAGTGAACCGCATTACGGTGAAGTGCTCATTTGCAATATTGGGTTGCTGGACTCTTTTCTGCTCGAACATGAGATCAAGTGTTTTGAACTCACGTATTACTACCTGCTCCCCTTTCTGATCGATCGCAACCGATTCAGTCACAAGGGCGATTTCGGGCATGGATATCTGATCGCCGGAAGTGCAGGTATGGCCGGTGCGGCGGTGTTATCCTCTGCGGCAGCAATGCGCAGCGGTCTGGGATTACTTACGACACATATTCCGGAGATGCTTTACGCGATCCTGCAGGCAGCAGTTCCAGAAGCCATGGTCGATTTGGATCCAAATCAAAAATTTACGACTACCTATTCGATTCCCCGGAAGGCTACCGCGATTGGTGCAGGGCCAGGATTGGGAATGGCTTCGGAGACGATCTCAGCACTTGAAGCCCTTATTCTGTCACATCATCACCTGCCCATGGTGCTCGATGCGGATGCATTGAATATCCTTGCCACGCGGCCTGATCTGCTGGATGCTCTTCCACCCGGCACCATTATCACACCCCATCCCGGAGAATTTGATCGACTGTTTGGCGATCAGGACGATCACTACAGTCGATTTGAACGAGCACGCCAGGAGGCTGTGCAACGCAAGATCAACATTGTATTGAAAGGCGGCGTCACGATCATCTGCCAATCCAATGGTGTCAGCTTTTTTAATACACGAGGCAATCCGGGCATGGCTACCGGTGGCAGTGGAGATGTGCTGACCGGTATTATTATGGGCCTACTTGGACAGGGATATGCGCCTGATTATGCCGCGCTCCTGGGTGTGTACATCCATGCTACTGCCGGTGATCTGGCAGCAGAAGATCAGGGATTTGAAGCCCTCATCGCTTCAGATATCGTGGAATATATCGGAGAAGCGTTTGAAGAATTGCGTGACCATGAACCGATGGACGAAGAAGACGAACAGGATGGCTAAGATTGTGGTATTAACCGGAGCCGGCATGAGTGCGGAAAGTGGCCTTCAGACGTTTCGGGGAACCGGTGGATTGTGGGAAGGTCATCGCGTAGAGGATGTCGCCACACCACAAGCCTGGCAAAGACAACCGGAAGTAGTACAGCGGTTCTACAACGAGCGCCGGCGACAATTGCTGAGCGTTTCGCCAAACACCGCACATTATGCTTTAGCGGATTTACAATTACATCATCAGGTCCTGATCATCACACAAAACGTAGACGACCTTCATGAGCGTGCGGGCAGCAAAGATGTCATGCATCTGCATGGTGAATTACTAAAAGTGCGCAGTACGCGGGACGAAAGTCTGATCTACGCATGGGACAAAGATCTTACGATGGACGACCGCTGCGATCTGGGGAGTATACTTCGTCCGCATATCGTGTGGTTTGGGGAATACGTTCCGATGCTCGAACCAGCGATCCAAGAAATGCAGAGCGCTGATGTGGTGCTGGTGATCGGAAGCAGTATGCAAGTCTATCCAGCTGCCAGTCTCGTTGCATTTGCGCCAGCCGGAGCAGACATTTATTACATCGATCCCTACCCTAGTCTCAATCACGAGCTCCGGGTACGTCCCCATTTGCATGTTGTGGAAATGAAAGCAACGGAAGGTGTGCCGCAGGTGATTGAAAAGTTGAAAGTAAAGATGTAGCTTAGTTCTATTATCAGATGTCTAGTTCAGTGAGATGAATATTAAAAATTTAATTTCTATCCTGTGTGTCTTACTGCAATCCTCTTTTATCTACTCATCGAACTACTCGTGTACAGATTTTATCAACAGTGATACACTTTACTCATGGGCTGATGGGGGATTAAATTTGAGAAACTCTAATGACTTTAACTCTTCGATAATTGGAAGCATCCCTTATGGGCATGCTATGATATTCATTAGCAGAGACAGCCACACACACCATGTCCAATTTTACGAAGCCTCAAGCAGGGACACCTTTATCAACGGTTCTTTATTTAGATGCATCGATTATCTTCAGGAAGGACAGTGGACTAAAGTTAAGTATGGCAATCTTATCGGTTACGTATTTAGTGGGTATATCTCCCGATATGAACCGGGAGAAGACGAATCCATTTTGAATTGCATTAAACGTAATGCAAACCTTATTGAGAAGTACCAGATCTATGATACAATTGGTGACAGAACCACTAAACATTTTTCCTTCCAAGAAGGAATTCGTGTTGATGTTGAAATTACAAACTCAACGAGCTGGATGTATATGTTTCCAGGTATGAGCTTGGAAGAAGCCATGTTACTTGCTCGCAAACAAATCGCGGGCAAAATGAAGGGTTTTACAAAGAATCAAATTGTTTGTTTAAATGAGATAATCGGAAATAAGAAAGATGGAAGAGTTCGATATGAGTTTTCAAACAATACAAATTGGAGCATGAGCATAACCTGAACACCCGATGCTGTTATTATCAGTGAGCTTATTTATTGTTAAAATCAGCTAGTTAAACCGCGAGTTGAACCCGAGGCTTTTTTCATTCTAAAGAAATTGTAAATACTATAATCACTCAGGCCTTTCAATCTCCTTGAAAATCGGCCAACTAAATTTTCCTATCCATTTTTGAAAATCATCCCAATCCGTACTGAGAAAATCATTAACCGCTTTTACATGTTTCGAAACTTCAGCCTGTGTCTGTTCTAGCAAGTTCCTTGCATTGGAACCAGGATCCCCAAGGGAGGAATTCAGGTACGAACCTGTTTCGTACAGATAGGTACCCAGATTGATTTCAGATGTATATCCTTTGGCATCGGCAGGACGCATAAATCCTTCTTCCAGCCGGGCGAGCTCCTTCTTCAATACTTTTATCGAATCCCGAATTTCCTTCTTTGTGCTATCCGGGACATTGGTTATAAAGGATTTAATGATTAATCTATCAATATTAGTTTCCCACTACTCAAGTGTTGATCGTCTGAATCGAAAATAATCCAATACACAAACCTGTTATAAACTCCTAAATCATATTCAAAATTTACTTGATTCACCCCTGCATTTAATTGAATTCCACCCAATACCGTCCCAAGCACATCATACAATACTAATTTGCTGCCTTCAAGATGATCATGAACAGGTAACGATATATACACTACTCCACTATTTGGATTCGGATAAACCAATACATCCGCTAGCTCACTATCCAAATCAATGACTCTTGAAGTCTGACAATCGGAATCAAGTGTATCATGGGTTACTCGCATCAGCAGACCTTCATTAAAATTATATTTTTTGTTAAATGAATTACCTACAGCATATATATCACCATTTCGCATTTGAATAATATCATTAAGAATATTCCTTGGCCCATAATCCGCATTATAAATACCTGTATCTCTTATCTCCCAAATAACATCTCCGGAAACAGCATCTACTTTTAGGAGTTCAGCCCAAATATTATCATCATATAATTGGCCGGCAGCTAAAAACTGACATTCGTTTTGCCTGTGAAGAGATTTTAATCTATTGATCCCATTAATTTCAGAGTAGTCCCGCTTCCAAAGCAAGTTAAATTGATTATCCCTTTTAGTAATGCTAATTCCTCGATCAGAACTAAATTGATCAATTTCATAAATATTCAAGGTTGAATACAAATAGCCAGATTCATCCTTTAAAAATCCTCCTGTTGTTGGACCTTCTTCTTTTGGAAGGGATTGCTTTTCCCACTCAATCGAACCTGAAGTATCAATATGAACCAGCAATGTTTCCCAATTCGTATCGTTCAAGACATTCGGGGTATCATCATATCCTTGAGTTACCAGAATGGTAATTCCATCGTCCTCACTTAAAGCACTTCTTGCTGTGTCCTCAGTATCATGCTTCCCGTATTCTCTAAGCCAAATCATATTACCATCCGAATCTACCTTCATCACAAATACATCATGATCAAAATCTTTAGTCTGAAAAAAGCCTATTATATAATATTCATCAAGCAGCTCAATAATTGAATGAATATATATAGTCCGAAAGCTAGTCTCAAATTCATTAAAGTATAATTCATTTCCTGTGCTGTCAATCTTGGTTACAAAGATTTTCTTTTCAGGCAACATAATTCCCGAAATAAAAATATTGTCATCACTGGTTATCAACATATTTCTATTGCCATCAACAATCAAGTCATTCACCAGCAATGGATCATTGAAGGGCCATAAACTGCTAACTTCAGCATTAGAATCAATGCCTATTAAACAAAATCCACCTAAACTATTTGAGTCAATACCTACTTGGCCTAAAACCAACAATTCATGATTAAAGGGTTCTATTTGCTGAAATGATGTACTTCCGGCACCTATAGCAAATGTCTCGTTGAAATCAACCATTTGGGCAAGCAACCCATTGAGTTGAAGGCAAACAAGTAAGAACATTACCCTCATTCCAGCCAGAGATAATGTGTTGATATCGCGCATCATAAGCTAGTCTTAAAAAACTTTCTTACACAAAACCACCTTGATCGTTTAGAATTATTCCTAAAAAATTTGTTGGGTTTAATTGAATCTTTTTATGAGTTTAAAAAAAGAATCAGCCCCTGCATAATCACTCCGGCCTTTCAATCTCCTTGAAAACCGGCCAACTAAATTTTCCTATCCATTTTTGAAAATCATCCCAATCCGTACTGAGAAAATCATTAACCGCTTTTACATGTTTCGAAACTTCAGCCTGTGTCTGTTCAAGCAAGTTCCTTGCATTGGAACCCGGATCCCCAAGGGAGGAATTCAGGTACGAACCTGTTTCGTACAGATAGGTACCCAGATTGATTTCAGATGTATATCCCTTAGCATCAGCAGGTCGCATAAATCCTTCTTCCAGCCGGGCGAGTTCCTTCTTCAATACTTTTATCGAATCCCGAATTTCCTTCTTTGTGCTATCCGGTGCATTGGTTATAAAGGATTCAATCATTTGAATATCCTTTCCCGCATCCATCAATGCTTTGAAGGCGATATGCGCTCTGTTAATCTCGATACTTAAGGTGTCAATGAGCGCATTCCGGGCATCCAGATCAGCATCGGAAATTTCCAACCTAGGATCTAACTGTACTGTTACAATCGTCGAGTCCTTGTGCTCATTAAATATCCCAACCAGTGTATACGTTCCCGGATTGACATACTGACCAGATGGATCATCCGCATCTTCAGGCGGCTCACGACGTGATGGATAGCGCACGCCTTTCCTTCGCATATCCCAACCGAATTCATTCCATCCTTCCGTGAGTTTGTGACGAATGTATCTGATCGTGTCACGCTGCTCATCCAGGACATACAACTTCAGCACATCCTTATCTTTTTTATCCTTTTCACTCACGGATGCAGAATCCTTCGCTATTGTATCCTGCATTGCGACTTTCGGTTCAACTACATCTTTCTTCTTCTTTTTCTTTTCCCCGTTACCCACTACTGCAGCGGTGGTATCTTTCTTTTCCTTTGGTTTTACATACATCACCAATCTGGCACCGCCACGTCTGTTTTCTCCTTTAAATTCAGCATCAGCGGCAAAGCGAATCCCATCGACGGAACGATACGGTGATTGAATGGCTGTTTTGGTTGGGAAAAAAGTAAATGCATTCTCCAATGCATCCATGGATTTTGTGAGTTCACGCCAAGGCAATAGGTTATCCAAGACGTAGAGCGATCTGCCAAAAGTCCCGATCACAAGACTGTGATCTTCAGGATGAATTTTCATATCCGTCACCGGCACTCTCGGGAATACTTTGGCGGGAAAACGGGACCAGCTCATCCCATGATCTCTGCTGACATACAATCCATCATCCGCCCCTAAAAACAGAAGGTCTTCTTCCACCGGATCCTGCACAATAGCATGCACAAACGAAGTTACCTGCGAGTCTGTAACGATCTTTTTCCATGTGGCACCAAAATCCGTCGTATGATATGCATACGCTTTCCAATCATCTCTTCGATAATTGTTGACGACGACAAATGCTTCTCCGGCAACATGCCCGGAAACTTCAATCTGAGGGATCCATGCCCCGGCAGGACAACCCGGAAGTTTAGTATTGAGATTGGTCCAGGTAGCCCCACCGTCTTTCGTAAGTTGGAGGTTGCCATCATCAGTGCCTACCCAGATGACATCTGCGTCTACAGGACTCGGTGCGATACATAAAATAGTTGTATGATTCTCCGCGTTGGTTGCATCAATGGTCAGCCCTCCTGATTTATGCTGCTGTTGTTTGGATGTATCATTCGTTGTCAGATCGGGTGAGATGATTTCCCAGGATTTACCGCAATCCAAACTGCGGTGGACGTACTGACTACCATAATACAAACCACAATCATTTCCCATCACTCGGGCGATCGGTGCATTCCAATTGAAACGAAGCGTGTCGCCATCCGGGTGGACTGGTTTGATAAACTGATTGAACCCCGTTTCCCGGTCATAATAGGTGAGATTACCGCCCTGACTCATGGCCCATCCGTACCGCGTATCAGAGAGTTTAGGCTGAACATCAAAGCCATCTCCAAAATACAATTCACGCCAGTCCTGATTTCGTATGCCACCAGACTTCAGGACAAAGGCCGGGCCCACCCAGGAGCCATTGTCCTGCATTCCGCCATACAGGTTAAACGGAAAGTCATGATCGATATTGACATGATAAAACTGGCCAACAGGAATATTGGCACAGAAGTACCAGTTCTCTCCGCCATCGCGGGATATATTCAGTCCACCGTCATTACCGTCAATCAGGTAATTGGGATCATCGGGATGAATCCAGAACGCATGATGATCCGGATGAACGCTCTTGCCGTAATCCAAAATGGTTCTGAAGGTCTTCCCGCCATCTTCACTTTTGGAAACATACGACCAAAGATTCCAAATCCGGTTTTCATTTTTCGTGTCGACATAAATATCGGCGTAATAAAATGGCCGATTGCCGATGTTTTCTGTGGATACCAACGACCAGTTTTCCCCACCGTCTGTGCTTTTATACAAACCGGTTGTTTTCGCTTCGATCAACGCATACACCACATTCGGTTTGGCATGTGCAATGGACAAGCCCATTCTGCCCAGTATTCCTTTGGGAAGTCCTTCTTTATCCGTTAACTTTTTCCATGTTTCCCCACCGTCATAGGTCAAATACAATCCGGATCCCGGACCTCCGCTTTTAAAATCCCAAGGCGTTCGGAGGTGTTCATACATTGCCGCGATAATCTTTCTCGGATTATTGGGATCCATGACCATGTCGCCAATTCCTGATTGTTCATTGGTGTACAATATCTTCTTCCATGTCGCACCACTATCGGTTGTTTTGTATACACCTCGGTGCTCACCCGGCCCCCAGGGAGAGCCTGCCGCTCCCACATACACAGTAGCCGGATTATGCTCATCAATCAGGATGCGATGGATCACTTTTGTTTCTGCAAGGCCCATAAACTTCCACGTCTTTCCGCCATCGAGTGTTCGGAACAATCCTTTACCACTATTCTGTGAGTTTCGTGGATTTCCTTCACCTGTTCCGACCCAAATCTCACTTGGGTTTTGCTGATTGATTTTGATGGCACCAATCGACAAGGTGGGCTGATCATCAAAAATCGGAAGCCATGTGGTACCGCCATCTTTAGACTCCCATACGCCCCCTGAGGCGGAACCAATATAAATGTGTTCCGGATCAGCCAAAACGACATCGATTGCCGTGATTCGTCCGCTCATGCCTGCGGGGCCCACACTTCTGATGTGTGCGCCTTCCAGCAACTCTTGACTAAATGGTTGTGCAACGGTCAAAGCGCTAAAAATGAACAGAAAGGAGACTAAAGAAAATAATGACTTCATGGTGATTAAATTAAAAATGTGTTGTGATGGTAGCAGGATGTATATGTAATCCTTAAAACTTTATTCAGGCAATGGCGGTTCTTCTGCCGGTGGCCAGACATTATCATGCTCATCCAAATCAGCGAGACGCCTGCTCGGATCAATTCGAATAGATTGAATTTCATCTATCCCATACGGAAGCGTGAAGTAATAAAACGGATGCACCCAATCCCAATCGGGCATGACGAGATAAGGTGTTCCTGCAGGACTGTTTTCCGTCTTTTCTCCACGCATGATATCGAGTGGCACAGTACACCATAGTGATTCGCCGTCTTTGGTTTGAACGACAAAATCAATCGGCATCGGCACTAATCCTGTTCTTCTCAAATACACAATGGTTTCGATTTCATTTCCATACACCGTGTCCACACCGTAGTCAATGGTTTTTGTTGAGCTGATCCAGGCATCCCGGTACCAATCCAGTTGTATATCCGATACGAGTTCCATCACCCGAATAAAATCATGATCATCCGGATGTTTGAATTTCCATTTTTCAAAAAAGTCCAGCATCCCCTTGTCAAAAGCTTCTTTGCCGATGATGTATTCCAACTGGCTGAGGAAAATAGCGCCTTTGGTATAAGCAGATGTTCCATAGGCGGTATAGGAGTTGTAAAAATCAGCATGCGTCGTCAAAGGTTCTTCAAGTCCTGCTTCAACCAATCTTGCATAATGTGCATAAAATCCTTCGTAAGGAAATTCGTCCGGTGAGCCGGGGATCAATTGGAGCTCCTGCAAATGATCCATGACGCGTTCAGCGAAAAACTGGACGAATCCTTCATCCATCCAGGCGTAATATCGTTCATTGAAGCCAAGCACCATCTGATACCAACTATGGAGTGACTCGTGCACGGAGACGCCTACCAAACTGGTCAACGATCTGCCTCCTGTGATCAGGGTTGCCATGGCATACTCCATACCTCCATCGCCCCCCTGAATGAATGAATACACCGGGTATGGATAGCGACCGTTATGAAGATTAATGTAATCAAACGCCTCCTCCATAATGGGCAATAGCTGCTCCCATGTGCTGGCGTAGTTTTCTCCTTTCAGGTAAAAGGCATGAAATTCAACCCCGTTCTTACAGGTATAAATATCATGTTGGTAGTTTGGGTCGGCTGCCCAGACAAAGTCATGTACCTGCTTAGCCACGAAGTGCCATGTGAGCTTGTCTTTTTTTTCTTTTGGATCGGGCGCGTATCCATGCCCTATATCTTTGGCATTTTGAAGCACTCCGGTGGCAGCGACAGTATAAGCTGCATCGAGTGTGATACGCACATCAAAATCACCCCAGACCCCGTAGTACTCTTGTCCGACATACGGATCGGCATGCCAGCCATGCTTATCATATTCGCAGAGTTTGGGGAACCATTGGGCCATAGAGAAACGTACTCCTTCTTTGTTATCACGTCCCATGCGTCGAATCATGACCGGGACCTGAGCGTTGTATTCCATTTCAAAGGTGGTCGACTTCCCGGGCTTAATTGGTACAGCCAGTTTTACTTCCAAAATAGTTCCGACGACTTCATACTCCAGAGGCTTTCCCTTCTGGGTCAGCTTGGTGATTTGCTGGTAACCAATTTGCTCAGGGGTCAGATTCCAGATGGGCTGCATGCGTGGATCGACATCTCCGATCGCTCTGGCACGAATATCCATAACGCTGCCAGGTTGGAATGCATTGAGGTACAAATGAAAAAAGACCTTGGTGAGGTTCTCAGGAGAATTGTTTGAATAGCGGATTTTCTGGACGCCCGTAAATGTATTGGACTCGACATCCATATCTACCTCCATGGCATATTTGATCTCTTGTTGCCAATATGTACGCTTGCCTTGCCCGTATGCACCGGAAATGCATAACAATGAGGCAGCACAAGTCGCAAATAGTAATAATTTCAGGTTGTCCGCCATTAAAACAAGTTGTTTTCGAAAAGTAAGAAACATTTATACGACGCTAAGCGCTAATCTGCCATTGCTGTCCGGAATCAGACCAATGGATGGCCTTCCGGGATGTGTTGGATTTGAAACTTTCCAAAGATTAAAAATCTTTTTACTTTTGGAGTCATATGAATCAAACCAGGACCATCATTATTTCCCTGCTGATCATTGGAATCGGCAGCCGACTTATCCCCCATTACCCGAATTTCACTGCTTTGGGCGCTATTTCACTGTTTGGTGCAGCCTTCCTCGGCAGGAGAAGTGTCGCTTTGATTCTTCCTTTTATGATCTTGTTGATCAGTGATATGATCCTGAACAACCTGATCTATGCATCCGCCTATCCTAATGATATCAGCCAGGTGACCTTCTTTTATAAAGGTGCCATCTGGACCTATGCTGCTCTTGCGGTGATCGTCTTATTCGGTCATACGCTGTTTCGGAACAGTATCAGCATGCCTAAGGTCTTTGGCGGGGCGATTGGTGCAGCTTTAATCTTCTTTCTGATTTCCAATTTTGGCGTCTGGGCGATGTCGACCGTGTACCCACTCAATCTGGCAGGATTGCTGGCATGTTATACCGCCGGCCTCCCCTTCCTGGTTAGCCAGGTGCTCGGCGATCTGTTTTTCAGTGTGGCTTTATTTGGCGTTGCGCTGCATGTCTTCCAACTTAAACCTAAGATGGTTTAAAGCGGTTTTATACCGCTTTACAATGGGTCAAAAATACTTTTTGCTTATATAAGCATCAATATCCAGGCTCCTTTCTTGCTACTTATTTCCTTACCATCTAGATGACAATTCTACAGGGACGTGTCCCGTAACCGGTAGTGTCTACGGGATCGTCATCGTGTAATATATTAATTGCAGGGCACAAAAAAGTATCCGCCTGCGGCGGACTAGTCAAGTAAATCTGTCCTTTCTCCAGTTTAACAACACTTTGATACAATTAATGTGAAAAAGGCACAGATCTGTTACTTTTTTCATCGCCAAAAAAGTAACCAAAAAGTCTAGTCACACGAAAAACTCCCTTTTGCATTCTGCCTTATTCCTAGCATACAGGAAGTCTTGCATTTGTGTTTCAGGCTTTCTTCTTTTTGCTCTTACGGACGCAAAAAGAAGAGATTTGGTCGGTCAAACAGTTTCGTGTGACAGGATTCTTCTGGTAGAATTTGACTTTTCAATCTTCACTTCCATCCCGCTTTTCAGAGGGATTGGGATCGCCATCCTTTAATCTGTTAAATACAGGACATGAAAAAGTATCCGCCTGCGGCGGACTAAAAGCAACTTTGCCAAAACCACGATGGTTTCATGACAGCAAAGGGATTTACATGGTCACACACGTAAAAGGAAGTTGATCAGGCGTTTCGATTTACGCAGTTAAGGTCTTCAAACGCGAGTTTAAGCCTTTCGACAAAGGATTGTTCGCCGGCTCTGAGCCAGGCGCGCGGGTCATAGAATTTCTTGTTGGGCTTGTCTTCTCCGTCCGGATTGCCGATCTGGCCTTGCAGATAACCTTCGTTTTTTGTGTAGTAGTTTCGCACACCATCCCAAAACGCCCACTGCATATCGGTATCGATATTCATCTTCACCGCACCATAGCCGATCGCCTCGCGGATCTCTTCCCTTGAACTACCGGAGCCGCCATGGAAGACAAAATTGATTGGATTATGGCCCGTGTTGTATTTCTTTTGTACGTAGTCCTGTGAGTTTTTCAGAATGATCGGAGTCAGGGAAACATTTCCGGGTTTGTACACACCATGGACATTTCCAAACGCTGCCGCGATCGTAAAATTAGGACTGATCTTGCTGAGCGATTCATAGGCATACGCGACTTCCTCAGGCTGCGTATACAGACGTGAATTGTCCACATGCGTATTGTCCACTCCATCTTCCTCTCCACCGGTGACTCCGAGTTCGATCTCGAGGGTCATACCCATCTCGGCCATACGCTTGAAGTAGGAAACGCATATCTCAATATTCTCTTCGATAGGTTCTTCTGACAAGTCCAGCATGTGTGAACTGTACAGCGTCTTTCCGTGCTTCTTGTAGTAAGCTTCCTGGTATTCGATCATCCCATCAAACCAAGGCAAGAGATTCTTTGCGCAGTGGTCGGTATGCATGATGACCGGTACGCCATAGGCTTCTGCCATCAGGGCAACATGCTGGGCGCCGGATATGGCACCGATCACATCAGGTCTGTAGGACTGACTCTTCAATCCTTTTCCCGCAAAAAAACCGGCACCCCCATTACTGAACTGTATCATCACCGGCGAATTCACGGCAGCGGCCGTTTCCAAAACGGCATTGACGGAATTAGTGCCGATGACGTTTACTGCAGGAAGTGCGTAGTCATTTTCATTGGCGTGATTGAGCAATTCTGTTACTTCACTACCCTGAAGCACACCGGGTCTGAATAAAGTGGCCTTTGCCATAAGATGGGTTTAAAAGTTATAGCGTAAAAGAGTGATACAATTATATCGCAATTTAACGCATTGACGCGGGACAACCAAAGACGGTTTGTCAGATAATCCCTTTCTCGCCGAGATAACGTTCTGCGTCCAGTGCAGCCATACATCCTGTACCGGCAGCGGTCACCGCCTGGCGATACACTTTATCGGCAGCATCACCGGAGACAAATACGCCTTCAATTTTAGTTTTGCTCGTTCCGGGCACCGGAATCAGATAGCCGGCCTGATCCATATCGAGCCAATCTTTAAAAATATCCGTATTGGGCTTATGACCAATCGCCACAAAAAATCCCTTCACAGGAATGGTTGCTTTTTCACCACTTTGATTATTGACGACGCGCACGCCCTCTACTTCGCTTTCCCCAAGCACCTCTTCGGTCTCTGTATTCCAATGGATTTTAATATTTTCTGTTTTCAACACGCGCTCTTGCATGATTTTGCTGGCGCGCATTTCATCACGTCTGACCAGCAGGTGTACAGTGGGACATAGTTTACTCAGGTACAATGCTTCTTCTGCTGCAGTGTCACCGGCACCGACTACCGCCACATCCATATTTCTGAAAAAGAACCCATCACACACCGCACATGCCGATACACCGTTGTTGGTCAGGCGCTTCTCAGACTCAAGACCGAGCCATTTGGCACTTGCACCGGTCGAAATGATCACGGTGTGCGCTTCGATTTCGTCACCGGCATCTGTCCATACCTTGTGGATCGGCCCGGTAAAATCGACTTTGTTAATAAGGGCATAACGCACTTCCGTATCGAACCGCTCTGCCTGCATTCTGAAATCTTCCATCATCTGAGGCCCCTGCACGCCCTCCGGATATCCGGGATAATTTTCCACTTCCGTGGTGATCATCAATTGCCCACCCGGCTCTTGTCCGGTATACAATACAGGTTTTAGTCCTGCTCTGGCCGCATAGATTGCAGCTGTATATCCGGCAGGTCCACTTCCGATTATCAGACAATTTACTCTTTCGTTCATCGTATCCTTTTTTTATTCCTGTAAAATTCAGCTATAGAACCAATAAATACCGATTTGGTTATCAGCGAAGGGCAAAAGTAATTCAATCCTGATAATCTGTTGGGCGGAGGATAAAGGGGTTTAGTCTATTGGTATTCCTGTTCAAACACGAAAACCCTAATTTCTCGCGATATTTGTCATACGAACTATGCTGAATCTGCTCTATCCCATAAGTTACCTGCTGTCCCTCACCGGCCTGGCCTTGTGGTTTTATTTTAAAGACAATCGATCGATGAGTCGAAAAATGAGCAGTTTATTCCTGATTTCATTTTTCGTTTATCTCTTTTCACTCGCTTTTACGGATTCCACATTATCCTTTAAACTCCTGATTCTTTTCCGGGATCTGTTGATTCTGGGTGTTATCTCCCAGATATTCAATTTTGTCAGACGGAGTCCAGTGGTGGTGCTCATTGTAGCCATCGCGCTGTACGGTCTTATCCAGTTTATCGGATTTAATATGCTCTACTCGACCTTTCCACAGGTACAGCAATCGATTGCTTTAACAAATGATAATTTCGAAATCCTCATCGAGACAGAGGATGATGACATTTCGAAAGGATATGTCCGATTGATCAAAAAGTATGGCTTGACTATCCAGCCGGCTTTCCATATGGCTGATGCTTCTGCTACACGTCTGGATAATTTTCTCGCGATCGGCATCCCGGAAAAAAGTGAATCGAAAACAAAGGAGATTCTTCAGGAACTCAAGCGACTTAAAGAGACTATTCACGTTGAGTACAATGAAGTCATTCAGCTGGGGATCCTTGAATCGACCGAACAAACTGAAGTGCGAAATGCGGAAAATGTCAATGATCCCATGGCATCACAGCAATGGGGTTGGCAGGCAGCCCAAGGTGACCAGCTACATGCTTTTCTGGCTAAGTCAGGGGTAAAACCCAGAAAAAGAGCATTGATTGCCATCGTGGATTCAGGTGTTCGAGCCGAACATGAAGATCTGCGTGCTCAATTTATTTCCAATAACCGCAAAAATGATGTGGATTCTTCAGGCCATGGAACGCATTGTGCCGGAATCGCCGGTGCTGTCACGAATAACGGGTTGGGTGTCGCTTCGTTTGTTCCCGAAGCTTCTTTCGTCAGCATTACCAGTGTAAAAGTGATCAATGCCAAGGGCTTCGGCAATCAGCAGACGACGATTCAGGGGATTATTGATGCGGCCGATCTCGGAGCTGATGTGATCAGCCTTTCGCTCGGCAGTCTTTCTTCGGACAAACATCAGAAAGCGTATGAGGAAGCAGTCCGCTATGCCAATAGAAAAGGTGCCATCGTGGTTGCTGCGGCGGGAAATAACAATCAAAATGCGATCAACCACTCTCCTGCCAATGTAAAAGGCGTGATTGCTGTGTCGGCCATCGGACCTGATATGCAAAAAGCTTCATTTTCAAATACTGTTGAAGATCTGGACTTTGGGGTGGCTGCTCCGGGCGTTAAAATCATGTCGACTTATCCTAATCCGGCTTACAAAGAACTCAACGGCACTTCGATGGCTACTCCGATGGTTGCAGGGCTTGTGGGATTGATGAAAGCTTTCCGCCCTGAGTTAACAACACGTGAGGTGTACCAAATCCTGCATGAATCCGGAAAATCCCTTGGCGATGGGCGGGGAACAGGTCGAATGATTCAGGCAGCCGATGCCTTGGAACGCATTATGGATTAAAGACCCTACCAGATATATCGGCAGGCTTTATCAAGTAGAAGGTAATCGGATTCAATATTTCCTTTCATTTCGAGCGTAATGGCCGCCTGTTCATAAATGGGTTTTCGGGACTGCAGCAACTTCCTCCACTCTTCTTTTCTCGCAGGGGACTCACCTTGAATTAGAGGACGATCATCCCGGTGTTTTTCCAGATGGTCAAGTAACTGTTCGTCAGCCCATTGCAGGTAGATCGTAATCCCATGTTGCTTCATCCAGCCCATATTGTCATGGTAGCAAGGCAATCCACCACCTGTAGCGATGATGGATTTGTCAAGGTGGATCGTCTCACTGAGGGCTTCTTTTTCCAATTTCCGAAAACGAACTTCACCATAGAGATTAAAAATTTGTGCAATCGATTGACCGGATGCTTCAATCACACGCTGATCGGTGTCAGCAAAGGGCACTTGCGCCCTCTCCGCCACACGCTGGCCTAAGGTGGTCTTCCCACTGCCCATAAAACCAATCAGGTAAATTCGCATAACGCAATCAAAAGTAATAGATTTGTGCCGTGAAAATCAGAACATTACTCCTCCTGACCATTCTCGGGTGTATCACCTGGGGATGTCAATCAGACAATTCCACCAGTGAAGACGCGAAGCAGGATACTTTCGAACCACAAGGTGACCTGGCAGACCTGGTATACAATCCTGTGCGAAGTGACGGTACGGTGGATAGTAGTTATCTCCCTATTCTCACATGGGAAGCCGATGTGTACGATTTTGGCACCATCGTGGAAGGTGATGTCATCACGAAAGATTTCACGTTTACCAACACGGGCACCGCTCCTCTGCTGATCATCAATGCGAGTTCTACCTGTGGGTGTACTATCCCTGAATGGCCGAAAGACCCTATTGCTCCAAAAGGCACCGGTACGATCAAGGTGAAGTTTAACTCCATGGACAAAAGAGGGGATCAGAACAAAGTCGTCACTATATTTGCCAATACGTTTCCCAACAAAAGCACGATTACAATTCGGGGAACGGTTGATATAAAAAACTAAAACAACACATGACCTTACTTTACTTTTTACAGGCGTCTCCGAGCATTATCGGATCGCTTTGGCCACTTCTGTTGATGTTTGTCGTGATCTTTTTCTTCTTCATTCGCCCACAGGCAAAAAAGCAGAAGGAGCAGGCGAAATTTATTGAGCAGTTAGAAAAAGGCGATGAAGTTGTCACCCAGTCCGGTTTGATCGGCAGAATCAATAAAATTGATGGTGGTGTCGTCACGCTGGCGCTTGCCGAAAAGACGTTTGTGCGCATTACAAAAGGATCTATTTCAAAAGAAATGACAGAAGCGCTTGAAAAAGCCGGTGCTTCTGAGGAAAGTGCGAGCTAAATCAAAGCCGGGCTTTCGATTTTAACGTCATACGCTGAACTGAAAAATTCAGTCTCACTGTACGATGAGACTTGCTACCATGTTTGATTCGGTAGATTGGAGTCGGATCAGATAAAGACCCGGTGCAAGTGTGCTTTCGAAGTCCACCTTCTTTACTTTTTCCCCGGACAGGAGATGACTTTCCAAAATCTGGCCTTGCAGGTTGATTACGGATAAGACACCGCTGACCGGTTCATCAAAGTTCAGGATGGTGTAGTCTGAGGCAGGATTTGGCATCATCACAAATCTATCCCGGGAGGGTGTTGATACACTGGTGGGTACGAGTTCTTCCCAGCGCGCCTCAAATTCCTGTCGGAAGATATTGGCTACAGACTGATCATGAATGATGAGTGTGTTTTCATCATTGATATTGTCCGCACTCCAGGTCCAGTTGTGCGAACCTGTCACGACCTGGGGATCTGAATCCGGATATCCTTCATCGATGATAGCATATTTATGGTGAAATATCGGATTGGGGTCATGGACGGCAACCGGCACTCCGGCTTGTCGCAACCGGCTGAGTGCTGTGTCAGAACTATCTTCATCATCCACAATTACCCGCACAGCCATACCTGACTGATGCAGGCGAATGATTTCATCGATGAGCTCAAAATGAGTCAGCAGTAACAAGCCAATTTCTACATGGTAGTCTGTGGTGCGCAAAGCATCCAGAATGTAACAAGCTGTCTCATCAGAAGGGGAAAAATACGACTCGTACAAGATCTGATTGTGCAGAAAACTGTGCACGGTATTATCCGTTTTTTCATCTCCGCTGCGTACAGCACTTTGATCGGGCAGGCTTCCCCACATCTCATCGAACTCCCGACGGTAGCTTAGTGCCAATGCCTGGTCGTAAATTACATAGGCATGATTAGGGTCGGTGCTAAGTTGGTTTGTGCTTAGATTAGTACTGCCGGCCCAGAGCCATGCGTGATCGGGATCTTCGGCATCGGCTACAAAGAATTTATTGTGCATAATCCCATCTCCCTGGCGATATAAAATGGGAAAAGACTGGACACCATCAAGCGCTGAATTTGAAGTCTGGTCATCTGCGATATATCTCACCTCAACGCCTCGATTTGCTGCTCTGTTGACTGCCTGGACAACCGAGTTATTATTGGTGTTATACATTGCAACTTCCAGTGTGGATCGAACCTGATCTATTCGCGCAATCAGATCGGTCAGAATCGCTGAAGATCCGGTAGCGAAAGGTGTACTTCCATCAGAAAAACTTTGGTTGACATTTCGATTAAAAAGAATTTCAATGGAATTTGAAGTTGAAGGTTTGGCAAACCAAACCGGAATGGATTTGAATAGTTTCCCTTCTTGCCCTTCCTGTTGCAAAACAGACTGGTAAAGTTTTCCCGATTCAAGATTGTCTGCAGTGAAATGAAGCGTGTTTTGCCACGACCCGATGTCAAAAACCATATCTGGAGTAGCCTCACCTATGCGTACTTGTGTTTCCGCCAGCAGCAGGTCATGCCATGCTAGTACCACGGCATCACCGGTGAAAGAAATGGTAGGCGGTGATATGTAGTGGCAGTTGCCTTCGGAAGCATCCGCTACAGCGAGAGCAAGCAACTCATACTGATCTTCAAACTTTGTCCATATCCCCTCCATTGTGTACGGACGGGATTGAATCGCTATGTCCTCATCTTCCAAATCTTCAGAAACCCGGAGTCTTGAGATATTGCCATACGGATCAAACATCCGGTACACCCCTTCTTCCAGTTGGGATTCGCAGGACGCGATACCAGAACAACTGAATATGACTCTGCGCGATTCGTAGGTACTGTTTTTAACTTTACTCAAATCGTCTAACAGGATGGGTTCAGTATTTTTTCCAGTAGACAATATATCAAAGGAGAAAACCGGAGATATCTGTACCTGTCCACGATATCTGGACAAAACGCCAGTTACCACAACAGAATCTCCCGCTGATGTGAAAGCAAGATCATCATCATATATAGCGATGCCGGCATCAGCATCCTGCATATAACGGATAATGCCGAATTCATCATCGCAGGAAATGGTACCGGTGGTCGTGACCACTGCACCAAATGGCATTGCTTTGACTTCGGAAATAGTTTGCTGACCGAATGCGGGCAACGCAAGGAACAAACAGGAAATAACAACGATCACCTGATAAGCAGTGAAGAGTTGTTTCCTGTTGATCACAATGGCGTTACTTTAACATCATCAATTCTAAACGAGGTCGTCTCGCCTCCTGTGCCGCTTCCGACATATTTAAATCCAATACGTACTGGGCCTGTAAACCCACTCAAATCCACATCACCCGATGGGATAAAGGCATGTTCGGTGTCAGAAGATTCAGCCAGGGTTGGATGGAGTTGTTGCCAGGTTGCACCTCCTACATCACTACCGTCAAAGTCTGAGGAAACCCAAACGGTGAGGCCATCATGTGTAAAGAATCCGTAAGCGCTTGTGAAATTGATTTTCTTCGCTACATCGAGATCGATGCACGGTGTAATCAGCCAGGCTTCCATTTCTGACGCATTATCACCAAAGGCTGTCGCCTGGGCGTAGACATTGTCATCAAACTCTTTTGCTCTCCACAGACGAGTCCCTTTGACCGCAATATTGGCCCAACCGGGAAGGTTGATATCTGCATCATTGCTTAGGCTTTCAAAATTTTCATCGGTGTCAGTGCATCCCGGTGGGTCACCACCTTCAACATCCGAAGCATTGCGCATCACCAGGTTTGGGGCATTAAATTCGGATAGCAGTGCCGTCAGGGTCACCTCACCGGATGGTAGCGGACTTCCTGCAAAATCAGCCTGATTTCGTGTAAACAACACCATACTTCCGGTAGCATCTGTGACCGTCACATCACCACTAAAGACTGTATTGCCGGATAGCGTCGCATTTTTTATTTGTACCAATGTAGATTCCCAGGCTTCTGCATTTGTCAGGATTTCGAGCACAGTAGCGACTCTTGGGGTAGCATCTCCGGGATTACCGACTACCAAACCATTTCCTGTAGGCACACCCTCTATCTGTAACAATCCACTAAACTCACTCAAGGTAGCCCCTGAAATATCGACTGAAATTTCATTGCCTAAAACAAAAGGATGATTGTTATCAAATCGGATCACAATACCTGCCGTAGCATCCTGAATAAAGAGGTTCCTTCCCGTAACTGACTGAGACGTATAATCACTTGTGACGATGCCTTTGATAGATCCGGATGCGACCGAGGTCGTACCTCCTGCATAAAGATCACGCACCGCCTGAATGGACATTTGATTGGCCAACCCACAACGATCGCCTTCCATATTGACGTCGTTTAAGTCGCGTATGGTCAGCTGATAATCATCCCTGAATATGCTCAGGACACCCACTATGGTTCCATTCCCTACAGGTGTAGTATCGCCGGCAAAACTGGCAAATCCGCTTGTTCGGACGATAAGACGTTTTTTCGTACAGTCTTCTATTTCTCGGTTGAGCGTCACCTGCAATATGGCGTCGGCGTAAGTTTGACCTGCGTCACCAGGAATAAACTGCACGTCATCTAACTGCACCAAAGTACTCACCATGCCAAAACTCAGTTCATCGACCGTTACGAGTGCGGGTGTCACAGGATTGCCGTAAGTAGCCGGAATGATAAACAAATCAATAATGGACTCCGGTATACGGATGAGGATAGGATCTCCGTCATTGTCCACGCCCTTTCCTGCTCCCAGCTGTGTCGTGCCTCCATAATCCCCAAGCCATAGCCCTCTCGCTTTGACATAGACTTTTCGGCCAACGGGATACACGTTATTGAGGTCGGTCATCTCAATACGCATTTCGATTCCACCGGTTTCATCCTGAATGATGAGTTGTTTAAAGAAGTTACCTTCCTTGTCGTCAGACACGACAAGCCCCTGAAACGTCACGTCGTCAGTTATCTCTTCATAGGACCCGAGTGTGTGTCGCGATTTCAATTCCGCAATGGTGATATTGACCGGTAGATTCGGATCTTCTCCTCCGGGTGGTGGCTGATCATAATCCAGATCCACACAGGCCATTGGGATCATCAGCACAAGAGCCAGCAGAGCAAGTAAAAAATGATTTTGAAGCTTATTCATTGTCTCGTTTTATCAATATTTGTCAGTCTGAATGCATTCGGATTAATAGCGCAGGCCGATTTGAATAAAATAATTCAGCCCCTGCATATAGGAGTATTTTGAAGGAAAGACACTTGGATCTTTCGTTTCATAATCAAAGCGATACTGTTCATATCCACCATTGATATAACTTTCGTTATTCAGTATATTATTGATGCCAAAATTCAGAGAAAGAAAAGTCCGCTTTTCTCCGGGCTGGATCAACCAGGATTTGTAAAAAGACAAGTCAACAGTCCATGCCGGATCAATTTTTTCCTGATCAATAATCGCATCCCACTGCGCACTTGGATACTCAACACCATCTGTCGCTGCCAGCGTTCTGCGCAACGGGTTAAAATCAAGCCATCCCTCCTGGAAGTAATTTACATTGAGGAAAACAGACCAGTAGTTTTTCGAGCGATAGGTCAACCCTCCGGTATATGCAGATTGAGGGGTAGAAGGAACATAAAAGTTCTGCGCATACACGGTGATATCTCTCAACAGCACCGTTCCGTCATTATCCTGTGTGATGGTGGCTTTGGGTCGGGATGTATAAATATACTGGCCAATGGATGCCGCGCCCTGAAGGCTTAAAGAAGGCGTCAGTGAATAGTCAATAGCGGCTTCTATTCCAATGTGCTCCTGGTCGATTCCCGTCAGGCTGAAATTGACAAACGTATTGAGGTCATCATGGTAAAAGCTGGTGGAGCGAATGGCATCCACAGTCGTGATATAAAATCCCGAGACAGAAAACTTAAGATCGGGAGCCCGGTAATCATAACGAAGCTCCAGGAGGTTGCCAATTTCTTTTGTCAAACCTTCGACTACACTATTTCGCGTCCTGGGGGAAACAAATGAATTCCTGAAAGTGGGCGCAGCTTCGGTGTACATCCCTGAAATCGTAAGGTAATTGCGACCGTCAAATTTGTATCGCAACAAAGCTTTTCCGGAGGGAAGCAAAAAATCTTCTTTTTCGCTTTCGCCCAGTGAGTTGTTCGGAAATCGTCCATTTTGTGTTTGTCCATCCCGCCAGAACTTCACTTGAGACAGGGATCCGGAAATTGAAAACTCCCATTTGGATGCATTAAGGATATAGGTGATCCATCCGGTGCGTTGTCTTATTCTTGCATAGTAGTCATATCCAAACTGATCACCTTCGTATACCAGTCTGTTCGGGCGCAGCAGATCATTCTGCAATGCATCATCATCGCCCGGAAAATCCTGCTCGGCAAATTTGTCCCAGTCCACATAAAATTCGCCGCCCAACAGATCATTAATTGTTTTGTAATTACGTGTATCCTGATTGACCAGTAAAAATCCGGCATGCAACTGTGAATTTTCATTCAGTTGATATTGCAAGACGATATTTGCGCTTGCTTTTTGCAGGTCTGCGTTTCGATCCTCAAACACGTATTGTGACAGAGCTCCGGTTACATCATTGCCGGGGATACCATCGACGTCTTCAATCGTCTCACTACTATTCAGGTTAACGCGGTACATATCATCCCACTGAACCTGCAATTGATCCGTATTGGTACTCAAATAGTCGGTCATGAAGTCCGCGAGTTGGGGATCATCCACATAGCTCGGGAGGCGTCGGTAATAATCGGGACGCGGATCATTGGCATCCAGCCAATCGAGGGCACTGGTTGCCCCTGTACCTGTGTGGTACCCCAGGCTGGTGGTCAGGGTGATCTTTTCGTTGACATTAAAATCATGTCTCAGCAAAAACAATGGAATATGGCCTGAGTAATTCCGTGCACTTCGCTTCTTGCCTTCCTGGTATCCCCAATACGAATTGTAGTACGGAGAATCCGCCAAATCATACATCTCCTGCACAGAGCGACTATTGGCACCTCTGTGGTACGGTGCACCCAGGAGAACGAAGTTAAGGGCATGACTGGCATTGAAACGTTTTTCGACGGATGCAAAATAAGACCAGGCATCATAAAAAGTACCTTCGAAGTATCCCTCCTGCGCCCAGCGTCGTGACCCAGACAACGTGATCGCCCAACCGGATGGAAGCAGACCGGTAGACCAGGTACCCATGATCCGATTGCGATAACTTCTGTTGGTTACAGCATAACTCACCTTGGTTTGTTTCCGGTGGGAGGAAGCGCGAAGATCGGTATTAAAGGTGCTGGCGAGACCACCGAATCCCCAGTCAGCGATTTCGGCCCCAATGACATTATCATTGATTCGCATGACATCATTGAGCCCACCCCAGTTGCGCCAGAAAACTCCTCCTGATTCCAGGTCATTCATCGGCAGATTATTCAGGTAGCCCTCCGTATAGATAAAGCCCATGCCGCGCCGTCTGAATCGGGCGGGGCTAAAGGTGAAATCAGTCATATTGGCAAAAAGATCATCTCCGGACTGCAGCAAGCCACTGATGCTCGCATCAAGGTTGACGTCAGCGCCTTCTACCGTGATGGTGGGCAGGTCGAGATCTTTTGCCAGATCAGGCAGAAAGACCATACTGAATACGCCCAAATCAATTGTATCGCCTTCCGCACGTGGTTGGACAAACTCCCTCACTTCGCCTTCCAGTTCAAAACGCAGAAAAATATCCTGTGCTTCGGGATGCTGAATAAAGAACATGCCATTAGCATCCGTTTGAGTTTCATCCGGGAGTTCTGAACTGATGCGGACACCGGACAGTGGCAACCCGGAGAGGTCATCTGTAAGCGTTCCGGTCACAGTGATCTGGGCCTTTCCTGCGGTCAACGCAGAAATCCCAAACAGGCATAGAAGAAGGCTTCGTAACATATCGTCAAATGTAACTATTTCCTTTTGAGTATATAAAAATCGCGTCGCATTCGAAATTCAGTTTTTCCATCCCTCAAATCAAGTGTATTTTAGCCCGGATTTTGAAAGTATAACTAATCATCACTGCATGAGGCTCTTATTCTCCATCATTCTTTACATGCTGTTTACAACCACAGCACATAGTCAGCAGGAGTATACTGTCGCGTGCCTTGCATTTTACAATCTTGAAAACCTGTTTGACACCCTCGATACGGAAGGTGTCAATGATTTTGAATTCACGCCTGAAGGCCCGAATGTCTATAATTCAGCCGTTTATTACGACAAACTAGAAAAACTCTCCCGGGTTATCAGTGAGATCGCAGCAAACTACACGCCGGATGGTCCTGCCTTAATAGGTGTCTCGGAAATCGAGAATATTACCGTTTTGGAAGATCTCATCAGGCAACCGTCCATCGCCAGGCGCAATTACAAGATCATTCACCAGGACTCAAAAGACGGACGCGGCGTGGATGTGGCCCTGCTGTATCAGGCCAAATACTTTACTCCGGATACCACACACTATTACTCACTTGTCAAATCGAAAGACGGCGAACCGGTCAGCTACTCAAGAGATATCCTGATCTGTCAGGGCAAACTCCTGGGTGAGCCTATCGCTGTCAGTGTCAACCACTGGCCTTCCCGAAGTGGAGGCGAGCAGGCCACCGCTCATTTGCGGAAAAAAGCCGCCAGCTACAACCGGTATTTCCTGGATAGTCTGGCTACATATCATCAGATCGAAAATGCGATTGTCATGGGCGACCTCAATGATGATCCCACAGACAAAAGTGTGCGCCAGTGTCTCGGAGGCAGAAGAACTAAGGAGACCCTTGTGCGGACCGAGATGTACAATCCGTATGAAAATTACTACCGAAAGGGGCTGGGCACGACCGCCTATCGCAATGCCTGGAGTTTGTTTGACCAAATCATCATCAGCCAGTCGCTGGTCAATGATGAATCTGATCTTAAATACTACAAAGCAGAAATCTTCAATCCCTCCTATCTAACGCAAAAAACCGGCAACTTCAAGGGCTATCCGTACAGATCCTATAGCTTTGGAAAATACATTGGTGGGTACAGCGATCACTTTCCCGTCTATGTGCTGTTGGTCAAACCAAAATAATGAAGGAACCCCTCGTACTGGATCAGACGTTCAGAGATATTCTTGACCAACTTGAACATCAGCACGAGCACTTTTTTGTGACCGGAAAAGCCGGGACCGGCAAATCCACATTGCTCCAACTATTCAGAAAAACCACCGCTAAAAAAGTGGTTGTCCTCTCCCCCACGGGAATCTCTGCGTTAAATGTTCAGGGACAGACGATCCATTCTTTCTTCCAGTTTCCACCGAAACTGATGCATCCCAGTGAGGTGTTTGTACAGCGCCGATTGACACGCATTATGAAAGCACTAGAGGCGATTATCATTGATGAAATTTCTATGGTCCGCGCTGATGTCATGGATGCCATTGACTATGCACTCAGGCTGTACCGCAGGTCGGATCTTCCTTTCGGCGGTATTCAGATGATCTTCTTTGGTGATTTGTTTCAACTGCCTCCGGTTGTCAGCAGCCGCGAAGAGAAAGAATACTTCCGAAGTTTTTATGCTTCACCCTATTTTTTTCACGCGCATGTTTTCGAAGGAAAAGTTCCGCTGCTCATGATTGAAATGTCGAAAGTCTTCAGACAAAGTGAACGGCATTTTATTCGATTACTCGATGCAATTCGGACCCTCTCTTTTGGGTATGAGGAATTAGAAGAACTCAATGAGCGGTATTTGCCGGATCACGAAATTGAAGAACCGTTTCTGACCCTTTGCAGTACCAATGCGGCGGCGAATCAAATCAACAAGGAAAAACTCGAGCAGCTGAATTCACCGAGCTATCATTATCACGGAGAGATCAAGGGAAATTTCAATCCGACTGTTTTTCCAACGGATTATAAACTGGAGCTACGACTTCATGGACAGGTCATGATGATCCGGAACGATCCGGAAAAGCGATTCGTCAACGGAAGTCTTGGTAAGATCACCGCGCTTGATGATGAGAAAATAACGGTACGGCTGACTTCAGATTCAGGGCAGAGTGAGGAATTTGATATTCCTAAAATGACGTGGGAGGTTACCAAATATACGCTGACCACTGATAGCAACAATCCTATCCAGTCTGAAGTGATTGGAAGCTTTACGCAATATCCTGTCAAACTGGCGTGGGCGATCACCATACATAAAAGCCAGGGTAAGACCTATGATCGCGTGGCAATTGACCTGGGACGAGGGGCTTTTGAGCATGGACAGACCTATGTGGCGTTGAGTCGTTGCCGGACCTTGCATGGTGTTTTCCTGAAAAAACCTTTAACACCGAAGGACATTATGGTAGATGAGCGGATCGTGGAGTTTTACGAAACGATGCGGATGTAGTTCCGGGGTTTTTTAAGTTTAGATGTAGATGGAAACAGAGATGCAGGAGCAAACTCCTTGCATCGGCATATTATATAGAGCTCCTACTGAACAGCGGGATTGAAGTTTGCTCCAACAACTCATATTAAAGATCGGCCGTTGTTGGAGTTTGCTCCAACAACTCATATTCCAGGATCGATTTAATTAACGATCAAAGAACATCGATCAACGATTTTCGATTTCTAATCTGGAAACAGAGATGCAGGAGCATCAGCCTTCCAAAGCACTTCGGCTTCTGGACAAGCCGGCAGACTTGCGCTCCATCCCGCTATACAGCGGCATCGGCGACATCTACAAGTGCCGTTGTTGGAACTAATAATGAAGCAAACGGTTTCAAGATGGATTATGGAAATCATCCTTAAGTTTCGATTTTGCCTCAGCATTTAAAAAATATGCATTGATACCACCGCTTATTATATCTATGAGCGCATGGATGATCATCACGAAAACAAGTGAATGGCTGATGATAAAAATAGCGGCCAGTAGCAGAGAGAGAAAGAAAATCTTAATGATTGATTTGTACCCCTGATATCCGTGGAGGAATGCAAAAATCGCTGAACTAAATATAGCGCCAAAGATAAAACCGGTGATGTCATCCCCAACCCAAAAGACGATATACTGGATAAGAAATCCTCTGAAGATGATCTCCTCACCAATACCCGCGCCTAAGGCCAGCGTAGAAAAGTGCAGGAACTCTCTGAAATTGGAAGGAATAAATGCTATGGCCAAGTTGGTTTTAGAAAGAGATTTTATACGCCACTTTTTCAAACCAAACTGGAAGAACACCTCCAGGCAGTAGAGGAAAGCAATCAGGCCAAACAGCCAAACCAACGATTCATGCCAGACAGGCCATTCAAAACCAAGCGCGCCTATTGTTTTGTCGGTGATCCTCCAGACTGTGATGACGGCCAGTCCGGTGATCAGCAGAAACATGGCATTGGAGTGATAGAGGTGAACCTTCTCCTTCGTATCGAAGGAAAGATCATCCATGGGAATTCTTTGGGACGAAAAGGCCACAAAAGGAGCTACAACACAGATGACAAAGGCCAGCACGTGGTCAAGCACCTTCATTTCCTGAAGCTCCAAAAGGGGAAAATCCATATTCAAATGTACGGAATGGTTTGTCCGAAACGGAAAAGGAATGGCTCTCCCGGCAATAACCGTTAATTCAGGAGCCAATTTTACCTTGAAAACGCTCCAATTTGTATCTTGCCACAATAAATACCATCTCTTATGGCGATTCAAAAAAACAAGCTTCGCAGAGAAGCCCGAGATCATAAACAGGAGAAAAAATTCTTTATCGTGCTGGGGATTATCACCGTCGTGCTGATCCTTATTATTTTTTTAATCTATAGTTAATATTTCCCCGATTTGAGTTTTAAACTGCTTGTTGGCTGTCCCAGTCCTCCCGGCTGGATCAAGACTGTTTTATCCGATTTTGATGCCTTTCTACAGGATCATGCCGATTGTGAACGAAAAGCTTCGGCCACCGCTATGAGCCTCGTGGCCAAATATCCGAATCGCGTGGAGATCATCCCTGAGCTTATATCCATTGGTATTGAAGAGCTGGAACATTTCCAGCAGGTATACGATGTACTCGAAATGCGCGGAATTCAACTGGCCCATTCCATTCACGAAGATCCCTATATCAAGGCACTTATGAAGGCAAAACACGATGGGATTGAAGAGCAGTTTCTCGATCGCCTGCTGATCGCGTCAGTGGTGGAAACCCGGGGAGCAGAGCGATTCAAACTAGTTGCTCAGAATACACCGGATAAGGAGCTGGTCAATTTCTATAAAATGCTTTGGGTTTCGGAGGCGAAGCACGGCCACGTTTATGTCAAAATGGCCCTGAACTATTTTCCGCAGGACAAAGTGCTTGACCGACTTAAATACTGGGTAAAAACCGAGGCGGATATCATTGAATCCATCCCCCTCAGAGCTGCTCTCCATTAAATTGCCCCCAATCTAAAAATCTACTTTGCTACCAGCTTCTCCGTTGTTTTGCCGGTTACGTTTTGTTCATCGGTATGAACGCGCATACAGGCCTTCACAAAAGCAACAAAAAGCGGATGAGGCTTCTCTACTGTGCTTTTTAATTCAGGATGATATTGGGTACCGAGGAAAAATGAATGCCCGGGTAATTCCACAATCTCCACCAGTTTGGTATCGGGATTAATCCCTGAGGCCACGAGTCCGTTTGATTCAAAATCTTTCAGATACTCATTATTCAGCTCGTAACGATGACGGTGGCGTTCGTATACGACATCTGTCTGGTAAGCCTCACGAGCAAGTGTTCCTTCCTTTATTTCGCAGGCATAGGCACCCAATCGCATGGTTCCCCCTTTGATCCGAATATTTTTTTGATCCGGCATCAGGTCGATGATTGGATGTGCGGCATCGGATTTCATTTCGGTGCTGTATGCATCTTCCAGGCCGAGCACATTTCTGGCAAATTCAACGACGGCGCATTGAAAGCCGAGGCAAATTCCGAAAAACGGAATGTCATTTTCTCTGAGGTATTTAATCGCATTGATCTTCCCTTCCACCCCACGCTCACCAAACCCGGGAGCCACGAGGACACCATCAAAATCTCCCAGCACGTCTCCTACCTGGTCTACCACCTCGAGCGCTTCCGCATGGATAGGCTCTACCTCTACCTTGCATTCATTTTCTGCACCCGCATGGACAAATGACTCATAGATGGATTTATAGGCATCCGGGAGTTCATTGTATTTTCCAACGAGACCGATGCGAACAGTATGCTTAGGTTCTTTTAGTTTCTTCAAAAAAGCTCGCCAGGCAGTCAGATTAGGCTCAGTTTCTGCATCCAACTGGAGCTTATTCATCACCAGTGAGTCCAGATTCTCCTCTTTCATCAGCAGAGGAACATCATAGATCGTTTCTGCATCCATCGCCTGGATGACCGACTGGCGACTGACGTTACAGAAGAGCGAAAGCTTTCTTCGGATATCATCGGTCAGAGGATGTTCTGTTCGACACACCAGGATATCAGGTTGATTTCCGGTTTGAAGCAGTTCTTTTACACTGTGCTGCGTCGGTTTGGTTTTCAATTCTCCGGCTGCACTGAGATATGGGATCAGCGTCAGATGAATGATGATCGCATTGGCGGCTCCCAGTTCGAGGCGAATCTGACGAATGGCTTCGAGATAAGGCAGAGACTCGATGTCACCGACTGTCCCACCGATTTCGGAGATGACGACATCGTACTCACCTGTTTTGCCAAGTGCTCTGACTCTGCGTTTGATCTCATCAGTGATGTGCGGCACGACCTGAACGGTTTTCCCCAGGTAATCGCCTGCGCGCTCTTTATTGATGACGGTCTGATAGATCCTGCCGGTAGTTACATTATTATCCTGTGAGGATGGATTTCCAAGAAAGCGTTCGTAATGCCCCAGGTCAAGGTCGGTTTCGGCCCCGTCATCGGTCACATAGCATTCCCCGTGCTCATATGGATTGAGTGTCCCCGGGTCGACGTTGATATAGGGATCAAATTTCTGAATGGTCACAGATAACCCTCTGGCCTGCAGAAGCTTGCCCAGTGAAGCTGAAATGATTCCTTTACCAAGAGAGGAGGTTACACCGCCCGTAACAAAAATATATTTGACCATGATCCTGAAGAGGTTGTTACGGGACGTAAAGGTACATAAATTACCCCTGTTATTTAATATAATCGCCTCGGGTTCAGATTTTACTCAGGACAATAGGCTTCTTCCTTGATTATATCCGTTCTTTGTCCTGCTCAATATGTTTGAACTCGGCTGGCTTGGGATATTTCAGATTGTCGGTGCTCTGGCACTGTTTATTTATGGCATGAAGGTCATGAGTGAGGGCGTCCAGCGCATTGCCAGTGTCCAGCTGAGAGATGGATTAAAGCGAGTCACGCAGAGTAAGATCTCTACATTCCTTACCGGATTTTTTGCTTCCTCAGTCCTGCAGTCGAGTTCGGCCGCCGCCGTGATGACGGTGAGCTTTGTCAATGCAGGAATCATCTCGCTAACGGCTGCGGCCGGCATTATTATTGGTGCAAACGTCGGGAGTTCGGTAACCATCTGGATCGTCACTCTTTTTGGTTTTGAATACAATCTGTTTGCCTTGTGTCTTCCGATGATTGCCGTGGCAATGCCTTTTATTTTTATAAAAAATGGCGTGTATCGCTTTTGGGCAGAGACCATCATTGGGTTTTCCATCTTGCTCATATCACTTCAGTTTCTCAAAAGCATTGTGCCGGACATTCAGAAGCAGGAAGAGATCATTTGGTTTATTTCCAGTCTGGGTAATAAAGGATTTTTGTCCATCATTCTGTTTATGGCGATTGGGGTCATTTTTACTGCGCTGATTCAATCCTCCAGTGCGCTGATGGCCCTTACCCTGACCTTGTGTCTCAGCGGATGGCTGCCTTATGACGTAGCTGTTGTGATGGTGATTGGTGCCAATATCGGTACGACGGTCAGTACTGAAATCGCCTCATGGGTAGGCAATCAGGAGGCCAAAAAATCAGCGCGATTGCATGTCGTGTTTAACGTCCTGGGAGCGGCTGCTTTCCTGCCTTTTCTACCGTTGATCCTTTCGTTCATTTCGTGGTTTATGGTGTATGTCATCAAAACCGGCAATCCCTTCCTGGACAAATGGGCTATGCCTACCGGACTGGCCATTTTTTATACGATTTTCAATTTGTCCTGTGCTTTCTTTTTTATGATCGCGATGCCCTTGTTTATCAGAATGGCCTCACGCACGGTCAAACCCAGACAAGGACAGAGCAATGGCATTCATTTTATAGGTTCGGGGACCAATACTGCCGATCTGTCACTGCCCATTGCCTACCAGGAAATCATCCAGCAATGTCAGCGCATTAAAAACCTAAATACCATTCTAAATAAGATCATCAACTTTACGACCGATGCAGAGTTCAAAGCTTACATGACCAAAGTAGATGAGTATTTTACAAGACTCACCACCAATCAAAAAGCAACGAATGCTTACCTGATCCGGCTGATGGAAAACAGAAGTTCGCTCGTCACGTCAAAACAAATCAAGAACCTGCTCAGCATCAATCACCTCGTGGATCAGATCAGTCATAATTACCGCAATATTTATGATCTGATCGAGGAGAAAAAAGAACAACGTGTCTGGTTTGGGCCATCCCAACGCGCCATCATATTGCATCGCATCAACGATGCCACGGTGATGCTTAAGCGAATCACACAAATGCTGCAGGCCAGTTCATCCCGGCAAACACAGTGGAGAGATTTTACCCAGGGCCTTCTCGACAATCACGAATCGTATCGGGAAGATGAAAAGGAATTGTTGAAAGAACTTGAAAACGGCGAATTAAAGTTGACCTCCGTTCTTATCTACTATCAGATATCCCATCAACTCAGCAGTATTCAGGTGGCGCTCATCGGTATGTTGCGAGAACTTTCTGACAAATCTCCAGTTCAGAAGCCCTGATTCGTCAATGCAGATCTACCCATTTCTGGGTATTGATACTTGAATTGACCCGGAAATCCAGATCATCCATCACCGAAGGCGAATAATTGTCCATAGCAGCATTGTATGAAAACAATGTGCCCCCATCGTGCTTGCCTGGAGGATCAACATTGCTTTGCAACAGGCCGATAAACTCCGATGACACTATAGCCGGTTTCAAAATAAAGTGATACACCGTTTCAGCCTGCAACGGATGGCCGGCAGGAACCATCAGTGTATTCCATCCCAGGTTATTGACAATCAGAGTTTGGGAATAGAACAGAACGCCTTCTCCCGGCGTATCTCCTTCATAAAACTCAATTGACAATTGAAATCCTGGTGAGATGCTACTGATATTAAATTCAAAACTTTCAAGATCGCCGGGAAACAGAGGCGTAAACGTTTGAGCCACATGCTCAATATTGACTCCATCATCCCCGATAAAGTACGTTGCCGTTGACACATCAGAAAAAGCAACATTGACAACACCGGAATCTCCGACGTAACCCTGAAACTTCTGCAGATCCGTATTGTAGATAAACATTCCCTCTGAAGGGGTGAGTGCATTGCGCTGTGCGGTGGTCATGCGAGGCAGAATCAGAGCACCGTCGGTTGATGTGATTTCGAGTGCAGCATGCGGATTGACTGCATCTGATCCGAGAGCAAGATGATTGGTTTCCTTATCAAACAGAAACTGAGGGTCCCCTCCTCCGTCACCATTATCATTAAAGATGACCTGTGTGTTTTCTCCACCTACTTCACCGGGCTCCCCTTTTGGTCCCTGGATACCTTGAAGCCCTGTCTCCCCTTTCTCTCCTTTTTCGCCCATTTCTCCCTGTGGACCTGGTTCACCTTGCGGACCTGGCTCACCCTGGGGTCCTGGCGGGCCTTGCGGCCCAACTTCTCCCTGAGGTCCCTGTGGTCCGGTCACTCCCCCATTGGCCGCATACAGCGCATACGGAACACTCAGCAGTTCGCTGGATCCAAAGATGGAATAGTCCTCACCACCTTCCGGGTCAGCTTCTGTTACAATAAAGTAAGGTCCGTCTTCCCAGTCGATGGTCTCCATA
Source organism: Bacteroidia bacterium (assembly GCA_030426765.1). Taxonomy (GTDB): domain Bacteria; phylum Bacteroidota; class Bacteroidia; order Chitinophagales; family Saprospiraceae; genus Opimibacter. Next base: position 2,147 of record JAUHXV010000022.1, on the reverse strand, counting down.
CTCCCAACCACCACGGTGCCGGATCCGATCTGAAGGGATGCCAGGCCATTGGTATTGGTTGAAACTACATGCGTTTCTGCATAGACCGTTTCCCCATCCGGGGCCTGTTTGTGTAGGCTGATCCGCAAGCCCACAGGCATGTCAGCGATCAGATCTCCTTCCGCATCCCGGATGACGGACTGGTAACTCATTTTAAAGGGTGACTGCGCTATCAATTCAGGCGTCACCATGATCAGGAGCAGTAATAGCCCTGGTATATAATATCCAAAAAGTTTCATCGCTTATTCTGTTTTAATAAACCGAAAGGTTTTGATGGGTTGGTTTTGAAAATTTACTTTTACAATATACATCCCTGCTGTGAGCGTCGATGTATTCAGGCGTGTCAAAGGTTCCTCGATACTATCTGACCATAGGAGATGGCCGTAGATCGTATATAATTGACAGGAAAAATCGGACAGGTCAGGCACTGAACCGATATCATTAATTTCTACTGAAGTATAGGCTGCGGATGGGTTGGGATATAATTGGATAGATATAGCAGAGAAAGGTGTTTCTGTGCTAACCATAATTTCGATAAAAGGCTGCTGTACACCTTCATTACTATTCCCGGTTGCGCCCTGATTATAGGTGTATGCCACCTGACCAACTGAAAACGCCATCGAACCGCCTGAGCCCTGGGCTTCCCCTCCGGCAGCGTTTACACTTTGCTGGCTGCTGACCGCAGGTATCCAGCACATAAAAAATGCAATAATGGCAAAAGGGATGGTTTTGCTATTCATCTGGTTGATCTTAGAAATCCTTACGGTGTACCCGCAAGGGATAATTCAAGATACAAATAAACTTGGCAATTTATCATGCCAAGCGTAATCCCTTAGGTTTCAATACCGCATAAACTGCGGGAAAAGGTATTCCACAAATCATTGGGCTTGTTGGTTTAGAACAAAAATTCGACTCGGTTAGGTCTGTTTTCGTCTGGTTGAAATTCCAAACGGCAGGTATAGTGGACAAGACCCTGCCAAAGAAGTGCCGATAAAAATAACCGCGAGTAGTAATCCAAAGAGGGCTACTGTTCCGGAAATCACATTTGTAAAGTAAAGGATACCAATTGCAATGGCGATCAGAAAGCGAATTCCTTTATCCCATCCTCCCATATTTTGTTTCATCATAAAAGGTTTTCTGAAAGTTCGGGAGTTTGGTGACCATTCATGGTAACCCATGTTACAATTCGCGCAGGAGTTTAATTTGATTTCTGTAGAGCAGTACTTTTCCTTCGTTTTCCAGTGCTTTGAGCAAACGAGAAATGACGACTCTTGTCGTGGCTAATTCAGAAGCAATCTGTTCATGTGACAAATTGATCAAAGTGGATCCGGTCACCCGGGATTTTTCTTTCAGGTAACTGACCAGGCGCTCATCCAGTTTTTTAAACGCTACCTGATCGATCACCTGGATCATCTCATGAAATCGGTTACGGATAGTCTTCATGACAAAATTCTTCCAGGTGGGAAACTTCACTAACCACTCATCCATCAGATGAATAGGTATCGCCAGCATCGTAACTGGTTCTTCTGCGGTAGCTCTGATCTCACTGACATGCTGCTGCATACAACATGTAAAGGTCATGGCGCAACTTTCGTTGGGATTGACATAGTATAGCAACAACTCTTTCCCATCGTCCTCAATTCGAGACACTTTGACCAGGCCGGAAAGAATAATGGGAACAGAGCGAATCATCTGTCCTATATCCAGGATTGTTTCCCCTTCCGGAATGGATACTGGGGTTGCCTGATCTTCGATCGCCTTCACCAGATCCGGTTCGAATAGCGTCTTAAAATGCTCAAACACTTCCATGGTATAAAGGTAGCAGATTTACCCTTTACCGGTCAACTAAAAAGAAAGGCACAGAGCTGTTACTTTTTTCCTTGCCATGTAGATGATAATTCTACATGGACGTGTCCCGCAATCCTTAAGGTCTGCGGGATCGCCCTACTGCAATATTTTAATTGCAGGACACGAAAAAGCAACCAAAAAGTATAGGAATTATTTGTTCTTTTTTTCCGGTGTAGTTTCAACAAATAAGTGCAACAAGGTATAAAAAACTAAAGCGAGAAAAATCCCGCTTTAGTGAGCTAAATAGCTAAACTTTGTCT
>JAUHXV010000001.1 GCA_030426765.1 Bacteroidia bacterium | reverse complement strand
GATAAAGTCTTTTTACTATTCGACTTTGTTGCTAATAAATTTCTTCAAGATTCTATTTTCTCCGGTATCTACGGAGTAGTCTATGACCAGCGTGTTTCGATCGACCTGAAAATTGCCAATTCCACAAGCCGATTGACAGATCGTAGGTATCTCATACAAGAAGGATAGGTAAGGACTTATGGTTATCTAACAAGGTCATAGGAAACGGTTATATCAAATCTGTTTTGACCCGCCGGAATGAAACGACTATCTGAATTTGAAATTATTCTGATATAAGAGAGCTTGAACCTTACCCGATTATGGACAAAGATTAAATTGCTATTCAGTCCAAAAAGAAACTTATTATTAAAATATAAATGATTTTGATCATCATAAAGATCATTCCATGCTTCCCATTGTGCAAATTTCATGATTGCCGATGGGCCTAAACCAAAATGAAATTTTTCGATCTTAGTATAAAGAATAGACACATCAAAATTCAAATCCAAATGCCTAAATTCATCACCACGGTACCCAGGGCAAGTGCAAAGTTCTTGCCATTGTATATCATGCCTATCAGAGAATGAAATTCGAGTGCTCAATCCGAAGCCCTCATTAATTGGAATAAATGCAGAAATCCCAACCAAATAATCCACCTTGTGTGAAACTTGATAAGTATTGGCTGTGGTAAACGTAAAAGGCAGATAACTAATTCCAATTTCAGGTAGAATTTTAACTTGACACCACGATGAGCATATCTGAAAGAATAGAACAAAAAATATGACGGATATGGTCTTTTTCATATAATGAAAAGTTAACCAAGTAGGCTGGGTAAGCACAGCCTACTTGGTTTTTTCTAATGCAAAAGTACTTTCTTTACTTAAATTGGTTCACCAGCTTTATTCAAGTAAGTGACCAATCATCCTGGTACCTATTCCTCGCTTTCACAGAAGTGTTTACGAAGAGAAAGCACCTGAGCTTAGGCAATACTAAAGTTACAAATCTGTGGATGAGGAGATGCCTTTTACATTGAAGTTACGGAGGACGTGACTATTGCAAACTCACCTTTGGATTGAGTTTGGATTATATAGCTCAAACCAGTCTTTTTTTAGCAAATGCTTTACTTGAACCGGATTTCAGATACCTTTCAAATGCAAACGCTTTGTATTTGTTCTCAAAAGCTGTGTAGCTAATCAATTCAAGAGGAAGTCTGCTCCGGGTATAATACACTTCACCTCGATTATGTCTTAGTAAACGGTCTTCCAGATCATTAGTACATCCAGTATAGATAGTATTGTCGGAACATTTTAATAAGTACACATCCCACATTTACATTAGAATTTGCAAGTGGACAGCGTCCACCGAAGCCCGGAGAAGGTTTGGCATTGAAGATCTTGGAATTGTTTGAGCTATTTTCTGGGTAAAGCTTCGAAGGGCGAAGCCCGCCTACGCTGAAGCTACGGCGAACGAAGCCCGCCTACGCTGAAGCTACGGCGGGCGATGGTGGAGCTGGGGGCTCCCAAGCCTATAATATTATCTTACTGTTTATCAATAAGTTACAAGGTTTCGATCGAAACAATTCCACACAAAAACCACACGTATACCGTATTCGGCAGAATATAGAAGCGAAAAAGCCACTTCAATCAGCAACTTTCCATTCGGAAAATCATCCAACATTTTGGTTCATCAATTCACTACTTCCCAGGATCATCTTCCAGATCCTGATTGGCTGCAGAGTGCTCAGTATAATAGTTCAATGTACATCACAAGCTATTGAATTTTCTGCTGCATTAATTCAAAACATAATTCTCTAACAAAAGAGACCGGGGGGGGGTAGGGAAAAAACACCCGGCCGCAAATCATTGCGTGGGGTAATATTCTGTAGGAGCAGGTATCCGCACCTCCATAGTACTGAGTTGAACCCGGTTCTCCTTTTATAACAATGTTGCAATAACTATAAACTTTGCCAAGTCAGCTGGCACTGATTTGGTAATTTTGTGGACCAATGGCGGAAGTAGAAAACACTGTGCTTTCTCCGACGGATGATACAAGCACTCAATATTACCAAATGAACCATCTAATAGCAAAGATTCAGGATAGGCGCTACATAGAGGACATGTACACCAACGAATACTTGTATTTCCGCTTCCAAAAGCACTTTAGAGAAGGGCCTAAAGATTCTGCCGGGCGAAATGATCCCAGAGATGGCAATTTATTCACAGAACAGGTGTCATGGATCGAAATTCAGCTTCCTACAGGAGAAAAAATGAAGTTCGTCAGGGGAGAAAACATGGAACACGCCGATCACTCGGAACATCTCCAGGAGCCAACAGTCAATATTTGTTGTTTAACCTTAATACAATTGAATGAGGAGTTCAGACCAATTGGGCACAGTCAAAGACTCTCGGAATTAGGAGATAGCGCCATTCTAATATATGATACCAAGAAGTTTTATGATACAATTGAACAGTCTATATTAGCAATGGGGTTAACTTTTGAAATGAAACCTGTAACCTACTACAATCACAAAGAGCATAATGGGGATTTGACCTTCTTTGACAAGGAAAATGAATTCAGATGGCAAAATGAATACAGAATCCTTGTTTGGCCCAATCTGAATGGTGACCTTAAAATTCCAGTGCCTGGACTTAAATCCATGAGTGTGTTGATTGAATCAATCAACCTTCCTGATCTCTCAATCCAGTTTGATCATCCACAGACACAAGACCGCCTGTAATGCTTTTTGCATTACGTAATACAATTTGTATTACGCTTCCCCCGTGAATACAGAAAATGCAACTTACTATTACATTAAGTGGCAATTCAAAATCCAGATATGCCAATAGTCCAGCACTTAAAAATGAAATGACTACAAATGTTGCAAAGCCAGCAAAATCTGATTTGGATCACAAGTTTGTATTTTGGATTGACTAAACACCATTGATATGTTCCGATTTTCTGTATTTGACAAAGAGCTCTTTCTTTATGTGCCTGTATTGCACATCGATGGCAAAGTCTGTCCATATGTGGTTGCCGATGGCAAATTTACTAAGTTGGTAACTGCATATCACTCTATACAAAGCGACCTCCTGGAAGTCCAAGCCATGATTTCCTATTTGAAATCTAATCCGAATGCCCCAGGAGTCGTAAAAGCCTCAATATTCAAAGCATTTATCATTCAATACACAAAATGCTATACCAAAACCTGGGGAAGAGGCGCCAAACTTGAAGCAAAATCGGTTTTCAATTCAAAAGAGGAACTTCTTGAAGCGCACAATGAAATTATGGAGATGCGCAATAACTATATTGCTCATGCAGGGAAGGGAAAATATGACAATGGTGCAATGGTACTCTATCTTAACCCAGATACCAATAATCCAGCCATAGGTCGAATTTTACATTGTGATCTAAAATTTTTGGATCACTCATTGAGACTATCAGGATATGACAAAATATGTCAACTGGCGTATGAATACGTTGACTTAAAACTTGAAAAACTAAATTCCTCATACAACAAGGAGGTCAATTCAATGGACTTAAATGAACTTTATAGGCAAGCAAAGACTCCAAATCGCACGGATTTTAGATTGCAAAATGAGAATGAAGATATGAGGGAAGCCCGAGGGCCGTATAACCATATTGATTAATTAATAGATTGAAATCCTTATAAGGGAAATTCATAATCAACCATTTAGACCTGATTGATTGGCCTAACTTATAAAGAAGCTTACATGAAGAGGCACTTGATATCTAAGCTTTCAAAAACCTAAAGCAGGTATGGCGTCTGGCAGAAGATTGGAGAAATAACTACATTAAAAATCACCAAATAGCTCTTTTTACGGACTATCTCCAGTCTCCTATCTGAAGATAATAAATGTTAATTTGTACACTTAAACTATGTCCTAATTTAGGGAAGGTTTCAAAAACGGTGCAGGATACATTCAATGATCAAGAATTGGGAAAAACTGATCTATATTATCTCTATAAAAAATCCAAAACCCCACATGAGCAAGATTGGATCGAAATGTACGATGCAGATAAGATGAATAACCAATTTCCAGCCTATCGATTTGAATAATACAAAAACAGAGAACTGACTAAGAAATACTTTGGAAAAGACCTAATTGAATTTTGAACATACACATCCAAAATTTCTTCAAAGAAATATCTGCTACTATTCAAAACAGGCAGCTTCAAAATTGTCGATTAAAATTGTATTTGATGATTCTGCATTCCAAATTGTCATGGAGCATTTTGTGAAAGGTTGATCAGGAATTTTTACATCGAAGTAAATCTTCTGATTTACAAAATCTGATGGCATCAAACGCTGAACTCTAATGAAATTAGATTTTACCAGATTATCACCATTAAAGAACTGAACGATCCATTGCGTGTATTTCCATTTATCCCACTCTCTGGATTGAATGTTGAAATCTGCAGACAATCTTACCCACTTATTACAATCGGAAGTTAGACTAATATCAATAGGTCCATAAAATTGTTGCTCTGCATTAAGACGTATTACTCTCCCACCACTGGGAATACTAATTGATAAACTCGAAGTGTCTGCATCAAAAGAATTCCTCTGGAGAGAAACCAAATGCGCAGGATCACCCTTATAATACTCAGGGGTATCAAGAAGTTTTAGATTATCCTTCTCAGGGGATAGTCTTCCGGCAATTCTTAAAAAATATTCCTTAGTCATTTCTCCGGCTTTAAAGAACCCTCCTTTATGCGCTTGATGCACCCACCATAGAGTATAGTAAACGTTTGCAACCAATAGCAATATCCACAGCCAGTTTCCGCCTCTTTTGGACATAAACCATTTTATGACATAAGCCAAAGGAAAAGCCATCAATGGGTAAATCTGAATCAAATTGCGCTGCCCTAACCCACCACCGGTCTGCCAATAATTCCAGCTCATGGTAACATAAACCGCTAAAAAAGTGGTCACTGCTAATGGCCAAAAAATAGATCGATCTTTTCTATATAATTCTATATATCCAAAAAAAGCTACAAACATGATAGGCGTGTATAGCCACCAGCCTGTATTTGCCCCTTTTAATCCAAGAGGGAAGTTAGGATGTAAAAAATCAAGTTTTTGATCACCATACGAATAAACAAACCAATCACCCGAAACATACTTCCAATAAACAACTTGAATCGATAAAATAACCGTAACAACCAAAGCTGAAATCAACAATTTATTCCAATGATTTCGGAGAAATTGCATTCTACCATTAATGGACTTAACACCCCAGAGAAGTGGTACCCATACCCAAATTAATTCTGTAGGTCTTGTGAGACCAGCTAAACCCAGGCATATCCCAACTCCAAATACTGACATCCAATCTTGTGTCCTGTAGAATCGAATAGTAAACAAAATCAATCCACATAGAAGCGTAAACAACCATGTATGGCTCATCCCATTGGTTATAGATGCATATTCAAACCAATTCGTAGCTAAAGCCAGTGTCAAGATAGAAAAGGCAACTATACTGTCATCAAAATACTTCAATAGAATAGTGCGTAGAAGTAAGAGTCCTAAAATGCTCATAATCAGCCCTCCCAACCAAATGGCAACTTGATAAGGTCGGCTATATCCATCAGCTGGATACTTATCAGATATATTAGAAAATAGATGGGCAGTGAAAAAGAAAGGAGTAAATAGTACTGCCTGCCCTATTGAATATTTATTTACTCTATTTCCAGATCCCTCATGGATAAATGACTGATCGTAAGCAGCGGAGGGCAAGTACTTATCATTGATACTATCCATCCATTTCTGCTCCTTAACATCTTTATATATGAAGATAGCTGGCAAGTAATGGTAATAACCACTTACATCCCAAGAAATTGTTGCTTCTGTTTGTGGCTTAATCCACTTAGGATAATAAAAAAAACCACATATAAACCAAACAATAGAAATTAAAATAATTGTTACTTTAGATGTCATAAGTTTCTGTCAGAAAACATAATAAAAGTGGTCAATACAAAATAAATTCTCCTTAAATTTTGATGAACTTATTAAGTTTTGGAGTAGCATTTTCACTCAAATATGGCTGAACAAAATACATACCACTTGATAAACGCTTAACATCTATTTCCTCACCTCTATACTTATCAATAGATATATGGACATTGCCAAAAATATCAATGATTTTTAAGCTTTGTATTTGTGTAAATCCACAGGATTTAACCCTTATTCTTTCTGAGGTGGGGTTAGGAGATATTAAAATAGATTCCGAAGGCGAACTTTGATCGTTAATTACTCTTTCCTCTCCTTCAGTTCGATAAATTATGCCTGTCGGACTATTTGCATCAGCGCACTCATTTAGCACTTCACAACACCGCCAAAATGTGTTCCTAATTTGACCCATAGAGTTTCGATAAAATAAAAGATTATTAGCACCAGGTGTAATATTTCCATCAACATTTGCAGTACCAATTCCTCCACACACTGGCAATGCTCCATTCACCCAACTTCCGTTAACGTATTCAAAATATCGCAATGTTCCAGCCTTACTTTTATATATCAGCTTTCGTTCATTATCATTGGTAAATGCAATATTTGACAAGTCATCAACTAAATAATCATTAGTTAGCCCTTGTGATAAATAGGCAGCAACCCAATATGTATCTATACGATAAGCAGTATAAATCCTACCGTTTTGATCAACTACAAAGACCTGATTATCATCAATATGTGTAGTAGTTATGGATCCTGGCAGTGACCTTACACTAAACTTTTGACCATTAGCATCCAAGGGCCAAGAATGAACATAAGGATCACCTCCAGAATATATATGTAAATAGCTATCGAACCCCTTATAAACAATATCATCTCCTAAAAAATTAATATCGCCAAGGCATCTATGAAAATAATTACTACTCAATTGAGTAAAAGTAGAATTAATACCATTGTTCGTATGGATATAACAATTATCTGGAAACACGTTCGACATAGATAATGCAATTGTTGGATCCTCATCTCCATAATAATGAGTTGCTATTATCCCAGAGTACCCTGAAACATCGTTTGTACTATTTATTTTCACATGATTCCAACCATTGTCATAATAATAATAGTGTAGCTTGTTATCCGCACCTCGATAATATACCCTATCATTATTAGAATGAATTTCACCACTCATTTGTTCTTCAGGCAAAAACTGAGTAATATACCCCACATTCCATTGATCATTACTGTAATAAAATGTATGCATCCAGCCCCCACTGTTAAAAACAAGCTGATTGTCTTCAAGCGAATTCATTGAGAATAATGGACTTTCACATACTTGACTACCGGTAATGCTATTATAATATTCCTTTTTTAGAATTGATAGTGAGGTAGTATTAGTCTCAAGTACCTTAACATAATCCACTAGCAGAGGAGTAGGATTGTCCTCATTAGACCAACTATCAACTCCAGTTCCCAGTCTAATCTTCACACCGCCATTCACTTGAAGTTGGTAATAATCCTGAGTCCATAATTCCTTCCCATCAAAGAAAAAAGTCACTTGAACAACATCACTTTCACTTTGCTTATGCCGCCACGCTACAGAATAGGTGTGAAATTCTGTGTCTAAGCCTTCCTTAGTCCAAATTCTATAACATGAAGGTTCTTCGTCACATCCAAGCACGTATTCATGTACTCCATTCGTAAAATATTTGCCTCGCTCCATGTTATGATGGTATTCAAAAATGTCAACTTCATTGCAAAGAGAATAAAGCCAAAAAGCTGGAAAGGTATGTTTACCGACAGGCATTTTCGCACTTATCTCAAATATCATGTAATTTACACCTGGGGTTCTTGGATAATGAACAGTGGAATTGATTGCACCGGCTGACCAAACATTTCCACAAGAATTAATTTCAGTGCCCTTATTTGTGCTGAGAACTAAATTACCATCTGCGTATGATACGAGATTTGGGTCATGTTGAATTAGTTGACATTGAGTATTCTTTTCCCATTCATTAGGATCAAAGGAGTCAAAATCATCAAAAAATATCGTATTTACAATAACTAAAGGATCTACCACACATTGAGCTTGACCAATACTTAGTAAGGCAAGAACCAATACAAATGAAAATATAAGTCTCATAATAAAACAGTCTTATAGGGTTAATATATCTTTCGAATTTATTGAAACTAATCATTAAAAATCTTAGTTCAATTTGCATTTACCTTGGCAGGCTATTGTTAAAAAATTTATCACAGAATAATTAATCTTTAGAATCTTCCAATAAGTAACTAACAGGTAATCCATCCTTCTCAGCTGTTTCTATATTCAAAAACTTTACTTCCGACAAAGACCCTTTAACAAATTCCAGAACTTCATTATGTATTATTGAATTAGAAGCACTATCCAATGTTAATGAAATACCTTTGGTGTATTTAATATCACTCCTGTCTAAATCGCCTACCTTGAATTGGATAATACCAGAACAATTCGCACCTTTCTTTTGCTTGGTCGAATCTTTTCTATACTCGAGATTGAGCACAAGAACTCCCTTTACCAAAGAAGCTTGTCCTGAAAATGTACTATAGGTTTTACTTGATCTGGAACGTTTTGTCTTGAGTTTAAAATGTTTGTCAGGTGAAATTTTGAGCGTCGATGCGATAATAATTTCATCCTGAAGGTCATATCTAAAAATACGGTAATTGCCTCTAAACTTAAAACTCTCAATATCCAAACTTAAAATATTAGAATATCTTGCAACAAGTGAAGTATTGTCTGCATAAACGTCGAGCTTTGAAAGAACAAATTTCTGTAAGATCGGATACTCCTTTATTGCAGCTCTTATGGATCCGTCAAAATAATATTTACAAGATTGATGGTTTCTATCCGATCTAATCATTATAAGTCTGCCACTAACTGGCAGTCCGATATGATTGATACCAAATTGTGTACCTATAAAAAAACTTAATCCCTCATCTTCAAGTGGTTCTCTTTCTAAACAAATATAATATTCGAACTGTTGGAAATTTCTGTTAAAGGAGAAACCAAGTATAGTTGTAAGTTTTTCTATTCTTATTATATTTCCAACCAGATCATTTTTGAAAAGGCAGGACTTCATTGTTATAGGACCTGCTTCGCTAATAGAAATTGAGAACTTATGTAAGAAATCACTTCCAGGTTGATCCACCAGAAGACTTTGGTCTCGGCGCTCAATTGTAAAAACATCGTACGTTCCATTAAATTGAGCTATAAACTTTTTAATTTGCTCATGTATTGTTAAGAAATGGCGCTCACCTAAATGGATTCTCTGGTTATATATTACTGAATAAACTACCTGAGGAATATCCCCGAGAACTTTGATAGAGTTATTAAGACAATGTTCCAGTGATAACTCCGTCTTTTCGATTACGAATGTACCTGCTCCAGGCCCAATACATGCGTAAACTCCAAAATTATAGATATCGTCAATTGCAATCCGAAATAAAATTGAAAATGACGGCACCTTTTCCCAACTATTCCCAATTTGAGTTGAAAGTTTTCTTTCATTAAAAAAAAGAACATAGTAATCCTTATTTTCTGAAACTATAACATCTCCATTATACTTACTTCGAATCTTTTTAGAGTTTGAATCAATTAGATAAAGGAAGCATTTTTTCCCAATAAACTCGAGATAAGACTTTTCAATTGATCCGGTTGTTGATAGAGAATAATAAAAGTAATAATCCCCAAGAGGCATTGTGTCTTTTTTCCATTCAGGATGCTCAGGCGTTCCACTTAGTTCAAGTCCGTATTGAGTCAAAATCTTTTTAAGAATAGCCGCTAATTGTATTGGGCTGGCAGAACCACTCTTTTTTAAGCCAGAGAGATAACCAGGAGTTATACCAATTTTCTCCGCTACGTCCTCAGATTTAATTCTGGTTTTCGCGAGATATTCATTAACCAACGATCGTATTAGAGACCGAAGTTGGGTGGACGTTAAGGAAGAAAGATCCATAGTGAATTGGATTCATAGATTTACTAAATTTAGTAAATCTATGAAATGTACTAAATCATCTCTAAATTTTTTCTTTAGTCTAAATATAATTGGTGAAGTATTGAGGATTTACAATTATTGCATAGACCAATAAACTGGTCGCCCCCTTTTCATGAAGCTCTCTCAGCTTGCCAACCTGGTACTTACCACAAAAGAAATCCTTCGATTTTGCCGAATCTTCTTATTCGAAACCGTGCCTTCTAAACTCGGGAACAGGTTCATAGAACTGTATTTTTCCCAGAATGTCACTGACTCCAGAATGTCTACCTACATTAATAAATCTCACACAGTTAATTCATTACAGAATGCTAAATATCATTATATGAACATTATTTAATAACAAGGAAGGCGTCAATTGCACTTGACGCCTCCACAAAACAAATTATTATGAAAGATGGGGACTTTCCCGAGCAACCACTGGTTGCCACTTCCGCCGCCTTCCATTCTGATACGAAGGTAGGCAATTCAATGATTCCTTCAGAATCCGGAGGAATTATCACCAAGAAGGACATTAATAAGTATGTCCCGTACCGAGAAACCCCGGAATGGGTTATTTCCGATCCTGCTGGGTTAAGCTGTAGAGCTGATTTGATAAAAGTACTTTTAGGTCAGGCTCCAGTAGGGGTTTTGCCTGAAGGTACTCTCTTAAAGCATGACCTGGAGAGAACCAAGTTACTCGAAACATTACTTAGTATTCCGGATGATCAGTACTCAAATACTGATACCAAGCAACGTTTAAGTAAATGGGGGCGTCCATTTGTTGATTCGGAATCCGTAGACTCACACCTTCGGGGTTCCATGGACGAAAGAATAAAACATTTATCAGTTCCCTTGGTAAATCGTATAGGTAACTACTTTAAATCTCATGGATTTAATGTGGCTCCTATGATCGATCCTGTTACCTCACTGCGATATACTGCTGGCGTGTTTCGCAAAATAAGTGTATCCAATTCCTCATCAGTGCTCCACACTGACGATTTCATTCGTGACGGATTGATGAAACCAGATTTTCGCATCCCAACTGTACTTGGTGGCCAAATGTACTATCAAGCCTCAATAAATATTCTGCTGGACGATGGAGGATACCAACCTGATCCCCTGTTTGTGTACAACCGGCTATACAATTATGATGATGAGGAATCATGCCTTGGCAATGGATGGCAATTTCCCCTATCATTGGTTGCAGACTCCAGGGTTTGTCGATATGATCCGAGAATTGGTGAAACCTACATATTCTGTACGAATCAATTTCATGATGTCCATGGAGGCTCTCCACTCTCAGAACGCATTACATGGAGTGTCTTCACGATCTACTTGCCTTCTTTGAATTTAATCCTACTCTATAATTAACAAGGTGAGGGGCAGAACCCCTCACTATTTAAAAATCGAACTATAATGAAAACATTAAATAATACAACACATCTTAAATACTTGGAAGACACATTCTGTGTTTCTACATTGGCCCAAGTAATCGAAATTGGGTGCGATGATTCAGGTAACTATTTGATACTTGATCGAACAATACACTATCCAGGTGGTGGTGGACAACCTCCAGACCGTACCTACTTACAGTATCGGAATGATTATTTCTCCATGGTTTATAAATGCGACTTCAATGGTGGGCATATAAAGCACTACGTGGAGTCACTACCTGCTGATTTGACTATAAGTGATACGATAGCCCTTCAAGTGGACAAAAGCACCCGGATGATACATTCAGCCTATCATACTGCAGGGCATTGGTTAGCAAGTATCGTTACGGAAAATTTAGAGCTTCCTATTGAACCAACCAAAGGTTATCACTATACAGATGGAGCTTATGTCGAATTTGAAGGAAATATTGATATACTACCGGAGAGCTTACTGGATCAGATAACAATGGCATCCAAAATAGACATACAATCGCAGCTTAACATTTCATCGTCAATCATAAGTAAAAAAGAATTCGAAGAGAGACGACGTTCAATATTGGCTCCACCTAAATTTATACCAAAGATCGATAGAGATCTTAGGCTCGTAACACTTGAAAGCTATCGATCCGTGCCTTGTGGCGGAACTCACCTGTCTTCAATAACAGAATTGAAATCTTTTATGCCTAAAAAGGTGTATGTTAAAAACCGGAAAATTAGGATCTCCTACGAAGTATCTATGCCTACTATTTGTCCTCCTTGCTAATATCTCATGCCCTTGGTATCCGCATAAGTTTCGGACACCAAGGGCTCCTTTCTTCTCAGTAAATTTATAAATCTGATATGCAACTGTTTTCGGATAATCATCTAAAGGAACAGTAATCTCCTCCATGAATCATACAATAGTATAATACTCCCCTATACTTGGACCCAAGGGTTTTTTTGCCGCGGAGAACCTATAGAGTCAACGGTCTATGAGGGCCTATTTTCGTACCTTACGTGACCGTTTGTGGATGATTTAAACCCCAAGTAGTAATGGCCATTAAGAAATCAGAACTCTACTCCTCCCTGTGGGCTTCCTGTGATGAGTTGCGAGGTGGCATGGATGCCTCCCAGTATAAAGATTATGTGCTGACGATGCTTTTTGTCAAGTACGTCTCGGATAAGTACGCAACAAAGCAGAATAGCCTCATCGAGGTGCCTAAAGGTGCTACGTTTGAAGATATGGTGGCACTGAAAGGGAAACCGGACATCGGGGACCGGATCAATAAGGAAATCCTGCGGCCGCTAATTGAGGCTAATGGCCTTGAGGGGTCTATAGAACTCGTAGATTTCAATGACGATGAAAAGCTCGGAGGCGGCAAGGAAAAGGTAGACCGACTGTCCAACCTGGTGGCCATCTTCGAGAATCCCTCTCTCAACTTTAAGAACAACCGTGCTGAGGACGATGATATCCTGGGGGATGCCTATGAATACCTGATGCGACACTTTGCGACTGAATCAGGCAAGTCAAAAGGGCAGTTCTATACGCCGGCAGAGGTATCTCGTATTATGGCCAAGATCATCGATGTGCACCTTCTGGACAAGCCCTCCTATACGGTGTATGACCCCACCTGTGGAAGTGGGTCCCTTCTTTTGAAGGTAGCTGATGAAGCCCCTAAGGGCCTGACGATCTATGGCCAGGAGAAGGATATAGCGACTAAAGGATTGGCCATCATGAATATGTGGCTCCATGGGTATCCGGAAGCATCCATCGCGAATAAAAACACCCTGGCAGATCCACAATTTAAAGAACCGGACAAAAGCCTCAAGAGATTCGACAGGTGTGTCGCTAATCCACCTTTCTCTCTGAAGAACTGGAGCAGTGGAATCACACCGATGGAGGATGAATTCAAACGCTTCATTGGCTATGGAGAGCCGCCGGCCAAGAATGGTGACTATGCCTTTCTACTTCATATTATAGCCTCCCTCAAAAGCAACGGAAAGGCGGCTATTATCCTACCTCATGGCGTTTTGTTTCGAGGCAATGCAGAAGCCACGATCCGTGAAAGTATCCTCAGGAGGAGACTAATAAAGGGCATTATCGGGCTTCCGGCCAACCTGTTCTATGGCACCGGTATTCCCGCCTGCATCATTGCAATTGACAAAGAAGATGCTGAGGGTCGTGAGGGTATCTTCATGATCGACGCCAGTAAGGGATACAAAAAGGACGGAGCTAAAAACAGGCTACGAGAACAGGACATCCATAAGGTGGTGGACGTGTTTAATAATAAATGGGAGATAAATAAGTATTCTCGCTTTGTGCCTTTTAGTGAAATAGAGAAGAATGAGTACAACCTCAATATCCCACGCTACATAGACACGCAGGACGAGGAGGATATTCAGGATTTGGATGCCCACCTGAATGGAGGCATACCGGATCGGGATATTGACTCGCTGAAAGAATATTGGGAGGTGTATCCCAATCTGAGGTCAACTCTTTTTTCCCCTTTAAGGGAAGGCTATCAGAAGTTGAATGTGGAGAAAGCTCAGATTAAGGACACGATATTCGAACATCCGGAGTTCCGATCGTACAAGATGGGACTCAACCAAATTTTTGAAGAGTGGAAATCTGAAGTATATGATGCGCTTTCTGAAATTTCAGAAGGCACAAGTCCGAAAGAATTAATCCACAGCATATCGGAATCGATTCTAATGCATTATAGCAACCGTCCTCTTATCATTCGATACGATATATACCAGCATTTGCTTGATTATTGGAATGAGACGATGAAGGATGATGTCTATTTAATTATCGAAGATACTTGGAAAGCAAAAGTGGATCGGATCATGGTCAAAGGAAAGGACAAGGGCTGGACATGTGAACTTATTCCGAAAGAACTGGTCATCAGCCGTTATTTGCATGATAGGCAAACTGCCAATCAGGAGATGGAAGCCGAACTTGAAAGACGGCAAGTTCAGATCAGCGAATACGAAGAAGAACATGGCGGGGATGAGGGCATGCTATCTGATGCCACCAATGATAAGGGCAAGTTCACCAAGACTACTTTAACAGAATACATGCGTGAGATTAAAGGTGATGCTGAAGAACGGGAGGCATATCGACTTCTGGAAGAGATTAAGGAGTTGTTCGAGAGGGAAGCTGACCTAAAAAAGCAGATCAAGCAAGCAGAAACTGATCTGGATACTGCAACCCTCAAGCAATATGGTAAACTATCAGAGAAGGAGGTCCGATCGCTGGTTATCGAGGATAAATGGCTGGCATCGATCCAATCGCATATCCACGCCGAGATTGACAGCATTTCTCAGCGGCTGACCGGTCGCATCAAGGAACTGGCTCAACGCTATGAAAATACCATGACCGAGCTGAATCATGAGGTATCGGGGTTGGAAGGCAATGTTTCTGCTCATCTGCAAAAAATGGGGATAATATGGAAGTAGTGGATGCTGGATATAAGATGACTGAGGTTGGCTTGACACCAAGTGATTGGGTTCTTTATAGAATCGGTGATGTTTCTATTTCTTACTCAGGCGGTACCCCAAACACCTCAATTCCTGAATACTACAAAGGGAATATAAACTGGATTACATCAAGCGAGTTGAACAAAGGCAGAATTCGTGAAACAGAAGGATATATAAGTCTAAGCGGATTAAATAATTCATCTGCTAAAGTAGTTGAGAATGGCACCTTTCTGTTGGCAATGTATGGCGCAACTGCTGGCGTGTCTGCGGTATCTGAGATTAGTGGGGCAATAAACCAAGCCATATTAGCAATCACATCCGAGAAAGTGGGTGCTGAGTACTTATTCCAGTACTTCAGCTTATTTAAAGAAAAAATAATTAATACTTACACTCAAGGCGGACAGCCAAATCTTAGTGGTCATATTATTAGATCTATTAGAATACCACTCCCACCAACCCTCACCGAACAAAAAGCCATCGCCGCCGCCCTCTACGACGTAGATGATCTCATCACCAGATTGGATAAGCTCATCGAAAAGAAAAAGGCGATCAAGCAAGGAGCGATGCAAGGATTGCTGAGTGGCAAGATTCGACTTGCGGGATTTCATAATGAAGCTGGTTACAAAATGACGGAGGTAGGCAATATTCCGAATGACTGGGAGGTAAAGATGCTTCCAGAGGTGGTCGATTTTATTCATGGCAAAGCTCATGAACAGCATATTGATAAATTTGGGCAATATGTAGTTGTGAACTCAAAATTTATTTCTTCTGAAGGTAGTGTCATTAAGAATTCTAATGAGAATTTCTGTCCTGGTAAAAAGGGAGATGTCTTGACTGTTTTAAGTGATTTGCCAAATGGCAAAGCATTAGCCAAATGCTACTATGTTGAAAAGGATAATCATTATGCTGTGAATCAGCGAGTTTGCATTTTGAGAAGTAAGCAACCTTCATCAAAGTTCCTATTCTTCATAATGAACAGAAATAAGTATTTCTTGAAATTTGATGATGGTGTGACCCAGACACATATTTTAAATCACCACATTCGAAAATGTCCTATACCATTACCTCCTACAATTGAGGAGCAAGAAGCAATTGCTTCTGCCCTTTTTTCAATGATTTCTGAAATCAAGGAATTGGAGGTGAAGCGAGACAAGTATAAGCTAATTAAGCAAGGTATGATGCAGGAATTACTCACTGGCAAAACACGATTGATATGAAGCAGTATAAACGAATCATGCTCGGTGCAAAAAGCATTTACGCCCAGGAGTGTTATGATGGTAATTTTATTGGTGCTCATTATGGTATAAATCAAGACCTAACTAAGCACCTTCCTGAAAATTGGCGCGACTTCAATAAAGAGTTTATACCTGTATGGTTAAAGGATCGGCCAGAAAGAGGTAAAGTCGCTGCAGGACTTGCCTGTGGTATGTTGTGGACAATCTGTAAAGGGATACAGCAGCACGATATTGTCCTTTGCCCGGATGGATCAGGAAATTATTTAGTGGGAGAAGTTGATTCAGACTATTATTATATGCCCGGTGAGAATCTACCACATCGCAGAAAGGTAAAATGGTATCCTGTTAGCATAGAGCGCTCTGCCATGAGCTATGAACTTCAAAAGTCGAGCGGATCCATTGGCACTGTGAGTGATATCACAAAATATGCTGAAGAAATAGAGGGCCTGATTGGAGGACATAAACCACCCAAGATAATTTCGACAGATGCTGTAATTGAGGATCCCTCCGTATTTGCTTTAGAGAAGCACTTGGAAGAGTTTTTAGTCCAAAATTGGAAGCAGACTGAGTTGGGCAAACAATATAATATCTACGAGGAGGAAGGAGAATTGGTTGGCCAGCAATATCCAAGTGACACAGGACCAATCGACATTCTGGCTATCAGCAATGATGGCAAAACGCTGTTGGTGGTTGAACTCAAGAAAGGAAGAGTCAGCGATAATGTTGTGGGGCAAGTACAACGCTATATGGGATTCGTCAAAGAGGAATTGGCGGAAGAAGGTCAGGAGGTCAGGGGTGTAATTATTGGCCTTGAAGAGGATATTAGGATCAAACGAGCATTGTCAGTAACAAACAACATTGACTTCTATCGGTATAAAGTTAGCTTCAAATTGTTCAAAGCATGACTAATCGCGAAGTTGGTAAACTCGAACGAGCCACACAGAAAAGAATAATAGATCTGTTCTCTGAAGATCTTGGCTATAGCTATCTGGGAAACTGGACAGAAGAGCTACGCACAATGCCTGTGGAGCCAGGTCTGCTTCGAAATTATCTAATACACACTAAGGGGTATTCAAAGATGCTTACTGATAAAGCAATTGATAAATTTATTCAGACATGCTCCAATACCAGCAATGGATTGTATGAAGCCAACAAAGAAGTGTATAAACTTCTCCGTTATGGAGTGCCGGTTCGTGAGGATGTTAAAGACGCCAAAGAGACTGTTTTTCTTATCGATTGGGAGCATCCACAGGAGAATGATTTTGGAGTTGCAGAAGAGGTGACCTTTTCCGGAAAGCATAAAAAGAGACCGGACGTAGTTCTTTATGTCAATGGTATTGCGCTGGGAGTCATCGAACTTAAGCGGTCAAAAGTTTCTGTTTCTGAGGGCATCCGTCAAAATCTCGATAATCAAAAGAGTGAATTTATCCCAAGGTTTTTTACAACTATGCAGCTTGTCATGGCCGGAAGTGATGCCCTGGGTTTGCGTTATGGCACCATAGAGACTCCAGAAAAGTACTATTTGAGTTGGAAGGAAGACTCGGACGTAGTGTTTGACTACTCACTGGACAAGCATTTATCCCAGTTATGTCAGAAGGAACGATTTCTTGAAATCATTCATGACTTTATAGTCTTTGATAGCGGCACTAAGAAAGTATGTCGCCCTAATCAGTATTTTGGCCTGAAAGCTGCCCAGGAAAGGGTTTTGAAAAGAGAGGGTGGTATCCTGTGGCATACCCAGGGATCGGGAAAAAGCCTGACGATGGTTTGGCTTACGAAATGGATTCGCGAGCACATTAGAGACAGTCGTGTGCTTATCCTTACAGATAGAGAGGAGTTAGATGAACAGATCCAAACAACATTTACAGGGGTTGACGAAGAAATATATCGTACAACAAGCGGCAGAGACCTACTTGAAACATTGAATAAGAATAGGCCATGGCTTATTTGTAGCCTGGTCCATAAGTTTGGAAGAACTAAAGAAGAGACAGATGTCGATGAGTTCATTGACGATTTTGCAAGTAGTCTTCCCGCTGACTTTAAAGCAAAGGGTGATATCTATGTTTTCATAGATGAATGTCATCGTACGCATTCCGGTATTCTTCACGATGCGATGAAGGAGATTCTGCCGGATGCTATGTTTATTGGCTTTACAGGAACACCGTTATTAAAAAAGGACAAACAAAAGTCCATTGAAGTATTTGGTAGCTACATAGGCCGTCCATATAAGTTTG
Organism: Bacteroidia bacterium; assembly: GCA_030426765.1. Lineage (GTDB taxonomy): Bacteria > Bacteroidota > Bacteroidia > Chitinophagales > Saprospiraceae > Opimibacter. The sequence goes on along the minus strand of JAUHXV010000001.1, from coordinate 220,060 downwards.
ATGAAGCAGTTAAGGACGGAGTTGTGGTGGATCTCCTATATGAAGCACGAGATGTTGAGCAGTTCGTTACGGATCAACAGGGTATAGATGACTGGTTTGAAGCCGAGACAAGAGGATTGACGGATATTGCTAAAATTGAGCTAAAGAAGCGGTGGGGTAAAATGCAGGAAGTGCTTGGATCCAAATCGAGACTTGAAAAGATTGTATATGATATCATTCGTGATTTCAAAGTGCGGCCAAGATTGTCAGACGGGGAAGGGAATGCTTTACTTGTTTCCGGAAGCGTTTATCAGGCTTGCAGATACTTTGAACTTTTCCAGAGTGCGGGATTCAAGGAGTGTGCACTTATCACTTCTTATGTCCCCCATCATGGAGATATCAAAGGCGAGGAAACCGGCGAAGCTAATCCAACGGAGGCTTTAAAGAAGTACACAGTTTATCAGGATATGCTGGGTGGTTTGAGTGTAGAAGATTTTGAAAAGGAGGTTAAGGCAAAGTTCAAACACGAACCTGCTAAGATGAAATTGCTTATTGTGGTGGACAAACTTCTAACCGGATTCGATGCGCCTTCTGCCACCTACTTATACATTGACAAGTCAATGCAGGATCATGGATTGTTTCAGGCGATTTGTCGGGTAAATCGGGTGGACACGGAAAGTAAGAAGTATGGATATATCATAGATTACAAGGACCTGTTCATGAGTCTTGAAGGTGCCATCAAAGATTATACTTCAGAGGCTTTTGAGCACTATGACAAAGAAGATATAAGCGGGCTCTTACAAGATCGTTATGAAGTCTCAAGAAACAATCTTGAAAATGCTCTGGAGGCAGTCATAGCCATATGTGAACCCGTTTATCCTCCGCAGGAAGAGCCCCAGTTTATTCGGTATTTCTGTGGAGATCCTGAGGATCTGGAAGCCATTAAGGCAACAGAAGAACTAAGGGTAGCTTTATACAAGGCCGTGGTCAAATTGATTCGAGCGTATGCCGAGATAGCTAATGAAATGCATAAGGTTGGGTACTCCTTCGAGGAAGCCGAAAAAATCAAAGATCAGGTTAAATTCTATACGGATCTGAGAGAAACCATCAAACAGGCCTCCGGAGACTGGGTTGACCTGAAGGCTTATGAGGGAGGAATGCGACAACTTATGGATATGTACCTGGATGCTAAATCAAGCAGGAAGATCTCCGATTTCGAGAATAAGTCTTTGGTTGAGCTCATCCTCCATGTATCAGAGCCTGCAAATGAGCCTGAAAGAAAAAGACCAAGAGAAGCCGTCGCTGAGACTATTGAGAACAACGTCCGAAGAGTGATCATCGAGGAACGCCAAACCAATCCCAAATATTTCGAGCGAATGTCTCAACTGTTGGATGAATTGATCCGGCAAAGGAAAGAGGAAGCCATCGCCTATCAGATGTACCTGGGGAAAATTAAAGCCTTGGCAGAACAGATTAGTAAGCCGGAAGAGAGCACATCGTATCCGGATTCATTAAAGACTACTGCCACCAGGGCCCTGTTTGATAATCTGGATCAGAATGAGAACATGGCCATCGCTTTGGATGCTGTTATTCAGGCCACGAAACTGGATGGTTGGCGTGATGGTGGAATTAAGGAGCGAAAACTCAAATTGGCAGTTTTGGAACTTCTCCCAGAGAAAGACAAGGACCGTATTGATGAGATCATGGATATAATAAAAGCCCAGCGTGAGTACTAAGGAGCAGATCAGGATCGGTAATGTAGAGATTGATGTTGTCCGCAAGGACATTATCAATATGCACTTAGCCGTGTATCCACCGACTGGAAGAATCCGATTGGCTGCTCCTAATAAAACTGACCATGAGATTGTCAGGCTCTTTGCTATATCAAAGCTGGGCTGGATTAAAAAGCATATTAAGACTTTCAAAGAACAGCACCGGGAAACACCACGTACTTATGTTTCTGGCGAAAGTCATTATTTTCAAGGTAAGCGTTATTTACTTGATGTTATCGAACGAAAAGGCAAGAACCAAGTAGAGCAAACCAGTACAAAGAAGATTAAGATGTATGTCCGGCCAGGAACTACCGAATCAAGGCGTGCTCAGTTAATGAAAGAGTGGTACCGACAACATCTAAAAGATCAGATACCAGCTCTCATACAGAAATGGGAAAGAATCATAGGAGTTGAGGCAAGTGACTGGGGTGTCAAACAAATGCGCACCAAATGGGGAGCCTGTAACATCGAAGCAAAGCGCATCTGGGTAAATCTTGAACTGGCCAAGAAGCCACCCATCTGCCTGGAGTACATCATCGCTCATGAACTCGTACATTTATTGGAGCGTAACCACAATGATCGTTTCGTAGCTCACATGGATAGATCTATGCCTAAGTGGCGATTATATCGAGATCAGCTGAATGAGTTGCCGGTGGCGCATGAGGATTGGGGGTATTGAATTACACAAAAAATGACAATAACATCAAAAATGATCCAAATGAGTGTGCGAAAGAGGTTGAAAATCAGAAGTATATACTGAATCTACTTTTGAGTATAAATGAAGTGAGGGTGCAGACTGCGAAGATGGCGAAAGGGCTGCTAAAGTTCAATTTTAAATAATCATTTTTCAAGAAAATATATTTCTATGCCACAAGGTAGTTTAGCTAAAAAACTTGATACACCAGAATCCAAGGAAGGTCTCGGAAAAAATACCGCAGAAAAAGTAGAAAATACTTTAACTGAGGAATTAGTGATAGGTGTTTGCTATCCAATAGGAAGTTCGAAAGATGAACTGATTAATGTTCTTAGGAGTGTACTTACTGAGGATTATGCCTATGATGTAAGGATAATAAAACTGAGTAAATATATTGCAGATCATGGAGAAATAGAACTACAAGAAGTTGAAGGCCAGACTAATGAGTTTTCTACTTTTATGCACAAAATAGACAATGGAAATCTATTAAGAAAGAAGTTCAATAATGCAATCTTAGCTGAACTCGCAATAAAGGATATTCATTTAAAGAGAATGAGAGGAGAAGGGAAAGATCCAATTCCTTTGTCAGATTTGAAAAGCCAAAGAACTTGCTACATTATTGATTCACTAAAAAATGAAGATGAACTCAATCTATTCAGAAAGGTTTATCGTGACATATTTTACCTCTTTAGTGTATTCTCTCCTAAGCATATCAGAGAAGATAATTTAATAAATAAAAGGGGGTTAAGTCGGCTCGAAACAAAAAGAATTATTGAGATTGATGAAAGTGAAAACAATAATCATGGTCAGAATGTAAGAGAAACATTTGTTGATGCAGACTTTTTTGTTCGTTTACCAAGTGTTAAAACAAATACATTAGAAGATAAAGTTAAAAGATATATAAATCTAATTTTTGAGACTCAAATAGTCACTCCCTTGACTCATGAAATTGCGATGTATGAAGCAAAGTCGGTTGCCGGAAATTCAGCATGTATGTCAAGGCAGGTAGGTGCTGTTATCACAACGACTCAAGGTGAAATAATTGCACGGGGATGGAATGATGTACCAAAGTTTGGAGGAAATCTAATTACAGAGGACACACCACGGGATAATGATTTTAGGTGCTTTAAGTATGGAGGGATGTGTCGTAATGATAATAAAAAGGATCTTCTTTCAAAAGAAATTGCGGAATCACTCGTAGAAAAGGACATTATTGAAAAGTTACTAAAGTATTTAGAAATTGAAATAAATAATGAAGAGTTGAATAAAAAACTTACAGAAAGCAAATTCAATTCTTTTATTCAATTATTCCAAGATAGAGTTAGGCGATCCTCGAAAGTCAAAGATCTAATTGAATTCTCCAGATCTGTCCATGCTGAAATGCATGCTATCATTATTGGCAGCCAATTGTCAAGTGATAGAATGGTCGGAGGAAAGTTATTTTGTACAACATTTCCCTGTCATAATTGTGGACGGCATATTATTTTATCGGGGATTCAAGAAATTTACTACATCGAGCCTTATGTTAAAAGCCTTTGTTTAGAATTACATGAAGACTCAATGACAGATGATGAAAGTGATAGTGAGGATACGAAAAATAAAGTAAAAATTCTAATGTATGATGGCGTTGCACCAAGAAGGTATTTGGAGTTTTTTTCTATGAAAGAAAAGAGAAAGTTATCAGACGGAAATTACGCCTTAATTGATCCAAAGAAGGCAATGCCTAAGAATAGGATGAGTTTACAGGCTTTACCTACCTTAGAAGAGCAGACTCTTCATTCGCTAAGGCAACAACATTTTGAGATATAAAATATTTAAAATATTAGTACTTTCCGTATATGAATCCAAAATCTGTCAAGAATCAGAACGAACCCAAGGTGTTGATATTCAGTGAATTATCCAAAAAGGAGGCCTTTGGACCTCCAAAGAAAAGGGCTCCGATTTCTGAAGAATCTCGAATAGTTGGGATAGAAGATCAGGCAAAAAGAGAACTTGCTAATAAAATAATCGAAAAAGGGAAGTCTTTTTGATTATACCCTTTTAGTAAGTAAATCTAAAGTAATGATTTGTCAAGCGTGATTATCTTCCAAGGGAAGTAACCAACAGACGGTGGTGACCCAAACCATCGCTCTGCCTCTCTCGAGTCCATAATTTGACTATAAGATCGAATAAAATTCTCCTTTTCATACTCCCAATTAAATCTATCTTCAACCTGCGGGTCAATATATAGATCATAAATTTTATGTGCTCCTTTTAGATCAGGCACAATTACTGATACATCCTCACTATTAAAAAGAAGTTCAGCTGTATTAATCCTCCACTCTCTCTCCCAGGTAAAATCAATTGGTGGATTAGATATTGGACTAAACTTTACAGTTCGCCATTGCCAGGATGAAGGAAGTTCATCCAGCTCCTCAGAAGGCCCGTATATCACTGGTCTTCCACCAAGTCTAAATAACCAGTCCTTTTTTACCATAATTCCATAACCTGAATACTTGCTATAATATTTCGAATTAACCAAACCATTACGTACGGCATCTAATGGTGCCTCAGAAAAACAAACGCATAGATGTCCTCCTCTAATATGACCATTACCTCCAAAAATGGTTTGGTGTTCAAGCATGGAATTAAGATGATAAATCGCTGAAATTTCACTTGAATCTTTTGTGAAGTGAATTAGGTAATCACTGATGTCCTTTCGCATTTTTTGGTAATATTTTGAAGTTTATTAATTCATAAGTTAATTACAAACCATATTTTCATTTGATTCTTTATACGAACGAAAGATGTCTTATATAATGACTTTTCTGGCTAAACTGACCGCTCCAATCCCTAAAACACCCCAAAATGCGGCTTTGAAGTATATCCTTACATTTCTTCAAATATGATTTTTTTCATGTAGAAGCCATTTTTGACTTTATCAAACAAAGCTCCATTACCAAAAAACCGTTGGGCCGTGCGGGACGGCATTCCGGTCTGGATAGCTATGTCCTTACCCTCTGCCCAACTAAAAATCGATGGCAGGGCAATATACACTTTGCGCTGAAGATTGGTAAGGACAGGAAGTTTTCTTACACCCTCCCCCTTGCTACGGTACCATCGGCTACCTTCCATCCTATCCAGTACAAGATTAAACTCATCGAGCGTATAGAACCCCTCTTTAAGGATCTGACCACACGATTTCCAAACATCTACCCCCTTCTTATAACTGAATCCGAGATCGCCAAAGTCATTATATACGTTTCCTCCTCTTTGGTAAATCAGGTTAAAATCGCCCTTTTTATCACAAGGAGTAGACAGGTAATGTGTATCAGATAAAGCATTTACTGCCCCTCTGTGAAAACCTATAGATTCCAGGCGAAGAATAATTTCATCCTTTGGCTTCTGCATTGCAGCTGCATTTGCCTCTTCTATCTGAAGCAATTTTTGATAATGTTCGGGGTATTTATTCGCAATGTATTGATGGTATGCACTTTTCATTTCCTTGGCCTTAAAACGAAATAATTACCTATTAGGGTTTATACCAGATAAACTTTTAACTCATGTCGAAAGGTTTGAAGACAAATCATTAGTCAAACTTTATTACATCTTGAATATTAACTATTTATGCAATAAGAGTTTAATGAGTTTACTTCAGTTTAAACCTAATCTGACTTAAAAGTTTGTTAGTTTAGGGGCATATATGTGCCCCTAAACATTTAATCCTCTTTAGATCCTAAAAAGTATGGTCCTCTATTAGCTTTCTGGTAAATGAGTTTATTCATTCTTGCTATCTCAATTACAGACTTAGCCTGGTTGTCAGCCAAATTACCGGTGTAAAGTCCATTATATGCGATTTTAATGCTTCTCCATAAACTTGAATATGAGAACTCCTGATTCGTTTCAAATACCTTATTAATAATTCTGCCAATTACCTCATCATCAAGATTTTCAGCTTTTACGGAGCCTCCAGTACGATGTTCATAAGTCAGACTTCTAATAGGCAGACCATTATCAATCTCGAAAGCAAACGATCCCGGCTCTATATTTCGGCAGTACTCAGGTTCTACGATCGAAATATTTGGATTTTTCTTATCCCTGGTTACTGAGAGAGTCGTCTCTGCTTTGTTCACCAGTTCTGTTCCCAAATGCCCCCTGGCATTCCTATCCCCTTTATTTTCGTGCAAAACAGTAATAATGTGAATATTCTTCTGCTCTGTCCATTTTAGCAACTTCGTTGCAACCATAACAGCTTGCTCCGGATTGTTAATATCAGTCTGCAAATCCGCAATTCCATCAATAACCACAATCGCTACATCAGTTGTATTAGATATAGCATAGTCGATGATAGCTAAACGTTCCTGGGGAGACAGGGGCCGAAGTGCATATACAGAAAGTTTAAGCATACTATCTTCACACTCAACCAACCTATGTATCCTCTTTTGAATACATTGCACGTGGTATTTACTTTGTTCAGTGTCAAACAACAAGACTCTATTCTTTGGGTTCAGTAGATTAGAACTAAATGGATTCTTCGTACTATTTCCTTTAAGAATACCCCCAACTACCATGCTAACAAAGAATGATTTACGGCTTTTTGCTTTACCAATAATCAATGAATAGTTGCCCAAAGTTCCACATGTTGCTTCTCCGCTTTTCCAAGCTATAGGGGGCTTCGGAATATCCTCTGATGGATCTATTTTGTGCTCATTAAGCAGCCTTTCCCAATCAATATCACTCTTGGAATTACCTTCTCTTTTCTTTTCTGGTTCCCCAATTTTATCTGTTTTCTTAGGTAACTTATTGGATTGAACACTGGAGCTTAAATAATGGGAGGATTTCTTGATAGAGTCTTGCTTGCCTGGTATCATCTCAGCAGGCCTAATTCCATATTTATGACAGCGGTAGAAAAATGTACCAAGACCAACTTCACCTTTCCCGGTACTCAATAAATTGGTGAATTTTTCATTGGCCTCGGAAGGAACATACTTTTCACTCAGCCTGGATAAGCGATGAAATAGAGCCCTTCCATCTTCGCCAAAACCTGCAAATGCAAATCCAACTCTTAGCCATTCAGAATAGTTATCAGTAATATCAATTGAATTCTCCTCTAAGGCTAATAAATAGAAATTCACCTTGTCTATATCTTTTAGGTTTCCTGAATTGGTTACGGGCCCAATGCTAAATATATCCGTAGGCAAGGATTTATTCTTCAATTCCTTGTTAAAAACCTTCGGCAAGCAGGTAACTATTGCATGGGCATTATAGAATACATTTTCATCATGGCATAGAAAACAAGCCCTCGAAATGTCAGAGGTAGGATCGGTTTCAATTCCGAGTCTCATTTTTAGGTAATCTCTAATCGATTGATAAGCTGAACTATAATCTAATCCGAGAGGAGATCTCAGTACTGCTTTTAAGCCATTTCCACCAGGAGATATAAATAATAGTATAATCCCCAAATGAATATCATCTAATAATTGTGTAATCGTTCTATCAACATCCTCAATGTCATCGATATCAAAGCACATAAGATTTGATAATTCTCTTATCTTAGAATTAGCTCTTTTTTCAAAACTCCCACCAAACGTAACGCTTGGAAGTAGTTTTGCTTTACTGGCTTTATATTGCTTTTCATCCAGTTCTTTAATTTTTCTGAGCTGAGCAGTCAACTCTTTTAAATTATCACTTCGGATAAATTCATACACCTCTTCTATACCAATCTCTTTCTCTGGTTTTGTATTCGTTATAGGCCCTTTAAAAAAACTTATCCGCCCCACCTGAGTAGGCCTCTGGACCTGCTCATTTGAACCTAACGATATCAAGTTTTCTTTCTTTAACCATTCGATTGGATCCTCCTCAATAATAGTTGAAAGAACCTCAAAAGGGGTCATATCCATTGTGGCCCCAGATTCATAGTCAACAGATACCACTTCCCCATCAAAGCAAACTGAAAACTCGTCTTTTTCATCTTTACATGATAGACAATCATCAGAAATATCCCTACAACCATAGTTTGCCTTTAATACACTTCTTAGCCTATCAGAGGTATTGAATTGGCGAATGATAAAGTCCCTATCTACAACATGGTTATTCAAACTTAATTTTTGAGAGCACTCTATATATTCCATAGGGATAAAAGTTAGTTCTTTGAGAACATTGTTCTAATCTTCCCCTGTTCTGAAGGTGGAATAGAAACTGTTTCAAAAAAGTGATTTGGCCGATTTTTCATATCATTTCTAATTTTCCTCATTGTAAGGGAAGAGATAGTTTCACGATTAGGCCAGCTCTTATCAGTTCTCTCTAAAAACTCATTTACATCCTGATCTGAAAGTTGATCAATTGGGATATTAGCCCATATTAGTCTACGGTATATTCCAGTTGACAGTTCTTCTCTCTCTACTTCAATTATTCTTACTTTCATTTCTTCACTTCCTGAATTAAACTTTCGATTTCACTTCGCTTGTAATACCGTTTACCGCCAATAGCATAGGTCTTTAAGTTGCCTTTCTGTTCAAGCTTCCATAAGGTGGAAGATGATAGCAACTTATCACGAACAGCTGATTTAGGAATGTAGTCATCCAAAGGCTCTGGATGTTTAATCGGTGCTGCAGGATGAAGAATCTTATGCAGCTTGGCATCAAGGATCCGGTTGAGAATTTCAGCAAATTTGTGCTCATCCAACAGGATGATTGTTGCTTTTTCCGGACTTACTTTTTCACTTTCCATAATTTCTTCTTTTAATCATGGAAACGAAGGTCAGCAAATATAAATAGGTGAAGGTCCCGATTTGAACCAGTAAAATAAAAATTAAATCAAATGAAAACAGTTAAAGTAGTTACTTGATCAGTTAAGAAGGTGCAAGGCAATTTTATAGTTAATCTGACTTAGATTCATTTGAGAAATGAAAATCTATGAAATGTTTGATGTATCCCTTTAAATCATATGGGGTTTCTGTATTAGAATATCGTTTTTGCCATGTTCTAAAAGTTTCTTTGGGTATGTGAGGACAATATTCCATTCTAAAGTCCTCCATTGATTCTGGAAGTTTACTCCTTACCTCGCGATAGATCCAGTAATAATGAATTGGTTCAAGTTTATAAGTGAAAGCATTAAGGGTTTGTATATACAACGTTGCATAAGGATACCATTTTTCAATAAAAGGAGTGATAGTGTCAACTACGCTATAGCTAACATACTTTTCGCGAGCGATGATTCTGTTGCCGTCCTCTAATTCAAATTGAGTAAATTTCGAATACGATTTGCAAAATGTTTCTGCCTTTACTCCTACGCTTTCAAGGTTTCTTTCTTTATAATATTGAAAGCATTTATCTTTTACATGTGGAAATTGATCTTCTGGGAAGTAATCCGCTAACAGTGCAAGGTGAAAGATTACAATATGTTGAAATAGATAGAGTCCATCCTTGTCAAATTTTTCATTGATTGGTCTTACATATGGAAAATCGGGAATAAAATTAGAATCATCGTTAAAAAATTTCTCATGAGCTTCATCAGAAATGAAAGGACCCTCATTAGGTATTAATTCCTCAGGCTCTTCTCGATTTATACGTTTCTTAGACATTCTCTCGATTTAGTTTAATTCAGTGCCCCCACCATAATATCATAAGCACCAGCTGCAGTATCACTACTTGTCTTACCAATGTATTTCAGTAGCATCTGTTCCGTGCTGTGACCTGTGATATTCTTCAACAAAGAAGAGGGTATTATTCCATAGTAATTTGATGCAAAGGATCTTCTCCCCACATGTGAGCTAATTAGGTCGTATTTATGAAAATTCCCTTCGGTATACTGATTACCTATTCGCTTCTTGACCCTAACTACAGTGTCTATTCCTGCCCTTTTGCAAACTTCTTTGACATACTCATTGAATTTTTGGTCACTAATAGGTCGAGGAAAATCTCCATTTCTTTTGACAAGTATTTTAGCCACCTCAGGTAACAGAGGTATAGTAACTGGAGCACCCGTCTTTTCCTGCGTAATGTCGATAAACTTTCTCCCCTGATCATCTTTACGGATCATAGAAGGGGACATTCGCATGAAATCCGAAACCCGTTGGCCCGTTGCACAGGCTATAAGCAGCCAATCTCTTACGTTGTCCAAATAGGGCGGGAGACCAGATAGATTTCGTACCTGGTCAATTTCTGGTGGATCCAGGTATATAATTGGGTTTTTATCCTTGCTCGCCTTGACATGCAAGTTGGCAAATTGCGGATGTAATTGAAACCCATTTCCAGATGCATGGCGGCAAACTGTACGAATCCATTTGAAATCTCGAAGAATTGTTCCATGAGCATACCCATTCTTCTTGTGCCACGAAATGAAAGTACTTAGATAGTTCTCATTGACTTCATCAAGACGATGAATCCTTCCTGCTTTCTGATCAATAGTCTGTAATCGAGAATAAAGTGAATCAAGTTTAAACTGCTTGACAGTGCTGTTTTCATGTTTCTTCAATTCGATGTAGTACCTCCAATACCCTGTAAGTGTTTCCTGTTGGGAAGGAGCCGGATAATAGTACTCATGGATGGATTGTTTTAGCCATGAACCATCCACCTGGGCAAGCGTGTGGAATTGTGTGTTAAACTGATGAAGAACGTGCTCTCTAATAGCAGCAGTTTCATTATCGATTTTGGACTTAAGGTTGATCTTGTCTATATCACGAAAGTTTTTCCCGGCTGTATATGCAGCCCAGTATTCCTTGTCAACCTCTATAGAAATACGTGCGTAACAGGAGATCCTTTTGCCTTCTTTTGTCTTGTAGGTTAGACGGGCTTCAATGTTAGCCCTTTGTTTTGGGGAATTAAAGGAGAATGTAAGAGAAGCCATTTCTACCATGGATTTGTTTCTCTTCAAAGATAGGTCACAAAAATAATTCCACACAAATTTAACACGTATATGGAGCGGAAAAGAACAAGGACGAACGAACTAACATAAAAAAACCTTTCATTATCATTAATATATAGCACTTTATATATTACAATGTTCGTTACTGTTTTAACCTGTTCGTGAGGTGGTGGAGCTGGGGGGAATTGAACCCCCGTCCAGCTAAAGACTACATCAGCTTTCTACATGCTTAGATGAAGTTCTGGTTTAAGAACGCATCAGGTACTCCAACGACGCGATACGCTCCGATTCCTTTAAGTTGTCGGCTTTGGGTCAGGACGCTCCCTCAGCGTAATCTGCATTTTGGTTATATGCGGAAGGTTTTGTAGCAGATATCAAACCAACGGCACAAAGGCATTCTAATTACCTAGAATTAGGCTGCCAAAGCGAAATTACTATCGCCAATTGTAGGTCGATGATCATTTGGTACGAGGTAAATCACCATTCCCCGGCATGCTTACTGACATATGAACTCTACTGTCGATTCCTGTCAGCCCCAATTATCAATGAACAATACTTTTTGAAATACAAGGTTCATCCGCCGTAGCTTTACAAAGGCAGATCAGCCCCATATTTTCAAACAACTATTCTCCTTAACAAGGAAGGCAAAGGTAAAGTTTCCGGAGGATTTGGAGTTACAGGTGGGTTATCCCCCTGTAACCCAGGTTTTTTCTTTTTGATTCTTACTTTCCTATGGTATTTAGGTGCATTCAAGATTTCTCTATTTCGAGGATTTGTTACTTTTTTCACCTGTCCCATTGCCAAATGTCTATTCGATCGCCTAAAAAGTGCTCTAATAACCTTTGAATTATTTGTTCTTTTTTTCCGGAAAAAAGAACCAAAAACCTCGTCGCTCTAAAAACTCGCAATGTGGTTTCTTTTTCAGATTTGGTTGGTTGCTTCCATTTGCCATCGTTTTCACTCTCCCTTGTATTTCTGCTTGCGGACAGAAATACAAGCTGGTTAGGGAGCTCGGACAATTTAGAGCGACAAAATTCGCTGGTATACCCTAGTCATTCTCAACTGTCTAATACTTACTTTCTCCAAACAGAAATTAATCAGTGCAGTCGGTGTATGCCGCAAAGCGGGAGTGATTGAAACATATAACCGATGCGAATCCTGGCGCCAGAATAGAAATCCTTGAAACCGATCCCGTTCATCGTAAACCTTTCTCAGTCGACAGGCATAGAGCATTGGAAACAACTTTGGTGAAGTCCATAGCTAAGTTATGGATAGAAAACTCAGTACTTATTATTCGGGATTCGTGAGATCCTTTCAACGCATTGAATGGCTACCATTCATTGACAACAGACCAGAATTGGTCCCGAAATCACACCATCACACTATCACTCCCTCACCCCATCACCTCATCACCTCATCACTCCCTACTTCATGACCTCTCAGGTCTCAGGTCTCAGGTCTAACATCTTGTGTCTAACATCTTGTGTCTAGCATCTTGTGTCTAATGTCTTATATTGCATGATCAATAACAGACAGCAATATGAACGACTCGATACGCAGTCAGTTTCCCTCCCTGAAGCGAATAGTCAACGGCCGCCCCATCGTCCACTTTGACGGGCCGGCAGGTACCCAAGTGCCGCAATCCGTCATTGACGCCATGGTGAATGTGTACTCAAACTGCAATGCCAATACACATGGCCATTTTATCACTTCACACGAAACCGATCAGCTGATCAATCACTGCCGCAAACAAGTGGCCGAACTGCTCGGCGCCGAAGGACCGGACACCATTTCGTTTGGTGCCAATATGACCACGCTCAACTTCACACTGGCCAATGCGATCGCCAGAACCCTCCAGCCGGGAGATGAGATCCTGATCACGCAACTGGATCACGAAGCCAACCGCGGCCCATGGCTCAATCAACGGAGACATGGAATCATCGTTCGCGAAGTCGCCCTCGAAGAAGACGGCAGCCTCGATTACGCAGACCTCGAAAAGAAAATCAGCGAACGCACACGCGTAGTAGCCATTGGATTAGCATCGAATATCTTTGGCACCGTCAATGAAATCGATCGCGTACGCCAACTTGCCTATGAGGCAGGTGCTCTGCTGGTCGTGGATGCTGTGCATTATGTGCCACACCTCCTAACTGATGTGCAGGCCATCGATTGTGATTTTATGTTGTGCTCGGCTTACAAATTCTATGGCCCCCATGTCGGGATCCTGTATTCCCGCCCGGGCGCGCTCGACAGCCTCAACACAGATCGTTTGCGCGTCCAGGTTCAGCGAGCACCCAACCGCATCGAAACCGGTACGCACAATCATGCTGCCCTTGTCGGAGTCTCTGCCTGCGTAGATTTCCTCGCTTCCTTTGGAAATGGTAATTCTACCAGAGAAAAAATTATCAGTGGCATGTCTGTTTTGCAGACGCACGAGCGCGGACTGGCCCAACAACTTTACCTCGGTCTTCGGGATCTGGAAGGCGTGGATATTTACGGCCCTCCGCTCAAAGAAGAGCAGCGAGCACCCACAATTTCTTTTACCATCGAAAACAAACGGCCCGCCGAAGTTTGCAAATTTCTTGCGGAGCATTCTATTTGCGCCTGGGATGGTCACTTCTATGCCAAGCGCGCAGTAGAGGTCCTCGATCTGATGGAAGTAGGAGGTGTCACCCGCATGGGTATCGCGGTCTACAATGTCGAGAGTGAAGTGGAATATGCGATTTCGACCTTGAAGAAATTTGTGGAAGGTTAATTCAAAAATAATATCCAGACAGGCATAAAAGGATTTGAAAAAGAGTCAGCACAACTTGCAAGTGTTGTCTGAACTCCCTAATTTTCTATATCCATACTTCACCCGAAAACCAAACCCCATTATGCCTCATATCAGGGCTTACCTCCATTGTGTGTGGACAACAAAATACCGTACTCCGTTCCTGTACAGTTCATCCATTCGAAAAAAAGTCTGGGATCATATCTTTCAAAATGCCCGAACCAAATCGATCGGCATTATGGCCATAAGCGGACATAAGGACCATTGCCATTGTCTCATAAGCCTGAAATCAGATCAGACCCTTCGGAAAACTATGCAGCTTCTAAAAGGGGAATCCTCCTACTGGGTCAATAAAACAAATCTGCTATCAGGTACCGTATTCAATAAATTTGAATGGCAGGATGAATATTATATTACCTCTGTTTCTCCCAGAGCACTTACCAGAGTAAAAAACTATATCCACAATCAGGAGGAGCATCACATAAAAAACTCCCTGCATGATGAGCTGAGGGAGTTTTGGGCGGAGGTAGGGTTTAGGGGGGAAAACCGGCCTGGAACCTCCACTTGAAAGTGGAGGAATTGTTCTCCTGGAGGACAAACACAAAAAAAACTACCTCCACCTTTAGGTGGAGGAACCAAACTAGTGGAGAGCCCAAACCCAGCACTGAAAAAACTACCTCCACCTTTAGGTAGAGGAACCAAACCCAGTCCTCCACTAAAAGTGGAGGCAGGGGTTGTGGGAGAAAGCCGGCCTGCAACCTCCACTTGAAAGTGGAGGAATTGTTCTCCTGGAGGACAAACACAAAAAAGCAAAAAACTACCTCCACCTGCAGGTGAAGGAGCTAAAGCTGGCGTCTGAATCTGAGGTTAACCTGGCAAAGCGTTTAGGATAGCAGCCTCAATCACCTCCGGCGCATCATCCCCTTTCTCAAAATCCTCTCCGGTCATTTGTTCATACAAAGCGATGTATCTGTTACTCACCTGATCAACAAAGGCATCATCGAGGTCCGGCATCTTTTGTCCTTCAAGGCCCTGAAATCCATTGGCCATCAGCCATTCGCGGACAAACTCTTTGGAAAGCTGCTCCTGTGGCTTGCGGTCTTGTTGATTCTGGTCGTATTTGTCTGCGTACCAGTACCGGCTGCTGTCAGGTGTGTGCACTTCATCAATGATCATCAACGTGCCGTTATGCCAGCCGAATTCGTATTTGGTGTCCACCAGAATTAATCCGCGTTTGGCCGCCATTTCTGTTCCACGTTGAAATAAAGCGCGGGTGATGCGGGACATCTCTTCAAAAACTTCTTTGGGGACAATCTCTCTTCGGATAATCTCGGCCGCAGAGATATCTTCATCATGTCCGCTGTCAGCTTTCGTAGCCGGCGTGATAATAGGCTGAGGAAAAGCCTGATTGTCGATCATACCTTCCGGCATCGGCTCGCCACACAACACTCTTTTTCCTGCTTTATATTCTCGCAAGGCATGTCCTGCGAGGTAACCCCTTATTACCATCTCAATACGGATCGGCTCGCAAACCAAACCCATGGTGACATTAGGATGAGGAACAGATTGTTTCCAGTTGGGCACAATGTCTTTGGTCGCATCCAGGAAGTAGGCGGCAAGCTGATTCAGCACCTGACCTTTGTAGGGTATCGGACGAGGCAGGATGTGATCAAAAGCAGAAATGCGATCCGTGGCAATCGCCACCAGAGTCTTATCAAAGTAATAGACATCTCTGACCTTTCCTCGGTAGTAACCGGACTGACCCGGAAATGAAAAATCGGTAGCGGCAACAGGCATGGTGATAATTTATTGGTGCGGGATATTGGTAAGACAAATTTGCCCTAACCATTTGAAATTAGAAAGGAATTCAGCATTTATTTCAAAACATAAGTGCCCAAAATAAATTTTGGACACATAATAATCGATACCCAGACACCATTCTTGTTACTTTTTTTACCGGAAAAAAGTAACCAAAAACCTCGTCAGCGAAAAAACTCCCCTTAGGATTTGTTCATCATTTTAACATTCGGTTTGCTTGCACGCCTATTCGGATTTCAATACCCCACTTTTCGCTCTTGCGGACGCGAAAAGCGGGCATTCAAGCGGTCAAACAATTTTCGCTGACAGATTTCACTAATTCGCTTTAGTTTTTCGTTAAATAGCCGATGTAGGGGGTATATTCTATATTGACTGAAGTTGATACACAAAAATCTGAATATCAATCTAATTCCTTCTCAATTCCAATTATTCCGGACAGTTTTGAATTTAAAAAGAAAAGGTGACCATTGGGCCACCTTTCTGTCAGATATTTTTCATCATATTGCGATGCAAAAGGATGTCTTTGAGTTCGTGAAGCACTTTGTACTCATTGGGCATCACTTTTTTAAAAGCTTCTTTCACGGCAAAATAGGTGCCCTTTTCGAGTTCAGGAACGACCTTATCGATCTTGGACGTCATCAGCTTGATGTCTTCTTTGATCAGTTTTCGGATGGAAGGGATATCGTGCCAGTCTCCTTCGATCGCGCAGGTAACATTCGTAGTGCCATCCGGATTTTCATCGTGCTCGAGGGCAATAAATCGCTCGCCAACTTCTACCCCTTCGATCGGATATTTAGCTATATCAGAAAAGGGAATGCGCCAGTTTTCTTCTTCCAGACCGGTATTGACCAAAAAAATCTCAAGGCCCTTTTCATGAAATCTGTACACCACTACCCGAATCGAATCAAAAACATTCATATGAGCAATTTATTTAAAGCAAAGATAAACGATACACGTCAAAAATCTATTTCTTCTTTTTCTTTACAATTATTCGCGTCAAAAGTTCATACAATCCCAACGCCAGGAATATCCCCTGCTCTTCCGGATCGAGCTTTTTGATCAGATAAAATGCTCGCTGAACCGAAGAATGCGGACTCAGCGGGTTAAACAAATGCCCCGCATCCTCCCCTTTGACCGTCACAGAAAGCAGATCTCCGGAATATCGCTTCACCTGACCAAGGATCGATTTGGACTTCAATCCATACATCTCACTGCCCATATTAATGACCGCCACCTGCCCGCTGTTCAAATACACGTCCACCGTGCGCTTTTTGATCCGAAAGACCAGCTCTTTCTGGCTCGTGCGGCAGTATAACAAGGCTTCGCGCGAACCTTTGAGGTAATCTTTGTAGGCGAAGGCCACCATGGGTTCGAAGTAAATCGATTTGATCTGGCCAACGATAAATCTGTCCATCCCCTTTTTCTGGGTTTTATGGTCCAGATTCAGAGACATCAACTCGAGCTCTTTTTCCTCTTCCCATGGAATGATGCGCTGGGCAATCGGTGCCGTCAGCTCGCGCATAGTGGCCAGATCCCTGTTGATTTTTCCGACCCCGGGGGGCAAACCGAGGACTGATCTGAGAATATCTTCAATCATAGATACCTGTAAATACGTATGCAAAATAGAAAAAGCAAAAGGAAACCGAGCCACCGGAAGGTTGGGAAAGGTTAAATAAGCTTAACCGGGAAAGTTTCCGGGACGTCCTTTTGATTATCGATAGGACTTGATCATGTGATTGGACTTCATGGTTTTACGCAACCTGCGAATAGCCCTTTCCTTGATCTGGCGGACACGTTCCCGTGTCAGATCAAGGTGTTCCCCGATCTCATCCAGAGTCAGCGGTTTTTCCCCTTTCAAGCCAAAATAATACGCCAGCACATCTGCTTCTCTTGGCGCAAGTGCTTTGAGGCTGTACATGACATCCAGTCTCAGGGACTCTTCCATCAGTTTGAGATCCGGCTGCATTTCCTCATCGGTTTCGATCATGTCCAGCAAGGTGATACTGCCTTCATCGCTGGTCACTGGTGCATCAAACGATACATGACGGAAGTTGCCCGGCAGGTTGCGGATGATATCCTTGACGGAAACATTCAGCAGGTCGGCCAGCTCTTCATTGGTTGGGTCGCGTTCAAATTCCTGAACGAAAGAAACATACGCCTCGTTGAGCCGATTATACGAAGTGGATTTATTGTGCGGGTGGCGGACGATTCGGGAAAACTCGATGATTGCCTGCAGGATACTCTGTCTGATCCACCAAACGGCATAGGAAATAAACTTAAACCCTTTGGTTTCATCAAAACGACGGGCGGCTTTCATCAGCCCTACATTTCCCTCGTTGATCAGATCACCCAGCGACAACCCCTGATTCTGATATTGCTTGGCGACAGAAACCACAAAGCGGAGGTTAGCCTCAGTCAGACGCTCAAGTGCTGCCTGATCTCCCTCCCGGGCAAGGCGCGCCAGCCTGGACTCCTCATCAGGGGTCAGCATTTCGATCTTACTGATATCCTGGAGGTATTTATCCAGCGCAAGACTCTCGCGAGCGGTAATCCGGTTAGCTATTTTTAATTGACGCATGGGACGGCAGGGGCTGTTTATCTAAATTTATCCATAAGTGGTACAACGCAAGGTCATAAAAAGTTCATCACTTGGTGGAGTATTATCATAATGACGAATCTGTACCGAGTTTGTTATACCGAAAAGAACATTTTCTACCTATAGTGTCCTGATGAACCTCTTTTGTACCCAACCAAACGCAAAAAAGGTTCGTCTTAGCTTATATAAATGGATATGAACATGAAAAATCACATTCACTTAACACTTCTGACCTTCAGCAGCCTGATGCTTTTCTCCTGCGATGTGTCCAGGAGTGACGCTTCTTTGCTCTGCCAGGAAATTGTACCCGGGCAAACCTTTACAGCTGTTCCCGGAGCTACGTATTGTGAGCCAGTATCGGGATGGGAAATGACCCTGGGACCTGTGATTGAAGACAGCCGGTGCAATGTCAACGGACTCGCCTGCATTTGGGAAGGCCGCTTTGTCATGGGCGTTTCATTCCAAAATGGCGGTGTCGATCAGGATACGTTTTATACCGGAGGTAACTGGCGGGATACGTTATACCATGGTCCTTTTGCTATCATGCTCAATGAAGTGTATCCGCTCAACCGAACCAGCTTTGAAATACTGGACTCTTCTGAATACAGCTTTGATATGATCATCCAATAATACCTTATATACTAACCGCAACACCTTTTGCATCTACGTTAGTACGCCAACAGGTAGCAACAAAAAAGGCTTCCACTCGGGAAGCCTTTTTTACTTATCTTCTGTTACCACGGTCTCTATCTCCACCGCCTTTTCTGTGTCCGCCACCGCGACGGTCACCACCGCCTTGCCGACGATCTCCTCCACCGCGTTTGTTGTCGCTGAATGATCTGGACTTGCGCTCGGGTGGTCCTTCTTCTCCATACCCATCGGCATATGTGCCATCTTCATTTTTCTTTCGCTCCGGCTTTGGCAACAAAGCTTTTCTGGACATGCGCATCTTTCCGGAACGCTCATCGATTTCGATCAGCTTCACTTTTACGATATCGCCTTCGCTGAATACTTCCTCAACGTTGTCGATTCGGGAATGAGAAATTTCAGAGACGTGCAGGAGTCCGCTTTTCCCCATGAAATCCACAAACACACCGTACGGCATAATCGTGCGCACTACGGCTTCAAACTCTTCACCTACCTGAGGCACGTATACGATCGCATTGACGCGCTGGCGAGCGGCTTCGAGTGACTCTTTATTGGCACTCGCGATATTGACGATTCCGCGATCACCATCTTCTTCGATATTGATGATCGTACCGGTAGCAGCCTGAATCTCCTGGATAACTTTACCACCAGGGCCGATGATCGCACCGATCTGGCTCTTCTCGATGATGATCTCGAGAATACGTGGCGCATGATCTTTCAAATCTGGTCTAGGAGCCTCAAGCACTTCAGCCATTTTGGATAAGATGTGCAGTCTGCCTTCTTTCGCCTGCAACAATGCTTTTTCAAGTAATTCGTAGCTGAGACCATCTACTTTAATGTCCATCTGGCAGCCGACGATTCCCTTGGAGGTGCCGGTGAGTTTAAAGTCCATATCTCCCAGTGCATCTTCGTCACCGAGGATGTCGGATAAAATGGCATTCTTTCCCCCTTCACTGATCAGACCCATGGCGATTCCGGAAACCGGTGCACTCACCTGGATACCACCATCCATCAGCGCCAGCGAACCAGCACAAACGGTGGCCATAGAGGACGAACCATTGGACTCAAGAATATCGGAAACGATCCTCAGCGTATATGGCTGATCAAGTGGTAATACTTTTCTTAATGAACGACCTGCGAGATTGGCATGTCCAACTTCACGGCGTCCCGGTCCTCGCATAGGCTTCACTTCTCCGGTTGAGTATGGAAGGAAGTTGTAATGCAAGATGAATTTTTCGTAACGATAATCTAATGCATTATCGAGCAACATCTCATCGTTCTTCGTACCTAGCGTAAGGCTGGTCAGGGATTGTGTCTCCCCACGAGTGAAGATGGCAGATCCATGAGCCGTAGGCAGATAATCTACTTCCACCCAGATCGGACGAACTTCATCTGTCTTACGTCCATCAATTCGCGTACCTGTCTCCAGAACAAATGTTCGGATGACTTCTTTCTTCAGTTTGTCGAAATAAGTTGAAATCAAATCAGCCTTTTCTTCCACATACTCTTCACCTTGTTCTTCGGTGATCGTCTCCACCAGTTCTTTCTGGATGGCATCGAACTTATCTTTTCTATCTGTTTTTTCGAGTTTACCTGATGCCACTTCCAGTATCTGTTTGCGGCACATTTCCTCTACTTTCTTCTTCAGGTCTTCATCTGACGGCTGCTCGGGAAGTTCTCTTTTGACGGTAGCTTTTTCACCTACCTTTTGTGCGAGATCTTTTTGTGCCTGACACATTACTTTGATGGCCTCATGTCCGGTGCGGATGGCAGCGATGAGATCTTGTTCGGAACATTCATTGGCTTCGCCTTCCACCATCATGATATTTTCCATGGTGGCAGCGACGATGATATCAAGATCTGCTTCCATCAGGGCTTCACGTCCCGGGTTGATCACATACTCTCCTCCGATTCGTGCTACGCGCACTTCGGATATCGGGCCTGCCCATGGGATATCGGATACTGACAATGCGGCGGAGGCAGCCAGTGCAGCGAGTGCATCCGGCATGACATCGGCTTCTGCAGAGATCAGGTTGATGATGATCTGTGTATCATTCATGTACCCATCGGGGAAAAGTGGTCGTACTGCTCTGTCCACTAATCGGCAAATGAGGATTTCGTTTTCTGATAGTCTGGCTTCTCTCCGGAAGAAATTGCCCGGAATACGGCCTACGGAGGCAAATTTCTCCTGGTAGTCTACAGATAAAGGGAAAAACGGAGCGCCTTCCCGGGCTTCCTTATTGGACACCACTGTAGCCAGGAGCATGGTTTTGCCAAGGCGGACCAAAGCGGAACCGTGTGCCTGGGCAGCCAGTTTACCGGTTTCGAGAGTTATCTCTCTGCCATCCGGCAACTGAAAGGATTGGGTAATCGGAGTTTGTACACCCATGATGTTTTATTTTAATTTGTTATGATCTGATTTTCAAAATAGTCTGTGAAAAAGTGGGAAAAATAATCATCGGGTATAGGGAAATTGGAGATCGGCCGGCGTACACCAGGATCTAAAGCAAAAAACAAACTTGAAAATTGAGAATTTCCTGAACTCCAGACAATTACTCAGACACCATCCACAAAAGCAATGGAGCAGGTATTACTTTCTGATACCCAACTTTTCGATGATTTCGCGATATCCCTGGATGTCCTTCTTTGAAAGATAGTGGAGCAAACGCTTGCGCTGACCTACCATCGTGAGCAGGGCACGCTTACAGGAGTTGTCCTTCTTGTTAAGGTGCAGGTGCTTTGACAACTCATTGATTCTCAAGGTCATCAGAGCAATCTGGGATTCTGTTGATCCCGTATTCTTTGGTGAGCCGCCATACTCGGTGAAGATTTGATCTCTTTTCTCGGCGGTTAGATAAATTGGCATGTCATTCGACGCTTTAAAAATGACTAAATATTATGTTCTACAAGTTTTTCGAGGCGCAAAGATATGGATTTTACCTACAATTTAGCTGCTCTCTGATTTTTTCTTCTTTTCGAGCATCTTCGCCTCATTCCAAAGGGCATCCATTTCCTCTAAAGTCATCTCTTTCAGGTCTTTAGGTGCTGCCGACTCGATATACTCAAAGCGTCGTTTAAATTTCTGGTTGACCCGCTCCAACGCCGTTTCCGGATCAATCTGTTTGTACCGGGCAAAATTGACTAATGAAAACAGGATATCCCCAAATTCATCCTCAAGCTCAGCATGATCCGCATTCGCCATCGCTGCTTCTTTAAATTCAGCCAGTTCTTCCTCGACTTTTTCCCAAACCTGGTGCTCGTTTTCCCACTCAAAACCCACCTGCTTTGTCTTATCCTGCATGCGATACGCCTTGATCAGCGCAGGCATTGAATCCGGGACACCGGACAACACCGATTTTTTCCCTTCGCGCTTCTTGATGGATTCCCAGTTCTGCTTGACTTCTTCCTCCCCCGATACCCGGATATCACCATAGATATGCGGATGTCTTCGAACCAGTTTGTCGCAAACATCTGTGAGCACAGACGTTATATCAAACTGATCCTGCTCACTTCCGATTTTTGCATAAAAGACAATGTGCAACATGAGGTCGCCCAGTTCCTCACCAATCCCTTTCCAGTCTTCCTTGAGGATGGCATCTGCCAGTTCGTAAGTCTCCTCTATGGTCAGATTCCGCAGTGAATGAATATCCTGCTTTCGGTCCCACGGACATTGTTCGCGCAACTCATTCATTATCGTAAGCAAGCGCTCAAAGGCCACAAGTCTTGGGTCTTTTGCAGGGAGTTCATTTTCCTTCATGCCGGATGGTCTGTGTCTATTTTGGGAAAAACGAAATTCATATCAATCGAGGAGGTGGCCCATTACATCTCGTTTGACCTGAAGGTAGGCTTCATTGTCTTCATTCGGTTCGATACGGATGGGAATGCGATCGACGATCTCGATACCCTGCTCAGTCAGCGAACTGACTTTTTCGGGATTATTGGTGAGTAGTTTAATCCGTTTGATGCCCAGATCCTCAAGAATAAACGAAGCGATTTCATACGTTCGTTCATCCGATTCAAAACCAAGCTGATGATTGGCATCGATGGTGTTTAAGCCCTGATCCTGGAGATTGTAGGCTTTGAGTTTATTGATCAGGCCGATACCGCGTCCTTCCTGACGTAGGTAGATCAGCACACCCTTTTCCTTTGCGATGACAGCAAGGCTGCGTGAGAGTTGCTCGCCGCAATCACACCGAAGGGAATGGAGCATATCACCGGTAAAGCATTCGGAGTGTACCCGAACCACCACTACCTGCTCAGGATCCAGGCCGGGCGGATAGATCGCCAGGTGTGGCATCAGTTCCGAAGGGTCATCGGCATATGCGTCGATAAACCACTGTCCTTGTGGGGTAGGAATACTGGAATGCACCTGCTTTTGCATGAATCTATAGTTCAGTAAGGAGTACAAAGGTACAGTAAGAAAGAGAAAGATACCGTGGCGGCATTGTGACCGATGTTAAATCGGAAGAGGTGTGTGAATCAGCGCGTCCCGGGTATTGGTTTATCCGGTGGCCGAATTGTCGAAACAGAAATTTACTTTCTGCTGGTGCCCAGTTTTACGAGAAAAATCAAACCACTCGTAATAAAAACTGTTAGGGTGACGAGTAATATCAGCATAGTTACCTTTTGGACAATCATTCTGTTAATGGCACTAAGGTGAGAAATTTTAGTTGCTTATTATAGTAACCGTACAAAATTTTATTTTCTTTCTTTTTTGATCTGTCCGACAATGCGTAAAGCATTTCTTAGGTTTGTAATATGAAGTTTTGATCAACGATTTAACACAAAAATGAAATCACTTTCCACTTCTCTTTTGATTAGCGTTACCCTCTTTCTGGCCTTTGTCATTCCGACTTCGGCTCAAAAGAGTTCGGCCGATATTTACAAGGACATTAAGAAGCTCGGTGTACTGGCCAATGTCCTGTACCTGGCGGCCCACCCGGATGATGAAAACACCCGGATGATCAGTTATCTGTCCAACGACCTTTCTGTCAATACTACCTACCTGTCCCTGACACGCGGGGATGGCGGTCAAAACCTCATCGGCCCCGAGATGCGTGAAATGCTTGGCGTGATCCGGACCAACGAACTCCTTAGCGCAAGAGCTATAGACGGAGGTTCCCAGCTCTTTACCCGTGCCAATGATTTCGGGTATTCCAAATCCCCTGCTGAGACTTTTACGATCTGGGACAAAGAAGATGTCCTGAGTGATGTCGTATGGGCAATTCGAAAAGTCAGACCGGATGTGATCATCAACCGATTTACTTCTGATACCTCGCGTCCCAATCATGGCCATCATACGGCATCCGCCATTTTAGCGGAAGAAGCGTTTACCCTCAGCGCTGACACAACCCTATATAGCGATCAACTCGCCTGGGTCAAACCCTGGCAGCCTCGGCGTGTATTCTGGAACACCTCCTGGTTTTTCTATGGATCCAGAGAGGCTTTTGAGGCAGTTGATAAATCCGATATGATCGGCATTGATATCGGTGCGTATGATCCTGTCATGGGTCAATCCTGCAGCGAGATTGCGGGCCGCAGCCGGAGTATGCATAAAAGCCAGGGCTTTGGCGCCGCCGAAACCCGTGGTGAAAGTTTTGATTATCTCATCCTCGTCGAGGATTCTGAAAACACAAAACCTACCTCGCTGTTTGACGATATAGATATCAGTTGGAACCGCGTCAAAGGAGGACAAAAGATAGGCAATAGTGTGACGGTGCTTGAAGGAACGTTTGACTTTACCGATCCGGCTGCCAGTCTGCCTCTCCTGCTTTCGATCTACAGAGACATTGAATCTCTCCAGGATCCCTTCTGGCGGGACATTAAACTCGCAGAATGTAAATCACTGATCCAAAGTTGCCTCGGACTTTATATCGAAGCCAGAACTAACGTGTACAGTACAAGCCCGGAAGCTACACTTCCTGTCACACTCGAAGTGATCAACCGGTCTGATCAGAATGTGTCCCTTCTTTCGGTGCGAAGTCTGGCAACAGATAGTCTGATTGATTTGTCCGAACCATTGCTTAACAACCAGGGATATGAAGTTGAAATCAGTGAGGTGGTTCCAGCCCACCTGAGCATTCCTTATTGGCTGGAAGAGCCCTATAAAGACGGCATGTATACGGTGGAAGATCAGCAAATGCGTGGACTGCCCTGGAATCCGGCTGCGATGCAGTTCGAGGTGATCGTGACCTTTGACGGCATACCTTTTTCATTTACGACTGACCTAATCTACAAGGCTGTCGACCCGGCGAAAGGAGAAGTCACCCGACCTGTATCGATAATTCCTCCTGTCACCGTTGAATCAAAAGATGAAGTACTCGTATTTAGAAAAGGGGAATCCAAACAAATTCCACTGACCATTATAGCCAATGCAGATGCCGTCACCGGAACTTTGCAACTTGAAACCGAAGAATCGGGTTGGACTCTTTCGCCTTCGCAATTTGACCTCAGTTTTGATCATTCCGGAGAAACACAGGATATCGTTTGTACAATCACCCCGCCTGATAAATCTGCATCGGCTACCTTGATCCCAAAGGTGATGGTGGAATCAAAAAACTTTCATCACAAAACCACCACGCTCGACTATGACCATATTCCATACTTGTCGATCGTGCGGGAAGCTGCGATCCATCTGCAAAGTATGGACATCGGAATCACCCCAAGACGCATTGCTTATATCATGGGTGCCGGGGATGATGTTCCGGCTTCGTTGCGTCAGATCGGTTACGAAGTGGACCTTATTGAACCGGATCAAATATCGACATCCGGTTTAGCCGGATATGAAGTTGTCATACTTGGTGTCAGGGCGTTCAATACAGTTGAAGCACTGGCACATAAAAATAAAATCCTGTTTGACTGGACAAAAGCCGGCGGCACCATGATCGTGCAGTACAATGTCAGTCGTCGATTGGTGACTGATGCGCTAGCCCCGTATCCGCTGACCTTGTCGCGAGACAGAACCACAGAAGAAAATGCGCCGGTCAGTATTTTGCAAAAAGATCATCCGGCGATGATGACACCCAATAAAATTACTGCTGCTGATTTTGACGGCTGGGTGCAGGAAAGGGGACTCTATTATCCCGGTGAGTGGGATGAGCACTTTACACCTTTGCTTAGCATGCATGACACCGGAGAAGACGCTACGGAAGGAGCACTGTTGGTCGCACCTTACGGCGATGGATATTTTGTGTACAGTGGTCTCTCGTGGTTCAGGCATCTTCCCGCAGGGAATCCCGGACCGTATCGATTACTCAGCAACCTGATTTCCCTCGGTTACAAAACAGATAAGTCCTGATCACCTGTTCATTCAACTGACCAAAAAAACTAGTCCATGTCTAATGAAAACGACCAATCGGATCACACGCCCTGGCCAAAAATATACTTGGGCATTGCGCTGTTCAACATCGTTCTGATCATCTGCTTTTTTCTGATCCGGTCACAGTATAACGTCACCTGAAGATGAGTGGAATAGACTGGATCGTACTCATCAGTACCACGGCTTTTATTGTTTTTTACGGTATCTGGAAGACCAGAAAGGATGATGACATGGAGGCCTATATCAAAGGGGGCCATTCTTCGAAATGGTGGACCATTGGATTATCCGTCATGGCGACACAAGCCAGCGCTATCACTTTTCTTTCAACACCAGGGCAGGGCTTCAGCGATGGCATGGGCTTCGTGCAGTTTTACTTTGGCCTTCCGATTGCCATGATCATTATCTGCATATTTTTTATTCCTCGTTTTTTCAGGATGAAGGTGTATACGGTGTATGAGTATCTCGAAAAACGATTTGATGTCAAAACGCGATTTCTTGCGGCTTTTCTTTTTCTTATTCAGCGCGGATTAGGTGCCGGCATTACGATTTTTGCTCCTTCGATTATTCTGTCGAGCATTCTGGGATGGAATCTAAATCTGACTATTTTGGCTATCGGGGCTACGGTGACTTTATATACTTTATTTGGTGGCACTGAAGCCGTCAGTGCCTCACATAAATTCCAAATGCTGGTGATGATGGGTGGAATCGCGATTGCGTTTATCATTACCGTCAATTCATTGCCGACAGGTATTGGTTTTTCGGAAGCACTGCACATTGCGGGAGCCAACAACCGGCTGAATGTAGTCGACTTTGGATTTGACTGGAACAGTCGGTATACATTCTGGTCAGGCATTACCGGTGGTACTTTTTTGGCATTGGCTTATTTCGGAACAGATCAGTCGCAGGCTCAGCGGTATATTTCCGGGCAATCGATTCGACAGAGCCGATTGGGGTTGTTGTTTAATGCGATTTTTAAAATTCCAATGCAGTTTGCCATTCTGCTGACAGGTGTGATGGTATTTGTGTTTTACCAGTTTCACGAATCCCCGCTTTTTTTCAACTCGTATGCTGAGCAGCAGGTACAGGAAACGTCAGCCGGTCCAGCCTATGCTGATCTGCAAAATCAATGGACTAAAGAGCACGCTAATCGACAGACATTATTTGCTCCTGTTTTATCTGGTGAAACCAAAGAGGTGGATCCTGTAAGGCTGGAAGAAAGTGTTGCTCGCGAGACTGCACTGCGCCAGGAAGCTAAGCAGCTCATCGAAACCACGCTACCTGAAGTCGAGTCTAACGATCGCGATTACATTTTCATTCGCTTTATTCTGGACTATCTGCCCAAAGGTATCATCGGTCTGCTCATCGCGGCGATCATGGCTGGCGGCATGTCGTCCACAGCGTCAGAGCTGAATGCCCTGGCCTCAACCACAACGATGGATTTTTACAAACGATTGTTCCATAAGGAGGGTTCTGAACATCATTTTATCAATGCTTCCAAACTTTTTACCCTAATGTGGGGTGTCATCGCCATTTGTTTTGCGACGTTTGGAAGTCTCTTTGAGAATCTGATACAATTTGTCAACATCGTGGGCTCGATCTTTTATGGTACGATCCTCGGGATTTTCCTTTCTGCATTTTTTATTAAACGTATGTCTTCTACGGCAGTATTTGTTGGTGCTTTATTTGCACAAGCTATTGTACTCACGTGCTTCCTGACGACAGAGATAGGATTCCTGTGGTACAATGTCATTGGTTGCGGTGCTGTCATTATTCTGGGTTTGATTTTCAATATGATACTTCCCGATAAAATGAAAACATCAGAGGTCTGATAATAAAAAAGCCGCAGCGTTTTGCTGCGGCTTTTTTATTTTATGAAGGAGTCGATTTATTTACTCCATTCCATAATAGACTCATTGTTCATTTTGATATACTCTTCGTTGCCGGCTTCAGTAGCCATCTCGAGAGATTTTTTCGCACTGGCGATTGCGCCTTTCTTGTCACCCAGTGAAGCCTGGATCAATGATTTTTTGCGCTGCACCCAAAAGCGGTCGTAGCCTTTATCGATAGCTGTGTTGATCCACTCAAGTGCCTGCTTGTTGTCCTTACCTGCATCGAAGTAATATGAAGCGGCAGCATAGTAGTCATTTGCTGATGGGCCTTCCATGGCACTTTTAATGCTCGCCTCAACAGCTTCATCTGTATTCACTGTGATCGGCACCATCACCATTGTTTTTTCCCAGAGCAGGTAGATATCACCGCTGTTGTTGGTCAGATTATCAAAACCAATCATAAACGATTCAACATTGACGCCTTCCGGCATTTGCCAGGATTTTATTCTGGTCGAGATGGCTTCCACGTCTGATTCGAGGTAACTGCTCCAGCTTCCAGAAACGTATGGATACAGCATAAAGTCCCACTCCATTTTACCGGGACGTGTCAGCATCGCATACGAACCTGCAGGTACATCAGCGCCGCCAAATTTCACATCACCGCTGAAGGTGATTTTCGTAGCAGCATTTGCACCGGTGCGCCACATTTTATCGTAGGGCACGAGATCGCCGTAAATCGTTCTGCCCTTCATGCTTGGGCGAGAATACTCCACGCTTACATCTACCAGACCAATGGTCTGTGTAATCGTCGCACTCGGACTAGGTGCAGGAGTCTTTATCTGGGCAGTCATCATAGTAGCAGACAGCGCCA
The DNA here is from genome assembly GCA_030426765.1 of Bacteroidia bacterium. Lineage (GTDB taxonomy): Bacteria > Bacteroidota > Bacteroidia > Chitinophagales > Saprospiraceae > Opimibacter. The sequence goes on along the minus strand of JAUHXV010000001.1, from coordinate 190,918 downwards.
GCAACATAGTTAGAAATAAAGTTTTTTTCATGGCTTGATTTTCTTTAATAGTTAGTTAATATGCTTTCGAAACAAAGACAGGGGTAAAAAGTTGAGCTTAGAAAAACTAAAAAAAGCACCCCGAGTCCGGAGTGCTTTTCAGTGACAGCGCTGGGGCTCGAACCCAGGACCCACGGCTTAAAAGACTGTTGCTCTACCAGCTGAGCTACGCTGTCATATTTGTCTTCTCAATCGCGTATTGAGCCCGCAAATATATTACTTTTTCAAATCCAAGCTAATTCCAAACGTTTCAATTTACGGAATTCATTGGGATTATGGGGTAAAATATCAGTACTCTCCCCTGTTTATAAGGCTTCTGAGATCGTATTTTTTTCCTTCTTCAGCAATCCATGCATGATGAAATACTGCTTTTGCTTCATTCAGCAATGGAGTCAAGTCCTTATACCGAGAAGAATAATGCCCTGTGATCAAACATTTCGCATCACTCTCTTTTGCGATCATCGCTGCCTGTCGGGCTGTACTGTGACCTGTCTGATCTGCCAAGTCCAGTTTGTCTTCCATAAACGTAGTTTCATGATATAAAACTGAAACACCCTTTATCCATTTCACGATCCTCTGATCAAACCGTGTATCCGAACAATATGCATAGCTGAGCAAATCGGCAGGCGGGTGCAAAAAGGAAGCGGCGGCCATTTCCTTACCTGATACTGTAATGGATTCACCTCTTTCCACAGCTTTGATCTGTTGGGGCGTAAGTTGATGGGCTTCTACCTTTTCTTTGATAAACCTCGCCTTTTGTTTGCGTTCTTTAAAGATATACCCATTACAGGGCACCCGATGATTAAGCGGAAAAGCACAAATCTGAAATTCGTCATCCGACCATATTTCCCTAATTTCATCGACATCATGTTCGACGATGTGCAACGGATAGGTCACCTTTAAGGAAGTATAGGTGATAATACTTTCCAGCAGGCCTTTTAACCCAACCGGTCCGAATACGGTAAGGGGTGCAGTGCGTTTTAAATGTGAAAACGAACTCAGTAAGCCGGGCAGTCCGAACACGTGATCACCGTGGAGATGACTAATCAGAATGAGATCGATCTTAAATGATTTTATCCCGGCTTCTTTCAGTCTGTCCTGTGTTCCCTCACCACAATCCACGAGGCATTTGAGTTGATTGTACCGGATCACCTGGGCCGAAGGATGGCGGCCATGCATGGATAAGGCTGAGCCACATCCAATCACATGCAAATTGAATTCATTCATCTCCTAAACCCGGAAAATAATGTATGCTGATCAGTCTTCGTCTGATTCGGATGAGGCTTCTTCGGTGAGTTGTCTTTCTGCTTCCTCCATGTGAACGTAATCAATGGCCTCCTTCACTGTAGGGATCAAAGCTAGGATCGTGTCTAATCTGGAAATCTTAATCAGTTTTTCCACACTTGGGTGGGCGACACCTGTGATCACATAACTCCCGTAATCTTTCCACAGTCGATTGGCTGTCAGGATTGCACTGAGTCCGGATGAATCCACGTACTTGACATTGCTCAAATCAAAAATCAAATTCCGCACACCTTCATTTCGAAGAAACACAAATTCGGATTTCAGGTCGGGGGCAATTATGGAATTCAGATTGTCCTCATCAAGGGACAAAACTGCATATTGCTCTTGTTTATCTAAAGTAAACTTCATAGTATCTTGGTTGGCAATGATATTGGCTGCCTCAGGGACAGCGCGATGGCAAAAATACCCTATTTTCAATAAATCCCCTATTCAATTTTGACCTCAGGGCTTCCCCGCGCGTTTTGATTTCCCGTATCTTCATTACTGCAAGACATTTAACATAATTAAAACAGGAATTACGCTTTTTATTCTTAACCTTTATTCATCCAATCACGTTATAATGACAATTCGTCATTTTTCACCCGGGAGATTGGTTGAATTGTCAGGTTTTGAGGAAGGATTTCAAGGTTGGAATCATTTTGGATACCAGGTAAAATACACGAAGAGAACATTTATGAAATGTTCTTATATTGGACAATAATTTAATATATTCTATCAGGCACACACATGAACAGAAAGTTCTCACCAAAAGTCAAAAAGATCATCTCCCTGAGCAGAAATGAAGCTTTACGACTCGGCCATGACTATATCGGGACAGAGCACCTCCTGCTGGGTATGCTCCAGGACAACGACAATCTGGCTGTAAGGGTTCTCGACGCAATGGATGTGGATTTTTCAGAATTGAAGTTCAAGATCGAAGACACCATCTCCGACGGTCGAACCGAAAATACACCGGTAGCGGCCGGAAATGTGCCGCTGAACCGTCAGGCAGAAAGAGTCCTCAAAGTAACCTTTCTTGAAGCTAAGAATCTCAACAGTGATGAGATCAGCCCCGAACACCTGATGCTCTCCATCCTGAAGCACGGCGACAACATTGCCAGCAAGGTATTGTCTGAGTTTGACATCAACTACGAGTCATATAAGACAGAATTAGAATATGTTATTCAAGAGGAATCAGGCAATTATCAGGAATTTATGAATCAAGGACCATCCGATCCTGAGGGTGGATATGAAGAAGAATCCGAAAAAAGCCAGTTTGGCAGTTCCAAGCGAGGAGCCTCCAAATCCCGCACTCCTGTATTGGACAACTTCGGGAGAGACATCACCCGCCTGGCAGAAGAAGATAAACTCGATCCGATCATAGGACGGGAAACCGAAATAGAGCGTGTCTCACAGATCCTGAGCCGGCGCAAAAAGAACAACCCGATTTTGATCGGTGAACCGGGTGTCGGAAAGACAGCCATCGTAGAAGGCCTGGCTCTCCGGATTATGCAGCGCAAGGTGAGTCGAAATCTGTTTGACAAACGCATCGTGATGCTCGATCTGGCCGCCCTCGTGGCCGGCACCAAATACCGGGGTCAGTTTGAAGAAAGGATGAAAGCCATCATGAGCGAACTCGAAAAGTCCCGTGATGTCATCCTGTTTATCGACGAGATCCATACGATTGTTGGTGCAGGTGGAGCAACCGGATCGCTGGATGCTTCGAATATCTTTAAGCCGGCCCTTTCCAGAGGAGAACTACAATGTATTGGTGCCTCTACCCTGGATGAGTACCGCCAGCACATTGAAAAAGATGGTGCCCTGGATCGGCGATTCCAAAAGGTGCTTGTCGAACCACCTTCCGCAGAAGAAGCAGAACATATCCTGCACAATATCAAAGGCAAGTACGAAGATTTCCACAGCGTATCTTACTCTGCTGAGGCACTTAAAGCCTGCGTCAAATTGAGTGACCGCTACATCAGCGACCGCTTCCTGCCGGATAAAGCTATAGATGTCCTGGATGAAGTGGGGGCTCGGGTACACCTGAAAAATATTCATGTGCCTAAGCATATCGAAGAGTTTGAAGCCCAGATCGAAGAGATTAAGGAAGAGAAAAATAAGGCTGTCAAAAGCCAGCAATATGAAAAAGCGGCGGACCTGAGAGATCACGAATCCAAGCTGGTGCGCAAGCTTGAAAAGGCCAAAGAAGACTGGGAGGAAGAATCAAAGACAAAGAAATACCCGGTCACAGATGATGATATCGCGGAGGTGATCGCGATGATGACCGGCATTCCGGTCAATCGCGTGGCTCAGAGCGAAAGCAAGAAACTGGTCGGCATGACCGAAGATTTGAAGAAAATGATCATCGGGCAGGATGAGGCGATCGTGAAAGTCTCCAAGGCAATCCAGCGAAACCGGGTCGGCCTGAAAGATCCTTCCAAGCCAATTGGCTCGTTCATTTTCCTCGGCCCGACCGGTGTAGGGAAAACAGAACTGGCAAAGGCTCTGGCGCGTTATTTATTTGATACCGAAGATGCTCTGATCCGTGTGGACATGAGTGAATACATGGAAAAATTTTCCGTCAGCCGCCTCATCGGGGCGCCTCCCGGATACGTAGGCTATGAAGAGGGAGGACAGCTGACCGAAAGAGTGCGACGCAAACCCTATAGCGTCGTGCTAATGGATGAAATCGAAAAAGCACATCCGGATGTGTATAATATCCTGTTGCAAGTACTGGACGATGGTATGCTGACTGACGGTCTCGGCCGGAAAGTCGATTTTAAAAATACCCTGATCATTATGACGTCCAATATTGGCGTCCGCCAGTTGAAAGACTTCGGACAAGGTGTTGGTTTTGCGACCAAAGCCCGTCAGGATGCTGCGGAGGACATGACTAAATCGGTCATTCAGAGTGCATTGAAGCGGACCTTTAGCCCTGAGTTTCTCAACCGGATTGATGATGTAGTGATCTTCAACAGCCTGGCCCGAGAGCATATCCATCAGATCATTGATATCACGCTGAAGGATTTGTATACCCGCATGAGCAATATGGGCTATGCCCTGACCCTGAGTGATGATGCCAAGGACTTCGTGGCGGAAAAGGGCTTTGACCCTCAGTTTGGTGCGCGGCCATTACACCGGGCGATCCAGAAATATATCGAAGATCCGCTGGCTGAGTTTATCCTGAATAAGAACCCCCAGGAAGGAAGCCACCTGGAGGCCAATCTCGACAAGGAGAAAAAGGAACTTATTATCAGTCAGTTGATCATGGAAAATGAAAATACCTGAGATATTCCGTAATCAAATCTTAGTTTTGTCTCAGGAACTAAAATGCAAGTCTGTCCATTACTATATATATAGGGTGGATTCCTGAGCAAGCTGGTTCTCCCCGAAAAAAAAGGGGGCGCGAACAGCATGCATATTTTTAACTAAACATTTATACTCATTGGCGAAACGATTTTCCAGTAATTACCCCAGAAGACAAGACGACAGATACCAATTTAAAATCAACGGCGATATCCGCGTTCCGGATATCAGGTTGGTCGGCGACAACCTCGATGAAGTCAGTAAAGTAGCCGGAAAAACCATTGAATCCGGTGTATACCCTACCCGTGTAGCCCGCAACTGGGCAGAAGATATGGGAGAAGACCTGGTCATGATTTCTCCAAATGCAGATCCTCCGGTATGTCGGATCATTGAATTCAACAAGTTTCTGTACAACAAAAAGAAGAAGGAAAAGGAAATTAAGGCCAATACCTCCAAAACGGTCATCAAGGAGATCCGATTCGGACCGAATACCGATGAGCACGACTTTGAGTTCAAGGTCAAACATGCCCAGAAATTCCTCGAAGAGGGCTCAAAAGTCAAGGCGTATGTCCACTTTCGGGGTCGGACCATCGTCTTTAAAGAGCGCGGAGAACTACTCCTGCTCAAAATGCTGAAAGAGCTCGAAGAATTTGGTGCTGCGGAGAGCCTTCCGAAGATGGAAGGACGGCGAATGATCGTGATGATCGCGCCTAAAAAGAAAAAGTAATCTTCAGCACATTATCTACCTAATTCTGGATTTATCATTATCTTCGCCTTCCTTTTGAATAAAAATCTATAGGAAATGCCAAAGATGAAGACCCACAGCAGCGCCAAAAAGCGCTTTAAACTTACCGGTTCCGGCAAGGTAAAGCGGTTTCAGGCCAATACGTCTCACCGTCTGCGCAACAGAGATAAGAACACCAAATTACGTCTGAGAGGATCTACTTTGGTGAGCGATGCTGATTCCGCCAGAGTGAAGCGCATGCTGTGTAAATAATTAGAAATCAATGTATTAACCGTCTGCCAGGCCCAAAGTGGTGAAATGCCCTCTGTCAGATCAAAATGAACAATTATGCCAAGGTCAGTCAACGCCGTTGCTTCCCGAAAAAGAAGAAAGAAGATCTTAAAAGCAACCAAAGGCTTTTTCGGCGCCCGTAAAAACGTTTACACCGTTGCCAAAAATGCTTTAGATAAAGCCATGAGCTATGCGTACGAACACCGCAAGCTCAAAAAACGCTCTTTCCGCCGTCTGTGGATCGCCCGTATCAACGCCGCCGCCCGCATGAATGGCACGACCTACTCTACGCTCATCCACAAACTGGGGAAAGCGAATATCGAACTCAACCGGAAAACTCTGGCCGATCTGGCCCTGAACCACCCGGAAGCGTTTAAAGCAGTCGTCAAAGCAGCCAAATAAAAGCAGATACACTTCCGGTGAGTCTCACCTCTCTTCCGGAATATTTTTCAGTCAGAGCCCAATCAGGAATTCGTTCTTTGATTGGGTTTTCACTTTTATGCCCTCCCGGAAATTACTTTCGCATGGCCTCCACCGGATCCATTTTGGCCGCCTGCCAAGCAGGTACCAGGCCGGATAACACCCCAATGACGAGCGACAGGATCAGGGCAATAACCACATTTTCCCTGGAAAGGAACATCTGAAAGTCAGTAGCCGCCGAAGCTATAGCCATGAGCGCCCAGACATTGAGCAATCCGATCAGCCCGCCGATAATACACAGCATCACCGATTCGACCAGAAACTCCATTAAGATGGTGGACTTTTTTGCGCCCAGGGCTTTCTTAATCCCGATGATACTGGTGCGTTCCTTGACGGATACAAACATGATATTGGCCACACTAAACATCCCCACCAGAATGGAAAAACCCCCGATAAATATCCCCACCAAATTCAATGTGCCAAAAATAGGTTCGATCAGGTTGGTAATCGTAGTGAGTTGATTAATCGCAAAGTTTTCTTCTTCTTTCGGTTTGATGCGGCGTTCACTTCTGAGTATGCCTGTGATTTCATCCCGCAGGTCATCCAGGTTCACCCCTTCTCTGGCTTTAATACTCAGCGATGTGCCCCAGGTATATCGGGACTTAACATTGATGAGTTTCTTCACGGAGTTAAAGCTGATCAGTACGGCTTCGTCAAACTGAAATATATTGATCAGTGAATTCCCTTCTTTTTCGAGCACACCGATCACGACGAAATCCTGACCCTTGATATTGATCTCTTTTCCGATCGGATCAATGGAACCAAAAAGCTCTTCCGCTAACACCGCACCAATAATAGCTCTGTTAGTCCCCTTCGCAGATTCCAGGGGCGTGAAGAATCTCCCCTTTTCAAAAGCCAGATTGAAAATGTCAAAATAATCATCCGTGACGCCGGCCATAAATGCTCCTTCGACATGGCTTGCCCCAAACTTAATAATCCTGCTTGGAAGGAAAACAGAGAAGCTCGCTTTCGACGAAAGCTTACTTTTGCGCTTTATCGCCAGCAGATCTTCATGGCTGGGCTCCGGGCGGCGTCGGTATTTCCACCAATTCTGATTCGGATCCTCATTCCACGGTTGCTTATCTACGTACAGCACATCATTACCGAGCTTTTCGAAACTTTCGCTGATATTATCTTTTAAGGAATCGACAGCTGAAAGGACGGAGATGATGCAGATAATCCCAATGACAATACCGCTCAGGGACAGAAAACTCCTGAGCTTGTTGCCCGTCAATTGCTGGAAAGCCTGTATAATACTTTCGTATATAGTCCTCAGAATCATGTGAATCAAAATTAGACTTTTCTTACATAAAGGAACTATTTAATAGATTAAGCCTTTACTATGAACGACAGGTATCTCAAACACCGGTCAGAAGAGGGAATATCCGGACGGCCTGACAGAAAATAAAGTATTCCTAATCAGGAAATTGCGCCTAAATACTATCTTTGCCGTCCAAAATTTTATCCAAGCTGCTTATGCGTACCAAATTATCTCAATTCGCCTTCGACCTTCCGGAAAAACTAATTGCAAAATATCCCGCAAAAGAGAGGGATGAGTCGAGGCTGATGGTCGTCGATCGCAAGACCGGCAAAATGGAGAACAAGACCTTCAGAGACGTACTCGAATATTTTGACGATGGCGACAGCATGATCTTTAACAATACCAAAGTATTTCCTGCCCGACTCTATGGCAAGAAGGAAAAAACAGATGCTGAAATTGAAGTGTTTTTGTTGCGCGAACTCAATACGAAAGCCCGTCTTTGGGATGTTCTTGTCGACCCTGCGAGAAAAATTCGCGTCGGCAATAAGCTCTATTTCCTGGATAAAAAAGGCAACGAAATTCTGGTTGCCGAAGTCGTCGACAATACCACTTCACGGGGTCGTACCATCCGATTTCTGTTTGACGGTACGGACGAAGAGTTCAGCGATCTGCTTCGCTCTCAAGGACAGACACCGCTGCCGAAATACATCAACCGCAAAGCTGAGGAGTCGGACAAAGAGCGTTATCAGACCATCTATGCAAAAGAAGAAGGTGCTGTTGCGGCGCCCACCGCCGGTCTTCACTTTACGCGTGAACTGATGAAGCGCCTTGAAATCAAAGGCGTCAATTTTGCAGAAATCACCCTGCATGTTGGCCTCGGGACCTTCCGCAGCATTGACGTAGAGGATCTGTCCAAACACAAAATGGATGCAGAGTATTTTCGAATTACAGAAGATGCTACTAAAATCGTCAACGCTTCGAAAACAGCCGGCCATCGCGTGTGTGCAGTAGGGACTACTTCGATGCGCGCGATCGAATCTGCCGTATCCGCTACGGGATTGCTCAAACCTGCTGAGGGATGGACCAATAAATTTATTTTCCCTCCCTACGAGTTCAGTCTGCCCGACGCGATGATCACGAATTTCCATATGCCTAAGTCCAGTCTGCTGATCATGGCTTGTGCGTTTGGTGGTTACGAACTGATCATGGATGCGTACAAAAAGGCCATCAAGGACAAATACAGATTCTATACCTATGGTGACGCGATGCTGATCATCTGATACAGCAACAGGTGTTTTACCAGCAGCAATTCCTTTTCAGAAGCTATTCGGGCGCGCCAGGTTAAATCCGATTTTCGCGTGCCTGTGGATGAGTTTTTGGGTATTTCCCGTAGGAGAATCGCGCATATTTCCGCTCTATTTTCTTAACGTCTTGATTTTTAAGGACATATCAATCAGGTGTCCCTTAAAATAAAGCGCGTAATTAGTTGCACACCTTATTAGATTTTTTACTTTTGCAGCAAATTACGCTTCGGGAACCTGACGAACTTTCGATGCGTTATGGAGAACACATTATGTATTATTTATCATTAAACAGTCACTAATTCCATGTACTGGACACTTGAACTAGCTCACCATCTTGAAGAAGCCCCATGGCCGGCAACGCGTGATGAATTGATCGACTTTGCCATCCGCTCCGGCGCACCTCTGGAGGTGATCGAAAACCTTCAGGAAATGGAGGATGAAGGAGAACAGTTTGAAAGCATCGAAGATATCTGGCCGGACTATCCGCGCAAGGATGACTTTCTCTTCAATGAGGATGAGTATTGACCTTCCTCTATATTTTGTCAACGCTAATACGAAAAGCCTTGCCGGAATTTATACCAGTAAGGCTTTTCCTTTTTCCCCAAAATCATTTACGTTTGTACGGAGACCATGCCAACTGGACATCGTAAAATAATCATCGCCATTGATGGCTATTCAGCCTGCGGCAAAAGCACACTGGCCAGATCCCTTGCCAAAAGGCTTCGCTACCTGCATGTGGATTCAGGCGCTATGTATCGTGCTGTTTCCCTCTATGTCCTCGAACATAAAGTCAACCACCGGGATGTCGATGAAATGCAGCAGGCCCTCAACCACATCAATATCCACCTCAGTTTTGAAAAAGATGGACAGGTTACCTGGCTGAACAACGAAAATGTAGAATCTGCTATTCGAGAACCGCGTATCAATGAAATCGTCAGTGATGTCTCTACCTTGTCCAATGTCCGCAAAGCGATGGTGGCGCAACAACGTCGAATGGGAAAAGAAAAGGGTATCGTGATGGATGGCCGGGACATTGGCACCGTCGTTTTTCCGGAAGCTGACCTGAAATTGTTTTTAGTCTCCGCGCTTGAAGTACGTGTCGAACGCCGCTGGCTTGAGCTGCAAAACAAAGGGATTGATGTCTCCAAGGAAAAGGTCAAAGAAAATCTTCTTCTGCGCGACCAGATTGATTCAACACGATCGGACTCACCCTTGCGAAAGGCAGAGGATGCCACAGAAATTGATACGAGTTATCTCACACCGGATGAGCAACTTCAGATCGCCTATGACCTGGCTCGTTCAGTGATTGCCAGAGAGGTGGAATAAAGCTGTGCTACTTGTCGGATGATCCTATTCGAATCCTCTCCACACATGTATTTCGCACCCATCCTGCTTCCTGATTGACCAGATACACATTGAGCCATTCGCCGATATGATCGGTAATCACAACTTTTTCTCCCGGACCTAGCTCAATGATCATGGGACTCTCTTCAGACGGAGCCTGATGAAAAGCACACGCTTCCATAATGATCGCTTCATTGGTTCGGTACAATTCGGCATAGGACAGACAAGCCAGGATGAGGCAAACTCCTGCCCCTGCCATCCAGAATCTTTTTTTCGTTAATTGGTCTTTCCACCTACCTGGCGAATCTCTTAGACGAAAAAGCATAAGCGCAAGCATGCTCAGCAAAAGAAACAATCCAAGCGCTGCCCAGGCGCCGGGTCTCAATACCATCACCCCTTTACGGTACCATTGCTTTAGGAAAAATGGCTTGACAGGAATAGCAGCGTCCAGGATTTTTTCTCTCTCGAGTGTAATCGCTTTTACAATCTTTTCATCTCCCGGTTTGATTCGGAGTGCCTTTTCAAAATTCATGACGGCGTGGGCCGTTTGGTTGAGGGCAGAATGTGCCAAACCCAGATTGAAATACAAGGCTGCGGAGGTATTACCAGATGCGAGCTCCTCACTCCATGCCACCAGTGCTTCCTGGTATGCACCTCGTTCGTATAATGCCTGCGCCGAATCCTCCCCTTGTGCCAAAGAAGTCAAGGCAACCAAACATGCCATCCCGCATAAAATCAAACTTGCAAAACGATATGAACCTATGCTCTTCACTCCAGTAAATCATTTATGCTATTGGGTCGATCGGGTGTACGCAATACAAAACCTTCCAATCGCATGTTTCCATGCGCGGCTTTTGACATAGGCGTCATATCCGATGAGTTTTCCCCAAAATATTTAATGATATCAATCTGATTGTTCAGGAAGCTAAAATACATTTTTGAACAAATCGTTTGGTTGACTCCAATAAACGCATCGTCATCATCGCGCGTATAATAAATGGATTCAGCATTTCCTGTCACCCACATCTCTTTGATCTGGCTGCTGTCAAAAACAGCGGTGATGCGCTTTCCTTTTATCTGATCGTAATAGGTCTGATACAACTCTGTGATGATGATCGCCTTTTCGGTCAACCGGATATCGTTGATCGTTCGGTTGCGTACAGACATCGCGATCGTATCCGCACTGAATTGAGTCGTATCCGCCCATAACACCGGCCGGCCATAAAAAATAAATAAACTGTCGCGGTCATTGAAAACCAGTGAGTCTGCCAGCCCCTGCATATCGGATTTAAACAACCGAACATCGTGATAGGCTTTGATAATCTTGACGGTATCGAGACCGGATGGGAGGCTATCGATCTCGTTAAACATCGTCAGTGTATCAGCAGCGATATATAAGGTGTCCCCTTCAATCAGGATAAACAACATCGGCCTGCCCTCTTCTCCATTGTATGCCAGTACAAATTCTTTCTCTTTAGAAGATTCAATTGTATCGGCGCGAATTCCTACACCTTGTTTTGTATCATTCCAGAATGCATCGCCATAGGCCCGGCCTTTGCCGGTAGCTTTATCGTAATCTGTGTGCTCGGCTTCCAGGTACATATCGCCATCCTGAATACGGCCCGCTCCTTCGGTGGAGACCACGTCGGTCTTTTCATTGTAAAAAATCTTCGGACTATTTACAACTCTGGTTTCATCTGAATAGTGAGCCGGTTCTCCGGAAATCCATGTCTCACCAGTCTTTTCCATGTACCGAAGCTCCGATCCAGTGACGCGCTTCTCCTGTTCTACGACCTGCACATGACCCAGCATACGGACTTCGCCAATTTGTGCATTGTACCGAATGGTGTCGGCAGTAGCTTTCTTTTCTTCGCCCGAATACTGTGCATTTTGATTGAATTCGGCGAGCTCATTGGGTAAATCATAATAGCCGGACTCGCAGTAAATCTTTGCTTCGGAAGTATAGATATTGGTAGGCCCGGTAAAAATCACCTTGGAGTCGACGCCGGAATATTTCATGGAATCTGCCGCCAGACTGAATCGCGGATGCAATACCACCACGCTTTCTTTAAAAAAAACCAGTTCTGAATCGGTAAAATACTGTCCGCGCTTGGAAGATACCTGAAGGGAATCATCTACCAGCACACCACCATTAAAATAGGAGGCCGTTCCCTCCCCAAGATTGTAATCAAGATCACTGGTCCAAAGCTGTCGTGATATTTGGTCCAGGGTCACCTCGCCTCTCAGTTGGGCAATATCTGTCACATTTGTATAGTAGAGTGTATCAGTAAAAATATTCAACGAATCACCTTGCTGAATAATCACATTACCAAACGCCTCCAATCGGTCCTGTGCGTAAACGACCGCAGAATCTGCGTAGATATAAGTACTATCAATCCGCAGCTGAAGACCGTTTGAAATGTATTGAATTGGTTCTATACCCTCCTCATCTTTAATCAGCTTTCCAACATGATCAATTAAAATCTTCTTATCCTTTGTAGTATCTGACTCTTCACTGGAAGCAGTTGACTGAGTAAAGCCAGCCATGGGCAGCAGCCCTAAAGCCATAAAGCACATGCACCGAATGATCCGATTCAGTTTCATATCCGTGTATATAAACGGGTTATGGCGTATACTGTTGCCGATCGATGACGATCTTGTATCATTAACGGAGTCTGTCCATAGACCGCACCAGGCGTTCATCCTTACGGATAAAGTAGTTGGCCAGAATTCCGAAGAGAATAGCCACACCGGGAAGGTATAATCCGGCTTGATCCATCACCTCCGCAGAAGCATCCAGTGATGCGGATTCATTCATAAACAGAAGAAAGGACGCCACCGGAAGCAATATGGCCAAAATGATGACGATATAGCCAAGTTTGAGTTGCAGCGGACGGTTTTTAAATAAAAAGATAGCCAGCAAAGCGATTGCAGCACCTCCGCCCGCCAGCACTAGCAGCACAGGATGGTCGGTTACGTCATACACCTGATCGGCCAGAAACTGGGTCGTCACCGTATCACTGAGTGCCATGGGGATAAAAAACAAGGCGGCAAAAGATGCGGCGGCTATCAGTAAGCACAAAGTCTGGATTCGCTGGATCATAGGGCTACAAAAATTCTACAGGGATCGGGGATATCAGTCCCCTTGTGCGATAAAAGAAAAAAAGCGGAGAGTAAGGGATTCGAACCCTTGAGACCCTTTTGGAGCCTACACACTTTCCAGGCGTGCGCCTTCGACCACTCGGCCAACTCTCCTACATAAACCGAAAAACAACGTCATTCGGCTCATTCATACGAGGCGAAACAACTTCTGATGCCTCTATGCGGGTGCAAATTTAAACCTTCTTTCCATATACTTCCTCAGCATTCCGAGTTGTTATTCGGGAAAGTTCACTCAGCGGCATACCCAGCACCTCAGAAACTTTAGTGGCAATAATCGGAATATAGCCCGGTTCATTGCGTTTGCCGCGGTTGGGCGCCGGGGCCAGATAGGGAGAATCTGTCTCTAACACGATCATTTCCAGCGGAATCTGTGGCAATAATTCCGCCAATCCTGCTTTTTTGAAGGTCACCACGCCTCCGATCCCGACTTTAAAGCCTACCTCCCGAATTCGCTCCACTTGATCAGGTGTACCACTAAAACAATGGAAAATCCCGTTTAGTCGCTCGTCTTTGTGCCGTGTGATGATCTCAATGGTCAGATCCAGCGACTCCCGGGAGTGGATAATAATCGGCAATCCAAATTGTTTTGCCCACTCGATATGCCTTTCGAAGGAAATGATTTGCTCCTCTTTAAAGGTAGTATCCCAGTACAAATCAATCCCTGTCTCTCCAATACCCACAAACCTTCCATCCTTCAGATGCTGCTCCATTTTTGTCAGAGTTTTTTCGAAATCATCGCGAACCGAACAAGGATGGAGCCCCATCATCGGAAAACAATGGTCGGGATACTTCGCAACGAGTTCCATCATGGCAGGTACCGAAGCCTCGTCGATATTCGGGAGCATGATCTTCTCTATACCATTTGCGAATGCGCGCGTAACAACCTCATCCCGGTCTTCGTCAAACTCAGGGACATACGCGTGACAATGGGTATCAATCCAAAACAATTGTGATGTTTCCATTATTATTACATCTTCATGCCATCAAAAAAACAAAAATACTACGTCGTCTGGCAAGGGCATAATCCCGGCATCTATACCTCCTGGGAGGCGTGTAAGGAGCAAGTGCACAATTACACGAATGCCGTTTATAAATCATTCACCTCCAGAGCAGAAGCGGAAAAGGCGTATGCAGACGGGCCTGTTTTTTCAAAAAAGAAAACCGGTAATCAAAAACCTGTCTCAGGAGTCAAAACGGGGATGATCCGCGAAAGTTTAAGTGTGGATGCCGCCTGCAGCGGAAATCCGGGTGTCATGGAGTATCGCGGTGTCTGGACGGCCGATCACGTGGAAATTTTTCGATTTGGACCGGTCGAAGACGGCACAAACAATATTGGTGAGTTTCTGGCTATCATTCACGGCCTTGCTTTGTTGAAAAAACAGAAACACTTCACCACTCCGATTTATACCGACTCGAAAACTGCCATCGCATGGATAGTGAAAAAGAAAGCGAATACAAAGCTGCAGCGCACTTCGAGAAACAAGGAACTTTTTGATTTAATCCGCAGAGGTGAACAATGGCTGAAAGACAATACCTGGGAGAATCCCATCCTGAAATGGGATACTAAAAAATGGGGTGAAATCCCGGCAGATTTTGGCCGGAAATAAAGGAATGCTGGAATTCAGGCTTTCACAAAGCGCATCGGGCTGCTGACTTCGATATCTCCCTTCTTAATCTTTTCAAGTTTCCCCTTGATCATACGCCGTTTTAGTGGCCGCATGTGGTCGATAAACAAGACCCCTTCGATGTGATCATATTCATGTTGAATCACGCGCGCATTGACACCTTCATAGGTCTCGTCGTGCTCTTTCCAATCCTGATCAAGATACTTGATACGAATGGTGGATTTCCGCTCAATATCCGCGTGAATATCCGGGATGCTGAGACACCCTTCTTCGTAGACCCATGGATCACCTGATTCATCCAGTAAACGAGCGTTGATAAAAGCTTTCTTAATGCCTTTAGCGGGCTCGTCCGGTTTATCCATTTGTTGTGTATCCACGACAAACAGACGTATGCTTTTCCCAATCTGAGGCGCGGCAAGGCCTACTCCTCGGGCATTACGCATGGTTTCATACATATTCTCTATGAGGCCTTCAAGATCGTTGTAATCCTGGTCGATATCTTCAGCCACTTTGCGTAAGACGGGCTGACCAAAAGCAAAAATCGGGAGTATCATATATGTCCTAGGTATTCTTGTAAAATCAAAATTGCACTGGTTCGATCCAGTCTCGCTTTATCTCTGCGCTGATGTTTTTTGAGGCCAATTTGGTTCATCAACCGGCGGGCATCCACGGAGGTATTGCGTTCGTCATAGAGGGTAACAGGGATATCTTTAAAAGAGTTCTTCAGCTTTTCAATAAAGTCATCCAGTTGTTTTTTAAAATTTTTATCTCCCCAGACCCCTTCCACAAAGGGATAGCCTACCACAATCTCCTCTAATGATTCTTTTTCACCGTACGAAATAATAAATTCTAACACACCAGCGGTTTCCTGTGTATCCATGCCCTGCACAATGATCTGTTCCGGATCAGTCACAGAAAGGCCGGTTCGCTTTAAGCCATAGTCAATGCCCAGTATTCTGCCCATTTCGGTGCAAAGATAAACGGCTGATATTGTTTATTCCGTATCTGGTCTGTTAATGCAGCCAGGCATTTATAAAAAAAAGAACCCCCTCCACTTACGCGGAGAGGGGTCCCATCCCAAAAACAGTAATTCTTATCTGTTCATGTTATTCCTCATTAGAGGACTAACATTTTCTTAGTAGCTGTATATCCCTGGAATTGTACCTGATAGTAGATGATTCCATTCGCATTGATCTGTGTCTTATTGACTTCAACTTTGTTGAGGCCTTTGACACCGGCAACGGTCTGGTTCATCAATTGCTTTCCGGTTACATCAAACAGGGTCAGTGTCGCTTCACCTGACTCAGGCAGTACGAAACCAATTTGTGTCAGATCAACAAACGGGTTAGGTTCGTTCTGAAGCAATTCAAAATCGTAACGCTCTTCTGATCCGCGGAAGGTCAGAGACAGATCCATGACATCACTGCCAATAGAGTATGCCTCAGCCGGTGTCGGATTAGTGACTATAGAAATTGATTGACTCAGAGTTGCACCTTGTGTAGCCTGGAGTACCAGGGTAAACAATGGACTTTCACTGTCTATCTGGATGCCTGTAGCTTTATTCCAGCTTGAGGTCAGGATGTGATTCTGCAACCAACCGAAGTTGTTGTCATCGACATCCATCTGTCCTGCCTGAACACCTACCAGCTCGAGGCCGGCATTCATGTCAAAACTGAACTGCATACCTTCGAGCGTATTCGCGCCATCGGCATATACAGGGATCTCAATGATTTCACCTGCATTGACCTTTCGGTCATTGATGACGAGGTCAAGAACTTTGCCTGAACCACGTGGCAATACACTTTGTGCATTCGCTTTCACAGTATTGTTCACGTCTCCGATTTTCACACCGTAGAAGTTGGCATAATTCATACCTTGAGACAATGGAGCAAGGGCATGGTTTTCAGGCCACTCTTCCATCCATGGATTGTATTCATCCGGGAAGGAATATGTTTTGTCCACAAATCTCCAGCTGGTGTTGTTTGGCAACTCAGAATACAATCCAAGGATCAGTTTTCTGAGTTCCACGAGATCCACTGCTGTGATCGATTTCGAGTTGTTTACGTCAGCAGCGATCATCTTGTATGGGCTGCTCAAATCGGTAATACCCAATAAGTGTTTCTGCATCACCACCAGGTCAAGCGTGGAGACTCCATTCTTGTAGTCATTGGTCTTCGCTGGTGCTACTACATAGTTGCCACCTACCGGCATGGATGGGAATGTATACATTCCTGACTGGCTGGTGTTGATGGGCAGCAGAGGAGAACCTTCGAGTTGTACCTCCACATCCAGTACGTTATCAGATGTTTCTGTGCTGATATTTCCGGTGATTGTACCCATGATACCCTGTCCGTCGCATGCATTATCGTTGTCCGTCAATACAATGGTCGTCGTACAGTGATCCTGGTTGCCCAGATTATCTGTGATATAGATGGTGACATCAATCGGCGTAAATGGCTCAGCAGGAAGATCATCACATGTAAACAACATGTTGTTGACCAATCCTTCCTGGTCAAATGACAGTTCCCAAGGATTACCACACTCATGGAAGCTACTGGCATCAAAGTCAGTCGCCCAAATCACGATCATACCATCATCTCCGAGATTAGCCGACAAGAATTGACACACCGGCGTAGGAGCCTTGCAGGAAGCAAGTGATATATATTGTTCTCTCACTGTGCGGTTGCCGCAAGCATCTTCAAAGGTGTAGATCACTCTGTGATTTCCTAATGGCAGAGTACGAGAAGCATCAATAGTACCTCCGGTTCCGGTAAAAGGACCAAAGTCAATGATGTCATCATCATGTAAGTCTATTGCATATGATTTTCTCAACTGATTGGTTGGGGTACACCCGTCACCATCGACAGCAGATTGAATCAATTCAATATACATGCCGTTACAATCGAGTTCATTACACTCTACAATGTCAGGCTGATCCGTGGTAAATTCAGGACCTTCTGAGCTCAGTACTTTCAGTACCTGTACATGCTCCCAATAGTTATAACCAGGCTCAATACCACCGATCTCATCATAGAGGCACCACTCGATGATCTTCCAGGTACGCAGTATTTTGTAACAAACACCATCCACGAATGGGAATACAACATCATCATAGGTTACACCCACGAGGTCGCAATGATCTTCGTTGAAGTAAGGTCTGTCATATGGATAGGATAAATCTTCAGGATCTGTTCCGCCTCCACATTCCAGGTTGCTGTAATCGTCCGGCCAGTCAATGCTAAAATTGTCCAGTGGATCGAAGTTTGTAATGGTGATGCGCTGGATGCACTGGTCAGAACCATTTGCATCTTCCGCTCTCCAGTAGCGTGTGATCGTACCCACACCACAGTTGTTGATATCTACCACATCACTTACCGTAATCTCAACGTCACAATTGTCTACAGCCAGCCCATCGTACCCACATACATAACCGTCAATATCGGCATGTGGGTTGGTTGGATCGTAAATACACCACTCCTGCACATCATGCTGATCTCTGACTACATTGCCAAAGGCGCTGAGATTGTCAGGATCAAGAGGATAATCACAGCTGATGGTGATATCGGATGGACAGGTAATGATAGGCTTGATCTTGTCCTGTACCTCAACTTCCACCATACAGTAGTTGACATTACCTGAACCGTCCATTACTTCCAACTCAACCATGATTGGTCCGGCACCAGCGTCGCAGCAGGCAAATGGAACCATTGGGCGGTGAACCGTTCCATGGTCGCGGCTGTCCACATCTCCATCAGGATCAGTGTCATACCCGCCACCTTCGGTAGTCCAGTCAAATTCAATACAGTAGTCCATACGACGGGCTCTGAATGTCACAGGACCGCAATCATCGTAAGAACCATCATCAAATACTGATGCGTTGACCAGAGTCAGACCATAAGGTCCGCCTACGGTCAGGGAAACGATAGTATGCTCATCACAAACAGGTACCGGTGGTGTCTCATCCAGAATCTCAATCTCCATGGAGCAAGTTCCGGAATACCCGCATTTATCATACGCTGTGTATGTGATTACATTCGTACCTACACTCAGTGGAGCGTAAAACTCACCATTCTGAGATTTGAAGCCTCCAGGATACGTTGTGGTTACATAATCTACCCCGCTGCAATTATCGAACGGAGTGGCTTTTGGAATCCAAATGTTCGCCAGACAGTTATTACCTGAAGTAGAATGAGAGAAATTAGGAGGACAAACAATGGTTGGTCCCTCGTTATCGACCACTTCAATCAATTGTGCATACAATGTATCCACTTCACCCTGGCAATGCCACTCATTCACAGTCCAGATGCGCATGATCTTCTTCACGCAAGGAGAAGAGCCGTTTGGAACATCCTGAACGGAAACACTGGCATTACAGAAATCCATGAAATCAGGGTAAATGGGAATACCATTAATAGTTGGTACGCCGGCGCCCCCGTCAGCCACCGGAATGGCATCAGGAATTCCGTCCTGTGGATCTACATCGGTAAATCCGGAGTTGCAGATAAACGGATTCATCGTAGCTGTGGAATAGGAAATTGGCCATACGATATCGTCAAAATCGATGCGCTCCAGGTAAAATACCTGCACACATGAATCGGCATAGTTGCCATTTTCATCCACGGCAGTCCAGATACGGGTCAGCCTTTTGGTAAACTCTGGATGGCACAATACCTCTGTATCTTCATACAGCAGAATGATATCCGGATCATCGTCACAGTTGTCAAAAGCAGCTGGTGCCGGATAATCAGGTCCGATCTCGTTACAACTTCTAATGCAGTTTTCATCAGCCTCAAATACATCACCCGGGCCTGAGATCCACCATGAATAAGCACCCGTTTCCTGTGCGCCCCATGTGGTGGTGACAAATACGTAATTACCAGGAACCATGTTGAGTACAATCTCAACAAATGGATCGAGGAAGTTACCATTATCATCATCCCCTCCGATCAGGTTTGCACAGATGTCAAGCGGGTTAAAGCTATCTTCATAGACTGCACCCATTGCATCATTCAGAGCACCCTGGAAAGTAAAGGTATACATGCCCGCTTCTGCGATCTGAAATTCCCATGTATCATAATACTTTTCAGTGGCGGTTGGGACACAACATCCGAACTGCCAGCATGGGTCATCGTTAAAAAATGTCGGATCTGCACCTGAGAGGACACCATCAATATGCCCTACCGGAGTGCATTCACAATCCATGATAGGGCCCATTTTGTCTTCTACAGTAATGTAGGACCAGCAACTATTGCCGGAAATGTTGTCGCGAACACTGGCGATCAATGTCATTCCAATCTGATCGTGTGTGACAACCGGAGAGGTCGGAATGGTATCACCGCCTAGGGTGTATACATATACGGTAAATTGCCCGTTTGGGCATTGTTGGGTTTCTCCGATCATCGCGACTGTTACTTCAGCAGTACAGTCCAGTCCGAGAGAAACCTGAGCACCGTGGCAGCCAAGAGAGCAGTTCTGGCCAATGGCTGGTGTGAGCCACGCGAGCGTCAGTAGTAAAAAGCTTACTGACAGGGATTGGGATAAAAGTCTTGAATACTGTTTGAGACGTTTACACGCACCATCCCTGAGAGAAACAGAAAAGTCCGTTTTCTTCATGAGATCTTAGTTTTAGTTTAAAAAATAATTAGCCTATATTGAAAGAGTACCGCTAAAGGCCGCAGCTCTTAGAAATAGCATGTGTGATCATTGTGACGGTCGGATGCAGCACATCCTCCTGCCACCCAGGCTTATTATCGTTCAGGAAGGTTCTTTGGCCAGGCTCCGGTATTATTCCTTTATACTCAGATATAAAAAAATCGTAACCTGTACTATTATCAGTTTCAGCACTTAACAGATTATAAAAACCTCTAATGCCAGTACAAATATAGATTAGTCGTAATATGTTGTTATACCGTAAATATGGTATTTTTTATATTAAAGATATATGCAATTTGTATTTATCTCTTTTTCTGTGCTTTATATAATTTTATTTTTGCAAATCGTAAAATATTAATAATCAGTGCATAAAAAAACCCCCTCAAGTGAGGGGGTTTTCCCAAAAAGTAACGTCATGAGGTCGTATTAACAACCCATCATCGAATAAAAACTAGTCGTTTGTGAAGCTCATTTTGTGCGTAAAACTCGCATTCAATGTGTACAATGTATAGTAATAGATACCTGCGATACCTATTTCATCTTTCTTAACCCGGATTTCATTCATACCCGCATTGCCTCGCAACTGCTTTCTGTAGACCTGACGACCCGCCACATCATGGATGACCAGCGTGACATCTTCATCCGCCGGTAATGAGTACCTGATGCTGGTGGACTCACTAAACGGATTCGGAATATTCTGGTAGAGGTGATACTCTCCTGCCGTAGCCACTGGTTCGCCTTTGACATACAGGTTGACCTCCCGAATTTCAATCTCGCTATCCGCAAGTGCATACGCTTCAGGCTCCAGCCCATCAATGTCCTCCGTCTGAATATCAAGGTTTCCTCCATATTGCGGAATAATCAGCACAGCCCTGTCTGCAATATCCACTTCCGCAGCAAGCGACCAACTCACATTAATCGTAGAGGTCATCGGATTATAATAGATCTGATCCGAGCTCAAGAGTTCGGAGTTAATCTCAATGATCTCACGCTGTGTCATTCCCCCTACATAGACAGAAAACTGCATACCGGAAATTTCTCCCTGATCCGGCATGGCACGCAACACCCACTGCCTGAGACCTGTTTCTGCATTCACTTCCTGCACCATCTCCAACTCGTAGTCGGTGGACGCACGACGCTCAATTTCCTCACCCTGGCTTATAGACTTAAAGAATGAACCGTTGACATCACCCACCTTCAGACCGATAAAGTCCGCATCATCAATATCCTGGGTGACACTATCTACCCATATATATTCAGGGAACGGCTGAGAGAATGGATTAAACGGATCATCGAAATCAAACTCACGGGCCACAAATCGCCATGATGTGTTGTTCGGAAACTTCGAATTGATTCCCAGGATTACCTTTCTGATTTCCAACAGATCGAGTGCTGTAACGCTACCGCTCTTATTAGCATCCGCAGCAATCAGCTTATACGGAGAGTCCAGGAGTTCTTTACCCAGCAGGTGCTTCTGAATCTTTACCAGGTCAAGGGTGGAAACACCTTTACGATGATCACGGTCTTCATATGGTGCTACCCCATACCCTACTCCATGGTTGAGGCCAAAAATAGTATACTGACCGGTCTGATCAGAGGTATCCGGTACCATAGGCGCATTCATGATTTTCACCTCAACGTCTTTGATATCTTCTCCCGTTTCACTTTCCAATGTTCCGTGCATAGCAAACCCGTCCATACAATAATCTAATGGATCGCGCAGATCCAGGTCCGCTGTTTCACAGGAATCCACAACCATCGATCCACTCAGATTCCACATCCAGAGACTAAAGGTGCTGACACCGACATCTCCACAGTCATAGGTCCTGAGCGTATCAAAAGGATCTGTTCCGGAGAAGCTGATAATAAAATCATCTCCATCTGTACAACTTCCTATACTGTAGGTCACAAACGTATCTGCAGGTAATGTTATCTCCAATTCCTGTGGAAGGAAAATCAGGGCTTTCTCACACATCATCATAGTCGAAACTTCTTCCGTCACGGTAATCACAACGTCCATCGTCGCGGTGTTTCCACAACCATCCGTCGCCGTAAAGATCACGATGGTTTCACCCAGCGGATAATCACCACTCGCATTTGCGCCATTATTCACACCATACTCCGAGTCATTTGTGATCGTCACACCCGCGCAATCTGTTGCAGAAGCAATGAGTGTAAAAGGTGCGACACAATTATCATTGGCAACCTTCTCCATATCATTGATATTACTGAATACCGGAGGTACCTCATCAATCACGTGGATCGTTTGCACAAATTCAAACTCGACATTTGGCTGACAGTCATCCGTCACCGTCCAGGTGCGGGTAATGACGCGACATGGCGTTTCCGGATCACCATCCATTTCAATTACATCCACAAAAGATGAGTCAGGATTTGCACAAGCCAGTGACTCAGGATCAAACATCGGAACACCCGTATTGGATGGATGTGTACTTTCACAAATGTCCACCTCGACAAATGCGTCCGGCCATTCAATAGCATCTTCATCAAAAGGCGTCAGATTATTTACGGTGATCGTCTGTGTACAACTGGTAGAATTTCCAGATCCGTCGGTCGCAACAAACGTTCTGATAATAGTCCCTACCCCGCAATCATTCAGGTTCACAATATTCGAAAACGTAATTGTAGCAGGAGGGCAATTGTCAGAAGCCGTCGCTGTTCCTGTGTTCGCAGGTGCAGTATTATCATTACAGTTGATCGTAACATTCGGCGGACATGTAATATCAGGTGATATCGTATCCTGGACGGTCACAATAGCCGTACAGGTAGCGGTATTGCCCTCTTCATCTGTCACTGTCAGCGTCACCTCTATTCCACCAAGTGGTGTACAATCAAACTCACTCTGATCGAGCTCAAAGGTCAGATCCCCGGGATCACATCCTCCACCGGAACCATTATCGATATCTTCCGGATCTATCGAAGCATTGCCATTTTCATCGAGGAATATGGTAATGTTCTGACAGGAAGCGATGAGTTCATCATTTTCATGCACGGTCACTGTGGCATCACAGGAGGAAGAGTTTCCTGAACAATCTGTAACGGTCAAAACAACTACATTATCGCCCAGCGTATTACAATCAAAGAGATTCGGGGAAACAGATAAAGTAACAGGACCTCCACAAGCATCACTAGAGCCACCATCTACTTCATCGGCCAGAAGTGTGTATGTGTTATTGGCATTTAACTCTATGGTGATATCCATAGGCACACAAATTGGCGCAATATTATCCTCGACTTCAATTACCTGGAGGCATGTACTTGAATTACCACAATTATCGGTTGCTGTCCAGGTGCGATTGATCGTAAATACTTCAGGGCATGCACTGCCAATCACAACATCAGAAAACGCAACATCCGGAGCATCATCACAAACATCTGATGCCGTTGCTTCTCCTGTATTATCCGGTGAGGTACTATCCAGACATTCAATCGCAACGTCTCCCGGACAGAATACCACCGGCGCGATATTGTCATCAATGGTAATGATTTGTTCACAAGTGCTGACATTGCCACATCGATCAGTGGCGGTCCAGGTTCTTGTAATCTCATATCCATCCGGACATCCTATACCGGTTGTCACATCTGAGAATGTAATAATGGGTTCGTCATCACAATTGTCAACAGCTGTAGCCACACCGGTATCATCCGGTGAAGTGCTGTCATCACACTGTACCGTTACATCCGGTGGACAGGTAATCGCAGGTGGTGTCGTATCTACAATTGAGATCACCTGCAGACAAGTGCTGGTATGGCCACAACCATCCGTGGCGGTCCATGTTCTGAAGATAAATGACTCCTGCGCACATCCGCTGCCTTCAAATGCATCTTCGAACGTAAGCACCGGAGGACTGCATTCATCCGTAGCTGTGGCAAAACCTGTATTGTCGGGTTCTGTACTTTCATCACATTCGATGGTGATATCTGCCGGACACGTAATCAATGGCGTCTCTTCATCCGTCACAATAATGATCTGCACGCAGGTAGTGCTTTGACCACAATCATCCGTTGCCGTCCAGGTTCGGGTGATAGTAAGCAGGACCGGACAGTCTCCTCCGATGGTCACATCTGAAAAAGTGATTTCAGGTGTGTCATCGCAGTTATCCGTAGCAGTGGCCTCTCCTGTATTATCCGGCAGCGAACTCTCTGAGCAGGAAATGGTAATATCCGCGGGGCATGAAATTACAGGAGCTGCGTCATCAATGATCGAAATATTTTGTACGCATGTACTTTCATTACCGCACGCATCAGTGGCCGTCCAGGTTCTTTCAATCGAAGACTCACCGGCACAATCCCCGTCAACAGGCGTGTCCACCCAGGTGATTTCAGGATTATCATCACAGCTATCAGAAGCTGTCGCAAATCCGGTATCATCCGGATCAGTACTCTCGGTACAGGATATCGTTACATCTCCCGGACAGGTGATCACCGGAGGTGTGCTATCATCCACTGTGATCGTTTGGAGACATGTACTGGTATTTCCACAGTTGTCTGTTGCTGTCCATGTTCTTTCGATTGTATATTCCTGCGGACATGCACCTGCAATCGTCACATCATTGAAATCTACTTCCGGCGCGGTGGTACAATTATCTGTTGCAGAAGCAAAACCGGTATTTACCGGATCTGCACTGTCTGTACATTCGATGGTTGTATTCGCCGGACAAGTGATCACAGGTGGTGTGCTGTCATCCACCGTGATGGTCTGAATGCATGTGCTGCTATTGCCACACGCATCGGTCGCTGTCCAGGTTCTGCTGATGACAGACTCATTAGGGCAAGCGCCGGGCTCCGAAGCATCGTTAAACGTAATGAGTGGCGCGTCGTCACAATTGTCGACGGCAGTGGCTGTGCCTGTGTTACCAGGATCAGAACTCTCATCACATTCAATGGTCACAGAAGCTGGACAGGTAATCACCGGTGGTGTACTATCCTCAACCGTAATAATCTGGATGCAATTCGTTGCATTTCCACACGCATCAGTCGCTGTCCAGGTACGCGTGATTTCATATCCTTGCGGACACTGTCCGGACACGGTAGCATCACTAAACGCTACGTCTGGTGCCGGATCACAATTATCGGTAGCCGTGGTAGTACCTGTATTGTCTGGCAACGTACTTTCATCACATTCGATGGTGATGTTAGCTGCACAGAACGTAATGGTAGGTGGCGTGCTGTCCTCTACGAAAATGGTTTGTTCGCATGTCGAGCTATTCCCACAGGCATCGGTCGCTGTCCAGGTGCGGGATATGGTAAACTCCTGCGGACATCCGCCAGGGGTCACCGCATCACTAAACGTCACAAGCGGAGCGTCATCACAACTGTCTATTGCGGTAGCTAAACCTGTATTGGCAGGATCTGAACTCTCATCACATTCTATTGTGACATTTGCTGGACATGTGATCACAGGCGGTGTACTGTCTTCCACTGTGATCAACTGATTACATGTGCTTGTGTTTCCACAATTGTCGGTGGCTATCCAGGTACGTGTGATGATATATGCCTGTGGACAAGCACCGGCTGTAGTGACATCACTATAGTCTACTATCGGAGCTGTTGCACAATTATCAGATGCAGTAGCAAAACCGGTATTCGCCGGATCTGTACTGTCTGTACATTCAATGGTTGTATTGGCCGGACATGTGATCACCGGCGGTGTACTATCGTCCACGACGATCGTCTGCACACAGGACGAACTATTGCCACACGCATCTGTGGCTATCCAGGTTCTGCTGATGGTAGACTCATCGGGACATGCACCGGGAACAGTCGCATCGCTAAACGTGATCACTGGATTGTCATCGCAATTGTCAACCGCAGTCGCAGTGCCTGTTGATCCGGGATCTGAATCCTCATCACATTCGATGGTCACATTGGCTGGGCACGTGATCACCGGAGGGGTACTATCTTCAACGGTAATGATCTGGATGCAGTTCGTTGCATTTCCGCATGCATCCGTCGCTGTCCAGGTCCGGGTAATCATATATCCTTGTGGGCATGCACCGGATGCAGTCACATCGCTAAACTCTACTGCAGGTGATGGATCACAATTATCGCTAGCAGTGGTGGTACCTGTATTGGCCGGCAATGTACTTTCATCACATTCGATGGTGATATTAGCGGCACAGAATGTTATGGTCGGTGGCGTGGTATCTTCCACGAAAATGATTTGCTCACACGTCGAACTATTTCCACAATCATCTGTCGCCGTCCAGGTTCTGGTTATTGTGTATTCCTGCGGACAAGCACCGGGTGATGTGGTATCATTAAAATCAACAGTAGGTGTTGTATCACAGTTATCCACGGCAGTGGCAGAACCGGTATTGCCAGGGGCTGAACTCTCATCGCATTCAATCGTCACATTAGCCGGACAGGTGATCACCGGTGCCGTACTATCATCTACTGTGATGGTCTGCACACACGTACTGACATTTCCACACGCATCTGTCGCGGACCAGGTTCTGGTGATCGTGTACTCCTGCGGACAAGCACCTGGGGTTGTGGCATCATCAAAATCAATATCAGGTGAAAGGGTACAGTTGTCTGTAGCGGAAGCAAAACCTGTATTTCCCGGGTCAGTGCTTTCGGTACATTCTATTGTCGTATTGGCCGGGCAGGAAATAATCGGAGCTGTGCTGTCATCGACCACTATCGTCTGTACACAGGTACTGCTATTGCCGCAAGCATCGGCTGCTGTCCAGGTTCGGGTAATGGTATATTCCTGCGCACAATCAGGCGAAGCGATGGTCACATCTGAGTAAGAGATATCCGGGGTATCGTCACAATCGTCCGTAGCATTAGCACTTCCGGTATTTGCCGGTAATGTACTCTCTGTACACTCAATGGTCAGGTTAACCGGACATACAATTTCAGGAGCCAGCGTATCGATAAAGAACAAAGTTTGCACGCAACTCGCTACGTTATCACATTCATCCGTTGCCGTGTGGGTACGGATGATCAGCATGGTACACTCCTCATCCATCTGTTCTATACAAGCAAAGAATTCAACGACCACAGTGGCACCTTCGCCTAGTACACAATCTGTCGATTGTTGCTCCAGGGCAAACACATCTCCGTCAGTCACCGCAACTGTTGCCGTGCCGCTCTGGATATCGTTTCCAAAATTATCAGACAACTGATAAAATGTTCCATTCAGGTTGTAGCCAAACGGATCAAAACTCGGACCATCAACATCCTGCGTTTCATAGTGCCAGTCAAAGACGATCTGGCCGGTACTCGTGATGGTGATACTAAACTGTACGGATGAACCGGCACATTCCGGCAAACCATCCGGACTGGTGAGCATCACTTCATTGTCTCCCATGACATCCACACTTCCACCTTCGGCTGGAATAATTGTATTCCACAGCCCGATGTCGTAGGGGCCATTAAAGCCCACCACAGGATTGATGCACATGATATCAGAATATGTCAATGTCACATCAATACTGCAATTATCTGTTGCCGTAGCAAGATCTGTCGGTGTGGGTAGTGTACACTCAATGGTCATATCCGGAGGACATGTGATCAATGGCGGTACATCATCATCGACATAAATCACCTGCAGACATGTGCCTGCATTACCACAATCATCTGTTGCCGTCCATGTCCTGTTGATAATATATTCATGCGGACAGGTACCTTCCAGCGTAACATCCTGGTATGAGACTTCCGGATTTTGATCGCATTCGTCGCTGGCTGTAGCCATTCCTGTATTCGCAGGCAGGGTGCTATCCTCACAGGATATGGTCACATCCTGCGGACAAGATATTTCCGGAGGCATATCATCATTCAATTCAATCATTTGCATGCAGGTCGCCACATTACCACTTTCATCTTCTGCCATCCATGTGCGGGTAATGATATAACCAAATGCACAACCATCTGTGGAAACTGTGGCATCTTCATAGGTCACTACAGGATCATCATCACAAACATCGATGACGATCGGAAACCCGGTAGCTCCCGGGTCCGTAATCCCGGCACACTGAATCGTGACATCACCCGGGCAAGCAATGACCGGAGGCAAATCATCTCTGACCGTTACATTATACTGACAGATCCTTGTGTTGCCACATGGGTCTGTTGCACGCATAGTAATCAGCGTTGTGCCAAGGTTTAAGTTTACCATTTGGCCGGGTGAGTATATGCCCGGTATTGGCGGGTTTGCGGCAAACGTTGCGGTCACCACGATGTCGTCTGCATCCGCACAGGGGTCTGACACCACTGGCATCGGGATAGTGTATTTCGTGGTACAAACCTGAAAGTCGGTACTTAAGGTAACATTCGGAGGACATGTAATATTGGGTTTGTTATCATCCACCACAAGAATCTCCTGTACATCGGTAGCCGTTGATCCCGTACACCAATCCATCACCGTCCAGGTACGTCTGATTTTATAGGCCGGGTTACACATAGGAATGATCACATCCGTATGGAAGGAAACATACTGACACGCGTGGTCAATGGGTTCTCCCTGATAAGTAGGTTCCCCTGTGTTGGACGGATCCGTATCTGCATCAATGCAACTGATCGATACGTCCGGTGGAAAATCTATCTGGCCTAAACTGGGTTTCAATAAAAATATGGTATCCACACATGTGGAGCTATTGCCATAATCATCGGTTGCTGTCCAGGTCACCAATACTTGTTTCGTATAGTTGTCGGGATTACAAGGCAGATTCTGTGAAACGAAAGAATACCAAAGCGTAAGATCATCGTCACAATTATCATCCACCGGTTCGAGGTAGGCTTCAAAATCAATGGAAGGAATATCTGTATTGCAGGGCAGCACATCTGCTTCGCAGTCAAAGACGGGAGGCAACTTATCCTCCACATTTAATACGGACATACAACTATTCCCTGTGGGAAGCTCAGTGACAACTGCCATGAGTTCCTGTCCTATATTATCACAATACACTGTGTTGGACAGTGGGCCCATGATATCTACCACATACTGATTCAGGGGATAGTCCGGTGCGTTAACGAGCATGGCAGGAGTGATGACTGCAAATCCTTGTTGGTTAAGCGATACATTCACCTGCGGAATACAACTCAAGGCTACCGGTGGAGACAGTACCATTGTCTCACTTGTTCCCTCAGCTTCCTGGCTGTAAAAGTTCCAGGCAGTGAGTTGACCTGAGGTCTGGTACTGCATCCAGTCCCGTGGACCTGCTATCAGGGTAAAGACCCCGCTTATCATTAACATACAGACCATCAGGCCTCGGGTGAGGGTGTTCTCTGATCGATTAATTACGGACATAGATAGTGCTTCCATCTTTACAAGATTGAAATGGTTTATTGCAAGGCGAATAATTTTCCCCGACAGAAGATGCCTACACTCCCATCTGGCTTCAGGGGTAAAAAGTTTGGTTCTCATAAAAAAAGCAGGGTGGGGCTCTCAACCCCCACCCATCATTCTACTATTATCATTCTGTTAGTACTATACTGAAGTTTAGATTCTATTTCATACATCATGATACCGGCCGATCCCAACTCTGATTTGCGCACGACAAATTCATTGGCGCCGGTTGTCAACTGCACGTCACGGGTATACACCATTTTTCCATTGATATCAAATACTCGGATCGTGGCAGGCTCGTCATAGCTGCTCTCCACGTAGAGTGTTGTCATACTGGCAAACGGGTTAGGTCTGTTTTCAATCATGACCACAGATTTGGATCTGGCCTTGATAGAAAGGTTGACTTCTTCCTCTCCTTCACTCGTGATGGCAACCGGATATGTTGGATCGGGATTCAGGAATAGCTCAAATGGATAAAATGATTGAGATATTTTTTTGACCCAAAGGGTGATAAGCTGTACGTTCTCATCCTGCCATCCATCCACGGTATAGGTTGAGACAGAAGCATTCATCTCTTTACTTATCGGCATCCTGAAATCATCAGCAGAGATCTTAGCACCAGGTGCCCAATCGACTAATTCATAGCCGGTTTTGTCCCAGTCAAAAGAAAATTGTAAACCCTGATACCGTCGAGCTTCATTTACGAAAACATCTACACGGTATATATTTTCTTCCGGTGTTTGACTCACTGTGTATTCCACCTCACAACGCTTACTTCCTCTAACGGAAATCATACCGTTGTCCATTGAGCTAAGATTTGCGGAGTGATTCAGGTCACCGATCTTGACAGCGTCAAAGTCTACGTCGTTCATGCTTGCAGCGAACGGAATAATGGAATACGTTTCCGCCCAGGCTGTTTTCCATGGGTCAGCCGGATCAGGGAAAATGTGTGCTTTGTCGATAAACCGCCAGGATTGATTGCTTGGAAATTCGTTGTAAAATCCAAGGATCAGTTTTCTCAACTGGATAATGTCAATCGCGGAAATACTTTTACTGTTGTTGATATCTGCCGCGATGTACTGATAGGGTGTTGTAAATGTCTCAAGGCCTAGTAAGTGCTTTTGGATCTTAATGAGGTCCAATGTGGAGACACCATTTTTGGCATCACCTTCTCTTTCCGGTCTTACCACATATTCTCCACCCAAAGGCATGGCGGGGAAAACAAAGTGACCATTGGTTGCGGATGGGATACCCGCCAGGTTGCTACCTTCCAGATACACCATCGCATCAGATAGCGCACCCTGATCCGGAACCGTTATGTTTCCGGAAATCGTACCGGTGTTGCCGGGTTGAGGTGGGCAGAAATGCTGGTTGTCCTGAATATCAATCGTCGTTGCACAAACGCTGGCAATTCCATTTTCATCTATCACCCACAACTCAATGTCCTGCTCACCAAGCGGTACGCACTCAAACACACGTGTGGTATCCGTCAAGGTGCTGCTGAAAGAGAAGAAAATATCGTTTCCACATGGGTGATAACTTCCTCCGTCAAACATATTCGCTGTGATCGTCACCATACCCCAATCTGCCCCGGGTTCACCATCAAGATCTACTGGCATCAGACTTGTAGTCAGGTAAAGACACACGGCTTCAGGACCGACGCAACTCGTTACAGAAACAAGCTGCTCCTCATACGTGACATTGCCACATAAATCCCACACAGAATAGAGAATCCGGTGATCGCCCAGTGGCATATCGTAAGAAAACTCAAGAGTTCCTCCGACTATCACAGGAGATGTATATTCAAATGAATTGTCATTGTTTTCATCGATGAAATATTTCCATTCCAATGAACCCGGACCTGAGCAGGCATCACCTGCAGTGGCACTAAAATCAATCACCTTGCCTCCGCAATCCGGTTCAAGGGAGCATTCATTAAGGTCCGCAATCGGTTCAATCGTTGGGCCTTCCGTATTCATCACTTTGATCACCTGCGTATGTGTCCAGATACCTGCTCCCTGACCATCGAGCTGACACCAATCCATCACTGTCCAGTGACGCAGTATCTTGAAGCATGCCTGATCATTATTTGAAAAATCATACACGTCATCATCACTGGTCGCGGCAACCATACTGCATGGTTTATCCGCCAGTACAGGCATGTTATACGGAGGATCGAGTTCGTCAGGATCCAGCAGTGACACATCACATATATCGTTGGCTGTGTAATCTTCCGGCCAGGTGATATCTCCTTCCGTAAAAAGATTGAAATTGACGATTGTGATCACTTGCTGACAGGAAGCCTGCAGGCCTCCATCATCTGTTGCGACAAATGTTCTTACGATGGTTCCTGTGTTGCAATCATTCATCGTAATGACCGGATCGAGCTCTTCGATCTCGACATTACAATTGTCTGTAGCCAGTCCATCTCTTCCGATACACTGTAGTCCCGGGTCTCCCGGAACACCCGGATCATCAATACATATATCTTCTCTGGCTGCTTCTGATAAAGCCACTTCACCAAATACATCCAGGTTTTCTTCTGTGAATGGAAACTGACAACTAATCGTCAGGTCGCTCGGGCACACAATTGTCGGAGGAAGTTTATCCTGCACTTGTACCAGGACCATACACTCATTGTAATGTCCGTTGAGATAATCATCACTAACCGGACCGGCTACCGGTGGCAGATCATAAATTCTGAGAATGATGGTGATATTATTGTTTGGGATGTCTTCGCAGCAGAACTGCACGATGTCATCAAACAGGTTGTTCGGATTTCCCGGATTGGCACAGGTATATCCCTGCGGTGTATCCATGCGTTTTGCCTTCACATATACATCGCTACAATTGTCCGTACTTCCGCCATCAAATATCGATGCGGGTACCACTGTCGTACCGAGGTGATTAACCGGGATAGCGAGGTGAAGATTGCAAACCGGAGTCGGTGGCGTCAGATCTTTAACGGTTATATACATTGTATCCCGGCCTTCCAACTGGCAATCATTGGTTGCAATAAAAATCACGCGGTGAACACCAGCAGGCAAGTCTTCTGCTGTGCCACCATTATCAAAAATGGGATTAAAGGGTCCTTCTATGTCCGTAACAACCGTGTAATTTGAGCAATCCTCAAAAACAACTGCCGGAGGAATGGTTACATCGGCACTACACGATGACCCACCGGTGGAAACGGTGATGTCATCCGGTGCTGTGACTTCCGGAGGGGTTATGTCCAGTACTTCGATCGTCTGAACGGCTGAACTGGAAGCACTATTATCACACCAGTCGTAAACCGTCCAGGTACGTAATATCTTATATCCACCTGAACAGAGAGGACCTACGAGGTCTGTGTATACAGCGCTGATGTTACAAAAAGCTCCATTTACAATTGGGTTTCCATCTACTGAAGGATATCCCGTATTGGCTGGTGTGGTGTCCGGAGGAGGAAAACAATTTAAAGCATCCGGTCCGACCAGATCATCGGGAAAATCAACATCTGCCAAATCTTCTTTTTGTAAAGAGATCGTCTGATAGCACGTGTCCGCATTGTTATACGCGTCGACAATAATATACGTACGCTCATACTGGCTGATGATGGAGTTCTGACACATGCCGGCAAACTGCAGCGCGTCATCTATATATATGGTAGTTGAGGAACAATCAGAAATATCTGTGGCAGCAATCGGATTGTAGTCATCCAGATCGGCCGTACATTCCAGTGTCACATCCTCAGGGCAATTGACTATAGGAGCCTGTTTGTCCTGAACTATGATCGTGGCCATACATGTATTCCCTGAAGGCAAATGCGTGACGATCACCATATAGGTATTTCCAATCATGTCGGCAGTGATCATATTGCCTAATGGAACGCCGTTGTCGAAGATCTCTACTTCCATCGGACCCGGCGGGCAAGGTGGAGGCGGAGGCGTTACACCTATTAGCTGATAGGTCAGTTCATCCACACAATCGGACGAAAGACTTATCGGCGTGGGGGGATCCATGGGAGGGCAGGACATTTCGCATTGTCCCTGAACAAGCACCAGGTTGCTGCAGACCAACAACAGGGTAAGCAGAACGCTGGATAATGCGCAGAGGGTCTCTTTAAAACCAGATAGAACTAGTTTTTTCATAATCGACGGTTTGGGTTAATTAAATCTTCGTTACTGCTTTGGGAGCAATTCTTGGGATGGGACCGGATTACATATTAAATATTTTTCTAATTCAATTTATGCGCTTTATTAGTTTAATACATATTACAAATATATGTAATATGTATTAACTGCACCTTCTTTACACATTTTTTTTTGAATAATTATTATTCATATAATATTTTATTATAATATGTTTGATATTGATAATATAAGATTTATGTATAAAAATTAGCTAAGGCTCCTTTATCCGGCTTTACGGATCCATTCCTGATAGCTCATTCAGCCTTATCATTTTATAAAATCAGGCGTTCGCATATCATATTCACTATGATTTCTCATGGTGTTTTGAGCTAGACAATCTTTTCAGGCCCTAATACAGACCATTGAGATCGCCCCGGATCGGTATGTATCTGTTTGCAACCTGTAATAGATCACTCCGGAATCCAGCATCCAGCTTTTCATTCTGAGGAGGACCTTATTCTCACCGGCATTAAACTGCCCTTCAATGGTCTCCCGGATCGTCCCCTCTGCATCATACAGGATGAGCGCTGCATACTCCATCTTAGGGAGCGTAAACGTTATCGTTGTTTCCCCGGAAAATGGGTTGGGCGTATTCTGTGCAATATCATACCCACCAGCAGGCGACTTATCCGGTTCCTCCGTGATCGTATTGTTGATCGGAATACATGTTTCGGATACAATTTGCCCATGAGGAAGGCCTTGCATATCATAATATTCCCAATTGAACGGATGTCCATATGTGTCTGCGACAAGCGCCTCAGCACCTGACTCGTCTTCCTTCTCCACGACCGCGATCAACACACCTTCACTGCCCTGCAGAAAACCTCCCATGGCTGGATCGAATTCCTTATCCCAGATAATACTGGGACAGAAAGCTGGGCTGGCGAGCACTGAAAGCGGAACAAAAAACTTGACCCTGAAAGCCTTCACCCACTCCTTCTTAGGCAAGGCAAGTGGATAAAGCGCATTGGTCAGAATCACTGTACTATTGATATAACCTGCTTTGTTGTCAAAATCAAAAAGAACAGATCCGCTGGTCGCTCCTCCGACCACGGCCTTAGGCGGCGTGCCTAAAAACCCATACCCCTGATGTACCTGATCAATCGCTTTAAACTGCAGGAACGTTGCGTCATAAAAAAAACGCAGGTTCATCCCGAAAAACTCCTCATCTGCATTCAGCGACATCATCTCTGCATCGACTGAGTACATTCGCGAGTTGACATCATACACCGGATTAGTAAACCGGATTTCAACCAGGGGTCTCTCCTGCCCTGCTAAAGAGGTGCATGCTATTCCACATAAAAGTATCATGACGTGAACCATGCGTGTGAACCAAACAACTTGTTTCATGTTCGAAAAATTTAAATGCAATTCTCTTTTATCACAACCACTTATTTGGCATATCCTGTTAGATCAACGAAGATCAATGATCAATCTCTCGGTACGCTAGTGAAGTTGTCATTGAAAAACTCCCAGGTAATACGGTCATTAAAGTTTGTATCTCCATTGAGGTTGTAATCCCCCACCCGGTATTCTCCTACACTACTGTTATCATCCTGCCATGCTACCCGATCACTGATATTGATATCCGTATCCGCGTTATCGGATGAAGACTGCTCTCCATTTGCTGCCAGCATCGCATATATGCCGGGAAGAATCTCTAACTGGGCTGAAGCCCCAAACATGAAGGGATCATCCAGGTAACTTTGCTGAATTCTAAAATCGTAGGTGATCGTACTGTTGTTCAAATCGATCGGCAACGAATCATCGGACATGACGATCAGATGGTTGCGATGTTCAACCACCAGAAAATACGATGCTTCCAGATCCAGATTACAACAGTCAAATTCTTCTACAAACTCAATGGCTCCGTCGTTGTGTACCAAAGCTGCTGCCATACAAACGGGGCCGTCTGTACCTGCAGAATCTTCTCTCAGGCTGACAAGTACCCAGTCCACAACCGTTGGAGGATATCCGGCATCCCCCATCATCGGATCTCCACCCGAATCGAACATGTCACCCTCCATGCCGGGATAAAACCATGGTGCACCGGAATAAGGTTGTCCGGGTGGTGTATACTTTACACCAAAAAACGGATCGAAATACGATTGTCCCGGCAAAACATGCAGGTCATTTAAATCAGTACGCATCGGAACAGTATATGTATCCGGTAGCCCTGTGGGATCCGTTGCTGCACCAGCCAGGTATACCCATCCCATAATATTCACGCACGGATCAATACAGTCAATCGTGACAATGGCAGTACAGGTAGAACTGTTTCCACACTCGTCGGTCACAACCAGGGTAACTTCATTGGGTCCCTCATCTTCACACAAAAGTGAATCCGGAATGACCTCAAGGGTCACCGGTCCGCCACAGGCATCAAACGATCCATCGTCAATCATCTCTGCTGTTATATATATGACACCCGTTTCCGGATCAAGAATTTCAGTAATTGTAATATCCTGTGCAGAGCAAACCGGAGGCGTGTTGTCCTCAACAAAAATCATCTGTACACAGGTGGCTGCATTCCCGCAAGCATCCGTAGCTGTCCATGTGCGGGTGACCGAATAATTTGATCCACATGTCCCTTCTGTAGTGATGTCACTGTAGGTAATCACAGGAGCACTATCACAATTGTCGGATGCACTTGCAAAACCTATATTTTCAGGTGATGGATCTTCACCACATTCTATTGTAATGTCCGCCGGACATGGAGTAAACTGAGGTGGCGTAATATCTATGATCGTAATGATCTGAATACAATTTGTTCCGTTTCCACATGCATCCGTAATCGTCCAGGTTCGAAGGATAGTGGATTGCTCTGCGCAAAACTGTGATCCTAAAGTGACATCATTATACGTTACAACTGGAACAGGATCACAATTATCAGTAGCGCCTGCCATTCCTGTATTATCTGGAAGTATACTTTCATCACACGCTACAGTGATGTGAGCCGGACATGTTATCAAAGGAGGAGACGTATCTTCAGTCGTAATCATCTGAACACATGTCGAGAAATTTCCGCAATCGTCAGTAGCTATCCAAACTCTCGTAAGGGTAATCTCCTGCGGACATGCGCCATCTGAAATTGAATCATCAAAAGTGATAGTTACATCTGCTGAACAGTTGTCTGTTGCAGAAGCGGTACCTGTATTGCCTGGGGCGGTGCTCTCTTCACAACTGATTGTCACATCAGGGGGACAAAACGTAATCACGGGAAGTGTATTATCCTCCACCGAAATCATCTGTGCACATGTACTACTGTTGCCACACGCATCCATGGCCGTCCATATCCTTGTGATGGTATAGTCCTGCGGACAGTCACCATCAGCAATAGAATCGCTGTAGGTAATGACAGGTGCTGAATCGCAATCATCCGTAGCAGAAGCAAATCCTGTTGATACAGGAAGCGTATCATCGTCACATTCAATGGTCAGATCAGGCGGACAGTCTGTGATCACTGGAGGTGTATCGTCATCAACAGATATGATTTGCAAACAGGTACTCGTATTGCCACAGGCATCCGTTGCTGTCCAGGTCCGCATGATTCCACCTTCTCCCGGACATCCACCACCCACCACAACATCATTGTAGGTGACTAAAGGATTTGCATCACAGGCATCAGTTGCTGAAGCCAAACCCGTATTTCCGGGTTCGGTACTTTCCGTGCAAGCGATTGTGATATCCACAGGGCACAGAATATTAGGTGGGGTATTATCCTCTACTGAAATTACTTGCTGGCAGGAAGTACTATTTCCACAATCATCCGTGGCTATCCAGACTCTATTGATCGTAAATTCCTGCGGACACATGCCGGCAAGGATTACATCCAAATACGTGATCTCAACTGACACATCGCAGAGGTCTGTTGCAGTAGCGATTCCTGTGTCATCAGGCAACGTACTTTCACCACATTCTATCGTGACATCCGCAGGACAGGAGGTAAATACAGGAGGCGTATCATCTGTGATTGAAATCTGTTGTACGCATGTGCTACTATTACCACAAGCATCCATAGCAGTCCATGTCCGAAATACCGTCGCTTCTCCATTACAATTTCCGGGTACAATTAAATCTGAAAAAGTGACATCAGGACTTGGATCACATAGATCAGTTGCCGTGGCCATCCCTAAATCTGTCGGGTCACTGCTTTCAGCACAAGAAATCGTCACATCCATCGGACAGGTTACATCCGGAGGTAAATTGTCTTCGATGGAAATAATTTGCTGACATGTATTGCTATTGCCACAGGCATCTGCTGCTATCCAGGTGCGAGTGATGGTAAAGGCCTGAGGGCATACACCATCCGTCACCGCATCACTAAACGTGAAGACAGGAGATACGTCGCAATTATCAGTGGCAGAAGCTATCCCTGTATTGTCCGGTGACGTACTTTCATCACATTCCAGTGTGATATCAGAAGGACAGGATATGAGAGGAGGTGTGCTGTCCTCCACAATTATCAGTTGATCACAGGTCGATGTATTACCACACGCATCCGCTGCGAGCCATGTTCGAATGATACTGTATTCC
This sequence comes from Bacteroidia bacterium, assembly GCA_030426765.1. Taxonomy (GTDB): domain Bacteria; phylum Bacteroidota; class Bacteroidia; order Chitinophagales; family Saprospiraceae; genus Opimibacter. The sequence goes on along the minus strand of JAUHXV010000001.1, from coordinate 152,422 downwards.
TGTGGGCATCCACCAGCTAATGTGACATCAGTGTATTCAATCACCGGTACATCCCCGCACAAATCCGTTGCGGAAGCATTACCTGTACTCACGGGAAGTGTTGAATCCGTGCACTCAATTGTAACATCAGGTGGACAGGACATGTCCGGAGGAGTTGAATCCTCAACAGTGATGACCTGAACACAAAAATTTGTATTCCCACAATCATCTTCTGTAATCCACGTACGATTGATCACGTAGGCCTGCGCACATAACGGTATATCAAGGATAACATCACTAAAGGACAATGTTGGTGAAGCATCGCAATTATCCGTCACGGAAGCCATTCCTGTATTCACAGGTTGTGTGCTTTCTGTACATTCTATGGTCACTGCATCCGGACAGGATATATCGGGTGGTGTCGTATCCACCAGTAGTATGGTCTGAATACAAGCAGCTTCATTTGCACATTCATCTGTGGCTGTATGGGTTCGGATGATCAGTACATTACACGGATCATCCATATCCTCCGTACAGGCCAGAAAATTTACAACAGAAGTTGCTCCCGGTCCTTCAATACAATCTGTGGCTCTTTGATCGAAAGCAAAAACGTCTCCTGCAGTTACCTCGACGGACGTCCTTCCATGTTGTACATCATCTCCGGCATCATCGGTCAACTGAAAAAATGTTCCATTTAGATTATATCCGAACGGATCATAGAAGGGACCATCCACATCCTGCGTTTCAAAGTACCAGTCAAATACAATATGTCCGCTGCTGGTAATGTCAATACTAAACTGGACGGAAGCATCATCGCAGCCGATCGTTACATCAGGACTGGTTAACATGACTTCATCGTCTCCCATAACTGTGACACTGCCACCTTCTGCCGGTATGATCGTGGTCCACAAACCGATATCATAAGGCCCGGCAAATCCCAGCACAGGATTGGCACACACTATATCCGAGTAGGTAATATTCAATGAACTGCTGCAGTTATCCGTAGCCGAAGCCATATCTGTTGGGATCGGTGAGGAACACTCAATAGTCATATCGAACGGGCATGAAATCAAGGGAGGGGTTGTGTCCTCAATTGAAATGACTTGCACACAGGAACCCATATGTCCGCAATCATCCATAGCGGTCCAGGTTCTTTGGATAGTAAACCTGTGTGGGCATGGTCCGGACACCGTCACATCCGAAAAGGTAATCACCGGCATGGCATCACAGCCATCAGTTGCTGACGCAAATCCTGTGTCAACAGGATCAGTACTTTCGTCACAAGCAATCGTTATATCTTCCGGACAGATAATCGTAGGCGGGGATTGATCGGTGAGCAGAATCATCTGCATGCAACTTGATTTGTTGCCACTCGCATCTTCAGCCGTCCAGGTTCGTGTGACTTTATAACCGGAAATACATCCTTCATTCGTGATGGTAACATCCGTATAGGTCACGATCGGATTGCTGTCACAATCATCTGTGGCGGTGGCCAACCCCGTCATTGCCGGATCTGTGCTGCTATCGCAGTCTAGGGTAATATCGTCCGGACACACTATTCCGGGTGGTGATTCATCTTCAATGGTAATCGTATACTGGCAGGTTGCCGAATTGCCGCAGGGATCAGTTGCGCGCATCGTGATCACGGTAGTGCCCGCACCCAAATTGACGATTTGCCCCGGAGAGAAAAAACCCGGCAGGGGCGGATTGGCATCAATCGTAATTACTACTTCTATATCACTACTGTCGGCACATGCATCTGAAAGCATAACCGGAAGAGGCAGCGTGTAATCTGTGGTACAATCACCTAAATCTGTATCCAGTGTGATGTCCGGAGGGCATGTGATGACTGGATTATTATTGTCCACTATAAGAATCTCCTGAACCATTGATGTTGACGATCCCGTGCACCAGTCCATAACTGTCCACGTTCGGCGTATTTTATAAGTGGGTATACACATGGGAATAACCACATCCCCTCGGAAAGTGGTCAGCTGACATGAAAACCCAATAGGTTCTCCTTCAATGGTCGGGACACCAGTATTGGAAGGGTCGGTATCGATCATTTCATCACAGGCGATCGTGACATCCTGAGGAAAGTCAATATCGTCTAATAGCGGTCTCTGTAGGTATAGGGTATCCACACATGTACCTGTATTTCCATACAGATCTGTGGCAGTCCAGGTCACTAATATTTGGTGGGTAAATCTGTCCGGATTACACCCCAAAACCTGAACGACAAATGAATACCAGTAATCTGGTTCCGGATCGCAATTGTCCGTTACGGATTCGAGATAACTTTCAAAATCAATCGACGGGATATCTGTGTTGCAAGGCAAGGTATCTGAGGTGCAGGAAAACTGCGGAGGAAGTTTGTCCTCAACGTTGATCATGGACATACAACTGTTTCCAGTAGGTATTTCTGTGACCACGGCCATCAGATCCTCCCCGATATTGTCGCAGGTCACCGTATCCGATAAAGGGCCCATGATATCAACGGTGTACTGATCAGGTAGATACTCGGGACCATTGACCATCATATAACCGGTGACTACTGCATATCCTTCCTGATTGAGCGATACATTGACTACGGGCTTGCAGCTAATAGCTGCGGACATTGTGGAAAGTTTTACATCCTGAAAAGTTTCATTAGTAGCTCCGTAAAAGTTCCAGGTTGAGAGTTGGCCTTCAGCATGTTGTAGCTCCCAGTCTGAGGAATATGCGTTAGGCAAACATCCAATGGATACCAGAAGCAGGCACATCACACTGCGCCGGGCTATACAGAAATCGAAAGGACTTACCGGGCGGGTAAAAATGCTTTTCATCGGAACCGGGTTAAAGGGTGTATGAACCAAGGGCTTAACTGAAAGTGATCTTCCGTTGACATCAGGATTGAGGGTTGGTATTCTGGGCAGGCCAGAAACTGATCCTGCCTTCCGGGAACCGGAGGGCATTCATATGCATGTAAACCAGAGCATACAGGTTTATTCATAATCGATGATGATGACGGTTATTCTTAGTAACTGCTTTTGGGAGCAGACGTGTGAAATGCTTACATATTATGATAAAATATAATTTAAAACATATCACATATTAAAGTATTACACATTACAAAAATATCTAATATGTTTGAACCGCCAAATAATTATGCGGATTTATCAGATAAAATATTAACATATAATATTATATCATTATATTTATATTGCTGTATATCTTCTATTTACACATATATTTAGCTAAATAGCAAATCCGTAACCGTGCGCACCTTCTCCGTTTAGCCATCCAAAGGGTATGTCTAGACCATGTTTAATGAGTTGGAAAATTCAGGATTGAGGAGTTTGCTTCACCTGGAGAAGGTGAATTCCCTGTGAATGTCAATTCTGACCGGAATCTCAGATGCGCCGAGACCAAAGCCTACTGATATAATTATGATAAATTTGTAGCCTGATTTTCGGCGTCCTTCCGCCTGATTTTAACTTCAAAGCGACTAGCAATGACAAGTTTTTCCAATTTGAATAACGCAACCTTCAACTATAAGGCAGCAATACTCCACCTAACACTTTGCTCTATCTGCTTTCTGATAATCTCCTGTAACAGTGGAACCGACACTCAGGACGGAGCAATACCCGGGGACCCACCCTTAGTGGCATCCGACCCACTTCTGGAGCTATTGCCTTCTTCCGTTTCCGGTATTACATTCCAGAATACCATTAACGAATCTTTTGAAATGAATATCACGACCCACATCAATACCTCCAATGGGGGCGGTGTGGCCATCCTGGACATTAATAATGATGGATTGCAGGATGTATACTTTGTGTCAAGCTCCGGGAAAAATGAGTTGTACCTGAATGAAGGCGACATGAAATTTAAAAATATTTCAGAGGGATCAGGGGTTGTTTCTGATGAGGGTTTTGAAGTAGCTGTCACGGCTGTGGACATCAATTCAGACGGGCTGATGGATCTGTACGTTTGTCGTGCAGGCCCGGTAGTGGAAGAAGTCCGAAGGAATCAATTGTTTGTCAACAATGGTGATTTAACTTTTTCCGAGCAGGCTGCTCTGTATGGACTTGATGATAAATCCGCCTCCATGGGAGCTAACTTCTTTGATTATGACCGGGATGGTGACCTGGATTTGTACCTACTCAACTACCCGGTGGATTTCAGTTTTGCCAGTCGTATAAATGTTCGACCCACTGCCGATGGTAAAACCGTTGAACCTATCCTGGATCCGATTAAAATCTACGATTCCGACAGACTCTACCGAAACGATGGCCCGCCAACTGCTGACGGTAAGGGTGGTTTTAAAGATGTCTCTCAGGAAGCCGGAATCTGGAATTTTGGTTACGGCCTGAGCTTGTCCATTGAGGATTTCAACCAGGACGGCTGGATGGATGTGTATGTCGCGAATGATTTTATTCAACCGGATCTTCTCTACATCAACAATCAGGACGGAACTTTTACCGATCAGTTGGGCAAATATTTCAAACATACCACCCAGCACACCATGGGGACAGATTTATCTGATTTTGATAATGACGGCTATTTTGACCTTTTTGCGGTGGACATGTTGAGCCAAACACAGTATCGTAAAAAGACCTTGTTAAGTACGAATTCACAAAACAAATACACTACCCTCATTCGCAATAATTATTTCGAACCGGTGGTTCGAAATGTGCTGCAAAGAAATAACGGCAATTCCACGTTCTCCGATGTGGGATGTATGGCCAATGTGTTCCAGACTGACTGGAGCTGGAGTGGCTTGATGGCAGATCTCGATAATGACGGATGGAAAGATCTCCTGGTGACAAACGGTTATCAGCGCGAAGTAACTGATGTGGATTTTATCAACTTCACATTTGCTGAAATCAAAGAAAAAGGAGCCATCAAAAACCAGTTTGACAATGTGCATGATTTTCTGGGGATGATCCCTCAGTACAAGCTTGTCGATTTCGTCTATCAAAACAAGGGTGATCTTACGTTTGAAGATCAGAGCGGAAAGTGGATGACCAATCCTCCTACCTGGTCAAATGGCGCTGCAGTGGCCGATTTAGATAATGATGGTGATATAGACTACCTCGTCAACAATATCAACGATGAGGCTTTCGTGTATAAAAATCTGGCCTCCGAAAAAACTCAGCATCACTACCTTCAGGTGCAATGTAAAGGTTCAGCGCAGAATCCTTTTGCGATCGGGACATCCGTTCGGATCTACTATGAAGAGGATCAACAATATGCATTGGTCACCCCGACGCGAGGTATTTTTTCCTCCGTGGATTACCTGATTCATTTCGGGCTGGGCAATCAAAAGCAAGTGGATAAATTAGTCGTATCATGGCCAGATGGCAAGTCACAGACTGTTACCAATATCCCGGCAAATCAACGTATCGTGCTGGACTATGCAGACGCTACGACTTCTGCAGTGCAGCATTCAAAAGGCAGTTCTTCGACTCAATTCAAGGATGTATCCGTATCATCCGCATTGAATTTCACGCATCAGGAAAACGATTACATTGACTTTGATGTGTACTTCATGCTTCCCTGGGCTTTGTCTGATCTTGGTCCCCAGCTGGCGACAGCTGATGTCAATGGGGACGGACTCACAGATGTCTTTATTGGGAATTCCTTTGGAAAAGCGGGCGGAGTTTTTCTTCAGACCAATGATGGGAAATTTGTGATTATGAACCCGGAGCAATGGCAGCAGGACTCCATTTATGAAGATCATGGCGCATTATTCTTTGATGCGGATATGGATGGTGATTCTGATCTTCTGGTCATCAGCGGAGGGTATGAAAGTGTATCCCCTGCAGCGTGGCAAACCAGATTGTATATCAATGAAGGCGGCGAGCAGTTTATCCACGCAAGAGGCGCCATTCCATTGCTGTCAGATGTTTGTTCAGAAGCTGTTGCTTTTGATTACGATCATGACGGAGACTTTGATCTCTTTCTCGGAGGTCGTGTGACTCCCGGACAATATCCGTCAGCGCCACACAGCTATATACTGAGGAATGACAGAAACCGTTTTGTTGATGTCACGATGGAAGTCTGTCCTGCATTTGATAAAATGGGAATGGTCACGGATCTGCAAATTGGCAATCTTGATGACGACGATGAAATGGAATTGGTTGTCGTCGGTGAGTGGATGCCTGTCACCATTTTTCAATTCGAAAACGGTCAAATGGTCAAAGACGATTTAACAAAAAGAGGACTCACTGACTCGGAAGGTTTTTGGAACAGAGTGGTCATTGCTGATCTGGATGGAGATGGTGACAACGATCTGGTGGCCGGAAATCTGGGCATGAACACGCACTACCGACCTTCCGCTAAATATCCAATTCAATGCTACGTCAGCGACTATGATAAGAATGGAAGCCTGGACCCTATTATCACCTATTTTGAAAAAGGCAAAGCTTATCCTATGGTTCAAAAAGATGTCTTAATCAAGCAGATCCCTGCAATGAAAAAGAAATTTTTGTATTCCAAGGATTACGCACAAGCTTCCATAGAAGAAATCCTGACGTCTAAACAGTTGGCAGATTCTGACATCCTGGAATCGAAAATTGTAAAATCCGGTTGGTGGGAAAACCAATCCGGAAAATTTGTGTTTCATCCCTTGCCGACACAGGCACAGGTAGCACCGGTAAACGGAGTTCTGGTTCACGATCTAAATGATGACAACCATCCTGATCTACTCCTTGTGGGGAATAAGTACAGAATGGAGGTTGAAACCGGTCGACTTGATGCCGGTATCGGAACGTACCTTAAAGGAGATGGTGAGGGTGGTTTTACCTGGGTAAACAATCTGGAATCAGGTATCTGGGCTATGCACGATGCCAGAGACATTGCATTACTCAATGCGCCCGATGGGAAGTTGAGAGTAATAGTGTCCAACAACAACAGTGCGGCACAGGTGTTTGAAGAACAGTAGTCTTCACCCCCGTGTAGAAAACGGAATAGAATTGGAATAGGAAAATTAACATTGTGATGAGAACCTTATTAACATGCAGTTTAGGGCTGTTCATTTTTCTTGGCGCTTGCATAGGGCCAAAATCAGATTCAAAAGATCATAAAAACGAACAACAACCCAATTTTGCCATCTACGACACACTTGCAAAAGCGAAAACAGACAGTCTGTTGACCCTAATCCATGAGACGATCAACAGCGCGGGTCCGGCGAGTAAAATCCCTTATACCCTCCACGATCCTACCGATACGATTTACTTCTGGACGCTGGACAACCAAATTGCCAGAATATCTTTGGAGCTCAATATCCCCAATGGGATTAGCTGGCCGGTCTTCTACTTGTACAGAGGGGACTTAATCTATATCCGTTACCGATACTATTTGGATAGCCCTGAAGGCTCAGTAGCACGTGAAAGCATGATCTATTTTGAACAAAATCGTATCGCCTATTGTGAGGAAAGGATACTCGAAATGGAACCTGGTGGAGTGCCTGCCGGGCTTCGCGCCCAAACTTTCTCCACCTCTACTCGCAGTGTTGAAGAAATCGAAGCGGATTACAAAGACCTCTGGCAAATTGTCCTGAATGAAATGGAAAAGTATAAAGATCTACCTGACTACATGAAAAAATTCATGGAGGATTAAGTCTACTTCGAACCAATCGGAACTACCCATTCCAATGCTTTGAAAGGACTATACGTTTGGTTTGATAAATCTACTTTCGGATCTACAAATAACTGAGGTGAGCGACCATTATACGCTACTTCTATGTTGGCGTATACTGCAGGATTTCTGGTATCGTACTTTATCGCCTCTTCGTGTATAAATTTACCAAAGTCCAGGACTGACCGTGGATCCATAGTGAGATTTTTGATCTGCATATCATTGATAAACGTTTGAATCTCCACAGGGACATGAGAAGCAAAATCCGGTGAAGCGATCGAGTATTCTACCCGGATTACTTTTCTGGTATCCACCTTCATGCGCCATGAAAACCGATTTCCAATTGTGGTATAATCCAGATCATTGGGTAAAAAGTGTCCTCTAAATGGGAACAAAAGCTGGAAAATGAAATAGGCATATAACCCATACATCTTCATTCCGCTCAGTTTGATCTTTAATTTCATTTTTGCTGTCTTTGGCCTTGATGTATCGGGTGCCAGACGACTCAATAGTCTATGTAACCAGGGAAGTTCACTGACTTCATAAAAAAGGAACAAACTGACCAACATGACGTAAGGGAATATACCAATATCAGAAAAAATCCTGGTGTTTAACGCGTTAAATGCAATGAATGCAATTATCGCCCAACGTCTAACAGGCTTATACCACAGAAAAAAGGGGGCACCCAGGTCTATCAGGATACCACCGTAGTTGATAACGTACATGACGATATCATTTTTGAATAATATTGACCACAAACCTTCATTCGGAAACTGATCAACCACTGTTCGTACCGGTTGACAGTCCATGAGCCAATCCTTTGTCAGCTTTGCTATTCCCCCATAGAAGTATACAATCACAATCTGGAGTTGTAGGATCAGCGTCTGCCATCTCGGAATCAGGGCATGCTTATCTTTTATCCTTTTCAAGGAGAGCGTATTATCGGCATCCGTAAGACTCAACAGGATGGCGAGCAGGATAAACAGGTAGATGTGATTATTATAAATACTCTTGTCTATCAGGAATATGTAGGCATATCCAACAGCAAAAAATCTACATGCCCATTTAAAATACAATCCAAGACTGATACATATTGCCAGGATCACCAATATGCCCAGAATTACATTCATCGCAGGTTCAGGCAATGGTTTTATCCAGTATAAAAAGTCATAACTAAAGTTCAGTTGAGGCTCCACGAACATCTTTTTCACCAGTTCAATCCTGAAGTAATTTAGCATCGTGTACACCATAAACAGTCCGTATCCGATACGGTACAACCCGAGCATCCTCGGATCCATAGGTGTATTCAACCACGCGGAAAATTTACGGGATCTGGTATTCATGTAATAGGCAGGATGGTGATAAAAAGTCCCTGAATATACTACTTCCTGTAAACAAGAAGGCCCTGCAGCATTTGCTACAGGGCCATCTCATAACCGGATTATATTCTATAACCCGTGTGATTATTATTTGCGATTAGTGGATGATGATCATCTTCTTAGTCGCTGTGTACTCATCGGCATCCAAGCGGTAGTACAGAACTCCTGTGCTTGGAATATCCTTGCTACTTACCTGGATCGTGTTGTAACCCTTCACAGCTGCCTGCTCCTGAGTAAACAATACTTTTCCGGTAATGTCAAAGATGCTCAATGTGACATCGGTTGCTATCGGAAGATCAAAGCCGATCAACGTAGCTTCTTCGAATGGGTTAGGTTCGTTCTGATACAGAGCAAACGCTGCACCTTCTTCTGAAGTACGGAAGTTCAACTTCAGATCTTTGATATCTGAGGATGTGTTGTAAGCTTCTGCCTCTGTCATCTTAGAGTTCAGCGTCAGCATTTCACTCAACTGACCCGCTACACCTGCTTCGAAGTGAAGCGTGAACAGTACGTCACTTGAAGTAGCGCTTACGCCACCTACTTTGTGCCAACTCGCTGTCAGCGTGCTGCCAAAGACGCCCATGTTCTCATCCTTCATGTCTACCAGACCACCTTCTACGCCTCTGAACTCGAGACCGTTGGCTTCCATCGTAAACTGATATCCTTCGATGCTGGCAAAGTCAGAGGAACGTATCTCTACGCTTACTGCCTCACCCTGCTCGATTGATCTGTCTTCTGCTGTCAGACGTACCACTCCGTTTCCATTCTTTGGAAGGATCTGAAGCGCATTCGCCTGTACGGTGTTATTCACGTCTCCTACCTTGATCGCTACAAAGTCTTTATCCATCTCATTGCCACTCAGGCCTGACATGTTGATTGACTCTTCAAACGGCCATGGATTCGTTACGTCTGCAAACTGGAAGTCTTTGTCCACAAATCTCCAGCTCTGATTCGCTGGAAGCTCTGTGTAGATACCCAGGATCAACTTACGCAACTCAATCAGGTCGATCGCACTCACACCCTCTGAATTGTTCGCATCAGCGGCAATCAGATCGTATGGGCTGCTAATCGCCTCAATACCCAGCAGGTGCTTCTGAATCTTCACAAGGTCAAGTGTACTTACACCGTTTCTGTGATTATCATTACGCTCTGCATTGACTGAGAAGTCCATTGGCAGGATCAGGTTGTTAAAGTTGTATTGACCGTTAGTGGTCGTTACATACGTCGGGAATACATGTCCAGGAGCGGTCAGGCTTACACCTACCAACTCTACAGACTGTACATCTTCGGTCAGGACTTCTCCTGCAAGGATGCTGCCACCAGTAGTGTCGCATACTCCTGCATTGTCCGTAATCACGATAGTCGTTGTGCAGAAGTCTTTGTTGCGCTCAGCCCAGCTGATGATACCATTACAGTTATCATCTGTGCCGCCGTCTGCAACCCAGATCTGTGTGCTCAACTCAACACCAAACGCTGGTACATTATCACATGTGTAGGTAAAGCTTGGCGTGTATACATCACCGTCAAAGCTATACAGCAACTCAGCTGCTGGTGTACAATCATCAAAGCTCGATGCATTGAAGTCCTTAGCCCAGATTGTTACCTCGCCGCCTACCGGCATCACAACAGTGCTCAGACCGTTGATACATACTGGTGATGGCTGCTTGCAGTCTTCCAAACGGAACAGGTACTCACAGTGGCTCCAGTTACCGCAACCATCTTCTACGCTCCACAGGATTCTGTGGTAGTCGCCGCAGAACTGGCTGTTGTATGGAATACCGTTACGACGGATATCCAGGCTGCTGTGCTGACGTGTGTCAAAGCTCAACGTAGCATCGTTGTTAGAATCTACCGCTACGGTTCTGGTTGGGAACAGGATATAATCCGTTCCATTGTATGGATAGATCTTAACATCATACTGTACGATATCGCTGCAGGTCTCGTGTACCACTCTTTCCAGATTCAGGTGTACTGAACAGCTGGAGGATAATGGATCCTCTTCGCCCAGGAACGCCTGGTTGTTATCCGGAAGACTTACACCTTCATCTTCTACACACAGTACTTCTGTCTCACATGGCTCTACAAACTCAGGACCTTCTTCGTCGTGTACTTTGATCACCTGTGTATACATCCACAAGCCTGCGCCTGTCTGTGAGTTGTACTGACACCAGTCAATCACGGACCACTTACGCAGAATCTTGAAGCATGCTCCGTCGACAAAGTCAAAACGGGTATCATCATACGTTACACCAATCAGGCTGCACGCATCATCAAATACTACAGGCTCGCCTGTATCACCCAGATCTTCAGGGCATGTTGTCAGTAATACATCACATGGCCAGATCACTCCGTCCTGTGGGTTCTGGTTGTTACAGTTGATATCTGTAATGTAGAATGGCTCGAAGTCCACTACCCAGATACGCTGAGTACATGTGCCTGGCGCTACACCTACATTACCATCAGAAGCACTGAAACGACGCTCGATATACTTCACAGCGCCATCTGGTGCACTACCCGGCAGGTCATCACCACTGCAATCGTCAACCACACGTACACGTACGCTCAGGTTCACCTCACAGTTGTCATCAGCCCAGCCTTCAATACCCCAGTAGTAGTTAGAGCCTAATCCATCAGGATCGTTGATGATCACATCCTGACGTACACTCTCATCATCATTGTATTTGAATGCATCGTACATGTTACCAAATACTGGGCTCAGTGGATCTTCATCCAGGTTTCCGTTGTTGTTGCCATCAGCATCAACAAAAGTACCTTCTTCTACATGGAACCAGAAGTCACAGCTTACGATGATATCGTTTGGCGGACACTCGATGAATGGAGAAATCTTATCCTGTACTGTTACCTCTACCATACAGTAGTTGCGGTTTCCGGCTAAGTCTTCTACTTCAAGTTCTACCATGATTGGTCCTGCACCTACGTCGCAGCATGCAAATGGCACACATGGACGGTGTACGGTTCCGCGGTCACGGCTGTTGACCGGTGGAATACCGCCTGGTGTATCATCGATACATGCGCCTTCGGTCGTCCAGTCAAAATCAATACAGCTATCCATACGACGTACGCGGAACGTTACCGGTCCACAGTTGTCATACGAACCATCATCAAATACATGAGCTGGTACTAATGTCACTCCGTAAGGACCATCATTGGTCAGCGATACTGTAGTATGTGAGTCACAGTTTGCAACCGGTACTACATCGTCTACTACTTCAATGTTGAATGAGCAGGAACTGCTGTTACCACACTCGTCGGTAGCGGTCCAGGTCACAGTATGTACACCAACAGGAAGACCGTTGATCACATAGTTGTTGCCAAAGTTCACTACAACACCGGCAGATGAAGACAGGCTCAGCGTGTATGCTGATCCGCACACATCTTCTACCTCTGGCTTAGGTACACTCACGTTGGCATAGCAATACCAGAAGTCAGTGCCTACTTCCAGATCATCCGGACATGTAATCAGTGGAGCTTCGTCATCCGTAGCTTTGATCACCTGTACACACTCTAAGGTGGTTTGTGTACACCAGTCTAAAACTGTCCACGTACGTACGATCTTCACTCCGTTTCCGCAGTCATTCAATTCTTTATCCCAGTATCCGACAAAGATGTTACATACATTGTCTTCATCTGTAATCTCATTACCGTTAACGGTTGGCCAGCCGGTATTGTCCGGATGCAGATCATCTCCGCATGAACCTACATATGCAGGTGGACATACGATTGAATCCAGTACCAGTGGCTCTACGGTGATGTTCTGATCACACTCCGCGGTGTTACCGCTGCCATCTGTTACTACCCAGTTACGCGTTACGATCAGACCGTCACATGGATCGCCTGATTCGGTATCCGTATACGTGACTTCTACTTCACCGCAATTATCCGCAGGATCTACCTGTGGAAGGTTTACGTTGATAAAGAGTCCTACTTCTCGGATAATACCATCATTACCCAATACAGCATCGGTAAATCTTACTTTCCAGATACCACTGGCATCCAGTCCGTTGAAGCCAAACAAGGCGGGCATTGAAAATCCTCCCTGGATCAGTGGCTGGAATCGTCCGGTACCGCCTGCATTGATATCAGCACATGCGTTGGTCACCAAACCATCATCATCCCAGATACACCAGATCGGCCAATCCTGTCCAAAACATCCGCCTACGTCAAACACCTGGATAACTGTTCCATCAGGTGACTCTACATCGATGTTTACATCCGGAAGCCAATCGTGACCATCCAGTCTTACTAATACATCCACGTCCAGTACAGGGGTACTTGGCAGGTATGTATAGTCAAACTCATACTCAAACATATTACCATCCAGCAGATCGTTAAGACCTGTGATGATCAGGTTCTGATACCCTACCACCGGTGGGGCTGGGTTGTCCGGAAGCTGTGCGCCGCACATAATCACTACGTCGCGACACTCGATCGTTGGATCGATCTTGTCTTCTACTGATATTGTACCCCAGCAGCTGTTGCCCGTAGTAGGATCTGTAACGGTTACCTGAAGAGTCTGACCAATGGCATCACCATCGATTGTGACACTTCCAAAGCCTTCTCCATAGCCTTCTACCGCTACGATATAGTTGTCATAACATCCGTATGGTCCTCCTTCAAGGATCATATCTGTAGTGATGAGGCCTTCGCAGTTCTCATTCACGGACACCTGTACATTGTCATTACATGCCAATGTAGTAGTTGGTGTTGGATACTCATTGATCGTTACATCAAAGCAGCATGTAGAGGTATTGCCTGCTACGTCCGCTACTTCAAAACAGTTGGTTGTCGTTCCTAATTCAAACACTGAGCCGGATGGAAGTCCTGCATACTGCGTGGGCGTAGGATCGGATGTGATCGCTGAGTTGATCTGGATATTTGGCATTGAAGATGCGCCAGCCTGAAACAGGTTGGACAGCAAGCCAAAAGATACAGGTCCGCCTGTGACCATAAATGGTCCGTTGGTTACTGGTTGTGTTGTATTAAAGTAGTTGAAGATCGGACATGCCGTCTGACCCCAGATATGGAATCCTTTTGATGCTCCCGGAGCAATCAGGATGTCTTGTGTGATATCCAACTGAGCCAGATCACCAGTGCCGGTGGCAAAGTAAGGTGGAATCGGGTTCGCTACTGCCGGGCCGATATTCTGCCATGCGCCTGCATTGGTTTCTACACCCGCAAAGGTTGAACCATTGGTCACATATACCTGCATCGTCTGTGGCGCGTTAACCACACCAAAGGCCGGGTTACCAAAACGTACACCAAAACCGGTGACACTCAGTGGCTCAGCACCTACGTTCTCTACATCAAAATATACACCTCCAGGGAGTGTGTTACCGGACAGTGAGAAGGCTGTTCCACCTCCGTGAGCAGAAAAGGACACCGGATATTGGTACGCTGGTCCCTGTACGAAAAACGGACAGTTGTCAGTCACCCCTACGGTATACCCTACGATCGCATCACACTCGCCAGGAGCCAGGGTAATATTGATGTCCTGTGGACAGGTAATTACCGGTGGAACCAGGTCCTGTACCTCGACGTTCTGTGTAGCACTTGCTACCAGTACGTTTCCGCATGGATCAATCAGTTGCCACTCAATCTGGTGGTCACCTGATGTCAGTCCCTGAATCGCAATATTCGCCGGAAGCGGCTGTGGCACAACCACTGGCGTGTTGCCATCTACGGAATACTGCAGTACAAAGGCTGACTCGCAACCGCCTGGGCTAAACGTTGGAAGCGGTGATGTACCATCGGCCAGACAGTTAAACTGACCGGTACTCACCACCAGGTCTGCAGGTGCTGTCATTGTACAAGATACCTGAGGTACCTGCGTAATGCTACATACCCATCCCGCCTGTGTCACACTCAGGTCTGACTCAAACTGGAAGGTCAGCGCGCCTGACGCGGCCGTAGAGTTTATCGTACCAGGTGTTGCATTGGCACGGTACCCTCCTGCACGGAAGTTGAAGTTCTGCGGGTTACCAGAGTTAAACTGGTTGGGCAGAACACCTGGAAAACCAGGGTTCGTCAGGTTCGGAGTCTCCGCTACGTTACCATTGTAGATAAACAAGGCATCGAAGGAGTTCTCTGATGTGTACGAACTAAACGTCGCACGTATTCTGTGCGTCGCCGGGTTCGAGGGCGCAAAGGTGATAATGGAAGTCACATAACTCGAGTTACTGGAATAGTTACCCGCTGGTCCTCCATTATCATAAAAATTGAACGAACAAGTCCCCGGAGGGCTGATCGTCTGCGTCGTAGCACCAGTATTATAAGGCATATTGACATTGGTCTGTCCATACAGACTCCCAACGGTCAATACTCCCAGTAACACCAGTACATAAGAAGTAAATGTTATTCTTTTCATGAGATTGGTTGATTTAATAAAGTAATTTATCATAAGTCGTTTCAAACAAGTTCGTTTATGGACGCAACAAACTGATCGCTGCATTCTTCTCCGCCTGAGCATCCTCCGGATCCAATGCCGTGGATACCGCATTGTTCATCGAAGCCAGGGCATCTGAAATTGAGCTCTGTACAGTCTTGCCTGCTTCCAGGTTTTCATGGATCAGCGCATAGTAGAAATACCGACGGGCAGCAGTCTCATAGGGTCCTGTGCCTTCAGCATACTGCGACATCGTCTCTTTTAATTCTTTCATCTCATCCATCAGACGTGCTTTCGCAGTCTCGGATGAAACAAATAACCCGGTTGGCTCATCATAGAGATTCTTCCAGGAAGCCGGTGAACCAGGATTACCAGCGGTCTGGTGCGTCACCGAGGACTGTGCATTCATATCCGTTGTCATCGCAGCAACAAATACAAAAGCAAGTACAAAAGGAAGTAAACCCGCTCCTTTCGAAGCCACTCCCTTAATAATTGAAAATGCTTTTTTCATGAGAAACTTTGTTTGTTTAAAATGAGATTAAATACTTTTCTAAATTTTCCTTTAGACTGTTATCCCAACTCATTCAAACAAACAGACAAAGTACCTATTGTCATTCCTAAGAAAAGGAGACATACACAGATACCTTGAAACAAGGTCATTCTTCAGGTTGAGACTCAATCATATCGCTCGTGCGATACAATTACAGTCGGTTTTAACACCTCAAAACTAATACAACATATGGTACTTAGAAATACCCTAAGCCCATTATACTCCCTTTAATAAACAAGAGCTGTGCCAAGTTTTTCGGATAGTTCATCATATTATGATAAACTATAATTTGTAAAAAATTGCCAAATAGATATTTATTGGAAACATAAGGAGTGCTCCCGATTAAATTGAGATTGGCAACAGGAGCAAAAAAAATTTAATATTTATTGAACTAATTCCTGAAAAAGATGAAAATCGCCCCCAAACCGGTCAAAATCATAATCAGGTAACGAAAATGGCTCTCTTTTACGGCGTTCACGAGCGAAACGCCTGCAAACAGTCCGATCACCAGCGCCGGAAGCAGAAAAAGATCGGTTTTCAGAGACTCCGGATTGATCGTTTTCCAGGTCCAGATGTGGAAAGGCAGTTTAAATATATTGGTGAGAAAAAAGAGCCATGCTGAAGTACCAATAAATACCGCTTTCGGCGTTTTTAAGGCCAGAAAGTAAAGCTCTGAAAAAGGTCCCGCCAGATTTCCAACCATAGTCGCAAAACCGGCCAGACTACCCATGACTGAGGCAAAAAACTTATTATCCGGAATCGTATACGATTTTCTGCGATCCGCTATCCACATCAGGATCACACTCAGAAAGATGATTAGCGCCATCCCCTGTTTAAACTGACTCTCCGGCAAATCTTTTCCATACCACACGCCGATCAGCACACCCACGATGATCCAGGGCATAAGTTTTCTTAAATACGGCCAGTGCGCATGGCGATTGTAGTACACCACCGCAAAAACATCCCCCACAATCAGCAACGGCATTAAGATACCGGTGGATGCTTTGCTTCCAAAAACGATCGCCAGTAAGGTGGTGATGATCGCCCCAAACCCTTTAATGCCCCCTTTCGCCACACCCAGCAGAAAGGTCGCCAGTAGGGCCAGCGCCCATTGATCCGGGGATAAGCCTGCTGCCATTTCCCTCATAGACAGCGCAAGGTCGTTATTTGTTTTCAGTCGGCTGCCCTGAGCCACGCCTTTTAAAATAAGCCTCCCAACTATTGCGTTTTAGCCACACATCCCTTTACGTTAACCTATCGCTTAGATCACCACTACTGACGATCGGAATTAAAAATCATCGGCACATGCCCTCGAAATCATGGAGGCATGCCGAGGTGTATTGGCGTACCTGACCACATGAACAAGCATCGCATTCTTTTTGCCCTCAAAGGGCTGATCATCCTTCTGCTGCTGATCTGCATCTCTATGCTGATCATTTTGCGCTGGAAGAGTGATCTGATCGTCAAAAAAGTACTTGATGCCGTTCAACACGAGCTGGTCGATTCGCTGCAATACACCACTGCAGACATGAACTGGTTGAGTCACTTTCCACTCATGTCCATTCAGATCTACGACCTGAGTGTCGGGTCAGGAGAGTCTCGCTTTATACAACACAGTGATGTCGATCTGGTCATCGGCTTGCTCCCATTGCTTAAAAATGAAATCGTCATCAATCAACTGGTCGTTCGGCATGGTGTCCTCTCCATCACACAGCACAATGGAAAATGGTCGTACGACATAAAGAAGAAAAAAGAACATACAGACGAAGGTGCGGAAGCGTTTAACACCAGAGTCCGCCAGCTGCTTCTTGAAGACGTACAACTTCAATATGACGATGGTGAGAAAACACAACTTCACACCTATATCGAAAAAGGTCTCTTTAAAGGGAGCTTTGCTGAAGGAAAGCTGGAGTCAGACATTCATCTCGAAAGCTCCATAGCGCTCCTTTCTCTTTCCAACAAATCGATACCGGCGCCCCTGATCTCCACGATTGATGGACGATACGTGTATGACCTTAATAGCGGGCAACAGTTTTTTGAAAATATCACCATCAATCATGAAGCCATTCAACTGACGATAGATGGAAACATCCAATCCGATGCGCTGGACATTTCATTTCAATGGAAAAAAGGGATACCGGAACTGATGCAACAATGGATGCCGGAGCAAATAGCCAAACAGATTGAGGCATATTCAATAAAAGGTATCACCGCAGGTGAAGGAACTATCGCCGGTCCAATCAACGCGACGAGTCAATGGAAAACAGATGTATCAATCGATCTTGAAAATGGTTCGGCTGTACTCCCAGGAACCGGTGAAAAACTTTCAGGCCTCGAGCTCGAACTTACGTATGCGGATGGTGCAAATGGACGCAACCTTCCTCAGGGATTACATGCCACACTGAGGAAAAAAGGAACCTTTACAACGCGCGTCGACATGGACAATATGAAAAGCAAAGCGATTGACTTTTATCTGGACGGAACACTTTCTGCTTCGCTGTTGAATGCTGTAAATGCACCCGGAGTGTCATTTAAAACGGGAACTTTTCAAATTGATGACTTACAACTCCGACAAATCCAAAACACGGATCAATTTATAAACACGCTTTTTAGCCAGGAAGTAAAGCAAATTGGAGTCCGAGACCTGCATGTTGTTTTTCAGGACAACGATATTCGCGTTCATCACGGAACTCTGCGTCTCGCAGATAAGGAGATGCGTTTTTCCGTGGATCAATTTCTCTGGAACAAAGTCAACACTTCTGAGCTGGAATTTTCTATGACTGAAACAGGGAAGAAGTTCGAGTTTGTCTTTTCCGGAAATCTCTGCGATGGCACAGTCGCCACAAAAGGATCTGTTTCGGGTCTGGATAAGAACCCCACGGTAAATGCCTTGTGGACATTTTCCAAAATAGAAATACGCGAACTACTCGCTTCTTTTTCAAATTTTGATCAAACGTTTATCACCGATAAAAACCTGAGCGGAAAAACAAATCTCTGGGCTGAAACGGTTATACCTTTTGATAAAAAATGGAATCTTTTATCAAAACAAGTGCATATTAAAAGTGCAATTGAAATACAAGACGGACGTCTTCGCGATATGCAGACACTGGAGGATTTCGGAAAATTTGTGCACCTCGAAGACCTGCAGGACATTCGCTTTAGCCAGCTCCGAAATTATATGCTTATTGAGAAGGGCAAGGTCTTCCTGCCGGTGATGTTTATTCAATCCAGCGCGCTCAACCTGAGCATCAGCGGAGAGCATGGCTTCGACGACAAGATCATCTACTTTTTAAAGGTCAATGCCGGACAAGTGGCCGCCAACAAACTAAAGAAAAACAACGATCGTCAAGCCATCGTGAAAGCGCAAAAAAGTGGCTGGATCAATATGTATTTTGCCTTGAGCGGCACTACACAAAACGTCCAATATCAGCAATATAAAAAAGCCGTGATTGCCGGGTTCGAACAGTCCGCCAAAATCAAAGAATCACTTCGCGATGAACTCGTCAATACGTTTGGCTACGACGTGTACTGGCTCGAACCGAATGAGTGGGAGGATATTCCGGAGTATGAGTGAGTGGTGAGTAGTGAGTGGTGAGTGGTGAGTAGTGAGTAGTGAGTAGTGAGTAGTGAGTAGTGAGTAGTGAGTAGTGAGTAGTGAGTAGTGAGCAGTGAGTAGTGAGTAGTGAGTCTTAAGAAAAATGGCTTTTTGACAAAGTTGTTGCGAAAAACCTGTAATTATTTGTTGAGAATCATCTTTTGGGTGATGTCAAACTCGGAGGTGGTGAGGCGATAGAGATAGACGCCTTCGTTTTCGAGATCGCTTTGTCGGATCATAATACTTGCGGAGCCGGGAGGAAATCTTTCGGACATTGTTTTTACAAGGAGTCCATTGATGGTATAAATATCAAGGTGCACATCGGAGGATTCCTTGAGCGTTAAGGAGATGGTGGTGTGGTCTGCCCAAGGATTAGGTGCGCATGTCACCTCGGCTTGAAAGCGATCGACTTCAGGTGTATCAAATGAGAGTGTTGGCTCGAAAGTTTGTTCGTCGAGGGTGTAGATTTCGGCGGGAGTGATAGCAGAAGTAATCCGCATGGAACGACTCAATGTGCCGTCGCTTTTCGCACGCAGCCGCAGGGTAAACAGGGTCTCATCAGATGCTGTTTCAATGCCATTCATATCCATCCAGGCGAGTGTCATTTTATCTCCAAACAAAGCAAAGTCCTGCTCGGAAATATTCAGTACACCCGGAAGAATGTCGAGTATTTCCATGCCGTCTGTCTCCAGGGTAAACTGTGCACCAAGTAAATATACGTCAGAGTTCGAGCGAACCGGAACGTCAATTATTTCTCCATGACCAAAATATTGGCTTTCAACCTGGAAGTGTAATTGTTTAGGCGCTTCTCTCACTATCAGGGAGGTCAGGTTGGGTTGGGCCGTACCGTTGAGGTCGCCGATTTTTATTCCAATAAAATCATTGTTCAACTGTGACACATCAGTAGTAACTTCTATCTCTTCAGGAAAAACCCATGGATTTTTGGGGTCCGAAAAGATATAATCCTTAGGAACAAATCGCCAGGATGTATTGAACGGAAGCTCAGTATATAGGCCAAGAACCAGCTTCTTTAATTCAAATACATCAAAGAAGCTAATGTGTTCAGAGTTGTCTGCATCAGCAGCAATTAGCTCAAAAGTGTTAAGTGTGTCTTCGCCTAATAAATATTTTTGCAACTTAATGACATCTAAAATTGAAACACCATTTCTGTGGTTATCATATTTTTCCGGAGTTATTGCAACATCATAGTTTTCCCAAGTGAATAAATAATTAAAACTGCCATTTGAAGATGTCACGTAATTATGAAAAACAGCATTATCACTTTTTAACTTTATAATGACATTCTCGATTCCTTCTCCAAATTGATCATACACGGTGCCTGCAATGAGCGTGCTTTCAAAGCAATCACATGAACCACTGTTATCTTGGTATACAACATTGAAAACCTTCTCATGAACTCCCCTTTCACTCCATTCAATTACTCCATCACAATTTTGGTCAATACCCTTTTCTGCAATCCAAACTGAGTAAGGCACCACAACTCCGTATGCAGGCACTTCACAACAGTCGTAAGTGGCTTTAGGCAGATATTTATCCTTGCGTAAACTATAGAGAAAATCACCCTTCAAGGACTGATCATCTAAAATTGAGTCCACGAAATTTTTTGCAACAACTGTATACTGCAAACCAATTGGAATTGTAATCGTAAACACTTCCTCCGGATCGGATTCTACCATAGGCTCAACACAATCAAACACCTCGATAAGCTCTTCACAAATTGTTTCGTTTCCACATGTATCCCGAACGATCCATCGGACTTTATGAAATCGATCACATCCGGTTGTATACGGAATGCCATTTTGCATAATGATTTCATCCATTGCTTCTTCTGTATCAAACGAAAGAAGCGCCATGCCCTCTGAGTCTGTGTTGACAAGCGTGGTGGGTTTTATAGTGATGGAAGGAGCCAAATTAAATTGAAGCAATTCCACTACATAGCTTAAAGAGCCACTACAATCTGAGTGGACTGTTTTTGACTGCGTGACATGCACGCTTCCTCTACTGGCCTCCGGATGGTTTTCCCCTAAATAAAGTTGATTGTTGTCCGGTAGGCGGACACCCGGGGATTGTGCACAAAGCCTGTATGGTCCAACTTTACAGTCAGTAAATTCAAGCACACCCTGAGCGAAAGGTGAATCAGGATTCACCAGGCATAGCAGCATACACCATAGTATAAATAGTGGCTTGTTCATGGCTCAAATTCTATATCAAAACCGGTGGGGATACACCTGATTTGCCTTAGAAATATACTCATTTCTTGCGAGAAATGTCCACCAAAAACTTGTCTTTGAAATAGTCGTCCTGAAAATAGTCCCTCACAGGCACTGCCGTCACCTTGAATTGAGGAGGCAGTTCTTTGCGAAAGTCAGCCGCGACGCCCCCTTTAAAAATGATCCAGTGTCCTCCGGGATTGAGGTGTTTAGTCCAGGCGATCATCTGCGTGAGAGTTGTCACAGCACGGCTCGTGACGAGATCATAGGCCCCTTTATGCGATTCCATTCGGGCATGTATCCCGGTGACATTTTTCAACCCAATCGTTTTGGCAACTTCATTCACTACGAGGATTTTTTTCGCTGTAGCGTCCACTAAGGTGAATTGCACATTTGGAAATAAAATCGCCAAAGGAATGCCCGGAAAGCCACCACCTGTTCCAGCATCAAGCACAGTACTCCCGTCCGCCAGATCCAGATATTTAGCCAGCGCAAGTGAGTGTAGTACATGATGTTTGTACAAGTGCTCAATATCCTTACGACTGATGACATTGATCTTTTCATTCCACTCTTTATAGAGCGGGCCAAGTGCTTCCAGTTGCCCTGTCTGCTCCGCTGTGAGATCCGGAAAATATTGTTTGATCAGCTCCATGCTTTCTTTTTCACCAACGTTGTGATGCATCCCATGCCTGCAAGATAAACCGCGTAGCACAACTCCAGTATGGGAAACCAATAATTCGTATCGCGGTCTCCGAGTTTATTCGTCCATCGGATGTGCGTAAACCATCGCAGCAACAGCCCGACTACAAATCCGCACAACACCCATATAGCCTCTCCGGTTGTCAAAAGTGGAATCAATAAAAACCAGTGCGTCATCAAAGCAAGTCCATATCCCGCAGGTTGCCACCACGCTCCCCGATCATACTGATGACCGGCAGAAAGGTGCCTGTGCTTCTGTCGCACCCATTGCCTCCAGGTTGTCGCTGGTTTGGATATCACATGCGCCTTTTCGTTAAAGCACACATTTAGCTTGGCACGTTTTGATGCCTGCTGCACCCACAGATCGTCATCCCCATAGGGTAGCTTGTCCCCGGCGTAAGGATTGACTTTCTGGAAAAACTTCTTTTCGTATAGCAGATTCCTCCCGACACCCATATAGGGTTTTCCGCTCATCGCCCAGGAGAGATATTGGATCCCGGTCATGATGGTTTCAAACCGGATCAGCAGATTAAGCAAACCACTTCTTTTGTCATAAGGAGAATATCCCATCACCATTTTGTATCTGTTTGAAGCCAATACCATCTCCCGTATCCATTCACTTCCATTCGGAAAGCCATCAGCATCCGTACATAGGATCAAAGGATGAATGGCTTCCGAAATGCCTAAGGTCAGTGCATGCTTTTTTCCCGGCTCCCTGTCGGATGTGATCAACCGGACTTTTGCATTACCCCACACACCCACAGCCAACTGTTCTCTTTGATCTTCATCACTGTGATCATCGACAATGATGATTTCAAACAATGGGTAGTCCTGAGAAGTTAAGGCATTCAGGTGCTTAAGCAGTGATCGGCATCCGTTTTTCACCGCCACAACAATGCTGACGCCCGGAAGCGCCTGCTCGTTCGGAATGCTTGGGTCTCTTTTTTTCATGAGAAACACAAACAGATGATAGCCTGTCAGTACAAGCAGTGAAATCCACCAGATGAGTTCCAGAATCACCATGAAGGTTCAAATGTACTACTTGCGCAGGTGAAAGGTTAAAGGGTGATAAGGTGATGAGGTGATGAGGTGATGGGGTGATGGGGTGATGGGGTGATGGAAAGAAGTCAATATTTCATTTGACCATTTGAAAAATTCTAAATGCTCTTTGCTCTGCGCTCTTTGCTCTCTTCTTTTCCCCTTACATTTGCACCCCAAAGCAAACAGCAACGCATATGTACAGAACGAATACTTGTGGTGAATTGAGACTTGGTAATGCCGGGATGGAAGTCACCCTCAGCGGATGGGTGCAGGCTTCCCGGGATCTGGGTGGTATGACGTTTATCGATCTTCGGGACCGGTATGGTATCACGCAGCTTGTATTCAATATGGAAGACGATGCCGATCTGTGCCAGCGCGCCCGCAAGCTGGGGAGAGAATTTGTGATCCAGGCTACCGGTCTCGTTCGGGAGCGCTCCAGCAAGAATCCAAATCGCCCGACAGGTGATGTGGAAGTGGTTGTGACCTCGCTGAAAACACTCAATGCCTCAAAAGTTCCGCCGTTCACCATCGAAGACGAAACAGATGGGGGCGAAGAGCTTCGAATGAAATACCGATACCTCGACATACGCCGCAATCCAGTACAGGAAAAGATCATCTTCAGAAGTAGAGTGGCGCTTGAAACAAGAAAGTTTCTCGCTGCCGCAAATTTTATTGAAGTTGAGACGCCCAACCTGATCAAAAGTACTCCCGAAGGCGCCAGGGATTTTATCGTGCCGAGTCGGATTAATCCCGGACAGTTTTATGCATTACCGCAATCCCCGCAGACCTTCAAGCAGTTGCTGATGGTGTCCGGAATGGATCGCTATTTTCAGATCGTCAAGTGTTTCCGTGACGAGGATCTGCGCGCCGACAGGCAACCAGAATTCACACAGATAGACTGCGAGATGTCGTATGTGACGCGCGAAGATGTGCTGCAAACGTTTGAAGGGCTGACACAGCATCTCTTCAAGTCCATTCTCGATATTGACCTCGGTACGTTTCCAAGGATGTCGTATGACGAAGCCATGCAGCGGTATGGATCGGACAAACCGGATATTCGTTTTGGAATGGAATTTGTCGAGTTCAATGATCTCGCCAAAAACAAAGGTTTCCAGGTATTTGATGACGCTGAATTGATCATTGGCGTTTGTGTGCCTGGACAGGCTGACGCGTATTCCAACAAACAACTCAATGACCTGGTGGAATGGGTCAAGCGTCCACAGATCGGTGCAAAAGGAATGGTTAATGTAAAATTCCTCGCAGATGGTTCTGTGAAGAGTTCGGTTGGAAAATTTTACACCGATGAGCAGTTGAAAGAATGGGGAGAAAAAGCAGGCGCGAAACCTAATGACATGTTGCTGATCCTATCTGGCGAAACAGATAAAGTGCGTAAGCAGCTAAATGAGCTTCGCCTGGAAATGGGCAACCGTCTGGAACTGAGAGACCCGAAAGTATACAAACCACTTTGGGTGGTTGACTTCGCGCTGCTGGAATGGGATGAAGAAGCGGGACGTTTTCATGCAATGCATCATCCGTTTACCTCTCCAAAGACGAGCGACATCGAACGCATGCTGGATGGTGACCACGAAACAATGAAGAGCTTACGCGCCGACGCATATGACCTTGTGATCAACGGCGTGGAAATTGGCGGAGGATCCATTCGAATTCACGATCGTGCGCTCCAGGAGAGAAATTTCAAGCTGCTTGGATTTACGCCTGAAGAAGCGGAAGAGCAGTTTGGCTTTTTACTCGGAGCCTTTGAATATGGAGCGCCTCCGCATGGCGGTATTGCGCTAGGTTTTGACCGTTTGTGCGCAATGATGAAAGGCGAAACCTCGATACGCGACTTTATTGCTTTTCCAAAAAATAACATGGGTCGCGATGTGATGATTGACGCTCCTTCACACGTAGACGAAACACAATTAAAGGAGTTGTCCTTAAAACTCGATCTGCGAGAAGAAAAACCCTAATTTTGACCCATAAAGCAAATACTGGCAAATGAGTGTTGTAGAAATGAAAGTTCCGGTGATCGGTGAGTCCATCAATGAGGTGACATTATCTCAGTGGCTGAAACCCGATGGCAGTATGGTGAAACTGGATGAACCCATTTGTGAGTTCGAGTCAGATAAGGCGACACTGGAGTTTCCCGCGGAAGCATCAGGTAAGTTGATCCACGTCGCTAAAGAGGAAGATGATCTTGAGATCGGTGCACTGGTCGCTAAAATTGATACCAGTGTCACCGTTGCTGATGAACCAGCACCTGAAAAGCCAAAAGAAACGCCAGGACCAGCTACTCCTGCTCCTCCGCCTTCAGAAGCTTCCAAACCTTATCCTTCCCCGGCAGCGGGAAAGATTCTGAGAGAACAGGACATTGATCCGGAGTCTGTCAAAGGAACAGGTAAAGAAGGGCGCATCACGAAAGAAGATGCCCTGAAAGCCGCAGAAAACAAACCTGCCCCGGCGAGTAAGGAACCTGCACCTCCAACGCCTGTTTCACCTTCAGCTCCTCAGCCTTTATTCAGCCGTGTCGAGCGTCGGGAGAAGATGTCCAGAATGCGCCGGACCATTGCTCGTCGATTGGTTTCCGCCAAAAACAACACCGCCATGCTCACCACATTCAATGAAGTGGACATGAGTGGCATCCTGGAACTTCGTAAAAAATACCAGGATGAGTTTGTCGCGAAATACGGCATCAAGCTGGGCTTTATGTCCATTTTTGCGAAAGCGTGTACACAAGCACTTTTAGAAAAACCAGATGTCAATGCGCATGTCGATGGTGATGATTTGATCTACCATGACTATGTGGATATCTCGATCGCGATATCAACCCCTACCGGTCTGGTAGTACCTCCGATCCATAATGTGGAGTCACTGCGTTTTGATGAAATCGAATTGAAGATCAAGGAGCTCGCCGATAAAGCGCGTGCCGGAAAACTCACACTGGAAGAGATGTCCGGAGGGACGTTTACCATCACCAACGGCGGCATTTTTGGTTCGATGCTCAGCACACCAATCATCAATGAGCCTCAGTCGGCCATCCTGGGCATGCACAATATCCAGGAGCGACCTGTTGCGATCGATGGTAAAGTGGAGATTCGGCCGATGATGTATCTGGCGATGTCATACGACCACAGGGTCATCGATGGGAGTACCAGTGTCACTTTCCTGGTGCGCGTGAAGGAACTCCTCGAAGATCCAACCAAGCTTATGCTCGGTATTTAATCCGCCTTAGTCTTTTGGATTGTATTTGTTGTCGCCGACCTTGACCACCGCGACCACTACTTCCGTGATTCCATCCTCTATGATGCCGAGTTCCTCCGCAGCACTTCTGGAAAGATCTACGATACGTCCATCCACAAATGGGCCTCTGTCTGTGACGATGGCCATGACGGATTGATCGGGATTGTCGACACTGGCGATTTTGACGACCGTGCCAAAAGGCAGCGACAGGTGAGCGCATGTCAACTGCGCGGGATCATAATAATCGCCGTTGGCCATTTGTAGTCCTTCCAGTGAATCGTGATAATAGCTGGCAATGCCCTTTTCCTGCGCGGAAGCAGAAAAGGTAAATAAAAGGCATAGCACGCCTGTGATAAGCAGGGTAACAGATTTTCTCATGGGACTCTAGAAACGCATCTTAAACGAAAATGTTCAGATGCTATTGTCTATTTAAACTCCAGTTCGATGTTCGTTTCACCCTTCAGGTGACTGAGATATTTGGCCGCTACTTCAGTATCCAGCGTTGTACCATCAATCACAATCTGATCGTTGACCACGGAAATCTTTTTAGTCGCTTCGGTATACAAACCGTCTTCTTCCAGTGCTCCGATGAAGGCGGTAAACTCCTTGCTTGTTTCTACCGCAGACACGGCGTCATCCGTGTTTTCGATCATCATTTCGGTCTCCATTACATTGCCCATCATCTGATCATGCCCTCCAGTGCCGTACATCTGTGCGAGCGTCGGAGCGATAACCAGGGAAACGATAGACATCAGTTTGATCAGGATATTCATGGATGGTCCGGAAGTATCTTTAAACGGATCACCTACCGTATCACCGGTGACAGACGCTTTGTGCGCGTCGCTGCCTTTGTAATGCATTTCACCATTGATCTCGGTTCCTTTTTCAAAACTCTTTTTTGCATTGTCCCAGGCACCACCGGCATTGTTTTGAAAAATACCCATCAAAACACCACTAACTGTTGCGCCGGCGAGAAATCCGCCGAGGGCTTCCGGTCCTACCAGAAATCCAATCAGAACAGGAGAAATGATCGTAATGGCTCCGGGCAACATCATTTTCTTGATCGATGCATCGGTGGAGATTTCCACACATTTATCGTATTCAGGTTTTCCCGTGCCTTCCATAATTCCGGGAATGGATTTGAATTGTCGTCTGACTTCTTCCACCATTGACATGGCCGCTTCGCCAACAGCGCGGATGGCTAAAGAAGAAAACAAGAATGGGATCATACCTCCGACAAACAGAGACGCCAATACTTCAGCTTTATAAATATCGATTCCATCAATCCCCGCAACACCCACAAAGGCGGCAAAAAGCGCCAGGGCGGTTAAGGCTGCAGAAGCGATGGCAAATCCTTTTCCGGCAGCAGCAGTCGTATTACCCACAGCATCCAGGATATCTGTTTTCTCGCGCACGTCAGCAGGCAGTTCGCTCATCTCAGCGATACCGCCGGCATTATCGGCAATCGGTCCGAAGGCATCGATCGCCAACTGCATCGCGGTGGTCGCCATCATTCCGGCAGCCGCGATAGCCACACCATACAGACCGGCGAAATAATAACTTCCCCAGATACCTCCGGCTAACACCAGGATTGGAAGAAACGTACTTTCCATACCGACAGCCAGTCCACCGATGATATTGGTAGCATGTCCCGTTGAGGATTGCTGTACGATAGAATCCACCGGACGCTTGTGCATCGCTGTGTAATATTCAGTGATGATACTGATAAGCGTACCCACAACCAATCCCACGATGATCGAGGCCAACACACCCCACTTTGTAAACTCGTGTCCGCGAAGGGACATAGTCTCCGGCAATACATAATATACAAGGGCGATGGATGCCAGGGCAGTCAAAACGATGGAACCCCAGTTACCCATATTCAATGCTTTCTGTACATGCCCTGTGTTCAGACCTGAAGCATCGCTGACTTTTACAAACCAAGTACCGGCGATCGAAAAGAGAATACCTACTCCGGCGATCAACATCGGCAAAAGGATTGGAGAAAGTCCTCCAAGACCATCATCACCTGTAACCAGTGTTTGCTGACCGAGAACGATAGTCGCGAGAACTGTGGCCACATACGAACCAAACAGGTCAGCACCCATACCGGCCACATCACCTACGTTGTCGCCAACGTTGTCGGCAATCGTCGCAGGGTTGCGTGGATCGTCTTCCGGGATACCGGCTTCTACTTTTCCTACGAGGTCAGCCCCTACGTCCGCCGCTTTGGTATAAATACCTCCGCCTACACGCGCAAAGAGTGCTATACTTTCTGCGCCCAGAGAGAATCCGGTCAACACTTCTACCGCCATCAGCATTTCACTGCTGTTGACCGCTGCACCATCCGCAAATATGTATCGGCAGATAATAAACAATCCGCCCAGACCAAGGACAGCAAGTCCGGCCACGCCCATACCCATCACAGATCCACCTGTAAAGGAGACCTTAAGCGCTTTACTCAGGCTCGTACGGGCTGCATCAGCTGTTCTGGTATTCGCCTTGGTCGCCACTTTCATCCCCACATATCCGGCAAACGCGCTGAAGACGGCGCCCACAACGAAAGCAAGGGCAATACTCCAGTGTCCGTGTGGGTTGGCAGACGCCATGACAGCGAGAAGCAAGCCCACGATAACGACGAAGTAGCCCAGCACTTTCCACTCAGCACGCAGGAAGGCCATAGCGCCTTCTGCTATATAGTTGCTTATCTCCTGCATCCGCTCATTGCCCGGGTTTTGTTTTCCCACCCACACAAATTTGATGTAGGTGTAAATAAGTCCTATCAGGCCCATGGCGGGCACGAGGTAAATCAGATTATCCATATTGTTTGATTATTGATCTTTGGTGAATTGTCCATTTTGAGCGCGCAAAGATAATCAAAGCCACCTATTTGAGGGTCCACCGGACCCTTTTCGCCGGAGGTTTAGGATACGCCACCGTAGTCCCTAGGAATCAGCGTGAAACACATATATTTACCTCGTTGCTATCTTAGAAACTATGACTCTGGGCGAATTTTTTGAACACTGCGGGCAAAACCCGGCATTATTACTTGGTTTTTTTGCTCTTCTTCCGCTGACAGCGCTACTTACTTTGTTGATTTCCAAAGGAAAAGGGCTGGGTGGCTCAGGTGTTTACCTGTATTCGGTCCTGATCTATCTGGTCGCCATCCCGGGCATTTTTGCGGTTACCCTGAGTGTTTACTTTTTCCTGTTTGAGCGACGATCCATCCTCGACACCAATATATATACACAGATCCTGCCTGTCGTGTCGATGCTGGCCACGTTTATCCTCATACGCAAGCAGATAGATTTTGATCGGGTGCCCGGGTTTGACAAACTCTCCGGGATGATCACGATCCTGACCGTTTTGATGATGCTGATGTGGATTCTGGACAAAACCCACATTCTGTCGATCACCATTATCCCGTTCTATTTTGTGATCCTGATGCTGGTGGTGGGTTTCCTGGTCGTGCGCATGGCATACAGGCAAATAACCCGTTAACGCTTTTTCGGGTTTGCTATTTGTTGCTTAACTTTATAGACTTGCTACCCCGGTATTTCCAATTCTTTTAACACCATTTATGTTGACACTATGATGAAGTTAGTAACCTGCTTTGTGCTTTCGCTCGTCCTTCTGACAGCCGATGCGCAACCCGTGTTGGAATTTACGCCTGTAAATTTATCCGGCCCTTCTCTTTCGCAACCGCTGGATATTACCGGCTGCGGTGATGGATCCGGCAGACTGTTTATTACACAAAAAGGGGGCACCGTTCGGATCATCAAAGACAATGTGGTCCAGGACGATTTCTTCCTCGATATCCGGTCAAAAGTGGTTAACTCAGGGGAAAGAGGACTGCTCGGTCTGGCGTTTCATCCAAAATATCCTGACAGCCCCTATGTCTACGTCAATTATGTGATCACGGGAACGATCATCAACCGCATCAGCCGATTTACCCTCAATGAGGAGGACGAAAATGATATGGATGAAAACAGCGAACTCATTCTGGTCGAACAGGAAGGTGTTCAAACGAATCACAAAGCCGGTGACCTTGCTTTTGGTCCGGACGGATTTCTGTATATCGGTTTTGGAGATGGCGGTGGTGGTGGTGATCCTGCAGATGCGGGGCAGGACCTCCAAACTCTGCTGGGTAAAATCATACGCATTGATGTAGATCGACGTGACAATGGACTTAATTATGCCATTCCGCCGGACAATCCATTTGTCGGCAAGTCCGGGCTCGACGAAATCTGGGTCTATGGCATTCGAAACCCCTGGCGTATAAGTTTCGAC
The DNA here is from genome assembly GCA_030426765.1 of Bacteroidia bacterium. Taxonomy (GTDB): domain Bacteria; phylum Bacteroidota; class Bacteroidia; order Chitinophagales; family Saprospiraceae; genus Opimibacter. The sequence continues at coordinate 121,392 of JAUHXV010000001.1, read as the reverse complement.
CGCCTTACCGGTGATTTTTGGATCGGTGATGTGGGTCAAAATCTTTGGGAAGAAGTGGACATGATCCCTGCCGGTAGCGAAGGGGGTTTAAACTTCGGCTGGAATTGCAAAGAAGGGAATCACGATTATTCACCTCAGGATTGTGAGCAGAGTACGGTGTTTGCCTGGCCGGTGTTTGAATATCCGCACAACTGCAATCCGTGTCCGGTTGGCCGAGGCGCTTCACTCACCGGTGGTTTTGTGTATCGCGGAAATGACTTTCCCGCTTTGCAAGGTATGTATATCTGCGCTGACTATGTGAGTAATTATGTGTGGATGCTGAAACAAACCAGCTCAAACCCTGTAGAGGTCGAAGTGATCACTCAAAACGGTTCAGGTATGGTCAGTCAGATCGCCTCCTTTGGTGAAGATGATAATGGAGAACTTTTTGCCTGCAATCTGAATGGAACTCTTTACCGGGTAGGCGCTGAGGGATTGCAGCCGATACAGTGGACGGGCATCCAGGGAATAATTTCCGAACAGGGAAACAAAATTGATTGGATCGTCAACAGCATTACAGATGTAGATCAGTTTGTTGTCGAACGTTCGTTATGGGCTGATTTTAACCGCTTTGATGAAGTGGGACTGGTTGATCCGATGGATGGTCAAAGTCAGTATCAGTTTAACGATCCTTACAGACAACCAGAGTATGTTTATTACCGCGTCGCCGGCATGCGTTCGGATGGTACCACAGAATACTCTCCTGTCGTCCGCATACAGGCGGATCCTGTGTCAAAGCCTTCACTTGTATACTCCGGTGATAGCAACCAATGGCGTGTTCAACTGCCGGAAAACTGGCAGCATGGTTCTGTGACCGTATATGATCTGCAAGGCCGGGAAGTGTTTAAGCAGGCTGTTTCCGGAGAGACTTCCGTAAATCTTACGCCTCCTGTAGTACCCGGTGTGTATGTGGTGAAAGTGAAAGGGAAAAAACGCCTATGGACAGATCAGGTGATCTGGTAATCAGATTTACTTTTTAACCATCCTGGCATCCGTCAGGGCATACATCAGCTTGTTGACATCATCGGCATTGAGCTTTAGTATCCCTGTGATCGTGATGGACTCGGCCGTGTATTCCACTGGTTCACTCGCCACGACTTCCATGACTGATTCCGGTCCTGCGCCTCCACAAAAGAAACACATGCTGTAGGGGAATGCTGAAAAGATAAATTCTTTGTGGTCCTTATATCCTTCAACCGGAATAATGAAGCCTTTGACTGTGACTTCCTTTCCATCGAGCGCGTGTATTTGTTCGCTGAAAACGGGCTTATCAATTTTAAAACCGAGAAACTCGTCGTACTCTTTTTTGTAGGTGATTTTGGCAAGTGTTTTCCACAAACTCTCCTCCTGACCTGATTGTGCCTGCAGAGCCTGAGGGGCGGTCATCAGACATGCCATCACTAAAAACAAAAACGTACGACTCATGGTTTGCATCATTTAGGAGGACAAATATGGGAACTTATGCCTTATACCTGCATTTTCCTACAGGGCTTAACACAGAATTAATAGATGTGTTTTGGAAAAAGGCCCGATACGGGTAATTCTGAATCGCTTCATGCACGGAATGCTCTCAACTCCCATTATATTGCACGCATGCCAAAGACCGCTTCCGACGCTTATCGTGAGCTTTATGACCAACAGGAAAAACCGTACTTGTACGGAGCTCCCTGGTGGCTTGACACAACTTGCGGCGACGGTGTATGGGATGCAAGGGTGGTCTTTAAGGATGAACAGCCTGCAGCCGGGTTTGCTTTTTTTCCTACTTCAATACGCAGTTTGTCGGCGGTGATCACACCTCCATTTACCCAATGGATGCCTGTGATCTCATCCTCTTCACAAATTGAAAGTCTCACCGAATCCCTTTTTGCGCAATTACCAAAAGCTGCAATTACGGTTCTCGCATTACACGCCGATCAACCAATTCAAACACCCGGAAAAAAATATCCGCTTCACCAGCGATATAGCTACGTCCTTCCTTACCATCCGGAGGTAGAGGTAATGAAAGTCGGTTACAGCATAAGTTTGCGGCGCAACATCCGAATGACTCTGGAAAATTACCGGATAGAATCCGCTGATCAGGTGGAGACGTTTCTGGCTTTATGCAAATCCTCGTATCAACTACAACGCGTCTCACCTCCTCCGTGGCTTGATCGCGTCATTCCGGGTGTCTTCAAAAATCTAACCGCCCGAAAGTGCGGGTGTATATGGCTCGCCTATGAAGGTTCTCAGCTGATTGCCGGTGTCATGATCGGCTGGGATGCGCACACTGTCTATTACCTCGCGGGAGGAAGAAGTGAGCATGCACAGGCTGCTTCCGCACACGCTTTGCTGTTGGATCACTGTATCTCGATAGCGCATGAGCAACAAAAAGGGTTTGATTTTGAAGGCAGTATGCATCCCGGGATTGCTGAGTTTTTTCAGTCGTTTGGTGCGAAGCCAACCCCTTATTGGCAGATTAAGAAATACACCGGTCTGGGCCGAATATGGTCGACTTTGCGTTAAAAACAGGGTTGCAAAGCCACCTTTTGAATGGATATTGTATCTTACCAATGCATAATCCACTCCTCTTTTATTATTTTTTCATGAACTAATCATTGATTGTTCCTGCTATTGTGTTGAACTAACACATCAAAAAAAATGCTTATGAAGAGCAAACAACTCGTTTTCATTTTCAGCCTTATGTGCTGCGCCGGCTTCATGCAGGCACAGGTCATTCTGGGTACGGACACCTCACAGCACATCAAAGTGACGACCAGCAGCGACTTCCAGCCTCAGTACTGGACACAGGCTGCTTCCGGCGATAAAACCATCAATAAAACTGGTCTTGAAGGCCCGCTGATGGAGGCGTCGCGGTTTCTCTCACAGGCTTCATTAGGTGCAGATCTTGAGCTTACGCAACGCGTCGCTGAGATGGGTATTGAAGCCTGGATTGACGAACAGTTGGCACTACCTCAGACCGAGATGCTTGAAACGCTGAATGCTGTCTATGCCGAAGTCATTGAATGGTATCTGCTCAATGGAGGTGATCCGGATGAGATATCTGCTCGACCCGGATGGACGGTATTTAATTACGCGTGGTGGGAAAGCCACATGCGTGCGGAAGATGTATTGCGTCATAAAGTAGCTTTGGCATTGAGTGAAATTTTTGTGATCTCTTTTGATTCTGACCTTTCAGGTCATGGTCCGGGACTTGCGGATTATTATGATTTGTTGCTTAGAAATTCTTTTGGCAACTACAGAGACTTACTTCTCGAAGTTTCACTACATCCTACCATGGGCTATTATCTGAGTCACTTGAACAACCCAAGGGAAATTGAAGAAGAAAACATCCATCCGGATGAAAACTACGCCCGGGAGATTATGCAGTTATTCTCCATCGGACTCTACGAACTCAACCCGGATGGCAGTCGAAAGACTGATACGCTGGGCAACTGGATTCCCACATACAATCAAACGCATATCAAAGAACTGGCGAAAGTATTTACCGGTCTGGGTGTCGGGGATGTGATGGAAAATGAATTCGTCGACGAACCTTTTTTCGGGCTTGACATTTACCTCGCGGATATGGCGGTGCCGATGATCATGTATGAAGACTGGCATCAGCAGGGCACCAAAACGATGCTCAATGGATATGTGATTCCGGATGGACAAGACGGTCTGACCGATATTGAAGATGCGATCGATCAACTCAATATGCATCCGAATGTGGGGCCGTTTATCGGCAAGCAACTCATCCAACGGCTCGTGACTTCTAACCCCAGCCCGGAGTATATCGCCCGGATCTCTGCGGTATTTGCGGACAATGGCCAGGGTGAACGAGGCGATTTGGGTGCCGTGGTGAAAGCAATACTGATGGATCCTGAAGCAAGAACATGTGAAGCATCACTGGATGACTCATTTGGTAAACTTCGCGAACCCTTTATGCGCTACACGCACTTCACAAAAGCGATTGCCCTGGAACATTTTTACGGTCGATACTGGAATGTGGCCTACGGTTTCTACACAGCCACCGGACAAGTACCACTTGCTTCCCGCACGGTTTTTAATTTTTTCCTGCCTGACTACCAACCTCTCGGACCAATCAATGAAAACGATTTAGTGGGTCCGGAGTATCAGTTGCACAACTCAAGGACCAGCATCGAATACATCAACCAGGTCAATGACTGGGCCGTATGGGGATATGTCATGGATGACTGGGAAGACAACCATCCATATGTCACGTACAACATCGATGAATTGAAAACACTCGCTCGTGATCCTGAGGTGCTGATCAATCGACTTGATGTACTCTTTACCTATGGCATGCTTTCGGAAAGGACAAGGCAAATCATTAAAGACGCTATCACGCCATTGATCTCCGGTGACTACCGCGACGACCGTGTGCGACTGGCCATCTATCTGATGATGATCTCTCCGGACTATGCCATCATGAAATAACTCAATTGAATTTTCTAATCCACGACATACCGACGTTTTATGAAAATAAAATTTAACAACGATCCGATCAGCAGAAGGAAATTTTTTGGCCAGGCGAGTTGCGCTGCCATTGGTGTTTCCACCTTGTATTCTTCGCTGGTCAACCTTAAAGCGTTTTCCGCAGCGGCTTTGGCCAACAGCACTACGATGCTGGATCCCGAATACAAAGCCCTCGTCTGCGTCAACCTCTCCGGAGGAAATGACTCATTCAATATGCTGATGCCGCGTACTGCGGATGAGTATAATGACTACGCCACGACGCGTTCTAATCTGGCTATTCCTCTTGACAATATGCTTCCGATCTTTCCAGATAATGCAGCAGGAAGATTGTTTGGTTTGCATCCGAGTATGATGCGTTCACAGCAGCTTTTTAATGAGGGAAAAATGGCTTTCATCTCGAATGTCGGAACGCTTGTAGAGCCCACGACGAAAGAGGAGTTATACCAGGGACAGGTAGACCTTCCGCTTGGTTTGTTTTCACATTCAGATCAGGGACAGCAGTGGATGACGGGACTTCCCAATGGCCGTAGTGCGACAGGGTGGGGTGGAAAAGTAGCGGACCTGATCAATGATATGAACAACAATCCGAATATCTCGATGAACCTTTCTTTGGGAGGCACCAATATCTTCCAGACCGGAAAGGAAACCATCGAGTTTGCACTGGATCCGTATAACGGTAGTGCGGGGATTTATGGCTACGGCGATCACGACCAGTGGAATGTGTTTGACAATATGCGCACGCAGGCGATCAACAGCATGGTGGAAGCGGAGTACAATAATATGTTCCAAAAAACATATGTCGATGTCATACGCAAATCGCGTGACGGACATCTTCAGTTTCAGGAAGCACTCGAAAGTGTGCCGACCTTGCAAACGCAGTTTACCGACAACTACCTGTCAAGGAGTTTTCAAATGGCGGCGTATTCGATTGCAGCCCATGAAGCGCTGGGCATGAAGCGGCAGATTTTTTATATCGACTTTGGCGGATGGGATCATCACGACGAAGTACTCAACGAGCAAGCCAATATGTTGTATGCATTAGATACTGCGCTTGGCGAATTTAATGATGCGCTGACCGAACTTGGTTTGGGGCAACAGGTCACTACGTTCTCACTTTCTGAATTTGGCCGAACACTGACTTCCAACGGCAATGGAACCGATCATGCCTGGGGCGGCAATGTCATGGTCATGGGCGATAATGTGATTGGAAAAAACATTTACGGAGAATATCCAACATTGGCATTGGATTCCAGCATTGAGTTAGGAAGTGGTGTGTTGATTCCGCAGGTGAGTGCTGACACGTATTTTGCGGAACTCGCATTGTGGTTTGGCGTCAGCCCGTCTGAATTGTCAAACATCTTTCCAACACTGACTAATTTTTATCAACCCGGTGGTACACCACCCATTGGTTTTCTGAACATCTAAGACAAATGGTTATGAAAAAATTCATTTTCGCATTTTCAATATGTATGCTGTTCCAGCAGTTGGCTACTGCGCAATGTTATCCGGATCGTCACAGCACCAATTTTTTTGATGGGTGGTTGTCCTGCGAACCTGCGATGAGTCCGAATCCTGAACGGCCGGAGAGTCATTTTATCCTGTACGATTTTGAAAACGTATTCAAACTCGGTCAGATGACCATCTGGAATACCAATGATCCTTCCTATCTCGATTCTGGGATGAAAGATGTGGCGATTGACTACAGCCGCGATGGCATGACCTGGTATCATGCGGGTGACTTTGTTTTAGCCCAGGCAAGTGGCCTGAGCACCTATGAAGGTGACGAGGGTCCCAATCTCAATGACATCGAAGCGCGGTATCTGCTGATCACGGCGCTGACGAATTATGGTGGTGAATGTTATGGCCTGAGTGAGATGAATGTGGTCGGCGAAGAGGTGATCATATCAGCGGTCGAGGATCCAACGACTTTGGCTTGTGTTGAGATCAATTTATATCCTAATCCTTTTGCCACTCAAATCACCCTTGGCCTTTCTTCAGAGTGCGATGGTGATATGAACATCATGATCTACGATGGTGGAGGAAAATTGTTGTCCACGCAAACTACACAACTCGTGAAAGGCCAGGAGACCCAACTTCAAATTGGCGGCGATTTGCCTTCCGGTGCGTACGCGTTGTTTCTTGAATATGGCGGCAAGACGGTGCGGAGGAATATTGTGAAGATGAACAGGAGCTAGATCATTGGGTGATGGAGTGTGGGAGTGAGGGAGTGAGGGAGTGATAGGGTGATGGAGTGATGTGGTGAGTGGTGAGTGGTGAGTGGTGAGTGGTGAGTGGTGAGTGGTGAGTGGTGAGTGGAAATTATTTGTTTTTGGGATACTTAAAATGTTGTGAGCGAATAATTCTGTTCTGCTATATTGATAACTCCATGAATTTTTCTTTGCGCGCTTTGCGCCTTTGCGAGAACAAAAGAATTAAACGGCTGGTTACGACAGCTTACTATAGCAACCCATTTTAATTATATCGACTATTAACCGGAAAGGCTCTCGAAATGTGATACTGCTCCGGTCGGGTGGCAAACAGTCCTCGTTTAGTCTCCTTAAACTTGGCATAAATCATAACAAACTGAACCTTCTTTTCTAGGGCGGTGACATAGGTAAACTCACGTCGCATACCGCCATCTACAAAAGGAGAGTGGTTAGGGTCGTCCCAGTTTAATCCTTTTTCAAGGTCTTTGAACTTTAGTCTTTTTTCAATTTTTTCATCTGTCATATCCAGCGGCATTCCTTCCTCAAACACCAGGATGTTGAATGTAAAATCGTGGACGTACTGTCTTGTGATCCCTTTGTTGGTGATCACTGCTACCAGCTCAACAACGTTCTTGTTTTCCGTTTCACCCAAACTTCTCAGGTCCAGATCAAACTGCAGTTTGGGGTACCGTTCGCGAGACAAGCCGAATCTGTAGAGTGTCCATATGCCGGCCAGGATGATGGCGATGGTAGTGGTGATCGTTGAAAACTCGGTGATAGACATAGTTTGATCTAATGGATGATTCAATTTACAAAATATTTCACCTCATCAGCCGTATACTTGCACCATGGAACTCCATATCCGCGCTATCGAAGACCTCCATACCGTCACGGCTGTGCTTGCGGGCTATATCAAAGACGGGTACACGCTTTTCCTTCTACAAGGCGATCTGGGTGCCGGAAAGACGACGCTCATACAATCGATGTGTACATTTCTGGGGGTTGAGGAACCGGTGACAAGCCCAACGTTTTCGCTGGTTAATGAATATGATTCTCCTGACTACGGGTCGGTATATCACATGGATCTCTATCGCCTTGAGAAAGAGGAAGACCTGGTCCAGATCGGATTGGAAGAATACCTGGATTCGGGCAATCTGTGTTTTATCGAATGGCCCGAGGTGGCGCAAGGGAAATTTGACAAAAAACTTGTCCGCATCGAAATAGCGATGGGCTCAGACAATATTCGTATTTTCAAGATTACGACAGATGACGGAATGGACGCATAAGTTTGGATTTAGCCTGGAGACGATGCCCGAAAAGGTGGCTCTCGCCAGAGACGGTAAGCATTTTACGCTTGGCATTCCTTGCGAACCCTCGGCTACCGAAAACCGCGTAGCCATCGTACCGCATTCAGTCAAGCCCATCGTCATGCAGGGACACCGGATAAAAATCCAGTCCGGCGCCGGCCTCCGATCCAGTTTTGATGACCACCAGTACAGTGAAGCCGGAGCAGAAATCGTCGAAGGCAAAGAAGAGGTCTTTAAAAGTGATATCATCCTTAAAGTCGCACCACCGACCATCGATGAAATCGAATTGCTACAATTTGATCAGTCCCTGATATCTCCGCTCCAGCTTCCGACTTTGTCAGAATCTTATGTCGACCGCCTCTTGCGTCACCGCGTTACTGCTGTCGCCATGGAATACCTGCAGGCCGCCGATGGCTCCTATCCTATGGTTCGCACCATGAGTGAAATAGCGGGCATCACAGCGATACAAACTGCAGCGGAACTCCTCAGCAAAACCGAACACGGAAGGGGTGTTCTCCTTGGAGGCGTTTCGGGCGTACCTCCTGCCAAAGTCGTGATACTCGGCGCAGGAGTAGTAGGCGAATTTGCTGTTCGCACAGCCAGCAGTCTCGGTGCTGCCGTACGCGTCTTTGATGACAATGTATATAAGCTGATGCGTATCCAGGAACTCATCGGAAGTCGCCTGTTTACCTCCACACTCAATCCCATCACATTACAAAATGAACTACTCACTGCCGATGTGGTCATTGGAGCTGTGCACTCTCCCACCGGCAGATCAACCCTTCTCGTTTCCGAAGACATGGTCATGAAAATGAAAGAAGGCAGTGTCATCATCGATGTCAGCATCGACCAGGGCGGTATCTTTGAAACGTCCGAACTCACGACCCTCGACAAACCCACTTTTGTCAAGCACGGTGTCACCCATTACTGCGTTCCCAATATCGCTTCAAAAGTCAGCCGCACAGCTTCGGCGGCCGTCAGCCATATCCTCACACCCCTGCTCATCAAAGCCGGCCGCTACGGAGGCGTCGAAGCCCTTTTGCGCGATCATCCGGGATTCAGACATGGCGTATACGCCTTCAAAGGACACCTCACGAATGAATATCTCGCGAATCGCTTCGGACATAAGTATACGGCGCTGGACCTGATTTTACCCTCACGCCTATGAGAAGCTTGGAGCATGGGGCATGGGGCATGGGGCGTGGAGCTAAGAGCTAAGGGCTAAAGGGTTTGTTGAGGTAGGAATGGTATGAAGTAAAGTGCTCGTGGTATCACATCACAGCTTAAACATTTTTAAGGACAACGTTCTCAAAATCCGCTGAAATCCCAGACATTCAAATTGATTCAGAAGAATCTGGTCGCCCTTTACTGTTTGACCATTCCGGCAGCCTGCTTTTCCCGTCCGCAAGAGGGAAAAGTAGGGCGAAATGTTATAATCAATAAGCAAGCAAAAAAATTAACCAACGAACAAAACTCAAGGGGAGTTTAAAGGGCGACGAGGTTTTTGGTTCTTTTTTCCGGAAAAAAAGAACAAGGTTGTTTCAAGCTGAAGAAATAAGTTAATTTGAATATCCACTCTATTGTAAAAAGACTAGTTGTGATATACCCGAACCCCTAAAACAATTTCTATAATAGAAGAAATAATGTCAAAAACAACCTGGCATATCATCATCAATCGTCAGACCTGTCGGTCAGGATGGAACAGGTGGAAATCTTTTTTGATCGAACATCAGATTTCATTTCTGGAGTACCATACCTTCTCGCTGGAGCAGTTGCACGAAACTATTTCTTCTGCTTTTAAAGAAGGTGCGAGACATTATCTTTTTGTCGGGGGCGACGGGACCATCCATCAGACTGGAAATGCCTTAATGCAGGTTGCGGGAAATCAATCCTCAGATCTAACCATTGGCGTGTTGCCTTGTGGCACAGGGAATGATTGGGTCAGAGTATTAGGAACAGCGAAGGAAGTATTGGCCAAAAACATTTTGGAGGAAAATACGGTGCCTTTGCACCTGGTCAAAATCGAATGGCCAGATGGAAAAACACGCTATGCATTTAATATGGTCGGTGGTGCGCTGGATGCTGCGGTAGTATATAATCTGAGACGCGCCTCGTTTAGAATTCCTTCTTTTATCTTGTATCCGTTTGGGCTGATCAAAACGCTGTTGAAACCACACGAGTGGGAAGGAACCATTAAAAGCGATACTGTTTCCTATTCAGGAAAAATACTGACGCTGCAAGCGGGTTTTGGAAAATACTGCGGGGGCGGAATGTATGTACTACCTCACGCGAAAAACGATTCTCCCGGACTGCTTATCATGAAACCTAAGCCATTGTTGAAACTTTTGTTTCAGTTTCCATCCATCTACAATGGCAAGCTGATTCATCACAAAGAAGCAATCACCGGGCATTTTTCAGAGATCAGTATTGATCACATTAAGACTCCGATTCCAATTGAATCCGACGGCGAGTTTCTGGGCTACAGCCCTGTAAAGCTGACGACGGTGTTTGGGGCGATGAGGAGGATATTGTGAGGATCTCCTTCGCTAAAGCTTCGGCGATTAAAAGGTGAGCGGTGAGCAGTGAGTGGTCAGTTGTGAGTAGTGAGTATCTCCTTCGCTAAAGCTTCGGTGATTTAAAGGTGATGGATGATTATGACTATTCTCACTATTCACTACTCACTATTCACTACTCACTTCTGCCTACTCACTTCTCACCATTTTCTTCATGAGAAAATCCGTCTGCACTTCATCCCCCACCTGTACCGGATGATCACCAAATCGAACATACCCCTTTCGTTCGTAGAATCGGATCGCGTCGGGATTTTTCTCCCAGACACCGAGCCAGATATAGTTGAGGCCATATGACTCTGCGATTTGTTCTGCTTTTTCGAGCAACTGTGCACCTAAGCCTTTGTTTTGAAATTCAGCATCGATGTAGAGGCGTTCGACTTCAAGGCTGCTTGCGTCGCGAACATCACTTTGCGCGGCTCCGCGATTGATCTTGAGATAGCCGGCCAGCGCTCCGTTGAAAAACAAAAAATAGAATTCGCACAAAGGGTCGTTGAGTTCTTTTTCGAGCTGAGATGTCGCATACACGCGGTCCATGTACTCCTTCATGTTTTCCGGTGTGTTGTCGGCATAAAACTTTTCCAAAAAAGTCTTCCGACTGATATCCACTAAGGGTTGTAAGCCGGCAGGCGTGACACGTACGATTGAAGTAAAATTCATGACCATTTACTTTCGCAAGATAGTTTATCATTTACAGATAGGAAGGGCGGAAGAGAGGAAAAGGCAGAAAAGGCGGAAGAGGCGCAGCATGGGGCAAATTAAAAATGACACTCAAGATGTTAGACACAAGACATAGGACATAAGACTTGATGTCGAATCTTCGGCAAACTCTCTTCTCTTCCGTTAACCCCAAAAATCCGACGCCCTTCCGTCTTTCCAGCTCTTTCTCTTTTCCGCCCCTTCCTCTTTTCTACCCAGAAATAAAACCCTAAAACTTAATTCTGTCTACTCGGAATCCTTTCTGCCCTCTTTTATCTCACGCAAAGGCGCTAAGACGCAGTTTAGTTTCTCCGCTTGCACAGTTACACACTTTGCCAGATTCCAGACACAAGACTTCAGACATAAGACTTGATGTCGAATCTTCGGCAAACTCTCTTCTCTTCCGTTAACCCCAAAAATCCGACGCCCTTCCGTCTTTCCAGCTCTTTCTCTTTTCCGCCTCTTCCTCTTTTCTACCCAGAAATAAAACCCTAAAACTTAATTCTGTCTACTCGGCATCCGTTCTGCCCTCTTTTATCTCACGCAAAGGCGCGAAGACGCAGTTTAATTTCTCCACATTCACAGTTATAAAATTGGCCAGACAAAAGACGATAGTCACAAGACCTAAAATTTGTGGATGATTCTATTTTAAGTTACCTATTTCGGAATATTTCCGTTGGCTGTTAACCCCGACACATCGCTAGCTTTTCCGCCTCTTCCGCCTCTTCCTCTTTTCTACCCAGAAATAAAACCCTAAAACTTAATTCTGTCTACTCGGCATCCGTTCTGCCCTCTTTTATCTCACGCAAAGGCGCAAAGACGCAGTTTAATTTCTCCGCTTGCACAGTTACACACTTTGTCAGATGTTAGACACAAGACATAGGACATAAGACTTGATGTCGAATCTTCGGCAAACTCTCTTCTCTTCCGTTAACCGTTTACCATTGACCATTAAGCTCAAAAAATCGGGAGCCCTCCAAAAGAAAAATTGAACATTTCATCACAATACCTTAGCTTTGCTTCATATTTCTTGCATCAAGAGATCCTGTGCGATGCACGGGGCGGCAACCGACCAGGTGAACGGAACGGTGCCCGGCAGATGCGGGTCCACGCGGATCAAACGTATGTTCACATTATCCCGCCGTTATACCTGTATGCCATTGTCTCGTCATGATCTCCTGATGCCAAACCACAAATGCGTAAGCAGGTTATGATTGAAGCACATCAAAAGACAGTGTCGCGTACAACCCTCCTACAGGAGGAAGTCAAAAAGCGTATCCTGGTGCTGGACGGCGCCATGGGCACGATGTTGCAACGCTACCAACTAACGGAGTCAGATTATCGCGGTAAGGAATTCGCTGATTGGCCATCGGATCTGAAAGGAAATCACGACCTCCTGAATCTCACAAGGCCGGACGTCGTCGAACAAGTACATCGCGATTATTTTCTGGCCGGGGCAGATATGGTGGAAACGAATACCTTTAACGCCAATGCCATCAGCCAGGCAGACTACGGCACCGAAGACCACGTATACCAAATCAACCTGGCAGCCGCTAAAATCGCACGCAAAGTAGCGGATGAATTTTCCACAAAAGATTCCGGCAAACCACGATTTGTCGTTGGGTCAATAGGACCGACCAACCGCACCGCTTCGATGTCGCCGGACGTCAACAAACCCGGATTTCGCGCGACGACTTTCAAAGAACTTGCGGATGCCTACACCGAACAAGCCCGCGGGTTGATCGATGGGGGTGTGGATCTTCTGCTCATCGAAACTGTCTTTGACACACTTAACTGCAAAGCTGCACTGTTTGGCATTACGACGCTTATAGAGGAAACAAATGCTGATATACTGGTCGGCGTCTCAGGGACGATCACCGATGCCAGTGGTCGCACGCTTTCCGGGCAGACGATTGAAGCCTTCTGGATTTCTATTTCACATGCACCGCTGTTCTGCGTAGGGATCAACTGCGCGCTCGGAGCCGCAGAAATGCGTCCTTATGTCGAAGAGCTTTCCCAGATTGCCAATGTGCCGCTGATCGTTTTTCCCAATGCAGGCCTGCCTAACGAACTGGGAGGTTACGATCAGACTCCGGAAGCCATGAAAGAACTCCTTGGTGAGTTTGGACAAAGTGGCTTTTTCAATATCACGGGCGGATGTTGCGGGACTACACCGGATCACATCCAGGCGATCGCCGAAGCTGTTTCCACGCTACCTCCACGTGTGATCCCGAAAGCGAATCCATACACGCAGCTCAGTGGACTGGAACCGCTGACGATTCGCCCCGACAGCAATTTTGTCAATATTGGCGAGCGAACCAACGTGACAGGATCGGCGAAATTTGCCCGCCTGATACGCGAAGAAAAATATGCAGAAGCGCTAAGCGTCGCTGCGCAACAAGCAGAAAGTGGCGCACAGATCCTGGATATCAACATGGATGAAGGGCTGCTGGATTCCAAAGCTGTGATGGTGGAGTTTCTTAATCTGATGGGTTCTGAACCTGATATTGCAAAGCTTCCGTTTATGATCGATTCATCGAAATGGGAGATCATCGAAGCCGGTCTTCAGTGCGTTCAGGGGAAATGTATCGTCAACAGTATTTCACTGAAGGAAGGTGAAGAAGTTTTCATACACCAGGCAAAGTTGGTTAGAAAATATGGCGCAGCAGTGGTCGTCATGGCGTTTGATGAAGAAGGACAAGCGGATACCATCGAACGGAAAGTTGAGATTTGCCAACGCGCATATCGAATCCTTACAATCGAATTAGGTTTTCCACCCCAGGACATCATCTTCGACCCCAATATTTTTGCTATCGGAACGGGTATTGAAGAACACAACACCTATGCGATCAATTTTATTGAAGCGACGCGACAAATCAAACAACTTTGTCCCGGTGCAAAAGTCAGTGGTGGTGTAAGTAATATTTCATTTTCCTATCGCGGCAACAATGCCGTCCGGGAAGCAATGCATGCCGCATTTTTGTACCATGCTATTCGCGCCGGCATGGATATGGGGATCGTCAATGCCGGGATGATCGAAGTGTATGAAGAGATCGACAAGGAGCTTTTGCAAAAAGTGGAGGATGTTCTTTTCAACCGTCATCCGGATGCCACAGAAAGCCTCACCACCTATGCCACTGAAGTGAAGTCCTCCGGTAAAACCGTACAGCGCGATCAGGCATGGCGTAACGACACCGTGCAAGAGCGTTTAAAACATGCCCTGGTCAAAGGGATCACCGAATACATCGAAGCCGACACAGAAGAAGCGCGTCAGCAATACGCACGCCCGCTCGAGGTGATCGAAGGACCACTGATGGATGGAATGAATGTAGTCGGTGAACTCTTCGGCACAGGAAAAATGTTTCTTCCACAGGTGGTGAAAAGCGCCCGCGTCATGAAAATGGCGGTGGCCTATCTCACGCCTTTCCTGGAAGCAGACAAACAACTCGGCGATGCCAAAGTAAAAGGGAAAATCCTCATGGCTACCGTCAAAGGCGATGTCCATGATATAGGTAAAAACATCGTGGGTGTTGTACTCGCGTGTAACAACTACGACATCGTGGATCTCGGCGTGATGGTGCCGGCAGATAAGATTTTAAAAACAGCAAGAGAAGAGCAGGTGGATATCATCGGACTGAGTGGATTGATCACACCTTCACTGGACGAAATGGTACACGTTGCCGCAGAGATGGAACGCGAAGGATTTGTTCTGCCCCTTATGATCGGGGGAGCGACAACATCAAGATTACATACTGCGCTGAAAGTGGAGCCGAAGTACAACAAAGGCCCGGTAGTCCATGTGCTGGATGCTTCCAAAGCCGTAGGCGTGGCTTCGCAATTGCTTTCGGATGACAAAGAAAAACGCGCGGACTTTTTAAAAGAGATTCGGGACAACTACGAACAAATGCGCATTGCGCGAGCCGGTAAAAACAAAAAGAAATACCTGCCTTTGCCCGAAGCCAGAGAAAACAAGTTTCAAATAAATTGGTCGGATTATACACCCCCTGCACCCAACAAAACCGGTGTGTGGTCTCTGTTGGGATACGATCTTTCTGAACTCAGAAACTACATTGACTGGACGCCCTTTTTTCAAAGCTGGCAGCTGGCCGGAAAGTATCCGGCTATCCTTGAGGATGAAGTAGTCGGCAAAGAAGCAAAAAAATTGTTCGACGATGCACAGGCAATGCTCGATCAGATTGTGAAGGAAAAGTGGCTGATCGCAAATGCGGCGATCGGGTTGTTTCCGGCAAACAGCAGGGGTGACGATATTATCGTGTATACAGATGATAGTCGCCAAACGGAATTGACCCGGCTCCATCATTTGCGTCAGCAGGTGGAGAAAGCCCCGGGGAAGCCAAACTATTGTTTATCGGATTTCATTGCTCCGGTGGAAAGCGGGTTGAAAGATTATATCGGTGGGTTTGCTGTAACGGCCGGCGTCGATATCGAACAAAAAGTGGCGGAGTTTCAGAAGACGCACAACGATTACGAAGCCATTATGCTCAAAGCATTAGCGGATCGCCTGGCAGAAGCCTTTGCCGAGCGAATGCATGAGCGTATGCGGACAGAATGGTGGGGGTATGTCCCGGATGAAGGCTTAGATAATGAAGCATTGATCGATGAAAAATATCGGGGTATTCGTCCCGCCCCCGGCTATCCGGCATGTCCCGATCATACGGAAAAAGAAATCCTTTTTACGTTGCTCGAAAAAGCCAATGGCACCGGTATTTCCCTTACCGAAAGCATGGCGATGCATCCGGCTGCCAGTGTCAGCGGATGGTATTTTGCGCATCCTGCGAGTCGGTATTTTCCGGTGAGTGGCATTGACCGCGATCAGCTCACGGACTACGCAGAACGCAAAAAGATGTCCCTGCCTGAAATGGAGCGATGGTTAGGTCCGCTTTTGTAACTTAGTCATTATAAACCCATGCATTTTCGCTCATGAGCCATTCTACGTTTCAGCAGCCGGTCACCCGAAAGAAGCCCACCATAAAAAGGATGGTCAAAGAAGTCGTGCAGGAAGAAAAGCAGGTGATCATTCACTGCCGCTATACCTGCTCCAACCCATTTGGAATGAACATCCGGATCTGGCCATCGACCTATCTGGTGGCGAAAAATATCGCCCATAAAAGTGAACTCGTACATGTGGAAAATATCCCGTTTGCTCCGGAATGGAAGATTGTCGAACCGGGAGAATCCAATCAGTTTTCTCTCATTTTTACCGGTCTCCCAAAAGACTGTCAGCGCTTTGATCTGATTGAAGTGATTCCTCAGGCAGGTGGTTTTTTTGTTTCGGATATCGAGCGCAATGATCTGGACATCTATTCCGTGGAGATACATTGATTTTCCAGCTTTCGGAAAGGCGTTCTTGTACCTCATTAACGTATCATTATATTATCGACATGTTTTTTATAAGTATTTTATAATCAATACGTTGCAACTTCTTTTTCCGTTTTTGGAGTAGAAAAGAATCCTGCTTTTACTTTTCTAATTTTCCTAAAAGAAACGGGCAGATACAAAGATTCATTATTCGCATAATTTTGCATCCGGAATGTCAACCATTCCATGACAAAGCGGGGAAACTCCTGCCCCGCCTGTGACAGCTGCCTGATGCGATGAAAACTAAAAGTGGAGTGCAATACGTTTTATTTTTTTACAGAGTATTATGGCAATGAATCAACTATCCCGCATGGTGCAAATCCTACGGAATCGAAAAGGGTTTAAGTGGGCGTTCTACACGCTGCTGGTTTTCGGATTTGTTATACTGTCCGTGCACCATCAGAGCAATGCAGCAAACCGAGCTGCCAAGACTCGATACACGCCGGCTATCAGCATGGAATCGCTACCGGTGGAAGTGCCGGATTCAATGATCAAACCACTGCGATCGCTTGTTGATTCATCCCTGCAGAAAAGCCTGGATAAAATCATTGCCAAAAACAAGAAATGGGCTAATCTGGCCGCTAACCAAAAACTATGTGTGGGTCTCGTTGACATGCGTGACATCAACCATGTAAAGTTTGCCCGCATCAACGGCAATCACATGATGTATGCCGCCAGTCTTCCTAAGATCGCCATCCTCCTGGCTGCGACTGATGCTATAGACAAAGGTGAGCTGGAAGAAACGGAAGAGGTCAAACACGATATGCGTATCATGATCTCAAAAAGCGACAACGGTGCCGCTACCCGGATGATCAACCGCATTGGTTTTGACAAAATTGCAGACGTCATGGAGGACCCGGAATATGACTTTTATGATGAAGAAGAAGGTGGTGGTCTTTGGGTCGGAAAAAGATATGCCCAATCCGGATACCGACAAGGCGATCCGATGAAAAACCTGAGTCATGCCGCCAGTGCTACGCAGGTATGTCGGTACTATTATCTCCTTTCTTTTGGCCGACTGGTCAATTTTGAGCGTTCGCAACAAATGCTGGGCTATCTTTGCGATCCAGAGTTGCATCATAAATTTGTCAACACACTGGACAAGGTAGCGCCCAAGGCAAAAGTCTATCGCAAGTCCGGTTCGTGGCAGACCTATCACGCTGACTCTGCCCTGGTTTGGGGATCTTCCTGGCGCAAGTATATTCTTGTCGCGCTGGCCGATGACCCAAATGGTGAGCAGATCATGCGTGACCTCATGATGGAAGTAGATAAAACGCTAAAACCGAAGACTTGATTTTTTGAATCGACTGACCCCACTGATCAGAGAGTTTCTGCTCAAAACATTTGACATTCGTGAGGGTGAGTACCAGCGGGTACTCCTGATGCAGTTGAATATTTTTCTGATCATTCTGACACTGCTGATCATCAAACCGGTGGTCAATGCGCAGTTTCTTTCGGTCATCGGTATTGAACAACTCCCTTTTGCTTTCCTGTTGGTGGCGATTTCCGCCATGGGCGTTTCCACCTTTTATGCACGCGTGCTGAATACGCGTTCCTTGCGGCGTGTCACCTCCGGCACCCTGATGGTGTCGATCCTCGCACTCATCGGCATTGGACTTTTGCTCAACTTCAACATCGCCGAAAAACTGGTCCTGTACATCTTCTATATCGGTGTGGCTATTTTCGGCGTACTGACTACTTCACAGTTTTGGATCATGGCCAATCTGGCTTTTGATGCGCGGGAAGCTAAGCGCCTTTTTAGTTTTATTGGTGCCGGACCCATTGCCGGTGGTGTGGCCGGAGGATACCTGACTTCTATCCTGGTATCTTTTGTCGAAGGTCCCGACCTGCTGTTTGTTGCGGCTGCTTTACTCGCCATTTGCATTCCGCTAAACAATATCATCTGGCGGAAACACATCAAACCACTCAGTACTTTTCAGCAAAAAAAACGTCTCTCCGGATTTGCCGATCACCCGGTATGGTTGATTCGAAAATCAAAACATCTTACCTATCTGGCCCTGATCATCGGGATCGGAGTCATTGTCTCTAAGTTGGTCGAATTTCAGTACAGTAGCGTTGCGTCGGCGAGTATTGAGGATCCGGACGAACTCACTGCGTTTTTTGGATTCTGGTTTTCCACGTTTAATGTTGTCTCACTGCTCGTGCAGCTATTTCTGACAAAACGCATTGTGGGGACATTTGGCGTAGGCTCTTCCCTGTATGTGTTGCCCGGCGGTGTGATGGTCGGATCATTAACCTTGCTTTTTGCACCTGTCCTTTGGGCCGGAATTTTTACGAAGCTATGGGAAGTATCAGTTAAGCAATCCGTCAACAAAGCCGCCACAGAACTTCTTGCACTCCCGATTCCTGCAAGTATAAAAAGCCAGACAAAAACGTTTATCGATGTGTTTGTCGACATGGCGGCTACAGGGATCGCGGGTGTGCTGCTCATCTTTATCATCAGTGGTCTCGACCTCTCCGTGCAGGCGGTGAGCTTGCTTACCATCGTTATGCTGGCCATCTGGTTTTGGATCGCTCTGAAGGTGCGACATGAATACATCAACTCATTTAAATCCAAATTGTCTCAGGCAGACAAGCAGGCTTCAAAGAAGGCACCTGATTTTCAAAACACCTCTGTCCTAAGTGGACTGAAAAAAGCACTTGACTCCGGGACGGACAAGCAGATCATATACGTGCTGGAAAAAGTCCGGGAGATATCTGACAAACGCATGTTTGGAGATGTGGCCAGGTTTCTCTCTCACGAAAATGCACAGGTCAGGATCAAAGCTTTGGAGTGCATTTATTTTCTGGAAAAAACCCTGTCCCCGGTAGTGATTGAGAGGCTCCTTCACGATCCCGATCAGGACGTTCGATATCTGGCTTTTGAGCAACTCTTCCGGCAAACGACAGACAACCGGATCGACATCATCAATCAATACCTGCTGCATGAAGACCCGATGATCAGCGGAGCAGCACTGGTAGGTCTCGCCGTGGAAGCGAGAAATAATCCGGAACTCAAGAAACACCTCAGAATCGATCAGCGCGTCAGTGAAAAACTAAAATATGCCGAGCTTTCTGAAGATGAAGATGAGCGTCTGTTGTATAAAAAAATGGTGTTGCGCGCGATCGGTCATGCGCGGTTGAAAAACCATTATAATATCATCGCTGGTTTCATGAAGGACAACGATCCGCAAATTGTCAAAGAAGCGATTCTTGCGGCCGGGCATACCATGCACCAGCCGTTCATCGAGCCTATATCCTCTTTTCTGATTACTAAAGATACGCGACCGTATGCACAAAAAGCTTTGCTTCTGTATGGCGTAGGTATCGCGCACGAACTGCAGTTGCTCGCTAAAAACCCCGAAATTAATCTCGCTGTCATTCACCAGATTCCGGGCGTCATGGAACGACTGGATGATCAGGTCGCTGTGCGCACTTTGTTGCACTTTTTAAACACCAGAGATGTCAACCTTCGCCTGGAGGCGCTGCGCGCTTTAAATACGATTCAGCATAATTTTCCACACCTGAAAATAAAAAAGGAGGACATCGTCAATCACATCATTGATGAAGCCACCTTGTACAAAGAAATTCTGGGTGTATTGTATTTACAAAACCAGATGTTGCCCGTAGAAGAGCCTCCTGAGGTTCATGAAGCACGCGAAAAACTCATTGAGCTCCTCGAGCGCAGACTGGATGGCACACTTGAAAGGATCTTTAGATTACTCGGCCTTCGCTACCCACCGGAAGATGTTATTCCCGTGTATGAAGGTATCCGGAGTGTCAATCCGGATGTCCGCATGAACTCGGTGGAGTTTCTGGATAATGTCCTCGAACCCACTTTGAAAAAAACACTGGTGCCAATTGTTGAAACCGCTTCGTTTGAATCTCTTTCCGTTGAAGCGATACACAACCTCAAGGTTAAAGTACCCGATGAAGCCCGGTGTCTCGCATTGCTGCTCGAAGGTCGCGACCCGAAATTGAAGATGGCGGTGTTCAAGCTGATCACTTTGCTTAAGAAAAAAGAATACATCGCGCTCGTGGAACCGTTCACACGAAGTCCGTATCAGAAAATCAGAGAACGCGCTATAGAAGTTGTACGGGATCTGTCCGCCTGACCCTTATCATTTATTTCAGCCAGAGAAAGTAGCTTTCTATTTTCGAATCACCTTGTCTATGCTCGCTGCCAGTGCCATGTGATCGCTTCCTGAATTTTTCTTCAACACATTGCTCATCATGGCGACCAGGTACGTCGTGCCATCCGGATGTTCAATAATCGCAACCGAGTTCATGAAGTTGTCCACATTGCCTTTGTATTTTTCGCAGGTATACCCTTCTTCCGGTTTGCATTTGTAGAGGCTTCCTGATTTAAAATACACGGCTGCTTCCTTCAGCGCCGATGCAGATGCATAGCGAATGCGTCGATCCGTCATGTACATCAGTCGCTTCAATTCCAGGCTGCTTTCGGGATCCACGACAAGGCCTTTTTCCATGGCGATTAGAAATTTCATCAGCCCAACTGTTGTACCTGTACTGCCATCTCTTGGTGGGATATAGGACTCACCGCCTGCTGTAAACAATCGCCCGAGGCGCCATTCCCTTTCGGTGATGCCTTGTACCCGCATGGGTTCGTTGACAAGGGCATTGGCCATAGTTGTCAGAGTTGATTTAGGGGTGTTTTTAAAAAATAAATCCGCTTCTTCTTCCGTCAGTGTTGGATACGCTTTTCCAAAAGCCCGCATCAGCACCGCTTCTCTCCAGCATACACTCGCCGCGCCATTATTACTGACCGACATCATGTGATCCAGCCATTCGTACAGCGTAAAAACATCTTTCTCCTGCACAGTCCGCTTCACCAGTTTGTTGGTCTCTGTATCGAAAAACGGAACGGTGTGGGAATCAGTCATTGCCCATTTTCCCGCGCGAACAGACTTAGTGCGCAGGAGTTCCTGGCGTTTGGAAAAAGAGTCCGGATAAATCTTCTGAAGCTCAGTAAGCAATCCTGCGGCAACAGCAATCTTTCCCACACTGCCCGGCTGATACTCGGCTGTCTCTTTTCGCGAAGCATACCGGATCTTTTTCCCTGGGGTGATATCCAGAATCGAAATTGAATACTTCTCGCTCAGATTTGGAAAGAGCGCATTGATGCTTTTTTGCAACACCGGATCCGGCGATGGAATGACGTCCAGACTATCGCCCCTGGCATTCATCAGGTTGAGGCCGATGTCCTGAATGGATTTCATCGCTCCGGGAATCGGCATGGTTTCTTTGATCTCACCCGACACAATCAATTCCAAACGATGCAGACGTTTAATGCCTGTCAGGGAATATCCGTCAATGGGATACGGAGGTGCAGCTGACGTCAGAAAAGTAAGACTGATTAGTGTGACCAGAAGGATTCGAAAATTCATATCGAGGCATTTAAAGGTATCGTCTTATCACGATCCATTTGGGGAGTGATAGACTGAAGGTACTGCGATGATGAGGCTCGTTTGTTTTCCACAAAAGGACGTACCTGAAACAACCAGATGTGATCATCCTTAAAACCCAGTTCCACATCATACGGCCACTTCATGTCGGTGGCGGGTAGTTTTTCTAAAAGGGATGTCGCCATCGTTCTTAATGATGCCAATCTTCCTTCACTCAGCAGTTGTTCTTCAAAAGAAGTGTGCAGCTTCAGGCTGCCTCCTGTGGCGGGAATACTGGTAAACTCCGGTTCGCGCGCCGGGGTTAAAAGCAGGTTGTCCCCATTTGCTTTCAGCAACCATGATTCACTGGCCTGTCCTTCGACCGCACCTCCGACACCCCGGTTGAAGGCAATAGTCGCATCATCCGGAGATCCCGAACTGATCCCCTTGGTAATCAGCACACCCGAGTAATCTGCATTGACACTCGGGATGATCAGAATGGAAGGAAACACATTTTCCGGATTGAGGAGATAACGCTGACGCCACATATAACTCCGCTCGACATACGGTGAAGCCCAGACATCTTTGATACCCTGGAGAATTTTATCCGCATTCAGGACATTAAACAAAGTAAGATTAAGGCCGGCGCCCGTAAAATCCTTCAGGTCTTCCATGTTGGTATCACTGCGCAAAAACACAGGTACTGTTCCAATTTCATTTCCAAAAACAGATTTAAAGCTATCCTGTAGAGCAGATTTAAACTCCGGTAACAACGGCATTTCTTTAATGGCAGCCCGAAGTTCCTCAAGTTTATCAAGCACATATCGCTGCACTTTTTCTTCCGGCTGTTCGTCCGCCTGCAGGTCTCGGGCGTGGGCAAACACAGCATTCAAAAACTCCCAGTAGGTTTGTTCGTCTCCAGGCATTTGCTGATCAAAGTGTTCTCTGAAAATGGAGAATGGAATTACAAGGCCTTCCACAACGTGGTCCGGAAACATCAATTTGAGCTGACCGAGATTCGCTGCTTTCGGGCCACATACAATACCGGAGTGTGAAGCATGAACCTCGCGCAAATTGAGAATCCTTGAATCATCTAGTTGTATGTTTTCCACCGGCACAGTGATCATTTCTTCGCTTCGCGTACGCGTCGCAAACAAGACTTTTTCTTCATCAGTCATATCAGTGGCTGGTTTCATAATGACTGTGCCTCGGTTTGATACTGCATAAAACACTTCCTGCCCGTGATAGGGGAGAAGAGACTGGAGATTTTCTGCTGAAAGTACCGCATTCGGTATTCCAAGGTTTCTTGCCAGCAACTGGACATGCGAGACCATATTTCCTTCGGTCACCGTTGCGATTCCGGCAATCGGTTTCAGGTCTGCCGGCGGTCGGTTAAACACATAGATTTTATCCTTAGCCACTTCAATGTCTTCCGGAGCCTGGTTGGTGACAACAAGCTCTCCCATGGCATAGCCGGGGTTGAGTCCGCGCATCGAACTCTGGTTTTTAATGTCCATCACTTTATTGGCAAAACCGGCTTCTCCGGAGAAAAAATCGCCTAAGACCGACACACTACTGCCCAACTCAAGCAGCACAGAAGACCTCACTTTATCATCGATCAGACCATATGCAAGCGGTTCGAATCCGGCATAGAGTCGAATCACATCCTGATACGTCGCACGAAACATGCCCGTGCTCCATTCCACTGCTTTTTGTGATCGCTCAAGCATGTTGCTGAGTGCATCGAGTGTGATGGTCTCGTCAACACCAATCATACCAAAGTCCTTCAGGAAAGTTTCCAATTCCCAAAATTCCAGATATCCAAACCCTCCGGAAGCTACCACCAGGGTCATGATTTTTCCCAATTGTTCTTCAAGGGTCTGAGGCACCCACAAAGGGGCTTCCCGATTCATCAGTACCTCAAGTTTGTTAGAAACATCGAGTATAGCAAGTCGTGCTGCCGGTTTGGAAACCGATGTGATATCCTGACGTAAAGTAAACGCAAGCATGCTGATCAGGGAACACTTATCCTTATGCGTTTCCGCTTTTTTATACTCATCAATAAACTTCGCTAACGATTTAGCTGCTTCGCTGTCACCAGGCAACTTTTTCAGATACGATCGGAAGTCCTCCACTTGGATCGGCTTATACATGATTTCCATTTCCGCGATGAGGCGAGTGAACATTTTATCCACACTCTCGTCAAACTTTGTTTTGTGTTTAGTTCGGAAATCCTTGACTTTTTGAATATCGCCCTGATCCGGCTGGCCGTGAATTTTCACCCGCAAATCCATAAAGGGTGTATACAGATCGGATATTTCCTTAGATACCGCGCGTACCGTTTGCGTAGTATTGTTGTCGCCCGCATGAGGGATGTCTCGCGCACTCTGTCTGATCAGGAAAAAAGACTTCTCTATTTTCTGTGCATCGCTGAGCACAAATTGCAAAAAGTCAATCCCCCATGCTTCTTCATCTTCGATTTGATACGCTCCTCGGTAATATTGCGCTCTTTTATTGATCCAGCCGCCATCGTTGGCGCGTAAAAATTGTTCGAGCTGATATTGTTTAAGTCTGGAATGGTGATTTGCCTCATCCCAGAATTGTTCTTTTGAGGTCGTGGATAATATCTGTCCGAGATAGATTTTATTTGACTTTGCCAACGCTTCCACGGCATCTTTATAGCGTGCGCGTTGAAACCCACCCACTTCACCACAGGGCTCTTTTGGAGGATTGATGGTACCATCCTTGCAGAACCATCGAATGTCTTTATAGGGTCCCCGGATATCCTGCTTATACTCCTGTATCATCTTTGCGATCTCCGCGTTGTCTTTTACCTGTCCGGAAAGAGAAATGGCAAAGAGGCTCAAAAAGAGAATAAAAAACGATTTTCCTGGTATGTGCATTTTTAAAGTTTCTGGATTGACGTTTTGGCTTGGAAAGGGTTACTTTCTTCCGGAAATATTAACGTAATAATAATAGCAATAGTTATTGATTCGATACGTGTAAGAAGTTAAGCATGTTTCCGGCTTGTGATACATTATATTTCTGCCGGGTATAAATATAGCTTCAATCTTTATGCGTATTTCGATTTTCGCTTAACTTGCCCTGATGAATCCCATAGCATATATCACCCCAAATTTTACGGCCAACGCTGTCCGCTTCATTGAAGCTTTGGTCTCTCTGCACGACATTCGTCTGATTATCATCAGTCAGGAACCCATCACGCTGCTTCCGTCCTGGCAACAAAGTCGGATTTCGGCGAGCCGCGAGGTGGCAGATGTCTTTGATAAGTGGACGCTTATCAAGGTGCTGACCGAGTTGCAGAAGACTACCGGCACGATCCATCGCATTCTCGGGGCGACTGAACAATTGCAGGTGCCTATGGCTGAAGCACGGGCGGCTCTGGGTATTGAAGGAATGGATATCGACACGGCGATGAATTTTCGCGATAAGTCGAGAATGAAGGTTTTGTTTGAAGAAAATCAGATTCCCTGTGCAAAGCATGCCTTGGTGCACGACCTGGAAGGCGCACTCCGATTTACCCGGTCCTGTCCTTATCCTGTGGTAGCTAAACCAGTCGCCGGGGCCGGCGCGCAGGCTACCTTTCGCGTCACGAATGACCAGGATATGCATGCTGCTTTTTCATCCTTGGGCCACCATTCGGCAGAAGGTGTGATCATTGAAGAGTTTATTCAGGGCGAAGAGTTTTCTTTGGACACGCTGTCTCATAACGGAAAGGTCATCGGTCAAACGATCAATCAATATTATCCGACGCCGCTGGAAGCCATGGCCAATCCGTGGATTCAGTGGCGCGTCATTTTGCGCAAAGAGCATGCACACAAATCCTTTGATGATATTCGCAAAGCCGGAAAAAAAGCACTCGATGTGCTGGGCATGAAGACAGGCTTGAGCCATATGGAGTGGTTTCGTCGGAGCGATGGTTCGATCGCTATTTCAGAGGTAGCCGCCAGGCCTCCCGGAGCACAATTTACCACCCTGATCTCCCGGGCTTGTGATTATAATGTCGTGCTGGCTTGGGCTAGGTTGATGGTGTATGATGAAGTCATCAACCCTGAAATCACCTACTGCAGTGGTGCTGCCTATCTGCGCGGCCAGGGAGAAGGTCGCGTATCCCATGTGGAGGGTCTTCAGGAAATGCGCTTGAAGTATGCGGACATCATCACGGATATTCGGGTACCCAAAAAGGGGCGGGAAAAATCCTCCAGCTATGAGGGAGAGGGGTTTGTCATCCTGCGTCACAAAGAGGCCTCGGTCATCGAGGAGGCGTTAAAGGAAATTGTGGAAACTGTAAAGGTGGTGATTGAATAACCCGCTGAGCAGGTTTACATCGAGACCACTTTTATTTCCACCCGCTGATTTTTTCGCCGCCCGTCGACCGTTCGGTTTGTCGCAATCGGCTCTCGTTTTCCATACCCTTTTGCGGTGATCTGCGTTTTTGGAATTCCTCGGTCATATAAATACTCGGCTACGTTTTCTGCTCGGTCGGTAGAAAGTCGATCGCAGTATTCGTGTTCGGGAAGTCCGTTGGTATGCCCCCCGATTTCTATAACGACATTTTTGTTCTCTTCCAGAAAATCATATATCTCTTCGAGCACCGCATAGGATGTGGGTTCGATATTGGTGCTATCAGCCGTGAAATACAGTTTGTCTACGCGTATCGTCTGCCCCAATGAAAGGGTAGCAATGTCGAGTGACTTAAGCACCTTGTCGGCCTCCATAACGACTGTTGATGTAGCCAGACAACCGTTGGCGTCTTTGACGGTCAGGGTGTGTTCTCCTGCCGGTAGCGCTAAGGCATAATCTGTTGTTTCTCCATTGCTCCAGGCATACGTATAAGGTGCAACTCCGCCTTCCACTCGGGCTGAGGATTTTCCGTCGCTTGCAAGCTTGTCTGAAGCTTTTGCACCAATGGTGGTCACGAGATTCAATTGCGGTGAGGCAGGAATAATTCCGCTGGCAAGTATTGTGTTCCCTTCTGTGTCAGTGACGGTCACTTGATATAATCCAGGCGCAAGCCCGGTGGCCTCGTTGAGTTCCGTATCCAGTCCTCCCCATGCGTATGTGTAAGGTGGAGATCCTCCGGCTACATCAACCACCAGGTGACCGGTAGTTGTACCGACACACACGGGCGTGGATTTGACATTGACGACGGCAGCGAGTTTATCTCCTTTGGATACAGGTACCAAAACTGTTGTGGTGTCCTCGACCACTTTGGCCAAACCATTATGACCCGCCATCCAGACATCTTTGCCAGGGCCCTGAGAGAGCAGGATCATTTGGTCGGATGCACCGCCTTCATTGAGCATGACGATCTCCTCTTCATACGGATTATATTTGACCATCACTTCCGAAGCAATATAAATGTGCTCATTGCGATCAGAAGAGAGTGCTTTTACCCTTCCTTCCACGAGATCTTTCCAGGCATCAATGGTATACCATCGGTTATAGGAATCCACAAGCCACATATTGCTGTCGGCAGCCATCCAGGCGCCTTCAGAAGTCATCGTGATCGCGGTTACGGCCTGCGTTTTTTCATACAGCTTCCATTTGTCTTTAACGATCCTAACGACGCCGGCATCCGTGCCAATCCAACGCACACCGTAGTTGTCCGATTGAATAAAATGAATGTGGTTACTCTCCAGCACACCATCTTCTGTTGTATACCGATCCACTACCTGCTCCTTGAGGATTGAGACGGTGGACACACCATTGTTGGTGCCTACCCAGATCATGGATTTCGAAACGTCCATACAGGTGGCTCCTGAGTCTGCTTCTACTGTAATGACCTTTCCGGAACCGGTAAAATGAATCTGTCCGTCTTTGTAGAGCATGATCAGGCCATAGTCTTTGTGCCAGTCTACATCCACGATTTGATCGCCAACGCCCAGGGCTTGTGCCTGGTAGCTATTGGCGGCTATCAAAAATACATCTACGCTGGTTGCGACATACTGATTGCCTGCCTCATCATGAGCCATGGCCCGGTACTCGACTTTGGGCGGAATCCCCTCGATTTGCTTTACTGCTTTCAACTGCTGACCGTATGTCGCGATGGACGCCAAAAGGGCGGTGATCAACAGAAGTATAATTCTCGTGTGCTTCATTATCGGTTTGTCTGACAAAATTTCCAAATGTTCTCCTTCATAACGTTTCCCGGCATGGATTACGTCTGTGACCACCGGAAACTGTCTTTTTTAGAATAAATTACGGCGCAAAAATATTATTAATACCAACCTTTAGGTATGAAACGCAAAATAAGAATGGGAATGGTGGGCGGTGGCCGTGGCGCCTTTATAGGTGCAGTCCACCGCATGGCAGCCGCAATTGACGGTCAGATTGAGCTCGTTTGCGGAGCTTTCAGTTCCGATCCGCAAGTATCCCTGCTCAGCGGAAAAGACTTATTTCTTCCGGCTGAACGATGTTATGCCTCCTACACGCAAATGATGGAGGAAGAGGCAAAGCTTCCTTTAGGAGAGCGAATGGATTTTGTTTCCATTGTGACCCCAAATCATCTTCATTTTACCCCTGCCATGCTGGCACTGGAACATGGATTCCATGTGGTTTGCGACAAACCTTTGTGTTTGACATTGGATGAAGCTATTCAGCTGCGTGAAAAAGTTCGCACGACAGGGTTGATTTTTGCTTTGACGCACAACTATACCGGTTACCCAATGGTCAAACAGGCGCGACATCTGGTGTCTGGTGGCGCATTAGGAAAAATCAGACGGGTAGTCATTGAATATGCCCAGGGATGGCTCAGCGACGATCTCGAATCCACTGGGCACAAACAAGCTTCCTGGCGAACGGATCCTGCGCTTGCGGGAATTGCCGGAGCCATGGGCGATATTGGCACGCATGCTGAAAATCTCTGTGCGTATATCACCGGACTTCAGGTAGCCTCCGTTTGTGCTGATCTGCATACCCATATTTCCGGGCGTCGGTTGGATGATGATGGAAATGTCCTGTTGCGTTTTGAAAATGATGCGCGTGGCATTCTTACAGTCAGTCAGGTTGCGGCCGGAGAAGAAAATAACCTGCGTATTAAAATCTACGGGGAGTATGGCGGACTCGAGTGGACCCAGATGGAACCCAACACATTGATCGTTCGCTGGAATGACAAACCCACTCAGATTTATCGAACCGGTGGTCCTGGACTTTGTGCTCAGGCGGAAGCGCATACGCGCCTACCTTCCGGGCATCCGGAAGGCTATTTGGAAGCCTTTGCGAATATTTATCGAAATGTGGCTCATTGTATTCAGGCCCGACTGAACCATGAAACAGTTGACGAAATCTATCTTGACTTCCCATCTGCTGATGATGGTGTGCGTGGGATGGCGTTTATTGAGGCTGTTGTCCAGTCTTATAAGGAGAAATCCTGGATTGAAAGTGAAAGAAGTAAAACAAAGAACATATAACAACTTCAAGCCAATATTAAATAGAATCACTCGCTTAAGTAATTTCAGAGAGAATAGGTAAAATCATTTTGTGATTCAAAACTGTTTGAACGCTCCGGCGGCCATCTTTTTTCGTCCGCAAGAGAAAAAAGGTGGACTATGAAAACCGAGATAGCGAGACAGCATACCAAAATGCTAAAAATTGAACGGACCTAAAAGTGAGTTTTTTGAATCACTAGACTTTTTGGTTACTTTTTTGTGTCCTGCAATTAAAATATTGCAGGATGGCAATCCTGAAACACTTTCGGTTTCAGGACATGTGAAAAAAGTAACAAATCTCCCAATCAGGATGATTTTAAATACTTGAAAATTTTGGACCTACACAAGGCAAAAACAAAACTAAGAAAAAACGTAATTCGTAATTCGTAGTTAACTTTTATTTGTCCTCCGTAAAGTCCTTCATCCTTCTCTCTTTTCCAAACCTCTCCTCATTAAACTGTTTCGATTGATTTTTTGGAATCGTTAATGATGTCCAGTCTCCTTCATTCAGCATTCTCGCGAGATATACCATCTGACCGACATGGTAGGCATAGTGGGCGAGTTGCCGAAGTATCGCTTCTTCAGCAGGCTGTCCCATGTTTCGGATATAGACAACTTTCTTCAGGTCTTCTTCGGTGAGTGGATGCAAGGCGTCAAACAAACATTTCCACCCTTCTTCCCACAAGTGCAAGACTTGAGCGCGGGTGGTAAGGGTCTCTTCAAACTCCTCATCGCGTTTGCGCCATTCCTTTTCCCCGTCGGAAGTCAGAAAGTCCGTCCACCTTGAAAGCATATTGCCGTGCAGGTGCTTGACGATCACACTGATGCTATTGCTTTTTTGATCCGGTGTGTGAAACAGTGCCTCATCGCTCACCTGATCCATTGCTTTTTCTCCAAGCCTTTTATAGTATTGAAAAAGATTTTCAAACGGGGTAACAGCTGCTGATTTCATTTCATAAAAGTAGTGAAAAGCCTTCTGCCCATTCTTTCCTGCAATCCCTTTTCCGGGCTTCAGGCCACTACAGGCAACATTGTATCTTTGTACGCATGGAGTTAAAAAATATCCTGGATAAAGCGCTGATCGTAGTCGAAGAAGCGGCTCAGTTTATCCGTTCACAGGCGGGGAAAGTCAGAGAAGCTGATATCATTACGAAATCTAAAAACAGTCTTGTCAGTTATGTGGATCAGCGTGCCGAAGAAATTCTGGTTTCCGGTCTGGGAAAAACACTTCCGAAGGCTGGTTTTATCACAGAAGAAGAAACTGTTGAACAGCAAACCTCTGAGTATACCTGGGTCATCGATCCGCTGGATGGCACAACCAATTTTCTGCAGGGCATCCCTTTGTATGCCGTTTCGGTCGGTCTGGTTCGACAGGATGAAATCCTGCTCGGTATCGTCAGCGATGTTGAAAACCACGAAAACTACTATGCATGGAGAGGTGGTGGTGCGTGGTGTAACGGGCAGAGAATTCAAGTGTCTACGAGAAATAAAATCGACGAGGCGATTGTGGCGACCGGATTTCCATATGCCTCTCGTGGTAACCTGCCTAAACTAAGTTCTGCTTTTGACTTTTTCCTGAATCATGCGAGTGGAATTCGACGGTTGGGATCTGCTGCCATCGATCTGGCATATGTAGCGTGTGGTCGTTTTGATGTCTATTACGAAACCACGCTCAATGCCTGGGACATAGCAGGCGGTATTATCATTGTCGAGGAAGCGGGAGGAAAAACAACAGACTTTAAAGGGGAGGATCAGATGCTTCAAAATGGCGAAGTCATCGCGGCACCCAAAGCTATTCACCACGCTGTGACTACTCATATCCGCAATATTTTTGAGTCTTAGTCGAAGAGGGTGGCGTTCAGGTCTAATTATGGATTCCTAAATACCCGGCCTCAGGATGGAGATAGTATCTTTATCTTGCGCCGGAACCGGAAGTTATGTTATTCGCTGAAAATCTATCACAGTCTGTTAAGTCCGTTCGCGCCAATGCGCTCCGAGCAATTCTCACCTTACTGATTATTGCTTTTGGGATCATGGCGCTGGTGGGTATTCTCACCTCCATCGATGCACTACTTTTTACAATGAATGACAGCTTCTCCCGAATGGGGGCCAACTCTTTCGAAGTCATCCGGAGTGGCTCAAGCTTGCATTCCAATCGGGATGGAAGAAGAGCCAAACGAGGAGATCCGATCGACTTCCGACAAGCCATAGCGTTTAAAGAGCGATATGATTTTCAGTCTTCCAAAGTATCGGTTTTCGGCTATTCCACCGGTAGTGCCACGTTGAAATATCGTGATGAAAAGACAAATCCGACCGTCCTTGTTGTTGGTGTGGACGATCTGTTTCTGGATGTAAAGGATTATTCGATTGATATCGGCCGGAATTTTACCAACATAGAACATGAGTCCGGTACGCAGGTAGCGCTGATCGGAATGGATATCGTCAATGACCTTTTTGATAAAAAGCCCTTGGCCGCGCTCAACGAAAACATCACTGTAGATGGGCGGCGGTTTACCGTCATCGGCGTACTTACCTCCAAGGGATCTAATATGGGGCGCAGTGCTGATCGCAGGATTCTGATCCCGCTTCTCACAGAACGCAGGCTTTATGGATTTGCCAATAAAAATTATAACATTTCGGTGTCTGTTGGCGAAGCAGAATCCCTCGAGGATGCTATCTCGAATGCCACCGGTTTGATGCGCAATATTCGTCGACTCAAGGCTTCTGAAGAAAATGACTTTGAAATGCGACAGAGTGATAGCCTTATGAATATATTGAAAGAAAACACTGTCACCATTCGGCTCGCTACGATTGGTATTGGCCTGATCACTTTGCTGGGCGCTGCCATCGGCCTGATGAATATTATGCTCGTTTCGGTCACTGAACGCACTCGGGAAATCGGCATATCCAAAGCGCTCGGAGCGACGCGAACGAATATCATGTCTCAGTTTCTGACAGAAGCTGTTCTGATCTGCCAGATGGGTGGCGTCGTCGGCATCATCCTCGGCATCCTGATGGGCAATGGAGTAGCACTTGCTCTCGGGGGTAAGTTTATCATCCCCTGGGCCTGGATTATCCTGGGGTTTGTCACCTGCATGATCGTGGGTCTTGTTTCCGGACTTTATCCTGCTCTTAAAGCGTCAAGGCTGGATCCGATTGAGGCGCTGCGATACGAATAGGCGTGGAGCGAGGGTCTCCTTCGCTAAAGCTACGGCGACTGAAAGGCATGGAGCATGGAGCATGGAGCATGGAGCAATTTGTGATATAGCTTAGGTAAATAAATCCATATCTGTCTCAAGAAAAGAGTATCCCCTTTTTGAGGGGGATCACGCGCAGCGTGAGGGGGTTCTCCGGGAACCAGCAAAATCAATATCACGGTTCCTTTCCTCCCCACTTAAAACAAAATGTCAGCCTCGCAAAAGCTGCTTCCTGGCTTCCCGTACTGTCAGCCCTGAAAGTTTATGACTTTCAATAAACGTACGGACGTGATCCGGAAACACTTTCGCGTGCTGACGCAAGGCCCATCCGCAGGCTTTTCGTAAAAAAAACTCTTTACTGTCTGCTACAGCCAAAATCATTTCAAACAACAGGGCTTCGTCGGTCTTTTCGCGATAGAAAAGCTGGTGAATAATGGCCACTCGCTGCAACCACATATGGTCAGATGAGATCCACTTTCTGGCATATACGTGCTGCTGTTCCGGATAGCTTTGAAAATGCTTTCCTGTGAGTTTGGCGATCCAGTCGACAGTATCCCACCAGGATTGTGTGGTAATACAGTATTCCAAAACGCCTATCCAGGATCTGTCCTGGTATTTGAGCATCTGCTCCATCATCTGCAATCCGACAAAATGAATCTCGCGATACTCCTGTTCAAAACAACCGTGTATAAACTCTTCAAGCTGGTGGCCGGAGTACACACCGTGCTCGTGAAAAAATTCTTTTGCGATGGCCATCCACTGAGGCGCTCCCAAACCATAGTAAGCAAATTGACGTCGCGTATACGCGTGTTGCTGTTCGGCCCTTAGCGGATCTCCTTCTTTCAGGAATTTTTCTGACAACAGATCGAGGTATTGGCGAGGAGCTATGGATGGTTGTTTTCCCTTCATTCGATTAGCGTCCTGTGCAACGATTAATGAGAAACATGGTCTTTGTATTGTTTGACGTTTTGTCGCGTCTCCGGGGCTCGCGATCGAAGGATCCGGGCCCTTTTCATTTCAAAGCGGTTTTTGGAACCGGTGTTTATGAGCGGATTAATGCATGTTTTTTTGCAGCACATAGTAGTTTTCATCCACCACAAATGTCCTCACGGCTTTATCACCCTGAAAAGTTTGCCAGTCATTTGTGGGTCGTAGTGTTTCGAGCTTACCATTAATCATCACTTGTAAGGGCATAGAAAAACCTTCCACTACTTCGCCGTATCTGTATTTGACTTTTTTGCCTTTGATTTCATATTCCAGGACAGGAATTCTCACATCGCGCAAGTACTGGTTGAAAAAAGCATTCAGCGGCAACCCCGTTTTCTCTTCCATATAGGTTTCGATCTGGTTGGTCGTCACGGTCTGGTGATAAAACTCTTTTTGCATACCGCGTAAAATTTCTCTCCACAGGGCATCATCATCAAGCCATGTGCGCAGCGTATGCAGCATATTACCGCCTTTGTAA
Source organism: Bacteroidia bacterium (assembly GCA_030426765.1). Lineage (GTDB taxonomy): Bacteria > Bacteroidota > Bacteroidia > Chitinophagales > Saprospiraceae > Opimibacter. Next base: position 87,197 of record JAUHXV010000001.1, on the reverse strand, counting down.
TACATATCTCCGGATCCTCTTTGGTTGACATGATACGGACCAATGATCGGTTTGTCGTTGATGATATTTTTACGCGTACCAATCACATATTCGCTACCGGCTTTTTTTGAGAAATGGTAATCGAGATAGAGCGACTCAGAATAGTTGGTAAACGATTCGTGAATCCACATGTCTGCAATATCCTTATACGTGATGCTATTGGCCCACCATTCATGGCCTGATTCGTGGATGATGATAAAATCAAATTTCAACCCCCATCCGGTTGACGATAAGTCTGCGCCGAGATAGCCCATCTTATATTCATTACCATAGGTAACACTGCTCTGATGTTCCATCCCGAGATATGGTGCTTCAACCAGCTTATAGCCATCTTCATAAAAAGGGTAGGGTCCAAACCAGTATTCAAATGCGCGTATAGTACGGTGGGCATCCTGGAAATGCACTCTTGCTTTTTCATAATTTTCTTCGAGCACATAGAATTCCATATCCAGTATTCCTTTTTCGCCATGTAAGGTGTCGGACCAGTGGGCATAGCGCGCGATATTCAGATTGACACCGTAGTTGTTTATCGGATTGCTGACAAACCAGTGATAGGTTCGCCTTCCTTCGGGATGATAGTCGATTTGTCGTAGTCGACCATTGGACACATTTGTGAGCGGTGCGGGTACCGTTATACGCATGAGCATGCTATCCGGTTCGTCGTACATGTGATCTTTGCACGGCCACCATACACTGGCGCCAAGTCCCTGGTTGCTCGTGGCCACAAAAGGACTTCCTGCAGAATCTGTTGACCAGGAAAAGCCTCCATCCCAGGGAGCCCTTTTGGCTTGTCGCGGAACCCCTTCGTAATGGATTGTCACGCTTTCTCTGGCTCCCGAAGACAGCGGGTATGGAAAATCAATCCAGTATACATTGCCCTCCCGCGAGAAGGTGATGGGTTTGTCTTTATATACCACCTCGGTGACTTCGAGTGGTTGCTGCAGATCAATTTGCATCCGTTGCTGTGGAATCGTTACGAAAAAGAAAATCGTATTGGACCCTTGTATGCTTTTGTTGTCGATATCGACCTCGAGGGCCAAATCGTAGTAGTTGAGGTCCCACCAGGCGCGTTCCGGGGTGATGGAGCCTCGCAGGGTATCCTGATGCGTATATGATTGTGCGAATAGTGGCACCATACAAAATGGCAGGACAATAAGGCAAAGGATGGTTAGTTTTATATAATAAAGGATGGCTGTCATAAGCAGTAAATATACACGCTGTAATACAAAAAACGCATATATTGGCATCATGAGGAAAGACATTCTCTGTATATTTTTTCTTTAAACCCCCTCAATTAGCGCTGTGAATTTTCTTTGCTCTTAACGCGATTACATTTTATACATTCATGATAGATTATTTGGCTTTTTTGTTTCGCGGACTTTGCTACCCGATTGTTTCGATTTCGTGGCTATACTTACCGGGGATGGTTCTTGTCCGTTTATCCAGGATGCTGCGCAAGTATTTTTATTCCCCTTCTGCCGGTGTTGAGTATCGTGTGGTGTGTTGTGCAGGAAAAGCGAAAATGGCTGTTGATCGAAATTCATATATGGGTGGGTCTATTTATTGGTCAGGGTTTCATCATTTGCAGGAATTGCTTTATCTGGACAAACAATTGAAAAAAAATATGGTCTTTGTAGATGTGGGGGCCAACCAGGGTGAGTTTGCTCTGTTTGCTGCTATGAAACTCACTGAAGGAAAAGTTCTTGCATTTGAACCGGTCACTAAAAACAGGGAACTCTTAAAGGAAAATATAAAGTTAAATGCCTTAAAAAATTTGGGTGTTTTCAATTACGGCCTTTCAGATAAGAAGGGTTCATTTCCAATTTACACATCAACCGACGCTTCGACGTTTCATGGTATTCATGAAGGTCTATCTACTTTGTTTAAATCTGGTGGAAGAAACGAAGTAGAAGAGAATATATCACTGGAGGTCTTTGATGATTGTTTCAACGCAGAAGAGCAGGTTATCAGCTTTATCAAAATTGATGTGGAAGGTGCTGAATTGTTTGCGCTGAAAGGAATGCATTCTTTCTTGGAAAAATATCATCCTGAGATTCTGATTGAAATAAACGAAGAAACGTTTAATGCCGCCGGGTACAATACGGCTGATGTCTTGCATTACCTTGAATCATTTGGATACAAACCTTTCAAAATTTACCGCGGTCGTTTAAAATCCATTGATCGTACTGCCTTGTCTGCCTGGGGCAATTATATCTTCAGGGTTGATACATGAAAAAACTCCTGTACTTCTATCCGATTAAAAACTCGTTTGTTGAATCTGATTTTGATTTACTGGCGAAGCATTATTCCGTAAAATGCTTTTCGTTTGCCGTGAAACGAAAAGCATTCACTCCGATTGCCTTTTTACAACAACTCTTTTTTCTTTTTATCCATCTGCCCAGTGCATCCGTGATGGTCTCTCAGTTTTCAGGATATCACTCCTTTTTACCTTCATTGTTTGGACGCATTTTCCGATGTAATCATTTTATCATTGTCCATGGAACAGAGTGTAACAACTTTCCAGAATACCGATATGGATACAAAATCCGTCCCTTGTTGTTTTGGTTTTCCAGGCAATCACTTTCGCTTGCCTACCACATATTGCCTGTTAGCGAAGCACTTATCGAACAGTCATACACGTATATGAATACTTCCTATCAAAAGCAGGGATTACGCGCATTCTATCCGGGATTAAATACTCCAGTTGAGGTAATTTATAATGGCGTTTCTGAAGATCGATTTACGATACTTCCTGACGTCGAAAGAGTACCCGGTAGCTTTGTTACGGTGGCTACAGGTTTAAATGATCCAAATCGCCGGGGTATTAAAGGTTTAGATTTGATCTGTGCGTTGGCAGAAAAATATCCTGAAGGTAAGTTTACCTTTATTGGTGGAAGCAAAAGTTCAGACCTGAGTTTACCTTCCAATATTAAAGTAGTACCTCCGGTGCCTAATGAAGCTTTATCCTCGATTTATAACCAGCATCAGTATTACCTCCAATTATCGGTTTCGGAGGGTTTTGGAATTTCCGTCGTTGAGGCGATGATGAGTGGTTGTATACCGATTGTATCTACTGCGGGAGTCTTGCCCAAAATTGCAGGTGATTTTGGTTTTGTGCTTCCTCAAAAAAGCATTGATGCACTATTGGCTTTGATTGAACAGGCAAATCTAACCAGTGCTAAAACTTCTCTTGATGCAATGCGTGCTTATGTCGTAAAAGAGTTTGCGATCAAAAACAGAGAACAATTGTTGTTGAGAGTTCTTAGTAGCGATTGAGGTTTATCTGATCAAAGTAATATCTCCTTTTTCGTTGATTTGTTTGTTATTACAAAAGTAACTAAGGATATACGTGAATACGCCTGGGTTGTAGAACTCACCATTTTTACTCCTCCCATCCCAAATCACAGGCCATTCCTCAGCAAAAAACACCATGTCCCCAAACCGATCAAAAATGGTAAAAGAAGGGTTCTTGTCAAACGTTTCCGGAAAGACGCTGATTTCAAACAGATCGTTTACGCCATCGTTGTTTGGTGAGAAAACATTTGGAACATAGACATTGATGCCTGTCAGGTTTAACGTCCTGATACTATCGCAGCCCATAGTGTTTGTAAAGGTGTCAATATATACTCCGGCGTGGTGGTATCCATAGTAACTATCGTCGCAATGGCTTGCTTCTACATAGGTGGTGGTGGGAGGCATGGTGGTGATTACCAGGTTTCTTACACTATCACAACCTGCCAGATTTTGAAAAGTATCCTGGTATATTCCTTCTTCAAAATATCCTTCATAGGATTCACCTTCACAAAGGGCCACATCAATATCAGTGATGTCAGCAATCAATACCAACAGGTCCAATACGCGAATGCTGTCACACCCATCGATCGTTTGAAAGGTGTCCTGATAAATCCCTGAAGAAAAATAATCTTCATAAGCCATGCCTTGACAAATCTGAGCAGTGATCATCGAAGAAATGAAATCATCTATAGATAAGACTAACCTCCTTATACTATCACACCCATTGATCGTCTGAAAGGTGTCCTGATAAATCCCTTCCATCGAGTAGCCTTCATAGGATTCACCCTGGCACAATGAAACCGTCATCGAAGTAAATAGGGTGTCAGCCACTTCAAGCATCAGCGTTCTGATACTATCGCAGCCATTAACTGTTTGGAAAGTATCCTGATACATTCCGGGCATGGTGTAACCCTCATAAGAAGAACCCTGACATAACACTATGGCAATAAAAGATGTCGAAGTACTCTCCACCATTAAATTCAACAAACGAACACTATCACAGCCGGATGGTGTTTGAAAAGTATCTTCATATATGCCTTCCTGACTGTAACCTTCGTACATCTCTCCTTCACAGATCCGGATATCGAGACTTTCAAAAACCTCATCGGCTACATCTAATTGAAGGATTCTAATACTGTCGCAGCCTTCCGCTGTCTGAAAAGTATCCTGGTACATTCCTGGCATAGAATAGCCTTCATAAGAAGAACCCTGACAGATTACTTTGTCCAGATTTGACACAATGATATCAGCGACCGTTAGATTGAGCATTCTAATACTGTCGCAGCCATTTTGTGTTTGAAAGGTGTCCTGATACACTCCGGAAGAGTCATACCCTTCATACATGGAGCCTTGGCAAATGACTACATCCTGGTTACTCATGATCGTATTCGAGACCGCTAAATTGAGTACCCTGATACTATCACACCCTTGTTGAGTTTGAAAGGTGTCCTGATACGTTCCGGGTGAATCATACCCTTCATACATGGAGCCCTGGCAAATGACTACATCCTGGTTACTCATGATCGTATTCGAGACCGCTAAATTGAGCACCCTGATACTATCACACCCTTGTTGCGTTTGAAAGGTATCCTGATACGTTCCCGGTGAATCATACCCTTCATAAGTAGAGCCAGGGCAGATGACCACATCCTGATTGAACATCATGGTATTAATTACACTTAAATCAAGCACCCTTATACTGTCACAACCCTGTTGTGTCTGAAAGATATCCTGATAAATACCTGATGTATTAAACCCTTCATAGCTCTCGCCTTCACAGATTTCTACCTCAATATTTGTATAGACAGTATCCGTAATGGTGAGCGTAAGTATGCGGATGCTATCGCAACCATCTTGCGTTTGAAAGGTGTCCTGATAGATACCCTCTTCCATATAGCCCTCATATTCCGAACCCTCACAAATGCCTATATCAATGAAAGAAGAAACAGGTGGTTGAATGAATAAATTCAAAATTCTGATGCTATCGCAGCCTTGCTGCGTCTGGAAGGTATCCTGATATGTTCCTGTTTGAGAATATCCTTCATAACTATCCCCTTCACAAATGTCGACATCCAGCGTTTCCTGCACTTCTTCCTGTATTATTAGGGTCAATAGCCTGATACTATCACATCCTCTTTGCGTTTGGAAAGTATCCTGATACATACCCTCATCACTATAGCCCTCATACGTTTCTCCTTCGCAAAGTTCAATTTCAATGCTGCTCAGAATGAATTCACCGACATCCAGATTTAATATTCTGATACTATCACACCCTTGTTGCGTGAGGAAGGTATCCTGATAGATCCCTTCCTCAGTATACCCTTCATATTCTTCTCCAAAGCAAATAGTTATATCAAGGTCCATCATAACTTCTTCAAGCACGGTTAATTGCAAAATGCGAATACTGTCGCAACCATTCTGGCCCGGAAATGTATCCTGGTAGATTCCCTCTTCACTATAGCCTTCAAAGATTTCCTGAGGACATATCTCTGCAAAAACATTTGAAATGACGGCTTCATTTACCTGAAGGTCAAGTGACCGGATACTGTCACATCCATCCATAGTGGTAAAAGTGTCCAAGTAAATACCTGTCATACTGTACCCTTCAAATTGCTCGCCCTCACATATGGTGATTTGCATTTGAGTTTGTGTAGGAGGAAGTAGTTGCAGATCCAAAGACCTGATGCTATCACAACCGAGTACACTGCTAAAAGTATCTATGTAAAATCCTTCATCTGAATACCCCTCAAACATTTGTCCTTCGCATATGGAAACACTTAGGTCGGTTTCGATGATGATAGGCAAAGAGCAGATTGTATTACTTTCAAGAGAAACGTCTACACCTTCCACTACATCGTGTGTAATGACCTGTGGTTCATAGTCTGTAATGATAGGCGTTTGGTCATAAAAAACCGGATTGCTGATTTCTGTCACAGGAATACTGATATCCATGGATTCGGCACATTCTCCTTCAATTTCACCATCCAAATCTGTTTTACCCAGTATTATGTCATTATTGCTCCCCTCCTGTGCGATCGCAGTAAAATATAAATGATTGTCCGCCTCAATTAATTGCGATTGAATGCCGCCCAGAAATGCAGCATTGTCGTTAGTGGCATAATCGAATTTCTTTGCCCACTGTACATTGCCGTTGAAGTCAATTTTAAACAAGAACAAATCGCTGGGCGATACCCGGTTTCTTCCAAGTATGACAAGCCCCCCACTGGATTCTATGATTTCATCAAACCAGTTATTGTTACCAGGAAGTTGATATTTTTTAAGCCATTGTAATGTTCCATTCAGATTAGTTCTTTGTACATAGACTTCAGTATCTGAACTTAGGTTGGTTCCTGTTTCATCGCCAAGACAAAGAGAGAATATATCATTCTGCGCCACAACCAGATCAATCCCATAAAGCCTGCATGGTTGAGCTGCTGGTTTATGCCCCAGTTTCATCCAGTCAACATCGCCATTCGATGGATTGAGTTTTAGAAGGGTGTTTCGCATCTGCGCTGGACCTCCTCCATCAGAAAATCGTGCAGAAGCATACAGGCTCCCTCCCTCAAATACCATATCGTAAATTGTTTCGGAAGAACCTAAATCATAGTGTCGTGAGAATGAAGGGACAATATCTCCAGTGGTTCGATTCAACTCAACTAATTCAGTTACATTGGGGGCAGATGGGTTATTTATCACCAGATAATTCCCACCGGATCCTTTTTCAATCATTCCCAAGTTAAAATTATCACTCGTACTGATTAACTCTTTTGCCCACAGTACGGTATTATTAAAAGGGTTGTATCGGAACACAAAGACGGTACCTCCTCCATTCTGTGAACCAGAAATTCCTGAAACCCCGATCATCCCTTCACTATCTACCAGTATTTTGAAAATGATATCCGATTCATTCGGAACGATATCAAATGATCTTACCCATTCTACCACTCCAAGCGATGAAATCTTCAGAATAATGGCTTCTCCGTTTTTACCGGCACCAACATACACGGATTGTTCATCCAGTGATGTCGCAAGACTATACCCCTGCTCATCTTCTCCTGGCAGTCCAAATATTTTGAAGTACGTCTCACTACAACCATCCTGACAGGTCGCTATTGCCTGGCATAAACATAGCCCCAGGAATATAAGTGTCAGTGTTTTCATCCGTTAAAAATCCATTGGGTTTGCACCAGTGAATACCCAACAAGGTAAGCAATATATGCTTCTATAAGTGTCTAAAAGAAGTCAAATGCCTTGGGGAAATCATAACTAGATTTGAAACTCAGTTTGATCATACCATGACCAACCAACAATCAGAAATGGCCAAATACTGATGTTTAAAGGTTATCTCTCAACCTCCGATCTGAGCTTCTCTATTTCAGGTCCTAGAATCTGCTGCCCTTTCTCCGTGACCAGTACATTATCTTCAATCCGGATGCCGGTAAAATGTCTGTATGGATCAAGTTTATTGTAGCAAATAAAGTCACTGAATTTCCCCTCTTTCTGCCACAAGTCAATGAGCTCTGGAATGAAATATATCCCCGGCTCCACTGTCAGGACAAAACCGGGTTCCAGTTTTTTCGCCAGTCGGAGATACGCGGTACCAAATTGTTTACTGCGTGTAGTCTCAGCGTCATACCCTACATTATCTTCTCCGAGCCCTTCCATGTCATGGACATCAAGTCCAATCATGTGGCCAAGGCCGTGTGGGAAAAACAATGCATGCGCGCCTGCCTGAACGGCTTCTTCAGTATCGCCCTGCATCAGACCCAGATCCTTAAGACCGTCTGTAATAATTCGCGCGGCTTGCAGATGGATGTCAAGATATCGGACACCCGGCTTTACGGCTTCTATGCATTCCATTTCAGCTTTTAACACCAGGTCATAGATCTCTGCCTGCTGCGTTGAAAATTTTGGACTCACCGGATAACTTCGTGTAATATCACCTGCATAACTCATCATGGTCTCTGCGCCGATATCACAAAGCAACATGTCTCCGTGTTTCAGGGTACGGTGATAGTGATTGTTGTGCAGTGTATGACCATTTACAGTACAGATCGCCTGATAGGCGAGTCGCCCCTGATTGGCAAATGCGACACCTTCAGCAACCCCCCGAATGTGAGCTTCAAGCTTGCCCGGAGTAATAGATTTATTGATTTGTGAATGAATGGCATGCGTGATATGCAACGCGTGCTCCATTTGCTCAATCTCCTCGGATCCTTTATGCGATCGCTGAGCTATCACAGCACGGACCAGGTTCATTGAATGGCCCGCTTTTACTTCATCTGTAGATTTACCCAGCAGTTCGGCGAGATAAAAAATGCGATCCGCATGATGCTGGGGCAGGTAATGCACCTCCTTTCCCTTCAGCCATGCTGCCAGGTCAGCAGAAGGCATATGCTCATCTGCTCCTATGTGGTGGATCCGCTCCGCCATAGTGAGTTGCGGACCGATCCAGACGATGTCTTCAATCGCGGCATCATCACCGACCAGGATCGCCTTTCCATTATCCACATCAATGATTCCGGTGAGCCCGGGTTGCGGATGACCGAAGTAATATAAAAAAGAACTATCCTGTCTAAACGGATAGGTATTGCCTTTGTAGTTGAAGGGCTGTTCTGTCGCTCCCGGAAAGACTAAAACGCCTTTTCCCATAGCTTTCATCAGGGCATTCCGGCGCGCTGTATAGATCGTCGAATCAAAAAGTATCATAGCCGGAAAGATAGCAAAATCATGGCCGACTCCGCTTATACTTTTTCCAGAGCGCTGTAAAATCCTTTGCCAGCTTTTGGGCGGTCTCTTTTTTAAACACAATTACCTCGTCACTGTCATCCGCAGCCGGAGCAGCACATGCCACACAGTTTGTCGAAGCGTCATAGATCGCGATCTCCATCAGAAACGGGTTAACTTCTGATGGTGGCAGAAGCAGAAAATTATCGGTGATATAACTTTCCCCGACATTGAATCTCTTCTTAAATAATTTGATGTTTTTCTCCACCAGGGGTGTAGCAGGCACGATGTATTTATACTTGGTGCTTTCCCCAAGGTTGACACTCACCAGCTCGGAAAATTCCTTGTGCTCCACATCATAGTGCAGCGTCGGACTGATGACCCAGATCTCCCTGGCTTTGTTCTCTAGTCTAATGAGTTGCTTAAACGTCATAGATGCTTTTTTACTATTAATTACGTTCCAAATGGAATATACAACAGAGTTACTTCAAATTAAACACCCGGGAAATATTGAATCCCAGATGCACCTCACCCTTGCCCCATTCCCCAACCGTTTCGGCAATAAATCCTTTTTCGATCATGGATGTGCTATTGCTGAAATGCAACTGGAAGACATGCCCCCCGGTCTCTATATCAAATCCAATACTGAAAGAATTGGTGTAAATATCAGCAATCTGATCCGGCCATACATAAATGTATTCTGCATTTAACGAAACGCGCTTACTGAGCTTGATTCGTCCCCCAACACCCAGCGCCACCACATCATTAGATTCTTCAGCAGTAGCCACAAGATTGCGATGCACCAGAGAAGGGCTTAGCTGCAGCGAAAAGGCATCTGAAAACTTCCTCCCCAGTATCATCTGAAAGGCATAATAAAGATTGTTGCTGAAATAGTTTTCCCGGTTGGGATCAGAAGGTTTTAGTGTTTTAATCGCCATGGAAGAAAACAATGCCAGCGTGACCGGCATGTTCTTCGCTCCTGTACTCTGTCGCAGCACCTTCAACTTCATAAAACCATCGTAGGTTTTTTCATAACTACTCCTGCCGAGACCAATCATAAAACTATTGGTCACCCCGTAATCCGCACCAATGCGAATGGTAGACTGATCTAACCCCCATAGTTCATACGCACCGCCACTGATAAATCCAAATCGGTGCTGAATCTTGATATCCAACTCGCCTGCTGACATGTTTTCCAGAGAGTGTAGATTGATCACGCGCGTTGCCTTGAAGCTCGCCGTGGTATAATGCGTAGTTTCTTCTTCATCAAGCAAGGAAAGTAAGTCACTCTCCTGGCTGATCAGGTTTAAACTACATCCGAGCAGAATAAAAAGGATAAAAGCGTACCTGTATATTTTCATGATAATGGGTTTTAGTCTTCGTTGTCGCTTAAAAATAGAAAAAACCCCTGTTTGTCACCAGGGGTTTTTTCGCAATGTATTTTAAATGTGCATGGGGGATTTCATTACAGCGGTTTGTATTCTGCCAGAATGGTGATATCCACTTCATCGGCGATATTATTCTCCACCACTTTAGGCACTTTAATTCCATAGTCAGCGATCATGACTGAAAAACTGCATGTTCCGGTAAACATTTTATTGGCCACATCAATCTTAGCTTTGGTGGATACCGGTTTTTTAATGCCTCGAATCTCAAGTTCACCATTGACCATCACTTCATATGTGCCATCTTTTGTCAGGTCAACTTTGGTGTGGTCTTCGATGACGCCTTTGAATTTTGCCTTAGGGTACTTCGAACTTTCCATGTAGTTTTCGTTAAAATGCTCTTGCATCAACGCTTTTTCAAACTGGAATCCCTGAATTAGTACCGCCCATTCAATCGCACCGGAAGAAAAATCAATTACAGTACTGGCTGAAGTGTTTTCGGCTTCGATCTTCTCCATGTCCGTATCTGAGAAAAATGAAATCTTTCCTGACTTGGAAAAATACTTTTGCCCGATAGCTACTTGTGTGCAAAGACACAGCGCCAGGGCGAATAAAATCTTAGTGTTCATAGCTTCTTTTTTTATTATTCTCTTTTTTGTGTGGTGTGTTTATGTTATTTGACAAGGGAAGATCGAACCAGCACCACATCACTCAGAAAGCCGGTACATACTCCTTTCACGGTGACCGTCTCTCCTGTGTTGAGCGAACTGATATCCTGCCCGTCTTCCATTTCACATATGACTCCTGACATTGGGTTGTCCGTCTGTATAGATATTTTATTTCCGGACTCTTTGCTTTCCATACTACCGATTATCCCATTCACCTGGATAACTTTTCCGGAATATTGGCTGTTGGCTGCGGCTTCATCCGCCTCAAAGGCAGCGAGCAAATCCGAAGCAGATATCTCAACATCTGCTTTTTTCTTCTCAGTACCGGCGACCGGTCTGTTGTATTCATAGTATCCGTATGCGCCTCCCAGCACTGCCAGAATAATCACCGCAAATAGAATCTTTTTTTTCATGTTGTTGGTTTTGATCGATAATCGATTCCCTGATCTCTACGATCAGTTGTTTGGCGCGCCATCCGCGATCCAGGAATCTATTTTTGAGATACTGCAGTCGTCAAGCTTTGGTGCGTTCTGGGGCATGGGAGAAAACCCGGGATCGTGATTAATGGCTCCCATAAGTTGGCCGCTATTCACGTAATTTATGATTTCATCATACCCTTCCAGCGTCACATCTCCGTTGTTTGTATTCGCACTATGGCAGACATAGCAATTGTTGGAAATAATCGGCTCCACATCTGACTGATAGCTCATATTCTCTGTCATACAATCGGTTGGAGGATAAAGATCCTCTTCATTGTCATAATAGCATGATCCAAAAAAGACCACAACTCCCATCAAAAAACCTTTAATTATCCGGTGCTCCATCATTTATCCAGGCATTAATTTTATCAATATTACATGCTGACAATTTCGCTGAACCCTGAGGCATAGGCTGGTAGCCATTAGCCCAGGAGATCGCCCCAAACAATCGTCCATTGAGCGCAAGGGTTTGCACAGCAGAGTGCGAATTTAAGACGATATTTCCGGAAGGAGTGCCTCCTGAATGACATCCTACACAGTTGGTCGCCAAAAGCGGAGCAACAAATCCCGAATAGCTGATATTTTCTGTTGCGCAGGGTGTGTTCGGATCATCACAAAATAATTCTTCGGCACCCTGATCAATCCATTGACGGATGAGTGCGATTTGCTCAGCATTGAGTCGTTGATTCGGAGGTTCAGGCATAACTTTATCCGGATCCGTTTCTGTGATCACCTCAAACAAATCCGAGTCTTCGCTGTCAAACGGTCTGATGATATCGCTTGCCATGACATTTTCGTATGTATCGAGAATGATATCAGATTCATGCGTGGCGGCATCATGGCATCCGCTTTTGGCGCAGTTTGATCGCAGGATAGGAAGTATCTCATTTTCAAAATACACGACCTCCGGATCACATGGCATATCCTGGGGATCAACATTAGGATCCCCCGAACCCGGAGACACGGCCTCATGGGTGCATGCCTGGGAAAGAATAAGACCCAGAGCCACAATCAAGCCCGGGACTTTATCCCAAACACGTTTTTTTGATCGTATGTATATACGCTGATGATTCATGTTACTTTCATGCTAACGGGTCAGTAAATCCAATTATTGACTGAGCGTTTTTTTCACTTGTTAAATTCAACTTAAAATGTGATCATGCCTCCGGAAGACAATAGTACGTATGGCTGGTTTTAGTTGCAGTGAAAAGGGATGCCCTGACGGACAGTTCCCTTCTCCCCTGCATCACGGAGTTACCACACCCCTTTTTATAAACCAGAATATGATGTGCGACCTTTTTTCGCCTTTTACCTTTCATAGATGGGTGGGCGATTGGGCACGTCCCAACCTGTAGCCACAAATCGCCCACCGGAGCCTGTTTCAGGATGTATTCCCGCCAAGGTGTTCTTACCCTGAATAAGACTCATAGTTTGTTCGCATTTTCACAGCATAAAAATGCGCCTGCCCCATATCAATTGCAAACCACAGATACCGAAGATGCCAAATAGAGTGACGAACGGGCAGAAGAGGCTGCGGGAGCTTCATTTGAAAAGCTCTGTAGAGGGATAGGGCTTTATCAAGTATCTTGACCCTCCAATTTCAATGTATGTTTGCAACCCTCACTGATTCGGATCGAAGGCTGGCGATACAACGTTTGACTGCCCTATGGGCGCTTAACGAATGTGGTCTGGGAGGTGTCCTGCATGCGTTCAATTCGCCTTTTACAGGTTTGTTGGTCGGAAGCCTGGCGATGGTTTGTATTGCGTTTATCTGTGCGCTGTCCGAACAAAAGTGGAAAACGGTCATGACCTCGCTTTTGCTCGTACTGGTCATAAAAGCGCTGGTCAGCCCACACAGCTCTCCAACCGCCTATCTGGCAGTGACGTTTCAGGCGGTCACCGGAGCCCTGATCTACCGTTTTATTCCCTATCTGTCTATCGCTTCAGTGCTCTTTGTGACCCTTGGCCTTATAGAGTCTGCCTTACAACGCCTGCTGACGCTCACCATACTGTATGGTAATACGCTTTGGGATGCCATCAATATCTGGGGTGAATGGGTCACCGAAAGATGGGGTGTACTGATGCCGGTTTCGTCTGCCTCGTTGATCATCTGGACCTATCTCACGATCCATCTGGCTGCCGGAGTATTGATAGGTTGGTCTGTCTATAAATCCTTAAAAGCAGTATCCTCAGAATGGGGGAAAGGACAGTACCAACTTGTTTTGACAGAGACAGATACACGCACTTTTTTCAAGGTGAGAAAAAAAAACAAATGGCGTCGGTATGTTTTCTTTCTGGCATTGATCGCCATGATCGTTTTCGCTTACAGTGGGGTGCCTGATCCGGAGTCCAATATCCAGCAAGGGCTCATCGCTGTTATGCGCGCCTTTGCCATCCTCACGTTGTGGTATGTATTTCTGGCTCCTGCCTTGATTAGATGGTTGCAAGGTTATCTGAGTAAAAAACACAAACAGCTTTCAATCGAGGTAGCCCAAACTATGGAGATGTTTCCCCGGTTCCTGTGGATCATAGATCGCGTCAGGACCGAAAGCAGCGGTCTTCGATCTCTGCGTCGATTAAAATATATTGTGGTGCATAGTCTGCTGTACATATTACAATATCGAACACATGACGATACGGATAGTAACGGGACCAGTCAGAAGTCTTAAAACCACATCGTTGATGCGGTGGGCACAGGGCCGTGCTGGATGTGGGGGCATCCTCACACCTGATATCGAAGGGCTTCGTCAATTGTATAATGTGAAAGACGGAACAACTTTGCCCTGGCAAAAGCCGGTTTCGGATGCACCGGATGATGTGCTGGTTGGGCGCTTTGTTTTTGATCGTGTTGCTTTTGATCAGGCGATTGTTTGGCTTGATGATCAACTCAAAGATGCCCGGATTAAATACCTGATCTTAGACGAAGTTGGACCACTTGAATTGTCGGGCAAAGGATGGGACACCTGGCTCAGAAAAGCACTGGCGACTCCTTCGGAAAAAGAATTTATCCTGGTGGTACGTGAAGGGCTTGTAGAAAAGGTGGTTGATTACTATGGTTTGTCAACGTATGCAGTCGTAGAAAAAGAATCATTCCAATAAGAGAATTCCCTGCCAAATCATTGTAGTGTTCTAATTTCAATCCTCATCCATATGAGCTGAAAAAAAGGACTGGATTGAGGCAAATCCGTATCTTCACCACCGAATCACGAATAACATTTTTCGTTTTTCAATTTTCACTCCTCACTTCTATTGGTCCCGTAGTACAACGGATAGTATGCAGGTTTCCGGAGCCTGAGATTGAGGTTCGATTCCTCACGGGACTACGCTTTCGCTAGTTAATCCTTCGAAAATATTTTCTTATAGTTGTTTTTTTTTGAATGCCTTATTTTAAAAGCTTTGCTCCACCATTTAAGCAATTAAAGCTTTTTAAAAATATGGGTCAAATACCTTTAATTGATCCATTTGGAACCCTTATATTTATACGATCGAGAACGATTGTATGTCTAGTCTAGTTTGTGCATATGATGACTTATGTTGTTGCAAATGCTATATTAAAATGAGACAAAATTTTAAGAAGAGGGAACTCTTTGCCCAACGTACCGCGAAGTAGGACTTATAGGAGCATTGCATGTTTGTAGATCCTGTGAATATCAATGAGGAAGAAGAAAGAGTATAGAAGCACTGTTATGTTAACGAGAAGACATGATTTATGAGAATTATTATTTTTCTGCTGTTTGTTTGTTTTTCTGGTAATGCACAATCTGTAAAGCTCGACAAACAACTTAGGGCTTTGCTTGAAAATCCCGATTGGACTATTGATCCTAATGGCTATATTAATTACGAGAGAATAATAGACTTGAATGGAGCATTAAAGAATTTATTATTCAGCAAAGCAGAAGAATACTTTGTATATAAATACACAAACGGAAATGGTATAATTCAAATAAACGACAGGGAAACCGGAAGACTAGTAGGCAAGGCCACATTTGGAACGATGGCACAATCCGTTGGCCTATGGATTGCTACAGTAGATGTTATTTACATTTTAAAAGTGGAGGTAAAAGATGGTAAAGCAAGAATTACAGTATCATTAACCCATTATGTTGAAGACACTATTGCATGGGGCGGAGATGCATACTACGATGATGTGTATTTAATGACTAGTCTATATCCGTTTAAGGACAGAGGAAACAATAAGGGTGCATACGGTAAGGCATTATTGGCGGCAAGGGAGGCTGTACAAGTGTTAATGGATCAAGTAGAGGAGTCTTTAAGAAAAGAGACTAAGGATTGGTAAAGAGCTATCTTTTTTACTCAGACAATATCAATACTGTTAATCATGCTGTGACAGACCCAATAACTCAAAAGGCTAATGGTTCCTATAATTTGTGATAAAAAAAATACAACTGGCAATGAAAGGGTGTCAAAAATAAGTGCGGCACTAAAAATTAACTTAAAAAGCTATTTAAGTGACGTTATGAAACCATAACGCGTGGTGCATTAGTCAAATAATGGGTCATGTCTATTTTAAGAAGAGTTGTGAAAGATATCCCTTGATCAAACGAAGTAATAAACCGTTCTATATGCCTTGATAATTCATCAGTGGTTTTTTCGATAACCTTATATGCACAATCTTCCTGATTAGCAATGGGAGTAGGGAGGTTACGGCCTCGATGCTCATATGTTATTAAACAGTCCTCTAAACTTAGAATTAAATTGTGTTTATGATGTCTTTCACACTCATAGTTTATAAAATCCTTTGAAATATCAATACCATTGAATTTGTTACATATTAAGAATGTAAAAACGCTGTCAAAAGGGTAAATTGATGGGTTATATGCTCGATCTGGTAGTTGAAAATATGGTTTAGGGTTTGCAACTCTATCTCTCAAACTTTTAGTCTTCGATAGCTTTTCAAGGTATTGGTTTATCTCTGGAGCTGAGTTAATGTCCGATTTCACCTCGCCAATCGCTACGACGGTTTCAACAGGGTAGAAACTCTGTTTTTCATTGCTTTCAATCTGCGGGGTATTTCTTTTATCATATATTATTATGTCACACTGAGTAGAAACTTCGTTATTTGAATTGATTACAAACCCTGACGTTATTTCGTACTTGCTAGGTACATATAGTCTTAACCATTGCTTTATTAGTCTTTCCCTATATGTTCCAAACTCACCTGGATGAATAAGTCTGCCATCCTCTTCGCGTGTAAAAATTTTTTTTGAATTATCAAACGCTGCTTTTAGGTTTAAGTAGTTCTCAATAGTCAACTTTCTTAGGACATCATTCATAATTGAATGTCTTTGTTTTAGTTAAATAGGTTCTAATGAAATAGTTTAAGTTGAATGCTTAACTTGAAGATATGCTTTTTCCAAACTATTTGACAACTAAAGAATTTACCTACAGGTGGTGGGAGAAAAAAAGAGGCTTGCAATAGTTTTCGGTCGCCCTCCAGGATAGGTTTTTAACCATTTGTGAGGAGGAGAGGATCAAAACGTCCAAACCCCTTTTAAAAAGTATGCCAAAGCAAAGAGAGCCAAGCTAATAAAAGTAAAAATTATACTTGTTTTCAGCGCTAATCGTTTTCCAAGCATGGCAGTAAGTTTTGCTTTCCTTCATTCAAAAGTTGGGGAAGAATAAACGATCATCAACACCCACCTCCTAAGTATTTTACCTTTTGGGCGAAAGCCCGTATACCGCAGGGATAGGCGCTCGGATATTTTTACAAATTCGGGAAAAAGTTGATCCAAAAAGAAATGAACATCTCTATGTCAATTCCACTTCTCTCGATGAAGCCCTGCATTGATTGCTTCGACAACTTTTTCTATGTAGTTTCTGTCCTGAGAATAGAACAAAATTTTAGACCCTTCGTCTGTATCCACAGTGATTGAATACGTTGGTTTGGGATATTCTGGGAAATTGAAAAACTCACACATGAGAAAAAGAACAAAAAACAAATAGGAGGCCAAAGTCCACACCAATCCTACCCTTACAATCGCTGTGCCTTCTACAAACCAAAAGAAAACAGCAATAACCAAGAGGCCAATGGAAATTCTGTTGAGTTCGTTTGAGCAGGTAACAAGTGCACGAGTCACATTACTCATAGAGTGTTTGTTGTCTTTATGCCGAAACTCTTTAGTCGTAACTGTTATCTCTTTATCCTTATAAAGTATTGATTCTTCCATCTTTTATGTGTTGACTTTCTGGCTTCCTTTGTTTTCCTTAGCTTTCTTTATTCTTTTGTTAATTGCATTTTTATATCGGACATCAACATCTTCATTTAAATGTAAATATTGCTCAAGTTGAATAAGCGAATCATAGTCTCTTAGCTTTTCAAGCTTCATGGATAGTTGAGTAAGAAACAAAGCAGGGAGTGCTCGATATACACCTCTCGGGTTTCCTAAATTATCGCTTATTCTCTTCATTTTTTCTTGGTTTATTAAAACTTGAAAACTCTGTGGAACTAAGAGGTTCTTGTTGGACAAAATTGCTGCATTCCTTTCTTGCAATTCAAAAGCTCCTTTTATCTCCTTAATTCTAATTTCTTCAAGTCCCACTGGGATAGAAACCCACCCAAACCAATTATTAGAATATTTGTCGTAGCCTACATGACCCCAGCATAAGACCTTTCCATTATGCCAGGCATTTAATGAGTCTGCAAGCCGCTTATGACCTCGTGAAACATACCCTTGATGTTTGTTTTTACTGTCATAAATAGCCACAGCGTACTTATCGTGCTTGTTATCCTCTGTTTCAGCATAGCCCGTAAATTCTCTGTACTCATCATGGCTTAAATTGCGATAAAACATCCCCTTCATTTCAAATTCTCTGATCCCCTTAGTCTTATAAAGTGTGTCTTCCGCAACACTTTTTCTGGTGGCTTTGGATGTTACTAATGTGGATTGGTTGTGCTCATTTGATAGTGTCTGGTTTTTACCAAACATATAAATAATAAGTACAAATAAGAGAAAGAGAAGAAACCAAAGCATCCCGATATATTTTAGTTATTTTGAGATGAAGAATTAATATACCAAGTTACGGGAAAGTCGCTTTTCAAAATCAATCGCTCAGATTAAACCGAAAAGGGTAGTAAAAGCTCAATTTCGTCAACTTATACGTCAACTATATTTATTAGATTTTTATATTGTGTTGTATTACAGTGCATTATATTCTTTTGTTCGATTCCTCACGGGACTACACAGGTTCTATAGCCTTTCCCATTACATGAATTAATAAAATTGGATTTCGCGCTGATGCGCATAATCGGATTAAAACAAAAAAGCCCTGCATCGAAATGCAAGGCTTCATTTTTTAACCTTTTAAATTTGAAATAAATATAGGGTATTTCAATCACATTTACAATACCCACCTCCAAAAATGTTAGCAGCACTAACACTATGGACTCATTTCGCTTTCCCCGCAGTTCCGTACATTCGTTTCAGGCTATTTTGAAACGAATTCCACTTTTCATGAAGAACTATCTTTTTCTTTTGCTGTCAGTTTTTATGCTGTTCAGCTGCAATGAGCAACATACCGAAGAACGTTCAGGATTTTCCCCTTCCTATTTTGACTACACCGGTCGCGATGACCAGGCCACCGGAGGCATTAAAATGATCCCCATCGAAACCTCCAAAGGCACCTTTAATGTCTGGACAAAACGCGTGGGCAACAACCCTTCGATCAAAGTGCTCCTGCTCCATGGCGGACCCGGAGGCACTCACGAATTTTTTGAATGTTTTGATG
This sequence comes from Bacteroidia bacterium, assembly GCA_030426765.1. Lineage (GTDB taxonomy): Bacteria > Bacteroidota > Bacteroidia > Chitinophagales > Saprospiraceae > Opimibacter. The sequence goes on along the minus strand of JAUHXV010000001.1, from coordinate 67,859 downwards.
GCTACTTTCCCCAGGAAGGTATAGAGTACGTGTATTACGATCAGCTGGACTCTTATTACAGCGACAAGTCCGGTGACACTTCGCTATGGACGACCGAACACTTTGTCGAAGAAGTCGAACAAGTGCGCAAAGCACTCGGTATGAACAGCTCCAATTTTTATCTGCTGGGACAATCATGGGGTGGTATACTCGCTATGGAGTATGCACTGAAATACCAGGACAACATCAAAGGGCTCATTATCTCTAATATGATGGCAAGCGCTCCCAAATACGAAGCGTATGCAAAAGAAGTGCTGGGGCCAAAGCTTCCGGATGGCGTTTTCAATGAGATTATGGCGATGGAAGAAGCCGGTGACTTTGAAAATCCGCGATATGGCGAATTACTTTTTGAACACTATTACACAAGACATATCCTGCGCAAACCACTTGACGAGTGGCCAGAATCCATCACGCGCGCGTTCAATCACCTCAATCCCGACATCTATATCTATATGCAGGGCTATAGTGAGTTTGGCATCACCGGCAATGCCACATTGCGTGGCTGGGATGTCTCCAACAGGCTCATAGAGATACGTGTCCCCACACTCGTGATCGGTGGAAAATACGACACCATGGATCCGGAATACCTACAGTGGATGAGCACAGAAGTGCAGAATGGCAGGAGCATCACCACCAATGGAAGTCACCTATCTCAATATGATGATCCTGAGACGTATTTTGCTGGCCTTATTGGATTTATTCGTGACGTACACAGCCAATCGTTTTAAACGCCTTTCCACATACGCACATCCTTAATTTTAAAACGTGTTTCCATCGGGTCTTGATACCGATTATTGTGTAAAAACTAAATATGCTTCAGCTCATTTATAAAACGATCTATAGTCCTGTTGTCAACCCCTTGCTGAGATCTGTCAACAAGTTTTTACAGCCCATACTACCTTCTCGAATCCGGCTGTCCCCATCCGGTACAATTACATTAAAAAATGACGCAGGAAAGCAATTGAAAATCAAAACGAATCAGACCAGCTATCTGGCGCATCTCTTATACTGGGAAGGATATCAAAATTTTGAATACACGGACATATTTACTCCGTTAATCAAAAAAGTTCAGGTGTTTTATGATATAGGGGCCAACATCGGGTACTATTCCTTGTTGGCGGCTATGGAAAACCCTGAAATCAAAGTCGTGGGTTTCGAACCGGCTTCCGGCCCCTTGTTTTACTTCAAAAAAAATGTGCAATTAAATCATTTTGACAACATTGCTGTCGAGCCTGTTGCCTTATCACATGTAGAAGGTGAAATTGTCTTTCAGGAAGTACAGAATAAAAAGTACCGATACTTAACGCACAATCTCGCAGGTGAAAGTAATGCAGGAGTCAAAACTGATCGACGTCATTTTGTTTCTGTGAACGTAAAAACAACTACCCTTGATCAATATGTTCAATATAAAAAAGAAACGCAAATTGACCTGATCAAAATGGATACTGAAGGAACTGAAAACCTGATCCTTGAAAATGCGGCAAATGTTCTTTCTAAAATGAAACCCATCATCATTTGCGAGACTCTTTTTAATGGTATTGAACCTGAACTCGAGGCCATCATGCGGTCGCACCAATATTGTTTTTACAATCACACACCCCATGGCTTAAAAAAAGTGGAGACGATAATACGTCAGAAAGATGATGGGGTGCGCAATTGCTTTTTTGTTCACCCGGATAAACTTGAGTTAATCCGCGATTTCATTCAATAAAGGTGTAACCACAAACTCTTTTCCAATTTTTTATACCTGCTTTTCTAAAATCCAATCTCTATGAACCCTGCCAAAACCAAACGCATCGAATCCCTTGATGTTCTCAAAGGCCTCGTCATGATCATCATGGCATTGGATCATACGCGAGACTATTTTCATTTCGACGCCTTTTTCTATGATCCTGCCGATCCTTTGCAGACAGATTTAGCTCAGTTTTTTACCCGATGGATCTCTCACTTCTGCGCGCCGGCCTTTGCCTTTCTCGCCGGCATGTCCGCCTTTCTCGTTGGACGCAGAAAATCAAAAAACGAACTGGCATCCTTCCTCGTTAAGCGAGGACTGTGGTTAATCTTTATCGAATTCACACTGGTGTGCTTCGCCTGGCGGTTTAATATCCACTTTCCTAACATCAGCCTCCAGGTGATTTGGGTGCTGGGACTTTCGATGATCATTCTGGCAGGTATTATCTACCTTCCGATGAAATATATTCTTGCGCTGAGTCTTGCTGTGATAGTCGGACACAACGCATTAGACTACCTCACGATTGAAGACTCCGTGCTTTGGTCAATCCTTCATGAACAAGGAGGGTTTTACATAACACCGCATAACTATTTGCGGGTGGTGTATCCGCTGATTCCATGGTTTGCGATCATGTCCCTCGGATATTATTTCGGCTCCTATTACGACAAATCGGTTGATGCCGGCCACCGCCAAAGGTTGTTTACAAGAATCGGTCTGTTGGGAATTTTAGGATTTCTTATTCTTCGCTATTTCAATCAGTATGGCAATTCCATGATTTGGGAACACTACGAAACATTTGCTCAGACCGCATACTCGTTTTTTAATCCTGTCAAATATCCCCCTTCGCTTTCCTTCACCCTCATGACGATTGGAGGTACGTTTTTGTTTTTAGGGACAACCGAAAATCTTAAAAACAAAGTGACCAATTTCTGTAGCGTGTTCGGAAAGGTGCCCTTCTTTTATTATATCCTTCACTTGTATGTGATTCACATTTTCGCTTTGTTGCTAGCCGAGCTTACCGGTTTCGGATGGGAGACTATGATTCTGGATGGTTGGATTACGATGTCAGAGGAGCTTGATGGATACGGGCTGTCTCTTGTGTGGGTCTACCTGATATGGATCGCCATCGTGCTTCTGTTGTATCCGCTTTGCAAGCGCTTTAGTGTGTACAAAACCAGCCACAAAGAGAAATGGTGGTTGAGTTATTTCTAGTTTTTCAACGGGTTGCATTGCCCTTGCGGAAATACAATTTTAATACTAACTATAAAAAAAGGGAAACATGGCAGGTCCATGTTTCCCTTATCATGTAGTGTGTTTTTTCTTAAAACTTATACCCGAAAGAGAGGCCTACGTAATAGGGTATAAAATATCCATTGCCGAAGATCGGGTTGATAAAAGCCCTGAAGGTAAAACCTCCGTTGAGCGGTTGCAGGCGATACCCAAACAACAGGTGGCCGAAAGTGTCGGAAAAGTTTCCGTCGGTATCATCGTTGGCAAAAACGGGTGTCGCCCCCGCACCAATTTCAAAATAGTGTCGGCTGTCTTTTCCCAGGAGATAGTTTACGCCCACAGGCAAAAAGATCACACCAGAGCCATCAACGGAAAAGCCACCTATTCCAATCCGACCTCCGATCCCGTCTTCGCGACCGGTAAATCGGGTATCATAGTTGAACGATGCCAGTCCGGGGCCTAAGAGTTCGAAATAAACTGATTGGGCCGACTGTGCGGATGCCCACTGAAAAGAGCCCAGGGCAAAGGCAAAAAGAATGAGTACTTTTTTCATATGGTTTTATGTTTTAGAACCGAAAGATAGGAGAATTGCCATGATCAAATTCTCGTTTTATATTTTTAACAGAATCCTAATGGTTCCTTGTGATTTTTATAGGAATTGGTTCCACTGCCCTTCCGACCCTTTGCCGGATACCTTCCGCAAACCCTTATCTTGGCATTTCAGATATTTGACTTTAAACACAAGCAACTATGAAAATCAGCTCAAATTTCGACAGCGGAAATATCGAAGTCGCCCAAATCGATGAGAAGAAAAACACCATCAAACTGAAGATCAGGAAAGACACAAATTCAGACTTTTTCCAATGGTTTCACTTCAGGCTAACCGGTGCTGCCGGACGTCATTGCAAAATTTCTATCATCAACGCAGGAAAGTCATCCTATCCCGGAGGTTGGAAAGATTACAACATCTGTGCATCCTATGACCGCGAGGAATGGTTCAGAGTCCCGACTTCTTTCCGCAGAGGGGTTTTATCGGTTGACTTCAAACCAACCCATAACGCAGTGTACTTCGCTTACTTTGCCCCTTATTCTTATGAGCGCCATCTCGACCTGGTGCATAATGCCCAGATGTCGGATCATGTCAGCATGGAGGTGATCGGCCAGACATTCGAAAAAAGAGATATTGAAATGCTCGTTGTCGGAAAACCCCGGAGAAACAAAAAGAAAGTATGGGTCATCGCCCGCCAGCATCCGGGAGAGAGTATGGCCGAATGGTTTATGGAAGGATTTTTAAGCCGCCTGCTCGATGAAGACGATCCGGTTTCAAAAGCCCTGCTTCAAAAATGCGTGTTCTACGTTGTTCCAAATATGAACATCGATGGCTCGATCGCGGGCAATCTCCGCGCCAGTGCTTCCGGTGCAAACCTAAACAGAGAATGGAGACGTCCAAGCAAACGTCGCAGCCCCGAAGTCTTCTACGTGCGCAATAAAATGGATGAAACCGGCATTGACCTGGCACTGGATGTGCATGGAGATGAAGAACTTCCGTACAACTTCGTAGCGGCTTCCGAAGGCATTCCGGGATACACAGAGGAGCTTGCGCAAAAAGAAGCAGGATTTATCCAACATTGGATGGACGTCTGCCCGGACTTTCAGGATACCTATAAATATCCGCTCGATGCTCCGGGGAAAGCTGATATGCGCATCTGCACGCCACAGCTTGCCTATCGGTATGGCTGTCTTGCGCTGACCATTGAAATGCCGTTTAAAGACAATGCGGACCTACCGGATAAAAAATATGGATGGTCAGATGAGCGCTCCCGCCAATTAGGTGCCTCTGTTTTGCAACCGGTACTGCATATCCTGGATGAATTATAACTGTCTTTAACTCAACGCTGTTCAGCATATTTGAAAAGGAGAAGAAATTGTGTTGATGTTCAGATTCTCATGCATCACCGTCAGCGAAACCCCTGCACAGCGGGACCGATGCATTTTCCCGAAGGGGAAATTATTTTATATGGGATTGAAAAGTCAATTTCTACCAGAAAAGTCCTGTCGCTGTAAATTGTTTGAGCACCCTTAACAGCTTGTATTTCTGTTCGCAAGCAGAAATACAAGGGGGTGTGAAAACGGATGCAAATGGAAGCAATAAACCCTAAAAAATGTTGTGAGGCGAAAGCGAGTTTTTACAGCGACGAGGTTTTTGGTTCTTTTTTCCGGAAAAAAAGAACAAGTAATTCATAGACTTTTTGGTTACTTTTTCGTGTCCTGCAACACGGTTGGTTTCAGGACACGTCCCTGTAGAATTATCATCTACATGGCAAGGAAAAAAGTAACAAATCTGTGCCTTTTAACTTCCCTGAACTTGCTAATAGTGCAGGGATTACTGTGAATTTACCAATAGTCCAGAACCGGAAAAAGTAACAAGAAAGGTGTCTGGATATTGGTTCTAATGTGTGCAAAATTTATTTTGTACACATTCTGTCTTTAACCAACAAATAAAAAGGGGATACAATTAGTTGTATCCCCTTTTTTATTTCATAAAATGTGTTGTCACTTTTCAGTAGACAACACCATTTTCAAATTCAGTTTTGCGGCAACAGACATCACATCAACGAGATCCTGAACAGAAAGTGCTTTCGAAATACGCAGCACGACTGTCGGGTCTTCATTGCGCTTGACAGCATCTGCGAGAGCAGCTTCAAGTTGTTCAGACGGAATCTCATTCGAGTTGATATAATACCTGAGGTCATCAGTTACGGTAAGCGTAAGCGGCTGCTTGGCCATCTTACTGGTCGTATCGGATTTAGGGAGCATGATCTTGATGATGTTGGCATTTGACATCGTGGCGATGATCAGAAAGAACAACATCAGGAAGAACATGATGTCGTTCATCGCCGCCATCGCGTCTTCGTCCTGAAACTCCCTTCTTTTTCGAAACTCAAGCATCTTAACGTACCGGTTTTTGCAGTCCCTTAATAAATTCAAGTACTTCCTTCTGCAGGTTCAGCGAAAACTGATCGATGCGCGTCAGCAGGAAGTGGTAACCCATAAATGCTACCACACCGACGATCAATCCGGTCGCCGAAGAAATCATTTTCTGATACAAACCCGCTGAGATCGTACCAATGGAAATATCCGCAGTTTGAGAAATACTATAAAAGATCAAAATTACCCCGAGGATAGTTCCGATAAATCCAATACGCGGCGCGATACCGGATACCATACTGATGTATCCCATTTTGTCTTCCATTTCGCTGAGCTCAATATTGGATTGTACCGTCAGCGCCTTTTCGATGTATTCAATCGGTTTGCCAATCTGCGATACACCAGCTTTGACCACGTTGCCCAGCGAACTGTTTGCCTGGTCACACATCAGGTTAGCAGAATCAAACTGTCCCAAGGATACTTTGTCCAGGACGGAATTGACCAGGTTGGTATCGATTTTCGACCGCTCGCGGATAAAGAGATACTTACTGATGATAAAGGCTATCGAGATCAGAGAAAGAATGAGCAGCGGGATCATGACCACCCCTCCTTTGAAAAGGATGTCGATCAACCGCATAGTCTGCTCAGAGGCAATGGCTGTCGAGTCGATAGCGGCAGGATCAGCCTGAAGAAATATTCCTAGCATGTCTTGTTTTGTTGATGTTTAGTAAGAAAACGTAGAAGTCCGATACAAAGGAAAGAAATTTTATATAAAAAATACAAATTATGTTTAATATGCTGTAATTCAGCTAAATAATCTTAGATATCGACTCCTCGCCCCCAGTCCTCGGAGATTTGTTAGTCATAACGACTGAAAAACTCGGATTGGTATCTGAAGGCCCTTTCCGGACCTAATATTCCTTCCCTTTCGGCAGCATTATTCCCTGATGACCTGCAACCCGATGGCACAATGAAGACATTTACGGTGGTTGCAATACCTCTTTTTCAATTGGATTAATGCTTGAGACTGTCCTGCATTTTCAGCCTTCCACCCACTCTTTTCCCACCCGGTTAGTATTGCGTTTTTTTCGGGAGGAAAGCCTTCCAGCAAGGACAAAGCTGTCTCTTTCAAACCTGGTTTTCCCTGGTGCTTGCCGTATTCAAACATCAGCGGAGCTACGACATTGATCACTAAACCGATGGCAGTACTTTTTCCAACTCGCTTTGCGTGATGCGATGAAGCCGCCGTAAAGTGATAGTGATCCTCCCAGAAAGCATGCTCGGGTACCACTCTGAAAAGCGCTATCCAGTCATCGCCCTTGTGGAGGTGTTCGACCAGGGAAACAAAACCGTCGGACTCCGAAATAATTTTTGATAATTGAGCAATGCGAATGGTCGGAAAGGACGGCGGACGCATGCGTAAAAACTTCCAACGCAATGCCTCAAGCGATCGAAGGTTGTATTTCCTGCGCAGAAAGGAAAATTCATCCCTGAGTTTTTCAATATACGGATCATGAATTTCCCGCGCGATCAAACCCGCCGCACCAAACAACATAGCTTCGATCTGATCAGGCCTGTTTTTATGTTTGCGTAGTAAGGTCAACGGGACCAGACTACACAAATCCTCCATCGCGTCACTATTGACCGGCGCCGCCAGTTGACGCGCCAGTAACACATAGAATGTTTGCTCCCAATCCCCCTTGTACTTTTCCCGAATGCGATGTACCGTTTCTGATTTTTCTTCTATTCGTTCGACCATCATACGTGACAACCACGAAGTGCGAAGCACCGGTGTCACGTCTGCCAGAGCAGGTGCACAAGGCACCCATTCTTCGTTGGACATGAGCTTTCGATATCTGTCGAGGAGTGCTGTATCCACCCGTTCTGCCAGTTCGAGGCAGGGTATCAACCCTCCGTCCGGCGTATAGACCGGCTGATCTTCCTGCCAGACGACATGCAGGATGACATTTTTGTAGTGCGCGTCCTTGTCGTGCATGTGCAGGTACCATGCCGAACTTCTAACATGTATTTCCACATGCCCGGCCCAAAGCTGACCGTCGATGGAAACACGCGCCTGCAAAAAATCAGGCCCCTGGTGTTGATTGGCAAATCCGGTGTGTTGAATATCCACCATAGCCCCGGTGGTGGTCACCAGATGCGAGTGATCAAAAAGTTTTCTATGCCAGATAAAGTGTAATAAATGTTCTTCCATTACTCCTTGCGGAGGAAGACATCAAAACGCATGGGGAATTCATTCCTTTCATCAGCTTCGTGCGATTCTGATGAAGCCAATGTCCATTCATTCATGTCGAGCTCCGGAAAATAAGTGTCTCCGGATATGTCACATATTACCTCTGTAAGGTAAATTTTATCTAAAAGGGGCAAAGATTGTTTATAAATCTCTCCACCACCGATGATAAATGCCTCTTCTTCTCCCTCTTCCCGTGCATACGCCAGCGCTTCTTCGATCGAGTGCATCACCAGTGCGGAAGAGGTAATAAAAAACGGATTTCGCGTCAGGACGATATTGACTCTTCCTTTCAGCGGTCGATAATTCATAGAGGCAAAATTGCTTCGTCCCATGATGACATGATGCCCCATCGTGGTGGATTTGAAAAACTTCATATCCCTCGACTGACGAAACGGAAGATCTCCGTCCGCTCCTATCACACGATTGCTGCTCATGGCAGCGATGGCACTAATGATCATAGGCAGCTAAGCTATTCAATTCTGCATAAACGAAAGTGAAGACTATTCCTAATGGCTGATCAGCTCTGCGGATCGTGGATGAGGTCCGCTTCCAGCATACGCGCTTCAATGCGCTGACGGGGTTCGCTGATTTCTCCGCGCAAATATTTTTCGATCATCAGCCCGGCGATTGGGGTCGCCACACTTCCTCCCCATCCCGCATTTTCAATATAAACGGCGATGGCAATGCGCGGCTGATGACGAGGGGCAAATCCAAAAAACACCGAGTGGTCCTTCCCCTGCGAGTTTTCTGATGTTCCCGTTTTTCCACACACCTCAATATCCGGAATATACGCCTGTGTCGCCGTCCCGGCCCGAACAGCCCGACTCATACCCTCGATGACTGGTTCAAAAAAACGGTAGTCGACAGACACGCGCTGCCGTGGATAATATTCTTTTCGAAACGCGCTATCCTGTGGTTCTCTGCCGACCAACAGGTGCGGATCAGTATATGTCCCTTCATTGGCGATGATCGCTGCCGCATGCGCCATTTGGAGCGTGGTGAGTTGTAATTCGCCCTGACCTATACCCATCGAAAGGATAAACGGCGATCTCCACTTTCCGTCTTTGGCGGGATACAATTTGTCAAAATATTCCGGACCAGGCAGGTTTCCTGCTTTCTCTCCATAGACATCTACACTGATCTTATGCCCTAGCCCAAACTCCGACATGAGCTCGTTAAGCTTTGTCAAACCAACCTCAGGATGCGTGTATCCCCCCTGATCTATAACTTCCTTATACACGGTAAAAAAATACGTGTTGCACGAATGTTGGATGGCCGCAGCCACATTTCGCGTGGTTGCATGCGGATGGCATCCACGTCGCAATCCTCCAGAGTAATACGCCCCCTGACAATAAATGGTCCTGTTAGGATCCAGCAGCCCCTGCTGCATCGCCACAAGGGCAAGCAGTGGCTTAAAAATCGATCCCGGTGGATACATTGCCATGACCGAACGATCAAAAAGCGGATTGAGGGTGTCCGCAAGTAGTTCGTTAAAAATCGTTCCGCGGTGTCGCGAAATGGAGAGTTCGTTTGGATCATAGCCCGGCGAACTAATCATCGCCAGAATTTCTCCGGAAGACGGTTCGATCGCGACAATGCTCCCTCTTTTGTTCTGGAGGAGCTGCTGACCATACGCCTGTAGCACATGATCCAGTGAAAGAATCAGATTGTCGCCGGATATCGCCAGAGAATCGTGACGACCATGATCCAGGCTTTCGATTTCCCGTCCCAGGTTGTCTTTGAGAATATATGCCGCTCCTTTGGCGCCTCTCAAGCTGGGTTCATAAAAACTCTCTGCACCGGTGGAGCCACAATAATCTCCGAGCGCATAAACTCCTTCTGACTCATCAATGCGCTTCTGATCCACCTCAGACATATAGCCAAGGGTATGCGCACTATGGCTTTCAAAATACCCTCGTGCATTTCTCAACTCTCCGAAAAAACCCGGAAAGAGATGAAGATATTCCTGGATGTACTGAAATTTTTTAGCCGGAATATGATCCATAAAGACAAATGGAATCGACTTGGAATAACGCTGTGACTTCCAGTTTTTTTCCATCCGTTTGACAAATGCCGCTTTATCAATTTCAAGCAGTTTGCAAAAAAAACCGGTATCAATATCTGCGGGTACCTGGTTGTATACCACCTTCAGATCATAGACCGGAATATTGTGTACCAGGAGATGGCCAGTGCGATCTTTTATAAGACCCCGACTCGGATGTAGCGTGCGTCTGACAAGCGTAGTTCGATCCGCCCGTTGTCCGTAGGTGGGATCCACCAGCTGCAACCAACCCGTCTGAAAAATGAGAACCAGCGCTGTCAGTACAATGACGCGTTGTATCCATATCGTTCGACCGGTCATTCGTTCCCCTTTCATCAGGACCTCGGATTAAATAAGTAGTGATAGCCCATGATCACAGCCAGCGAAAGGGTGGTCGTCATCACAGTTTTGATCAGGATTTTTCCGATATACACAAAGGTGAATATCTCCGCCGTATAATACAGAAACGAATGAATGACCATTGATAGTGCCGTAAATGTCAGGACCCAGTTGAGACCTAATGAACGAATCGTCGGATTCATCGACAACTGATAGCCTCCACGAGGTTCGAGGTAGGACAACATGATCCCACGCGCATACGCTGTGGCCGTAAGTGCAAATGCATGTACACCAATCGTGTCATAAAACATATCGATCATCAGGCCGACACAAAAGCCAATCAAAATCACGTAGTGCCTGAATGCCCGGAAGGGCAACATGAAAATAATGAGCGGATAAATGAAAATATCTGTATTCAGTGCAATCCATGACGTACCCAGTCCAATGCGCTTCAAAATCAATACTTGTATAAGTATCAATATGATCGCGCGGATGGTATGTCTGAGGATCACACTACTCATTGGGGCAAGCTGTCTTTTTCGATCGAGTCAATGACATATACCTGATCCAGACGGGCAATGTCTTCGTGTAGTTTTACTTCTACTGTATAATAGTTGCTTCCTCCCTCCGTCCAGAAGCGTTCGACCGTACCGATAAAAATCCCTTTTGGAAAAATAAAAGAATAGCCGCTTGTTACTATGGAGTCGCCTTCAAAAATATCGGCCTGCTTGGGGATGTCTTCCAGGATCATATACCCGGGATTAATTTCTTTCCAGAGCAACGACCCAAAATATTCGTTGCGCTTGATCGAAGCACTGATACGTGCGGCACTATGCAGAACAGAAATCGCGCGTGCATACTTTTCTCCGGACTGATCAATGATGCCGGCTACACCATGCGGACTGATGACGCCCATTCCTTTCCGCACACCATCTGCTTTTCCGCGATCAATTGTAAAATGATTATTCCGCTGATTGACCGTGTTGCTGATCACGCGGGCTTCAATTACTTTGAAGGATTCCAGGATACAACTGTCGAGTGGTTTTTCTGCAGGTGATACTTTCTGTAAACTGCGTTCAAGGTTGAATATCTTTTCCTTCAGTAATGCGGTTTCCGAAGCGAAGCTATCCACTGTGACCTGAAGTCGGTTGTAGTGAATTGCGTCCTCTGTCATTTCGTACAGCTTGCCGGACAGAATGGATGTCGAGTTAAGAAAAATCGATTTTTGATTTTCATTGTACCGGATGACCAACACGAGTGCCGCCATTTCCAGAAGCAGGAAAAGTAAAAAGGCGGAATACCTGATGACAAACTGAAGAAGGTTGTTCATTGTACCAGGGTGAAGATATGGCTAAGCAAAGACTTTCCGCGCCGGTAGCACTTACACGCGTTTTCGATCGATCAGGAACGAAAAGCGATCTGTGTTTTTTAATGCGATGCCTGTGCCTCGCACTACAGCACGCAGGGGTTCGTCAGCCACGTGCACCGGAAGTTTTGTGATTCTTGAAATTCGTTTGTCGAGTCCTCTGAGGAGTGCACCTCCTCCGGTTAGATAAAGACCTGTCTTGTAAATATCAGACGCCAATTCCGGTGGTGTGTTTTCCAGTGCTTTCAGAATAGACTCTTCGATCGTATTGATGGATTCATCCAACGCTTCGGCGACCTCCGCGTAGTTGATGATGATCTGCCGCGGAATCCCGGTGATCAGGTCGCGTCCGTTGACCGCAAAGTCTTCCGGTGGGTTGTCCAACTGCTTGAGTGCGGAGCCAACATTGATCTTAATCTGCTCAGCCGTACGCTCACCGATCAGCACATTGTGGTTGCGCTTAAGGTAATCCACGATGTTTTGTGTAAACTCATCCCCCGCGGTGCGAATACTCTGATCCGTCACAATACCTGAAAGCGCGATCACGGCAATCTCCGTCGTTCCACCACCGATATCGATGATCATATTGCCCACCGGCTCTTCGACATCCAATCCGATACCCAGTGCCGCGGCCATTGGTTCAAAAATCAAAAAGGTCTCTTTGGAATCCACGTGATCGGCGGAATCAAAGACCGCTCTTTTCTCTACTTCTGTGATACCGCTTGGGATGCACACGACCATCTTGAGGTGCGTGAAAAACCGGCGTTTGGTGCCGATCATATTGATCATCCCCTCGATCATATTTTCTGCACCCTGGAAGTCCGCGATCACGCCGTCTTTAAGCGGACGGATGGTCTTGATAAACTGGTGCGTCTTTTCGTGCATCTGCATGGCACGCGTGCCCACAGCAATGGTCTGACCGGTCCGAATATCGATAGCGATAATGGATGGCTCATCAATCACGATATTCCCATCCTGGATAATCAGCGTATTGGCTGTCCCCAGATCAATGGCAATTTCCTGAACAAAAAGACTGAATAATTTCATGACCCTATCTGTGTTGGCTATAGAAGCCTTTCTTGCTTATGCAAATGAATTTTACCGTTCCTTCTGCGCTTTCGGAGGCCGTATATGTTCAGGGGTCGACGCCATCCCGTTTCCAGAAGGGATACAAAGAAACTGCTTTTTCCAAAATAAAAGGAATTTTGGGCGTTTATTGCCTGTTTCGGGATGTCCGGCACCCTATTTTACGACGATTATGACCCATTTTTCGAGGTCCAGGTACTCCTGCGCGAGTGCTCTGAGCGCCTGAGGCGTGATTTGCTGGATGGTTTCAATCGTTTTGGCAAAAAGGCTGTCTTCCAGTCCTTCTATTTTAAAAGACTTGATGAGATCCATCGTGGCAAAAGGCCCGTCAATCTGGGTCATCAGATGGCCCATCAGGTAGTTTCTCGCCATACTGAGCTCATTGTCCGGGATCAGTTCGGTCTGCAGGCGCTGCATTTCCGTTTTGATCGCATCAATCACACGCCCTGTGTTTTCCGTAGCCGCCTCTGTACTGATATAGAAGCACCCATCTGAAGCAAACGAGTCTACACTCGAATAAATCCCATAGGTCAATCCCTGGTTTTCCCGAATCTCCATCATCAGGCGGCTGCCAAAATATCCGCCCAGGATTGTATTCAGGACATACAGCGCCGGAAAATCCGGATGTGACTGATGAAACAACCTTCGTCCGATGCGTATCGCCGCCTGGTGGCTTTGCGGACCGTCGTATTCAAAATAACCGGTAGTGGAATTCTCCGGAAGCGTCGGCTTTTCTGCCCTTCCATTTGTATGATTCGACTTCCAGCTACCAATGGTTTGGCGTATCAGCTCGATTTCTTTTTCTCCAAAAGATCCTGAAATGAAGATCATCCCATTCTCCGGAAGTATATGCTCTTTATGGTGCTCACGGATATCCTCCACACGGATCGCTTCGTAATCTTCCGGATCGGTATTTCGGCCGTACGGATGCCCTTTTCCAAAAATAGCCTCCGTCAGATGGCGGTACGCGAGGACTTCGTTTTTCTTTAAATCGATTTTGAGACGCTCGATTTTATTTTCTGTAAACACCTCCAGTTCAGCCGGATCAAACCCAGGATGCTCAATCACCTCTGTAATCACATCGATGAGTTCCGGAAAATAGCGCGTCAGCGTCAGGAGCCTGATGCGTACAGTGTCTACTCCACCGCGGGTAAACATCGTCGCGCCCAGCGATTCGATTTTCTCCGCCAGATCTACCGAACTGAGTTGTTCCGTGCCTTCAGAAAGCAGTCCTGCCATCACTTCGGCCGCGATGGGTTTTTTCTCGTAGGTAGCGCCTGCGCGGAAGACGATTTCCATTTTCAAAACCGGCTCGGCACCTCCTTTGACCATAAACAACTCCATGCCATTGGGCAAGGTCATCATTGTATAGGGCGGAAGGTCTAATTCCCTGATTGCTTGAATGTTCGGTGCATCACCGGGATGGGCCATGGACGCAAATGTAAGAACAATACATTCGGATTACTCAACTGTGCTGTGAATCGCACGACATATTTCACGCCTGAATACACTAAACAAGTAAAGAATGTGACTTAGTCCTATTAACTTTGCTGAAATCTGGTGCCCGCGATTTTTTCATCAGACTCGCTTTATAAACGAAACAAACCCATGGAATTTAAAGTCTCATCAGGCGAATTATTAAAACACCTCAACGTGGTATCCGGTGCCATCCATCCGAATCCCGTGCTTGCGATCACCGAGGATTTTCTCGTAGATATCAACAAAGGGGTGATGACGCTGACCGCCACCAATCTGGAAACGAGTATTTCGACTCGCCTGGAAGTCGACAGCAGTGAAAACGGATCAGTCGCAATTCCCGCCAAAATACTCCTCGAAACCCTCAAAGCACTTCCCAATCAGGAGGTCGCGTTTGATGCGGATATCGAACAACGCTCGCTGGTGCTGACCACCGAAACCGGGATGTATAAAATGGCCGTCGATCCACCGGATGATTTTCCTGTGCTTCCTACGTCCGATGATGAAGAAATCGCCTTTCCGGCAGAACACCTGCTGAGTGGTATCTCTTCCACCATCTTTGCCACTACTTCTGATGAGATGCGCCCTGCTATGACCGGCGTTAATGTCGTCGTCGATTTCAACAAGATCAGTTTTGTCGCCAGCGACGGTCATAAACTCGTGCGCTACCACGCGCTTGGCACCTCCACAGAAAAAACCGGATCTTTTGTTGTGCCGAAAAAAGCGCTGGCACTCCTCAAAGGTGCCGCTCCTAGTGAAGGCAATGTCTACCTCAAATACAACAAGTCGCATGCGTTCTTCCGCTTTGAAGACACCGAAGTGATCTGTCGTCTGATCAATCAGGCCTATCCGGATTTCAATGCCGTGATTCCGGTGAATAATGAAAACGTATTACACGTCAGTCGTACACACCTCCTGGGTGCGTTGCGCCGTATCAACATCTTCGCCAATCGCACGACCAACCAGGTGTTTTTCGGGTTGGCGGACAACAGCCTTACCATCACCACCAAAGACCTCGACTTCTCCAACGAAGCCAGCGAACAACTGAGCTGCGAGTATGACGGTGAGCCGATGGATATCGCATTCAATGCCCGGTTTTTTATCGAACTCCTGAATGCGCTCCACCAGGAAGACATCCACATGACCCTTTCTGTTCCAAGCAAACCCGTCCTCATCTATCCCGACGAGCAGTTTGAAAACGAAGAGGTCATGATGCTGATCATGCCAGTCATTATTTATTGAGTGAGGGAGTGATGGAGTGATTTGGTGAGGGTCTCCTTCGCTGAAGCTACGGCGACTAATAGGTGATTTTTGCCACAAAGCAATTTAGATTCCATGAATGGTAGCCTTTCAATGCTTTGAAAGGTATTTCTGAGCAATTAGAAGCTTCAGGTCGCGCTTCAGCGCATGACCATCCTGGTACAAATCATTTCTTTTAAAAAATTTGCCCCGTGCTTTAGGACCGAGGCGAGGAGTGAGAAGCACCTTCGTTAAAGCTGCAGCGATTAAAAAATGAGAGGTGATAATTCTGGTCGCGCTTCAGCGCTTGACCATCTTAGTAGAAATCTTTTCTTTTAAAAATTTGCCCCGTGCTTTAGTTCGGGGTTGTGTAAGCAAGCAAAATCAAATTCAAGGATTTAAGAATTGCTCCATGCTCTAAATCCCATGCTTAGGGCTAAACCCCGCCGCTAAAAAAGCGCCCTTTCAGGGCTTTAACTAAATCCGAAATTCACTAATGTTATGCGAGACACAGATAGCTCCACACCCTTCGCTCTCCGCCCTTCGCTCCACGCTCTCCGCACCATGCCCTTTCAATCGCCGTAGCTTTAGCGCAGGAGATCCACGCCTCAGGTCTTGCGTCTTGCGTCTTGCGTCTAAAATCTAATTAATCAAATACCGAAAGTGCACATTAAATGTCCGCCCCAGTAACTCCGTTTGGTTTGTGATATATAGTTGACTGCCGTTGTCTCCAGGAATTCGACCCAAGTACTGGATGTCGCTTACGTTTCGATGATTGGTGGCGTTGATGAGAGAGATACCCAGCATAGCCGGTTGACGGATCAGGCGGAAGTGATATTCAAGTCCAATGTCCAGACTAAAGTAAGCAGGCAGGTAGTCCTGTACCGCCATAAAGTTGGCGTCTCCGATTCCTCCATTCTCCAGAAACACCTGACTCAGATAAGGCGCAGGACTCTTGTACGTGATCAGTCCGGTGGCCTTAAACGCACCCATCTTTTGCGCCCCGGCGAGCTTTATCTGATGACGGCGGTCTTCCTGCGGAGAGAAGTAATCTCCCCGGAACAACATCGGGTATCGCTCTTTGAGCCAGCTTAATGTGTAGTAAAGTGAGAACTCTGTGTTTTGGTTTTTATACACCAGCGTGATATCCGTACCATACGTATATCCTTCTCCGGCAAACAACCGATAAAAATCACTTGGTTCGGCAGGCCCGTCAGAAGGATCAGGCTGCAACGGACGAAGTCTGGCCAGTCCTTGCATCGTTTTGTAAAACACCTCTACATCCAAACTGAGTCTCGTTCGATTATATCCGTAGCCCAACATAAATTTATGGGCTGTCAGCAGGGGAATGCCCTCCGATGGGTTGCTTACCAAAAGATAGTTCAGCTCCCGGCCAAAACGGTTTTCGAATGTGACCCCTCTGACGGATTGCAGATCTTTGGAATAAGATGCTCTGAGACTTGTATACGCACCGGTCTGATAAAGCAGTCGCACATGCGGTAAAAAATACACCTGCTCCATACTCTTCAGGTAGGTAAGTCGGCTACCGAGTTCCCATTCCAGATGCTGAATGGCTGCATTTGTATAGGAAGCAAACGCACTAACACTTTGCTCCGTTTGCGTTTGTGTCAGAAACGGCTTTTTATTTTCTCTTGCGGCAAACTCCACCTTGGTTTGTTGCCAGGACAATCCCGCTCTCAGTGTTTGATGCTCCGCTAGCTCATGGTCAGCAAAACCCTTGACCAGAAAACTCTTCAGATCATTATCCTGATATCCGGTATGGTGCAGTTCCCGTTTTTCACCGAGTCGTATTTCAGTAAGCAAAGACTGGTAGTCGATGTCTTTATCGAAATCAGAATAGCTGGTTTCAAAAAACAAATTTGTGCGATCACCGGCTGGCAATTGAAGTACTGCAGAAGCGCCTCGGTTTTTCCAGACATCCCGGCTCGCATAGGACTGTTCGACAGACAACACTTCGTGGTTCAGAATGCTGGTTTGAAAACTGGTATAAATTTCATTATCGAGCTGATCGCGGCTGTCAAAGAAATTCAACCGCAGCGAGCCGGACTGACCCGCTTTTATACCGACGCCTGCATTGAAGTCATAAAAATTTGTCTCCGGCCGTTGCGAAGAAGTCCACTCTTTTTCATTTTTAAACCTGCCGGGTTGTGTAAAATTGGATACGCTGCTATCCGCCAGCGCTGGTGTGATTATTCCCGTATGCGACACGCGCACCCCACCCGTAAAGTACACTGCTGGCGACAGCGCCACTTCTGCCATCGCTCCGGTCTGGAGCAGGTCTGTATCAAAGATGCCTTTTGAACGCACCTTTTCCCGTTCCGATTCGGCATTGATCATCCCATCAATTCGTCCTCCGTATTCGATCGGGAGATTGTTTTTATATACCGAAACGCTGGAAAAGTACAGGCCATTAAACGGACTGAACAGGTTGTAATAATGATACGGATCATACACCGGAATGTGGTCCATGACCACCATCGTATTTCCGGCATCCACACCTCTGATGCGAATACCCCGGTCCGATGAATAATGTGTATAGTTGGTAAAGTTGGTAATCAGCTGCTCTGCGTTCCACTGCAGGATCTGATCTTCACTGATCAGGTGATAGCCTTTCAAGTCTGTCGACTGATGCGTGTAGTCCTGTGCAATAAGTCGATACGGAACAATGATCGTGATTTTGTTTAAAGCCACAGGCTCTACTTCCAGTGTAACGCTGAGACTACTCGTAAGCGCTTCGGTCACCGGATAGCGGACTTTTTTAAACCCTAAAAAACTGAACTCTACAAATCCTGTCGTATCGGTCAGCGGCAATAAAAAATTACCCTGCTCATCGGTGATACACGCGACGTCCGAAGCAGAAGCAAAAACACTGACATAGGGCATGGGCTCGCCGGTGTGTTTATTGACAACATTTCCTACGACTGTACCTTTTGCTTTTCCGGAGGATGACGGAATTTCGCGTCGCAGCATGAGCTTATCGCCATCAATCAGCTGATAGGAAATGTCCGAATGATTGAGCAGATAATGCAGAAGATCTCCGATACTGAGGATCTCCGTTCCATCATTCCGCAACGAGTCTAGCGTGGGTATGAGTTCAGGAGCGATCGCGACATCTACCTGGTACTGTTTCTCTACCCTTGAGATAAAGGTGTCAAAGGCTGTGCTTTGTCCAAAAGAAAAGCACGGCAGGATGGAGATAATGGTAAATATTCCTGCTCGGAATAATGACATATTGGTTTATCGCGATATTAAAATAGTCTTCCCTTTTTTCGAGGTGTTAAGATGCAGTGGCCAGGTGATTAACTCAAGTGCTTCGTCAAGGTCTCCGGTTTCAAAAAGTCCCGTATAGGTTGTTTCTTCGAGTCCTTTTTCAAGTTGCACATCCACATCATACTGTCGCTCCAGTTCGGCCACTACCATCTTCAACGGTTGATTTTGAAATCGGAACACACCTTGTATCCATTCCGGTTTTCCAATTGACGCATCAAACGTTTCCTTGCGGAGGTTTGTATTTTCTGCGCTGACCTTTTGACCTATGGTTATGATTGCTGTGTTTTCTGCGTTGCGCTCAACCGATACTTTTCCGGTGTAACAACTGACTTCAAATATTCCATCTCTGGCTACAACATTAAAGCTTGTGCCTAGCACCGTCACGATCCCCTCATCCGTCAATACGGTAAACGAACTACCGGGTTCGACATCGAAGAAGGCTTCTCCTTCCAGATGCAGTACGCGTGTGTCATTGAAAGTTTCGGACGCATAGATCACCCGGCTGTCGGCGTTGAGCGTAACTACACTTTTTTCCGGTAAAACCACTTCTAAATGCTCTCCGGCATCTGCGTACGTTTTAACTTTTCCGGCACCGGATCCAAACCAAAACAACAGGGCCAAAGATGCTGCGGCGGCAAGTCCCCATGCCCAGAGCTTTCGGATAGCGGGAGTTTTCGCCGCATCAGATTCCGAGTTGAGTTTGTCAGAAATATTGTCCCAAAGCGCCTTCTTTTCTGCCTGACTGATTTGTGCCTGTGGTGAAGCATTCAATGCCAAGACTATTCGTCTGGCCTCCTCAAACGTATTTTGAAACTCAGGATGATCGACGAGCCATGTTTTCCATGCAGTTTCGTTTTCTCCATAGCGGATCAATCGGACGAAAGCGTCTTCGCCGGCAAGGACAGTGGATGAATATGTCAGAAACTCGTCTTTCATGCGTATATGCGCTTATCGCGCAAATAGTTCGTCAAGTAATTTTTCTCTTGTAGCCAAGGTATAATTGATGACACAGGCACCTGTACCGCTGGTCATAATGCTGGCGCAATAGCCGCTCCCATCGACGTTGTCGTTGTGCCCTAAAAATAATGCGCAATGGCCCAGTTCGTGAAAGACCACAAACTCGCGTTCCAGGTCATTGGCTGAATCCCAGTAAAATTTATCAACGATCACGACACTGGGTTCGGCTTCTGTATGACCACACTGCCCGATCACATTCGAAGCATTGATCACACGAATATCTCCGCTGATCATCATGGAATCGAGATCTATGCGGATATTGCGCAGATTCGCCTCGTATTCAAATCGTTCAAAATATGGACGGATCGAACTGTCCACAAAATATTGTGGGCCATCATCTTTGGCACACCCGCTGAAGATGAGCAGCAGTGTGAGAAATGCGGCGAGTTCGGGTATTCTGAAATTCTTTTTAGGCATAGTGTTCTTGATTTGCAAATGCTTTCGAACATACTTTTACAAACGCAGAAGCTTGCTCGAAGGCATTTCTTTGAATAAGAGGCTGTTTTCTTCTTTTTGTACTCACATCATAAGTATTAAAAACCCAATCAGCATCGCTTTTCGCATTGCGGTCAGGGCTCTGGTGACCAGATTTCGTGCCGATTGGTAGTTGAGCCCCATGATCTCCGCGATCTGGTCGTATTCCATTTCCTGATAATACCGCATGTGGAGTATTTCCCTCTGACGGTCACTGATAGAGGCCATCGCAGTCATCAGCTTTTCCTGTTGCAAGACCTGATTTTCTTCCTCCAGCCATTGCTGCTCCGGATCATCACCGATCATTTCAGACAGTTGGTTGTCATCAAAAGGAGCCGTTTCCAGGTTGCTTTTCGGTCCTTTATCAAATATCCTTCGGCGCAAAGACACCATCAGGTAGGCTTTTCCTGAAGTGGGCACCGCCAGACCTGCTCGGTTGTTCCAGCATGTCAGAAACAGATCCTGAATGCAGTCTTTTACTTTTTCCTCATGCTGGCACAGCGCCATCCCATAAGCATACAAGGCATCAATGTGATGGTTGTACAAGGCCTCCAGGGCCTCTTTGCTTCCTGTTTTCAGGGCTTCCCAATGTGATGATTCTTCCATTCAGGGCTTCTTCTGCGTGCCGATCAATAGGCTAACGCTTTGCTAAAGTAATCTCGTATTTCGGGTTTGTCGCTATATAGATAGTTTCATGTTTTGGTTTTGTGATGGTAACACTACCCTTAGATGTTGAGGAAAAGCAAAAGTTTAACCAAACGACAGCTTCGGATTATACCGTGTATTCAGCCAAACACATCACGATACATGCATTTCACTAAGTCGCATTTGAACGTCGGGATTGTTATGTGTAACTTTAAGAATCCTCTCCCCGGTTTTTCATTCACTTTTTAAAACCTGTATGATGAAACCTGTTTTCTTTTTCGTGATTTCCCTGATTCTATCGCTTTCTGTGAGTGCCCAACCCATAACAGAAACCTGGCCAATGGTGCATGGTAATGCTTTGCACACGTCCCATGCTCAAATCAACATCTCTTTTCCTTTGCAACTCACTCATGACGTTCCCCTGGTGTCCAACCGGGCTGCTGGTGTTGTTATATCGGAAGACAAAATATTCTTCAGCTGTTATGGCGACCCCAATACGCTCTATGCGGCTGATTTGTTCACCGGTGATTCTCTATGGTCTTTTGAGGTGCCGAATACGGGCGGTGGTAACCTGTTTTGTCCGGCTGTTGCGCATGGCGTTGTACTATCCGGTGGTCAAAGTGGTCCGGGGTTGTATGGACTTGACGTCAACACAGGCGAGGTGCTTTGGCTGGATACTGTTGGTACACTTTACGATCGGTCTCCGGCTATTTTTGACAGCCTGGTGTATCTACCGTCCAATGAAGGATTGCGATGTCTTGATATTACCACGGGTGCACTGTTGTGGCGTTCTGAGTATGGAACCCCACAGTTCTCTCCGGGCGTAGACAGTCTTCATGTATACTTCAATTCTTACGGGACCAATGGTGGTGTGATTTATGCTATGGATCGCATGACCGGTGATGTGGTTTGGTCAACCGAGAGTGTGAGAACGGGTCACTCCACTTCGTATATCCTTGATGACAGTCTGTTGTATTATGGCTATGAGGACACGCTGACGACGTTCGACAAAATGACCGGAGATGTGGTTTGGCAAACGAGCCTCGATACCAATGAGGTAATTTATTCTGCTGGCATGGCCGCTTTGTCGGATTCATTTTTAGTGGTCAAAACCAGAATTGATGGCGGAATTTTGAACCATTATCGGATTATCGAGCGAACCACCGGGATGGTCCGCAATCGATATTCCACTATTCCATGGCAGTGGAGTGCCCCTGTGCTGATCAATGATTACCTCGTGGAATGCGGCTTAAATGAGATTCGATTTCTGGATGTCATGACAGGAGATAGTGTCTATGGGGTAAACAATCTGTCCTTTGGCGATTCACCCGCTCAGCCTGTGGCGGCTAACGATCGCATCGTGTTGATCGGTAATGCCGGCCGCATAAATATCCTGCAAAGCGAGCCGTCTGCCCTCCTTCCGATGACTGAAAATCTGGATGCAAAACTGTTTCCTAATCCCACAAGCGAAATGGTTTTTGTACAACTCAGTCTTGAGGAACCGTCATCTGTAGAATTAAACACCTATTCCCTCAATGCAAAGCTGGTCAGTCAAAAGGATTGTGGGTACCTAAGCCGGGGAGATCATTTGCTCTCGCATTCATTACCGGGATTATGCTCTGGTGTTTATATAATCCGGATTAAAACGGAAAGGGGCGAGCTGTCCAAAAGAGTGTTGGTGGAATAGCTTAACTACCTCATTCGTTTTTTTCTGATAAAAATTTATTTGCGGTAAGTGAGTACAAAAGGATTGTTCTGATGTCTTGTAGTTGAAATCAATTTTTTAAACTAAAAAACACAAACACTATGAACAGGTCCATCATGAAATCAATTGCTCTTTTTGCATTCGTTGCCTTTACTGCCTTTTTCACTTCGTGCGAAAAAGAAAGCGAGAGTTTTACCAGCGTGGAAAATTTTGTCCTTCAGTCCGTCAATGGTATTGAAGAAGAATGTGCTGCGGGCAGAGCGCGTTGTTTCGAACTTGTCTTCCCCGTCACGATCTCTTTTTCCGATGGCTCAACCGCGGAAGTTGGCAGTTACCTCGAATTGAGACAAGCCATTCGTGCCTGGTTCCATAATAACGGAGGTCATCCTACACCAGCAGATCGTCCCAAGCTGGTTTTACCTATCCAGGTGATCAACGAAGCGGGTGAGGTCATCACGATTGAGACACCGGAAGAACTAAAAGCACTACGCGAAGAGTGTGGTCCACGCCCGGGTGACCATCATGGCGAGCCTTGTTTTACACTCAACTTTCCACTGACGATTTCCTTTTCCGATGGCAGTGAAGTTGAGGTCAATTCCAAAGAAGAATTCAGGGATGCCGTTCTCGCCTGGAAGGAAGCCAATCCGGATCAGCATGCGCGCCCGAGACTTGTTTTCCCTCTCAGCGTAACACTCGCAGATGGTACCGTTGTAGAAGTCAGCAGCAAAGAAGAGTTAATCCAACTTAAGAAAGACTGCCGCGGCTAATATGCGCCTACGGCGGATCACGCGAAACGTGAGGGAGTTTCACAGAACGAGGGAGTTAAAAAAAGTGGCAAACACTCAGCGCACCATGCTTAGTGTTTGCCACTTTAATTCGTTCTAACTATACGTCTGAAATCAGTAGTCAATAAACAACCGCTGCATTTCATCCCAGTTTCTTTTCTTCAGCATCGCCAGCATCAGCAACACACGTGCTTTCTGTGGATTGAGTTCATCCGAACAAAGCGTACCGTATTCTTTGTCATTCACTTCTCCTTTGATCAGCACCTTGCCAATAGGGACGCGTGAAGCGCGAACCACCCAAATGCCATTGTCCGCCGCTTTCTTGGCTGCTTCAAGCGTCCCGGCATTCATGTTTCCATCACCTACACCAGCGATAACAATACCTTTTGCACCAGCCTTTACCATCATATCGATCAGGTCAGGCGACATGTCCGCGCACGCATATACGATGTCCACTCTCGGGAGCTCAGTAATACCTTCGATCGAAAACTCACTGTTTGTCGTATGCCGCCCCAATGGTTTATGGAAATACTCCACCTGACCAAAAATAACCGTACCAAGCATACCTTCCTGAGGTGACTGAAAGGTCTGCACCGGAGTTGTGATCATTTTACGGACATCCTTAGCCGAATGTATTTCGTCATTCATCGCAACCATAACTCCATAGCCTTTGGACAGCGGGCTTGCTGCTACAGCTACGGCGTTGTACAGGTTGAGCGGACCTTCTGCGCTTAAGGCCGTAGAGGGGCGCATCGAACCGGTCAGGACAACCGGCTTGTCGCTCTTCACGGTCAGGTTGAGAAAATAAGCAGTCTCTTCCTGAGTATCCGTTCCGTGCGTGATGACGATGCCATCGACATCATCACCGGCCAGTAATGTGTTGATGCGATTGGCCAGATCCAACCAGATAGCAACGCTCATGTCCTGAGATCCGACATTTGAAAGTTGCTCTCCTTTCAGATTGGCCAGATCACGAATATTCGGAACCGCATCAATCATTGCTTCAATTTTTACCTGGCCGGATACATACTCTGAACCAGTAGCACTGGTTCCTGCTCCGGCTATTGTTCCACCGGTGGCCAATATGACCACATTCGGTTTGGCCTGACCAAATACTAATAGACTGGAAAAGACCAGTACTAGCGTCAATACGTTTTTTAAAAAAACTTTGTTTTTCATTTTTTACTGGGTTGATTGATGAATAAAAATATCCGTTGGCAATATCATACTTGCCCTCTTTTCTCAGGTTATTGCTGTTTGTTGGGATTTGTCATTTTAGCCGGATCCATTAATTTTTTGATCTCGTCTTCCGTTAGAAGTTTTTGCTCGCGGATAAGTTCAAGAATACCCTTATTGGTTTCAAGGGCCTCTTTAGCGAGTTCTGTTGTTTTTTCATAGCCCAACACCGGATTCAGTGCAGTCACCAATCCAACGCTTCGCTCCATGTAATGCTCGAGCACGTCTTTGTTAACTGTAATGCCCTCAATACAATTGGCGCGGAACAAAGGAATGGTTTTGAAAAAGAGTCCCTGCGTTTCAAAAAGTGCAACTGCAGCAATAGGTTCGTAAGCGTTCAGCTGCAGTAGTCCATCCTGAGAAGCCATCGTCACTGTGGCATCGTTGCCGATTGCTTTAAAACAGATCTGGTTCATCAATTCCGGCATAACGGGATTTACTTTACCCGGCATAATCGATGATCCCGGTTGTAGGGCGGGCAGGTTGATTTCAAAAACACCTGTCCGTGGCCCGGTGGCCAGAAAAATTAAATCGCTTGAAATCTTAGACAGCGTTACCGCCAGATTTTTTAATGCGGAAGAGTACATGACAAATGCCTGCATACTCGATGTGGCAGCTACCAGGTCTTTTGCTTTATGCATAGGCTTTCCGGTAATCACTGACAAGTGTTCGGCAACTTTTTCTGCATACCCCGGGGAAGCCGTCAATCCGGTACCGATTGCTGTTGCGCCCATATTTTCCTCGTAGAGATAAACTTCTGATTGGATCAACACATCGATCGCTGCATCGAGTTGGTAGCCAAAGCCGTGAAATTCCTGACCAACGGTCATAGGTACCGCATCCTGACCTTCGGTGCGACCCATTTTCAGTATGTCTTTAAACTCCTCTCCTTTTTTATGGAAAGCCGCTGATAGTGCTTTCGCTTCTTTGACCACTTTGTCATTATGCAGGAGTAGGGCTACATGGAGCGTCGTGGGAAACACATCGTTTGTCGATTGTCCCATATTCAGGTCGTCGTGTGGTTCGATCGTATGGTAATCTCCTTTCTTGTGTCCACTCAATTCGAGCGCAATATTTGCCAGCACTTCATTTGCATTCATATTGGCGGATGTCCCGGCACCTCCCTGGTACAGGTCGGTGAGAAACCACTCATGGTACTGTCCATCCATTACCGCCTGACATGCTTTTTCGATAGCCGCCAGTTTGTCTTTGCTCATGCGACCAACATCCGTATTGGCTCGCGCTGCGGCTAGTTTGACCATCGCATAGGCACGCACATAATCAGGGTAAAAACTCGTCGTCATCCCGCTGATCTTAAAATTTTCTAGCGCCCGGGCAGTTTGCACCCCATAGTACGCTTCAGCCGGAATTTGTTTCTCCCCAAGTAAATCAGACTCCGTTCGTGTTTTTTGAGCAGTAGCCATACCTAGCATCAGCAAGGACAAAAATGCCGCACTACACAATCTGAGGAAGTTTTTATTTCTCATCGCTTCATTGGTTTTTTTTAAAAATGGCTTCACAAGTTAGTACAAATAAACGATAAAAAGGTCTGACTTGGATGTATACTGACGTACAGAATATTGTATGTTTCAATACCCATAGTTTATGTTTTTTGGGAAGACAGCCTGATGGCAAATCAGGTAAAAAAGCAATAAGTAACGTTGTCGTAAAAGGTATTGTATTGCAAACGCTTAATGACAGCAGGAGAGGAGAACTTAACACAACAATCTGATAAAGATGCTTGCTATTGTCAATGTTAAAGAATTGAAAATTGTATTCTGGACTGGAAAAACTGCACACCACCCCCGAGATTGAATCGATGCAACTCGGCAAAACTGTAGAGCAGTTCGAGGCGGATGACCTTTGACAAATACCAGTTTGTCTGCGCGGTCAGTTTCCAGATTCGACCACCCTGGATATTGCCGTCGTTCAGATCAAATACGGAAAAGTGCAGGACCCCTTCGAGCGCACCAATGCCATTGTTGAATACCGACTTTTCCATTGGAACAAAACCGTAGATACTCCCAATCGTTTTATAGGGCCTGACCGTTTTGGTAAAGAAGTAACTAACAAATAGGTTGCCGCCATAAAACTGGTGGTTGGGCGCAACAGAGGAGGTAAAAAAGTGCATGGCAACCTCACTGCCCACCATAAAACGATTAAGGCTGTAGTATGCTTCCAGGCCGACATGGCTCGATCGATCTGCGGGAAATTCACCGGTCTCGATCAGGAAAGGCGTTGGGTTCGATTCCGGTCTTGATCTGGCCTGAAACATATTATCCAGAGGCTTGCCATATCGAAGACTGGTTCCGAGGTGCATCAGGGTACCTTCTTCGGGTTTGTAAAACGGCATCCAACCCACGCGGGCCACGTACTGCCATTCATAAGTTGAAAATCCCTGACCTTCGGAAAAGACATCATTAAACGCGCCGAGGTTCCAGAAGATCCTGGACTTAGGCAGCGTGCCGTACCATTTGATGCCATCTGCCAGAATCGGTACCAGGTCAATCGCCATCTGACGTTCGGCGGTCCATGGAGAGTGGCCATTCATCACTTTTACAAGCGAATACCCTTCTTTGGTTCTGCCGATAAAAAAATGTCCCCCGAGTTCAGGTACTCCAATTGTCAGGCCGGATTCCCGCACGAGCCAAGAGTCCAGATTGCCATCCCACATGAATGCAAATTTCCAGGAAAGGGTACGCTTGGTTTTAAAAACACCACTGCCCAACACACGAAAATCCCTGACTTTCAATGTAGCCTCAAGATCATAATCCAGGGAATCCATCTGCTGAAGGAAAGTCTCACTCTGGCGGTACGCCACAAAGTCGTGGATATACCCCATGCCGAATTTTATGGTGGTCAACCGAGTATCGAATTCATTGATCGGAAGAGGTTTTTCTTCTCCCGTAATTGAGTCTTTCTCTGGCATCACAAAAAAGACACCTTCTGTTCCGTCCGGAATCTCCTTCGGTGCCTCTTGCGCTAGCACTGGCATAGAAAGTGCCAGAAAACAACAGAGCCATAAAAGCACAGTACTTATTTCTGAAACCTGCTGCGTAATTCTTGTCATGACTACTGAGCTGCATTGGTTGATGTAATAACCAATGCCAGTAAAGGTATGTGATCAACTGGATTATTTTACCATAAATCACCTAAACGCTGACATGCTTCATCCACCTTCCAAAGCACCATGGGATTTGAAAACGCCGACGGATCGCCTTACGGGTGAGGGCGTTACAGAAACCATAAAAATACTCTCCACATAATATCCCTCTTCTTCCAAAGGACTTCGCCTTCTGGACAAGCAAGAGGGATCACGCGAAGCGTGAGGGAGCTCCTTCCGACACAGCCCCAAAAGACCTTCTGTAAAGAGGGCCTTTTGGGTTTAGGGGTTTAGTGTTGCCGCCTATGGCGGCAGCGTTGAGGCGTTTAGATGGGTAGTTTAGAGATAGCCAATTATACTTTTACCCCCGCTCCATGCCCTTTGCCCTTTGCATTAAAAGGCATTAAGTATCGCAATAATATCATTCCCAAATGCCGCGATCTTCTGGTCGCCCATTCCTTTTATCTTGCTCAAGCCAACCAGGTCATCAGGCTTATCGCGTGAAATGAAAAGGAGCGTCGCCTGATGACAGATCATAAATTCGGGAAGGTTCATTTCTTTCGCTTTGTCTTTGCGCCAAAGCTTGAGTGCGGACAAAATGGTCTTTTCTTCCGCTGATAAATCCTTTTCGGTAATGGTGGGAGGTTTTGGCTTTTCTACAGGCTTCCCATTCGATGGTTCGTCATAGAAAACGAGAATCGACCAGGCATCGGGGTTTCCGGGGATAAACTGTGCAGCAGTGTTTTTCACGCTGACTGAATTCATAAACGAATTAATCGCCGTCTGATCATTCAGTACGTTTTCTGCAGAGAGTCGCGTGTTGAAAATCTTGAGGTTCATTGCAATATGGTTTTGCAATGAAGTGTCTTAAGGACAGCCAAATGTTACCACTATCGAAAAATAACCATGCATTTTTTTCGTGGAAGCCTATTTGTATCTGTCCGGGCTGGAGTATACGCCCAACAAACTATCCCGTGTTTTAGGACGCTTTGCGCTATGCGGTCTCGAGTTCGCTGAAGATGTCGATGATAAAGTCATACGCCTTGTTGACTTCATCAGCCCATTCATCTTTTTGCACCTGGCGGATCGCCATCATTCCTTCGTGTCCGTTTTCAAAGTCATACATTTTTCCGGAGGAGGGCACTTTCTTTTTCATGATCTGGCCGCCAAACATGATCGCGAGGTAGTTGAGATATACATGTGGGAGTATCTCCTGGCTATCCTTCGTTCCGAGATAGTCTGCATATCGTCGCGTACTGCTGAGAATGGCATCTGACGAGTTCCCTTTTGCTTCGAGCTCATCAATATCGGCCTGAACAGCTTCTGCTCTTTTCAGCGCATCACTGGGTAGTCCCGCGCGCTCTATTGTCTGAAATATCTCCCGCTGCTGGTACAGATAGGACAGGTATTCCGCTTCTGTCAACTCTCCCTGGAACATCCGGATATTAAACGGCATGGTTTCCGCTTTTTTGTGTTTTTCTGCTGTTGCTTCTTTCAGTGGCTTCATCGATTCCTCTTATTTTCTAGGCTCTGCCTATAGTCGTTATTGATAGTTAAAGATAGTTGGCCTCCCTCTGGCACACAGCCTTCCGGAAAATTGGGCGCAAGATAGGGTAAAATCTCTCTTTACACGAAGGATCACCCTACGGACGTGGAAGCTCCTCTGAATCAGAAAAAACATGCTCCTTACAACATCCCACTTCTTCCAAAGGACTAAGCCTTCCGGACAAGCAAGAGGGATCGCCCACCTGGTGCGTGAGTCATTTAGTATGCGTTGCTGACTCTATTTGGCTGGGGGTAAGCCCGGCAGTGCAATTAACATTTCACGGTAAGTATATTTTGTCAACTCGATCCCTTTCTCCTGCATGGCCAGAACTTGCTTTCTAAGGTCTTTCTGAACTTTGGCGCTGAAGTTTTGAAGGTCTCTTTCAAACGTCATTTCCGCATAGTGCCGTAAAAATGGGTCCGCAAGAGTAAACTCTTCTCGGTTTGGGATTTGGTCGTTGTGAATCATGGCGGTAGAGTCGCAATCCGAAATGATGATTTCTACTCTTCGATTAAACCGCATTTGGTTTTCGTCAAGGGCATACGGATAGATCATTTCCCAGTTGCCATACCCTCGTGCCAGCATTCTGTCTGCATCAATTCCCGATTCAAGTAATGCATCATGCACTTCAAGAGCCCGGGCTACTGACAGCTGAAAATATCTTGTATGCAATTCCACCCTGGGTTTTCCGGGATGGTTAATGTGTCCGGCGATTTCTATACACTGTTTGTCATTTTCAAGCATAAATCGTTTTAAGTGTTCTAATACCGGGTATGACTCGGGCAGTAAAATACTCTTGTCTCCGACAAATAGTATGTTTTCGAAATTAAAGCCCTTTCCCATCTCCACTCGGGGAAGTGGGATTTTGAGTTTTGTGGAGGTATGCTTTTCAGAGATCAGCAGATCCTTCGCAGCGATAAAGTAATCTTTGGCTACGACTTCAAGGGTTACCCTGGAGTCAAGAGGGGCGAGGATTCTGAACGCCCCTTGTACATCTGTGTTCGTCTGACTTTTAAATCCGGGTGCACTTAACTGAACCTGAGACTCGACTCCCGTTTTTGTTTCTTCATCCACCACCGTTCCTTCCAGGTAGAGAAATTGCCTCCGGATCATTAGCTGCAAAGTGACTCTTCGGTTTAACGCATGGCCGGGACTATTTCCTTGAAATGAAATGCGTTGTGATTCTCCATGAAAGTTAGACGCGATATGATCCTTCGGTACGTTTTGAGAAAGGAGATATTCCACAACGGCATCTTTTCTTTTTTCTGAAAGCAAAAGGTTATATGCCTCACTGCCGACTTCATCTGTATGGGCATCCACCGAGAGTGTGTAGTGGCTGAGGTGAGTCGCTTCTTGAAGCAGTCTTCTGATCTTGGATGTATCATCGTCTGTCAGGCTGGCCTCATCGGATTCAAAATAAATAATGACCTCCTGGTGCACAATGGTGGAGTCCTGTATTTCCTGACCAAATACTGTATTGCAAAACAGAAGAAACAGAAACCCGAAAGCTTTATACATGATCTTAATAGTAACTCTGTGTTTATATAATTATTGTACCGGTATTCTCCGTGCAAAATATACAACCCGGCCTCTTGTGATATTCCTCTTCTTCCAAAGGACTACGCCTTCTGGGCATGCAGGAGGGATCGTTCGTAGAACGAGGGAGCTGGGTCTGTGCTTCAATGGACATAACTTCATAGCTTTCCCTGTAGTGTACGTTTTAGTACATAAGGCATTTCAATTGTGAAAAGTGGCAGGACTGATGCCTTTTTGACGACATATAAATGTGCTACTTAAAGACCCCCTTCTTGCTGCTATAAAACAGAAGAATAATCTCAGCTTCCGTAAATCTGGGCTTTTTGAAAAAAGCCTTTTGAAGCTAAAAGAATATTTATAATTTGAAGCGGTCGAAGTTAGAGGAAGGCTTTAAAAAGATGCTAGGTTATAAGTGAAAACAAGGTGCGTTTTGTAAAATTTTTGATAAAGGATATTCTTCCTAAGAAATTCTTATGCAAACATACTTTAACAGACCCTTAACCAACTGGCACACTAAAATCAGACAATGAGATCAACAATAGAATCACAAAAAAATGAATACCTATTTCGCAAAAAACCATTAAAAACAATTCTTCAGTATTTAGCCTTTGTTTTGAGTAAAGTAGTTTATACAAGTAATAAATAAACGCAGCGCATATTAAAACGATAAACGCTCCATAAACTAAAAATTCGACTCCAACAGAATACTGATTAAACATTAAGCTATACAAAGCGGTCCCAATAGTAATAACATGGTAGGAGATAAAAATAGTATTTGCGATTAAGTCCATAATATTTTATTCTTGCATTTCTTCGAGTATTTTGTTAAAAAAACAATGAAGACGTTTTTGAGACAATGGACTCAGAATGATTTGCCCTAAAGGAATACCATAGCCCGGATTAATTATACTTCCACCTTTTTCGCCATATCCATGAATTAATATACAACAGCAATAGGACTTGGTTATGCTCTAGAGATGTTTTTCGACCAAATGCCAGGCTCAAATCAGGACGAACCGGATGGATTTGCCGACTACTATGACGCTGTTCGGTTGACCGCTGCAGATTATTTTCCTTTTGGCCTGGAGATGGAAGGACGCACAATATCAGCGGATAATCATAGATTTGGGTTTAATGGAAAGGAAAAAGATCCTTCCATCAGTTCTTTAACGCATTACGACTATGGATTCCGAATTTATAATCCGGCGATAGGGAGGTTTTTGAGTGTGGATCCGTTGATGGATGCTCATGCAAATATAGGTACAAGTCCTTACGCATATGTCTGGAATAACCCTCTACAATTTATTGATCCTACGGGAATGATTGGTGAAATTGTAGATAATACTTATGGAGTAGACTCTAAAGGAAATATTAATAAAATTGACGAGAAAAAGCATTATGACAAAGATGGGAATGAAGTTGACCTGCTTGTTGTAGGAAAAAAAGTAAGGGTCAATAAACGTGGTGAAATTAAAAACGCCAAAATTGAGGTTGAACTTGGACGGCTTCAGCAAGCCACAAAGAGGCGATCTATACTTATAGGTAAAGAAGAGTATGATTATACCTACCTGAACTTTGGAGAAAATGCCAAAGGCGCAAACAAACTATTTACTTTTTTAGCAGAGAGTACTGATGTGGAGTGGGCAATATTTCAGAAAGATAAGGGGTTTGCAAAGATTACCGAAGTGTTTTCTTCTCATATTCATGATAAAGAGGTGGTTGGAGCATCTTTATTATCATCTGACCCCAAAGGGCTAATATACCACACACACAGCCACCCAAGAACACACAAAATGCTAGATTACTCACGATTAAGGCCATCTGATGAAGACAAGTCTTTTGCGGAAGGAATTAGAAAAACAGTACCAAGTGCTAAGTTTTATATTCATTTTAATTTTCGGAAACTATTATATTAGGGTTAATGAAAAAGTTAATAGTCACAATACTGTTTTTCCCTATTCTAATTGTCGTTTTGATAATATCCTGTACAAAAAGACTTTCTACAGACATAAATAGTCAGTATTATGTTCCTTATTTAGAGGTTTTTAATATTAATGAAGCAGAGATAACTCATTCTGGTCTAAGGACCGTTATTAAAGGCTTTACTAAAAACTTAGTGCTTTTTCAAAAGGGAGTGAATTCTTATAGCCCATATCAGCTAAATTACTTTGTGCTAGGAGAAGGTTTTTGCCGGAATGACAGTTCTTTTCTGATTTTAAAAGCGGTGGCAGGAAATTATATATTTTATGAACATTCAAACGAGCTAGATGAAAGGATGGTTGAACGGTTTAGAGTTGTAAAAATGGATAGCCGTTTTGTCTTATTGGCAAAAGATATTGAGCCCTCGCTATGCACTGAGAAGACAGAAAGTGTTTTTAAAGAAAATATGAACATTGCAGAAATTGAAGTAGGTTGGTACAAGAAAAAAAATGGGGATCGGCTCATCCATATTTACCCATACTTCACTCAGATTTGCCACATAAAGGGAGAGAGAATTGAATGTGAAGACCTTGTTTTTCCTAAATTAATTCATGAAGTAAGCTCAACACTTCACTAAACTTTATCCACTTAGTGGTTTGTGCCTATTTTGGTTTTAATCCATCTGAGAACAGGTTTCGTGATTTGAACCTTTATTGGCTATTTTTTGGCTTATTGAATTAACTTGAACGCTTTAAGATTTTGTGAATTTGCATGCAATAAGGCGTCATTCCTAAGGTTCGCTTCTCAGTTAGTTGCAACTTTGCATACAGCACTCTCTGAGATATAGTTAGATAGGGTGACCTCTCAATCAAGCCAATTGTTTTCTTTGCCAGCTATTTTGCCTCTGCCAAATTGGTGTCTGCTAAAAAACCACTATTACCTTACTTGTTAATGCAGATTGGTCCAAGTTCGATCATTAATCTATATTATAACTTCAGGTGATCATAAAGACTTCCTTTCGGTGCAGTTAATTCCCTGACTACATCTGTTAAGTGACTCTTGACCTGCACTTTTTCAATCATTTTTCACTAAATAAGAGTATAGGGTATGTTTTGTCCTTTTTTTCCTTTTCTAGTTTTACACATTTACTTATGGTCATCAATTTTTCCCAAACAAGAGTACTTATCGACCAATAAACAAGAGAGGTTTTCTAGTCTTAAACCTATTATTATTAAAAAGTTTGTCTTTCATCATTTGGTGTCTGTCCAATCATAAGCTATGAATTCAATTCAAGATGTCCAAGCCTTTATACAAAACACAATTAACTCCCTTAGTGAGGTATGTATCTATTCCACAATAAGTAAACAGGCGGTGGTGCCTGATTCAGAACTAAAGATGCTAGAATGCGAAAAGCAGTGTTTACTCTTTAGATATGAAAAAGGTGAGGTGCTCTCACGAGCTTTCAATGATGCGGATCGTACGATTAAATATCCCTCCTTCGAGCTGTGGGATGAGGAGTATTATGAATATCTCAACCACCGAATAAAAGACTTACGACATGACAAGTTGATCGCCCGATACAATCAGGTCATGTTTAATGGCGATGCCAAATACAAAAGAGAAGATCATGCAAAGGCCGCGGCAGATGCATATCTCCGCATCATTGAAGGTGGTGTATATGAAGTGTGGCCTCCAGGGGAACAAAGCGAGTGGACCTACATAAATGTATTTAGCAATCTACTGGGTCTTTCTGTTCGTATAAAGAACTACAGAGCAACAGATATAAAGAAACTTATCCACACCCTTCTGGCTAAAAAACTAGCTGATGATACAGCATTTCAGCACTTGATGATCCAAACGCTTTTGGATTTCCCAAAGATGTTCAAGCCATCAGACCTGGACGGTATGGAAGAAATTATTGAAGGAATTGTATCTCAATATTGGAAGGACCATAATTATTTTGCTGCCCCTATGATTATAGAGACTGGTCTCAAGTTAGCCAGAAAACGGAAGACAAATGTCAAAAAGTGGTATGAGATGTTGGGGAGAAATGGCGAGTATTACGCAGAGCACAAAGCTGATGACAAGACCGGAATCATTCCTCTGACCCAAATAAAAGCAGCCATGACTGCATATCAGAACGCGGGCAATAAAGATAAAGTCAAGGAGCTCAGTGCAAGGCTGACCGGACTTAAAGAAAATCTCCGGTTGTCATCAGTAAAGGTGCAACTGTTTAAAGGCAAGGAAAAGGAAATGGAGGAAAAACTCAATCAGCAAGTTAAGGTTATGCTGGATGCAGGTGCGGAAAGGTGCTTTGAGTATCTAAAGCATCAGATCGTACTGCCTGATGAAGAGTTGCTGTTTCATATATATAGCCATGTAGGGAATGTGTTCATGCCTAATGATCCGATAGGCCTTTTTAATATTTCAGAGTTTGATCTCAACAAAAATATCAAAGCACCCGCTCAAACAGACGAAGAAGAACGCCAGGCAAAATTGAGTACGGCTTATCGATGGCATAATGATGTTGTGTTGTTTCCACTTCTTGACTTGCTATTCTTTAAAGGAATTGAGGCTGGCATCCTGACCGCTGATAGCCTTATGGAGGTACTTAGTGAATCATGGATTGGGGTGCAGCTTTCTGACACCGATAGTAGTGGTGATATACATGAATACAACTGGCTTGAGTTGTTACGTCCGCCTATTCAGATTTTCTTCCATGAAATGGAGAAGGCCTTTGGAGATAAAGATTATCAGGCCTCGTTGATACCCTCGATTGATTCACTGGTGCTGAAACTGGAGGGGATGCTTCGCGACCTGGCCTGGGCCATAGATGCCAATACCATTAAAATCAATAAGAAAAATGCTATGCAGGAGAAGACCTTAGAAGAACTCTTGCATTTGTCTAAGTTGAAAGCATGCATAGATCCTACCGATCTGCTTTTCTTTCGATATGTCTACACAGGCTTTGGTTTAAATCTTCGAAACAATATAGGCCATGGATTTTTCCGAGCCTATCACTACAACCCATATTATGGCTATTTGATCATCCTGTCCATCCTGCGTTTGGCTCGATACGAGGTTATGCTTGTGGATGAAAATTCTGAGGGACCAGACTAACCCGTTTGGTTATAAGGGGTCTTTTTTTTGGGTATCCTGTTACTTTTCAGTATTCATTATCGAATTGGGTTCATTTTGTAATTCATTGCTGTTTAGTGCTTTATGTGAGTTTCGCACGGTAGGCTAATTTTAACAATACACGCTAGGCTAGAATTAACATATTTCTAAGAGGTTTAATGGACTCAATAAATGCTATCTAAATCAAGTCCCCTGAGATAAGCAGGATACTCAGTGAGTAGCTTTTTCAAAATGATTTTTTGATGGAAGCAACTCAGGATTGGTACATCTCATCTTGACTGTTTTATGTAGAATCCTTAGTTGATAAACGTAGCTATGTACTTTGTTTTTCGACTGAAAAATTTTTTTATTGCATGCACATAGCACCAGGATTCCACACTAGTTAATTGTCCGGTCACCTAGCCGATTCAGTCTTTAAGCTGTACAAGCACAGACTGAATTCTTTCGGTTGAGCTTTTACTTACACCACATGATTTAGCAATCACTGGCCATTGGCCAATTGCGCTTTGCATCTGGTGGATGATCTCCTCCGGCTTTTTGATGCTAAATTCATTTGCCAGTTCAATGATCTGTTTTCGTCCCGGGTTCGCTCCCACACCACTCACACTTGTGCTATGTACTTTATATGGATTTGAAGAGAACGTCAAATCATATGCAGGTGCTAAAGTCCATTTCCCGGTTGCATCCATCAGCCAGGAGAAGTTTTTGGAGTGATCATCCAGATTGTGGCTATAGATATTAAAAGCTGCCAACCGCAATACAGCTTCTCGCGCAGTAGCTGTTCTTTCAAGACGATACGCGACATCGATGATGTGTCCGTAGTCAATATTACTGAGTCGAAAATTATCATGGGTGAGACCGGCCATCGAATGCATATGGATTCTGTCATTTCCGATGCGATCAAATCGCTTTGTGGCAAAAACGTTTAAGCCTTTAGTGCTTTCCAATAGTGTGCATTCGCTCATAGGTATATGGGCCAGCTGCGCCATTTTGTAATATGCGTATTCGATGTTGGCGATATCTGCCGGGTCTGTCTCGCTCGGGAACTTAATGATCCAATGTTCAAAACCATCGGGCAGTGTATTGTATCCGTGCATCAATTCATTTGTTTTGGGGTTGTAGCCCACGTTGGCTTTGGGTCGAGCACCTCCGGAAGATCCTCCTAATAGCATGAGTTCTGCTATGACCTCCTTACTCGTACCAAAGTACACTTCATCCATTGCCGTTTTTAGTCGATCGAGATCAATTTCTTTTTTTTGGATTTTATCCTTCTTGATCGCAGGATAGTAATTGAGCGCACCTTTACCTGTATCACCGATATGGGCTAATTGATCCAATATATTAATTTGATTTAACGATAGCCCCTGAGCCTCTAATGCTCGGTTGAGCAAGAGCTTTCCCCAACCATCAGGTAGTGAATCATCAAACACGCCGAAGAGTCCATCAAATGGATTGGGGTGAGCCGTCTGAATGCTGGTGTCCAGCTTCAGTTTGATTGGTGAGAGATCCAGCCCTAATCGTATAAAGTTCTCATCGTATTTGAAGTGAACCTGCTTATTGTCCAAAATCATTTTTCCGACCAGCACTTCCTCTTTTGAAAACTGTATATAAACGGTGATTTGTTCTGTTTTCATCACTTCCGGTCATTAAACAGTTTATTGATTCGTATATCATCCTTTGGTAGCAGGATGGTTTCAAAATCTGTGAGTCGGTTGAGGGCCTCTGCTACTTTGAGGAGAGACTCAAAGGAAATCTGGCCTGATCGCTCAAACCGCTTGATGCTGCCAAAAGAAACACCTGATTTGATCGCTAAGTCCTGTTGTGTCCAGCGCTGTTGTTTCCGCAAAGTGGCAACGTGCTGAGCTGTTGATGCCAGGATATCTGAGGGTATTTTGTGTGCGCTGTACTTTCCCATTACTGGATAATATATTATCCAAATATAGATGATTTTGTCTGTTTAGACAATATATTATCCATTTATTTGCAATAAAATGCCATTGTATTGCCTGATACTGGGCGTTTTGAGTGCGTTCAGTTCTTAATCCATAGCAAGAACTTTCTTTGCATTTTTGCTTACCAAATCCCTAATTTTCTGGACAGTAGCTTGGTCACCGCTATTTTTATCAAACACCTCTTTTGCCACTTCTTTTACACGCGCTTTGACAAGTGCTCTTCCTAATCCTGTTTCATCAGCCATGGCCTCAAAATGGGACAGGTCAACTTTTTCAGATTTAAACTTGCCTCCGATACTCATGGCCATGTTTTTGTCCAGATCGGGGTATGTGGAAGTGCAGATCAGATCATAAAGGGGGGATAGTCGCACATCAAATCCTTCATCTCCTTTGGGGTACAGTAAAGAAAAGTTTTTTCCATGCGCATCATGGTTGCAGATCAGAAAGTTGAAAATGACGGCATCCAGCATCGCTCTTAGATCTGGTAGAGGTGTTGTAGAAACGGCTCTTAGCAGATCAAAGCATTGTTTGATAGATACACCTCCTTCGAGTTGATACTTTCGTTCCGGGGCGATGCCAAGTGCCTGACAAAAATCTTCCTGATGAATTCTTTTCAGTGGCATGGAAGCGTCCTCAGTTATTATCCTGTCATATCGTTCGACCAGGAGAAATTTTTTATTTCCGGCTGTTCTGATTTCTACTTCAGCCACATTAAGCCCAATAGCTTTCGCCAGCTTCATACAGTAGGCTTCGTTTTCAACGATTCCTGCGTACCGCTCTATGGCGGGTTTGAGTATGTGTGTACTTGGTGCATTACCCATCGGTAAATAGATATCCTCTCCCTTTAGGTATACCGCCAGTTTGTCCTGAGCGCCTGCCAGTGACAGTCGAATTCCTTCTCGACCGGCGAGAAGCGGGCGCATTGGCAGATCGTTAATTATGCCGATAAGCTCCTTGTCCGATAATTTTCTGTACTGTGACTCTAATGGAGTCGGCTTACTTCCCGGCTTCATAAACGTGACCGCGCCTGCACATTCTCCTCCTACCTGATCCAGTAGTGAAAAATCATTGCCGGCACTCACTCCGAGGTTTCTGGCAATGATCTTTCTATTCTCACCCTCCGGTAGGATGCCCGCGAAAAATCCCCTGCACTCGTGATGGGTGTAGGTTTGCGAGCGCAGCGGCAGTGACTGGGACAGCGGCAGAGCATCAGCCTCTTTCAGGTATTTGGGATCATAGGTAAACTCCGTCAATCCGTCTTCGGTTTGCGCATACAGACCAACGAATCGATCATACAGAAATACATGAAGGAGCCGTCTCATGCGTTCCGATTTTGGCTAATGACGGTGTCCGGTGGAGTTAGCGTCATGCGTATACCTAAGGTGTTTAGGACCGTGATGACTTTTTCCAATTGGCATGTGGGTTTGCCTTGCTCCAGATCTATAATAAACCGCAGGCCGGATCCTGAAGTGAGTGCCAAGTCCTTCTGAGTAGCCCCTAGTGCTTTTCTTGTCTTCCGGACTAGCTGGCCGATAGACTTTGAGGTATGTTTATCTTTCATAGTTAAGTTCCCGATCAGGAATATTTTCTAATATAACCTCTATTATCATGCCAAAGTTCCCGATCGGGAACAAGGCAGGCTATATAAATAAAACACCCCTTTTTATTCCCGATCGGGAATGTGTATCGGTGCTGCAATGAAATGCTTTTCTGGCGGGCGAGGGAGTTCCCTGACCCAGATAAAACATATACCGCATAACATCCCTCCTCCTCCAAAGGACTACGCCTTCTGGACAAACAAGTGGGATCGGCCTACGGCCGAGGGAGTTTCCCTGACGCAGATAAAACATACTCCTTACAACATCCCTCTTCCTCCAAAGGACTAAGCCTTCCGGACAAGCAAGAAGGATCGCGCAAAGCGCGAGGGAGTTCCCCGATCCGGAAGTGGGGAGCCAATCAACTTTTCTCAAAGCTCAGCGCTCTTGCTTTTTTGTCTTAACCCATGAGCGTGTTTATCATTTCTTCAGAACAATGGAAATTGACGGATTGGCTCGCTGCACTCGCCGATCCGGAAGTGGGGAGCCAATCAACTTTTCTCAAAGCTCAGCGCTCCGCGCTACTTTTTTGTTTTAGCCTCTTCGCTTTAGCAAGCTATGCTCAAGACTAAAACAAAAAAGCCTTGCCACAAAAGTGGCAAAGCTTTGAGAAAAGTTGAGGTCGGAAGCGGATTCGAACCGCTGTAGCAGCTTTTGCAGAGCTGAGCCTAGCCACTCGGCCACCCGACCCTCTCCTCACAAGGCACTCCGCCTTGCGAAGGGCAAATATAGAAGTTTATTGCGTTTTACCTCGTTTATTGTTGAATCAGACAATCACCCTCGATAAACAACTCACCACCACTTATGTTCTGAACCAACGACGCCCCCGAAACACCCGGATTTTTATCAATCACCACATCCTCCAGCCTGAGCACACCCGGATTGTTGATCGCCGCGCCCGACTCCGCCATCCCGGCAATAAGCCTCAGGCCAACCATCTCCACATCCGTTCCAACACCAATCTCAAAAACCCTTGACCCTGAACTGGTAATATATATATCCGGTGCCTGAGCCAGAAGGGTGATATCCTTGCTGATCAGCAATGGAAACGCCCCAACATCAATCGTATCTCCTGATAAAACCGGCGCAAGAAAAATCGTATCCCCATCCACAGCGCAACTAATCGCCGCCGGCAAAGATCCCAACCCGGACTGACCAAGCTTCGTCACCATCAGCTCACATAATATATCACCACACACCTTAATCCCCCATGTGTTGAGCGATCCTCCATCCTCTCCAATAAATACATCCTCTATCTCAAGCTTCCACAGACCATCGGCCGGTCCGCCATCAAAAACACTCAGCGACCCATCAGGCTGATAGGTGCCTCCATTCGTGGGTGGACAGGGCCAGTTGCCATTAGGCGCCTCATCATCAAAATTGATATCAAAATCATCATGGTCAACACAAGGCTGGTCCCAGATCAGCTGCTCCGTACCATCAGGTGAGATCAATGTAAACTTAAGATCATCCATCCAGGAATGCGTTCCTGTCAGATTGACTACATCAACATCCTCAATATCCATCTGGGCGAAAGCATTTAACGTCGATGAGACTACCGGGTCTCCACCAACCGGTATTACAACAGGTACATCCTCACTCATCAGCAGAAAGCATCCAATCGTAGTAAACGTATAGGTCGAAGACCATAAATCTTCTTCGCAGGTATTATTTCCCTGCACACGCCAATAATACTGCTGATCGACAGCAAGCGGAGTGGTCACCTGAAATGTATTGCTAAAAACCACACCCGACTGAGCAATGATGGAAAAGTCTTCATCAAATGCAATTTGATATTCATACTCTGGTACTCCCGGCAGACTCTCCCATTCCAGTAGTGGCGTGATATAAGCATCTGTACTATTATTGGCAGGACTCATCAGATCGGGGGCCATCGTTGGTGGCTCAAACAACTGGATAGTAAAAGTCTCTTCTTTAATCCCGGTGGTACTGCTTGCTTTGACCACTGGTGTATAGACACCTATTAGTCCGATCATACCGGACACGGTTAGCGCACTAGTGTTTCCTGGAGTCACTACTGGTGGATCAAAGACCGCTGTAGCTCCGGGAGGGACATTCAACATGGTGAGCGTCACCGGATCAGAATAACCCATAAATTGTCCAACTTCAACAGAGGTTTCAGCAATTCCATCTTCATTACATACCGAAACAGAAGATGGGTTTAGTGTAAGTGTGTAGTTTGGCAAGCCCGGTTCAATGGTGATGTCTGTATTGTTTATGTCAAAAAAGACATTGCCAGACGCCTTCACCATAATACGTCCGGTAGTTGTCGTACCCGCTGGAACGATGATCGTTGCTGATCCGTCATTCGTTTCACCAGTAGCCAGGGTGACCGGATACGTCATTCCCCCATCCAGCGAAAGAAAAATATCGACCTGACTACAATTGATGGGAGAAGCCGTTGTGTTAGCCACATTCCAGGTAATGGTTTGGTCTGATCCTTCCAGCCAGGTGGTGGCACTGTTTTGTGAAGTGACCACAAACGGACCGGCAATTGAATTTGTTGTGACTGTCACATTATCCTCATCCGTACACCCTGCTATGGAGTGATAATCCCTTACGGTCATCTTGAAAACCATAGATCTGGAAACAGAAGGAAGCACTTCCCAGGTCGGTGTTATATTCTGTGTGAGATCTTCAAGTCTGGGAAAATATCTTTGCGGAATACTCACCGGACTGAATGTCCGAAACATAGGTCCATCCGTATCTGTCGAACTTGGTGGTTCCGTAGAAGTTGCTTCAAGGTCATATTGTTCCCAGCAATAGGTTAATGGATCATCATCTACATCTGTAGCATCCGCCGTGAGTACAAAAGGTGTGGAAATAGGTATTGTAAAATTAGGAACGTTTGCTGCTACAGGTGGTTCGTTCGTGAAAGAAATGGTCGAATAACAACTGGTAGACGCTATTTTGGTGGTGATCTGAAATAAGCTTCTGGCATGCATGTAATCATCGCTGTGCGGCTGAATATTCTGACTGCCACAAATTCCTGCATACGCCATAATTGTAGATCCACTGCCGGGCTCATACGCTGACGAAGGAGACCTGTTGGTTCCGCCACAATTTCCGGCTGTCCCGTTGAATGTATGGCTTCCGCCAAGCTGGTGGCCCATTTCATGCGCGACATAGTCAATAATATATGGGTCTCCCACAGGGTTTGGTGATCCTGTTACTCCCCATGCTTTTACCGCATCGTTACAAATAGCACCCAGATACGCAACACCGCCACCCCCAGTGCTAAAGACATGTCCCAGATCATAGTTGGAGGATCCAATTTCCGCATCCAACGTCTCCTGGTTTTCGGAAAGCATAGCCCCACCATTATTATTGGTATACGGATCGCCCGCCGGATCGTAATAATACACATCGTCATTATTGGCAATGAGGATCAGGCGAACGGTAAAGTCCGCCTCATAAACATCGTTCACCCTATTGACCGCCGTCACTACTTCAGAGTGCACCAGATCCGATTGTGCGGATGAAAAGGCATCAAAAAAATTGCTGTACTCTCCTGTAGTGGCTACAGCTAATCGGTAGCTTCTGAAGATACAATCTCCCACCTGGCGGCCTTCTGTCAAATCTTCATCATTAAAACCTTCCTCCATCACTCCGCAACTCCAATCCGTAGACCTCGAATATTCATTCGCATAGTATACAATTCGATTTGACATGTCATTTCGCTGAAAATGATCGATGTACGTCTTTCCTTCCAGATCACTAATAACTGCCCTGAAGCCGCGTCTCGTCCAATCCGCCGTAATTCTTCGGTATGGGTTAGAAATAGAAATCCCTTTAAATGTTTTTATACCGGGGTAGTGTGCCGCCAAAGAAGCCTCCATCATGTCATACTGCACTATGCGAAACAAGTCAATCGTACCATCAGCTAGTCCGACCCTGATGATCGTATTGCTTTGAGCAGGATTCGTCAGATACTCATGTGGGGCAGACCATAATAAACTCTTTAACGCAGCATCATCCACTTGATACGTCTGAAACGTTTCGGGGGTTATGTCTCTTCTTCCAATGAGGCTTATATTTTCAGGTTCCACAGGCGACCAGTCCTGCCCCGACAAAGAAGCCTGAAAAAGGAAGAGGATGCTGCTCAGCATCCAGAAGGAAAGGGTTCTCATATAATCGTTTTCCGTTAACTAAAAATCATTAGTTATCAGGGATATACAAATATATGCAATTTCTTTTTCCGATCCGCCTAAAGATCAGAAGC
Source organism: Bacteroidia bacterium (assembly GCA_030426765.1). Lineage (GTDB taxonomy): Bacteria > Bacteroidota > Bacteroidia > Chitinophagales > Saprospiraceae > Opimibacter. The sequence goes on along the minus strand of JAUHXV010000001.1, from coordinate 23,946 downwards.
GGGTATCCAGATAATGCGGCAGAATCGCACGCCATGTAGGCCAGTCATGACTCATATCATGCCCCCAGATATCAAGTTCATGAGGGATGCCCTTGTGATCGAGGAGGGCAGAAAACCGCCGGGAAGCATCCGGATTTTCATAATCACCGGAGCCCGTGACGATATGTAAGTGCCTGGCCTTGCGCAATCTCGGCAGGAAATAGTCATCATCCAGCCTTTCAAGATAGTGCATCGGACTGTTAAAATACACATCATCATCAAAATATCCATCCGTATAGGTCGTCAAATCATACGCCCCACTCATCGCAATCACTCCGTCAATCAGGTCAGGACGCCGAAAATACAGGTTGGCCGCATGCAGCGCTCCCAGTGAAGCCCCGCAGGTGATGATCTCGGTCTCCTGACTGGTATTGGTCTTAATATACGGTATCACCTCTTCCATCACGTAGGTATTAAACTGCGCATGGCGAATGGCCTTGTGGCGGGGATGCATCTTACTGTTAAGCCAACTCTCTGAATTGATGCTATTGATCGAAAAGACTTTCACTTTGCCGGCTTCAATATAGGGCTGGATTACATCCAGCAAAAGAAAACGCTCGTATTCCAGGTAGTCCGCCGCTGCCGTCGGGATGAGCAATAATGCCCTCCCATAATGCCCGTACATGGCTATCTCCATTCGTTTGTTCAGTGCCGGGCTATACCAGCTGTCAAGGATTCGATTCATACGTTTGGTCTGTTTGTTTTTCGCTCTGGGAGGAGCAAAGATACTCCAAGTCTCCCATTCCTGTTCTCTTGCCACCCGCATCTCACCCGGAATGTCCGGACGCATTAATGCTTTTTCAAATGGGTTCTCTTTTTACTTTTGTAGCCGCCACAACCCAACAATATGCTTACCGGATTAAAAGTCATTGCTCCCGCTTCCGTTTCCAACCTAGCCTGTGGATTTGATATTCTCGGGCTTGCCCTGGATTATCCCGGCGACGAAATCGTTGGTCGGTGGACAGAAACACCCGGTGTGCACATCGCCGAACTAACCGGTTTTAAAAAAGACATCCCGCTCGACCCGGAACAAAACATCGCCTGCGTCACCGCCCGTGCTTTGCTCAAACACCTCGGCGAAGAAAACCGAGGGCTCGAATTAAAAATCAAAAAACACATTCCCGCCGGAAGCGGCCTGGGCAGCAGTGCCTCCAGCGCATGTGCCGCCGCCGTCCTGGTCAACGAACTCCTCGGCCGTCCACTTGAACGCCGCGAACTGATCCCCTTTGCCATGGAAGGCGAAATCCTCGCCAGCGGCACTCCGGTTGGCGACAATATCGTGGCCTCCATGATCGGAGGACTTGTCCTCGTCCGCGACATCACAACCTTAGATTTCCACAGAATCTATATGCCTCCCGGCCTGTTTGTCGCCGTCCTGCTTCCGGACGTACCCATACATACGAAGTCAGCACGCGCACAACTAAAACCGGATGTTTCGCTTCCCATGATGGTCAGACAAAATGCCAACCTCGGCGCATTTGTGATGGGTATGCAAAACAGCGATCTGGAACTGATCCGACGCTCTATGAAAGATCTTGTGATCGAACCCCAACGCAGTCATCAGGTGCCGCATTTTTACGACGTGCAGAGAGCTGCTGTGGATCTCGGCGCATTGGGTTGCAGCATTAGCGGTGCAGGCCCGGCCATCTTTGCCCTTTGCCAGGAAAAACTGCAGGCGGAAAACATTTTAGCTGCCATGCAACAGGTCTACACCGATCACAAACTGGAGGCCTTGTGTTTTGTCGCCGGTATTAATCGGGAAGGTGTGCTAAAAAAGTAACCTCTCCCCAATACTACACAAGCCGCAGATCAGTGCTTAAAAAACCATTACCTTAACCCTGCCGTTGTATACTTTACCGCATTTTTATCCATTTCGAGTACTTTCTTTTTCTGAACCCACAGCGCAGCGCTTATGCAAAATTCACGCCTCCTGATTATTTTTCTCGCCCTGCTCAGCATTTCGCTGTCCTCATACAACATCTACAAACTTGAGCTGGAACGAAAAGAACACAAGGATGACCTGATCGAATTGCTGAATGTCAAATACGGCCTGTTTAATGTAGACACCTGGAAAGAGGTTTTTTCTGAAATACTGGCTAAAAAAATTAAATCACTCGAATTTACAGCCGAACAAGAGTCCGATGCCCGGGAAAACATTTCCGCTTTTCTGCACGATGCGATCAATGATCTGGAAACTCAGTTTCACGACGAACAATCAAAATCAGTTGGCGGGCTTGTTAAAATTTCAGTAGCCAACTTCACCGATCTCTTCGAAGAAATTAAAAACAACATTCCCGAATACACGGAAGAGATTCTGTTGTTTCTGCGCGACCCCAACAACCGGGATGCTATGCAGGCGTACATCAAAGAAAAGCTCTCAGAATATGCTGACCAGACTTTCTCACCGGTAGATTACACAAAGCACGATCGCATCCTGGCCAAGTATAAAATGACGGATCGCGACCAGGCGATAGCCGAATTACAATCACAGGTAGATGCGTACGATGCCGCTTTGAAGAAGTATCTGTATGCCGGTCTGTTCATCGGTTTTCTATGTGCGCTGGGCATCATGTTTACGCAACAAATTTCCACCTGGGAGTTTGTGCTTTATACGCTGATCAGTATCGGCTTACTGGACGCGGGGTTGATCCTGCCCATGATTGAAATCGATGCGCGTATTGCGGAAATGAGTTTTACGCTGCTGGGCGAACCCGTTTCTTTTACCGACCAGATCCTGTATTACAAAAGTAAAAGCATCATCGAAGTGGTCACGCTTATGCTCTCGCAAGGCAAACCCGATGTGATGTTTGTCGGTCTCCTTGTACTGCTGTTCAGCGTTTTGTTTCCGATCTCAAAAATGCTCGCTTCGCTGGTGTATATTTTCATGCCTTCTCTCGGAAAAAATGGCTTCATACGGTTTATGGTTTTCCGCACCGGCAAGTGGTCGATGGCCGATGTAATGGTCATTGCCATCTTCATGTCCTTTATTGGTTTCAGCGGGATTCTTGCCGAACAGCTGGGACAATTGGAAGGACTGACAACCAACCTGGATGTGCTTACGACCAATAAATCCTCCCTGCAGGATGGCTTTTATCTGTTTACTTCTTTTGTCATCCTAAGCTTGCTCATTTCGCACCGACTGCAGTTTAAAGACACGCCGGAAAAAACTGCGGATGCCATAACCACTTCGAATGCTGAGTCGTCTGCCTCAGAAAAAGAGGAAGAGCCTACCGGCGGAAAGGAAGAAGAATAATCACATGCATGTACCGATGATCCACAAACCAGGAATTTCCATTAATGCGGCACTTGGTTTTTGTTTCGTCATTGTCTTTCTGCTTTCCTGTCGCGAACATACTTCCCCCGATGATTGCATACTCAAAGGCAAAACTGTGGGTTTCGAAAACGGAACCAAAGTATACCTACTTGATTTGTTTGCGTACGAAACTGTGGATTCAACTGCGATTAAAAAGAACCGGTTTGAGTTGCGCCACACACTCAAACGATCGCCATCCAAAATGATGTTGCTCACCGAAGACGGACAGGTGTCTCCTTATCTCTGGTTGGAACCCGGTCACATGGTCTACGATGCGACATCCCGTGATTTTTATCACGCTACGGTCTCCGGATCTAAAACGCAGGAAGTCTATGACCGTCTGATCCTTCAACTTGATTCTACAGAAATCCGTGATTCTTTATTGGCCATCCTACCGGACTTCATTAGCAGTCATCCGGACAACCGAGCGGGTGCAGATCTTTTGGCTCAGTATATGGCCGACCTGCCTCAAAAAGTGGTGGATTCGTTATTCCTTTTATTGTCTGAAGAAAATCGGTTGTCGGAATACGGTCAGCGCATTGCGCGATCGCTGGACGCTGAACAACCTCCGGATGTGGGAGATCGGTTTGTAGATTTTGAGATGAACAATATCCAGGATCAGCCCGTCCGTCTGTCAGAAAATCTCGGCCGTGCCACCCTGCTCGTGTTCTGGGCTTCCTGGTGTGATTCGTGCCGAACCGTAAATGCATTTGTTTCTTCCCTTAAAAACGAATTCAGCGATCGCGGCCTGATCGTGCTTGGCATTTCCCTCGATCACGAAAAAGAAGATTGGGCTGCCGCTATACGAAACGACAGTCTGTACTGGATTCATGTCACCGATTTCCTGGGCCGTGACAATCTTGCCGCATTAAACTATGGCGTCAGCACGGTCCCATATTTTATTCTTCTGGATGAGAATGGCGTGGTGGCAGATCGCAATCCGGAGTTAGATGATCTGCGGAGCCAACTGGAAGATTTGCTTCACTAAAATTCAACCCCTCCTCCAATCCGGAAAACATTTTTCCCGGATTAGAAGCAAGGGCCATTTATATTGGATGATGGATCCAATACAGGGGAGAGATTATTTTGACACACCGGATATCGATGAGTAGATATAGTCACCATGGCGACCGGTAAAGTATCGATCATATTTTTCAAAGAAAGCTTTTCGCTCAGCCTCATCAGGCCATGCGGCTTCTTCCAAACCATCCCAGGCTCTGTTGAGTCCGATCAGGTCTTCCATGGATTCTAAAACATACACATGGAGTTCTTCCGTGTTGTCCGCTCCCCATGCATGACCCAGTGGATAAAAGGCATACAGGTGCGGATTCTTATGGGTGACTTTTTCAAAATACTCTGTGTTGAGCGCCATATATTCTTCCATACTGCCGTCTTCCGGAAAATCACGGTACACTTTCTGAATATAGATGACGCGACTTGTGTCTTTTTGCTCAGCAGGAAACTTAGCTCCCGGTATAGGCGCATAAATTTCATCGGAGTGCTTATTGACAAAATAACGGTCGTGTTTTTTGAAAAAAGCTTTTCGTTCCGCCTCATCAGGCCATGCCGCTTTTTCCAGTTCATTATTCCTTTCCTGTGCTTTTTCAATGTCCGCCCAGGAGTTGTATGTAGTCACCAAAATGACATCCGCGTTGTCTCCGGTATACATATGCGTTAGCACCACCGTACTCCGGATAAACTCATTGTTCATCGTGACTTTTTCGTTGTACTCTTTGGCGAGATCCGTCCACTCTTTCGGACTCGCTGTATCGTCGTCAAGGTCAAAATTCCATCCGGTGTAGGTCATCGAGACAAACGCCGGTCTTGTGTCTTCCTGGGCACTCAGCATCCGGGTCGTCGTAAAGCAAAAGAGGAGAGCTAGTATCCCCACTACATTTCTGGTCTTCATTATGATTGGGTTTAATGGTTAAAAATCTGCCGGGGTGGTGCTCAACATAATCCTTTGTCACCACGCCTACGCATAGTAACCACGGCCTCTCATCAATGTAAAAAAGGGGGAACTACATCACTGTTTGAAGTGTGTTCTGGGGTCAACAGTAACCCAATATACAAACTCTGAAGGACTTCGCCCTCCGGGCTACGCCTACAGAGCTTTGCTACACGGATTTCTCAAGTCAGGCTCCGCCTTCAGAGCTTTCATGAAGGAATTCGCGCTCCGAGCTCCGCCTACAGAACTTCCATGAAGGAATTCGCCTTTCAGGCTACGCCTACAGAGCTTTGCTACACGGATTTTCCAAGACAGGCTCCGCCTACAGAACTCTTCTGAAGGAATTCGCTTTTCAGGCTACGCCTACAGAGCTTTGCTACACGGATTTCTCATGACAAACTTCGCCTACAGAACTCTCCTGAAGGAATTCGCCTTTCTGGCTCAGCCTACAGAGCTTTGCTACACGGATTTTTCAAGACAGGCTCCGCCTACAGAACTCTTCTGAAGGAATTCGCCTTCCTGGCTCAGCCTACAGAGCTTTGCTACACGGATTTTTCAAGACAGGCTCCGCCTTCAGAACTCTCCTGAAGGACTTCGCCCTCCGGGCTACGCCTACAGAGCTTTGCTCCACGGATTTCTCAAGTCAAGCTTCGCCTACAGAACTCTCCTGAAGGACTTCGCCCTCCGGGCTACGCCTACAGAGCTTTGCTCCACGGATTTCTCAAGTCAGGCTCCGCCTACAGAACTTTCCTGAAGGAATTCGCCTTCCAGACTGCGTTCACAGAATTTTTCTGCACAGACTTCTCATGACACGCTCCGCCTACAGAACTTTCCTGAAGGACTTCGCCCTCCGGGCTACGCCTACAGAGCTTTGCTCCACGGATTTCTCAAGTCAAGCTTCGCCTACAGAACTTTCCTGAAGGAATTCGCCTTCCAGACTGCGTTCACAGAATTTTTCTGCACAGATTTCTCATGACACGCTCCGCCTACAGAACTTTCCTGAAGGACTTCGCCTTTCAGGCTACGCCTACAGAGCTTTGCTACACGGATTTTCCAAGACTGGCTCCGCCTACAGAACTCTTCTGAAGGACTTCGCCTTTCAGGCTACGCCTACAGAGCTTTGCTACACGGATTTTCCAAGACAGGCTCCGCCTACAGAACTTTCCTGAAGGAATTCGCCTTCCAGACTACGCCTACAGAGCTTTGCTACACGGATTTTCCAAGACAGGCTCCGCCTACAGAACTCTTCTGAAGGAATTCGCCTTCCGGACTGCGTTCACAGAATTTTTCTGCACAGGTTTCGCTACCATCCCTCTGTATGTAGGTGTAGGGCGTATTCCTTCTCATACCTCGGTATGCAGCCGTAGCCCGTAAGACGTAGTCCTTCTCATACCTCAGTATGCAGGCGTAGCCCAAAGGACGTAGTCCTTATCATATCTCGGTATGCAGGCGTAACCCGAAGGACGTAGTCCTTCTCATACCTTGGTATGTAGGCGTAGCCCAAAGGGCGAAGTCCTACATACCCTGCTCAAACACAATATCCACCGGAATACCCTGCGCACCCAGTCGATCCAAATCACTCTGCAACTCCGGCTTGATCACCGCCATTTCCTGCACCAGTTTAGCAACGCCATCATAATCACCATCGCCCTGCAGCATCAGGATTTTTGCAGAAAGCGCATGAATCGCCTCTTCCATCCGATCATAATTGACCTTATAGGTACCCGTTTCCGGATCGCGATCAAACGCACCCATCTCTTTAAAGAAACTAAACCGAATCATATTGGCAATGCCATGCGCACTGGAAGCACCGAAGCGAACCGACCGGAAAATGCCGGCCATAAACGTTGTATAGTAATCTTTCAGGTCACCATCCAACTCACCACGACGATGCAATTCCGTAACCATATAAATACCGAGTATATCCGCCTTTCCTTCTTCCAGTCCTGAGGCGTTTTCTTTCAGCGCTTCACGGACAGTACCACTTCCGTCCAACGTGTTTTTTATACCCAGGCCATGCGCTACTTCGTGAAACATCGTATTGGCAAAAAACGCGTCAAAGGTGATGTAGTCGCGCTGCGATTCATCAATGAGCACATCCGCGATTGGCACCAGTATCTTGTCAAACTTAGCCCGCATCGCATTCTTGAGCTGAGAGCGACGCGTACCTTTTTCCAACTGCACGTTTTCATCATTCGGCAGATTAACAGCAATCGTTTTTCCGCCCGCATTGCAATCCCCGGCATAGTAGATCACATCAAATGCCGCCAATTGACTATCCGTGCCCGGCTCTTCTTTTTTATACGCAGCATCTACCGGCAATCCCTTTTGCAACTCGGGCAGAAACGCCGCATATTTTTCCAGCCGCTCACTCCAGTCCATATCCTTGACCAACACATAGGTTTCATACGCGGCCTTATACCCGAAGAGCTGATCCTCATACGACTCGATCGGCCCGGTGATCACATCGATCCGATTGGTTTTCATGTCCATCCACGCGATATCACTTTCATAATATTCATCCGTCAGAAACGCCTTGGCGCGTAGGCTCAGATACGTTTTCAATTCTGCATTTTCAGCAAGGGCTGCTGCCTCTTCCAAAAGCGCAGCAATTTGTGCTACTTCCTTTTCGAAATGCTTGTGATACGGCACCGTGATCAGTTGTCCGTTTTCATCCCTGCGCAAAAACGTATACAGCGATTTTTTATCCGCAAGATCCGCGGCTTCAAATTCTTCTTTGGTCATATCCTTCGGATAGTAGTTAGCTCCTGCAGGCCTGTCACCAACGCCCGGAATAAACGGTTTGTCACCATCGAGCTTATCCCACGGTCCGTAGTTGATCGTAAGAAACGTCTTTGCCGCATCATCCGTCAGGGTCTCCATGAGCGAGTCGCGCGCAGGATACGATTGATACCAGTACATCTCGTCGATGATCTTACCCACCTCGATAAGTATCGGTATGATTTTCTTTTCATTTTCCGATAGCACACTGAGATCCGTTGTCAGCTTTACTGTGGTGTATTTATCGAGAAGCGAACTATCAAATGTTGTAGCATCCGATTCCGTCGTTTCCTGATCCGCAGATTGACAGGACAAGAGGACGACGAATAAGGACAAGAGAAAAAGAGAAGAAAGGCGATGTGACATTTTGTTGATTTTAAGAATGAATGCACAAAATAAGTAAATGACCGCGGTGATTCGATTTCCTGGTCGAGGCACAATACGCCTTTGTCTGAAGTATGAGAAGTATGGCTGTGATCAGAAGCTGGTACGGGAGTGAATATACAGTCCCCATTCCCCGCGCTGATTAGTCGCGTAGCTAAACTGGAAAAAGAAATTATTATACATCAGGATACTGACCGCCGGGCCACCACCCACCAGCCACTGATCTGCCAGCGGATTGCGAAAACCGGTATACGGATCATGTGCAAAACCTGTCTCCAGCAGCAGCGAGACATACAGCGCATACGGCATCGTTTTGAATTGGGGAACCGGCATGAATTTGCCAAACTCGACCTTTCGCTCGAGCAACTTATACGCGAGTTGATATTTCCCTAACACCACATCGAGTCCGTCAATCACATACAACTCATAGCCACTCACAAACCGCGTGCTATACCCGAGCCCTTTGTAATACACAAAGGAAGGCTGACTTCGCGTGATGCTGTACTTACCCAACATGGAGATGCGATGCTGAAGGCGTCGTCCCTGAGGGATATTAAATTCAAACTTAATATCGGTTGTCAGCACATCTTCGTCACCACCGATACCCAAGCCGATTTTCTCCACATTCAACGACGCAAGAAATCCTCTTGCGGGAAATATTTTTACGTCGCGGTCATCGTATTCAAACGTCATGCCAAGGATAAATACACTCTGCACACTATCCCCGCTGATGAAGTATTGCGGGTTGTAATCTGTGATCACGCGATTGTCCACCCGCAGATGCTGATACGCGAGTCGGAAATCGTATTTCATAAAAATATTTGGGCGATAAAAGAGCCCAAGTCTGCCCTCCCACCGCTCGTGGATGACATCTTCATCCAGGCGCACAAACTCCTGTGCATTGTTTGACGTAGCGTAATTAATTTCCTTGTTGACACTGTGCAAAAAACCGGTGGTCATACCGACACTTTGCTTTCGGTTGAAATACGGAAACCGATATTCGATCTCCTGCTTTGGCGTAAAACCAAACTGAATTTTCGCTTTGAGTTTATCGTTTCTTCCTGAAAAATTAAGCCAGTCTACACGCGCGCCCAGGTTAATTCTGTCCAGGCTTCCATTGTACGTGTCCCACCAGACATTAAAATTTCGGTCTGCCAGATCAAAAATCGGGAGGATATAGATATACCACGACTCTTTGACCGACACAAGGATGTCCACCGTGTTCTTTTCAGTGTCCCATTCAGATATATTCACGACTACTTCCGTGAACAGCGCCAGGTTGAGCAGATTGTTTTTGTTGCGCTCCAGGGTTGGTCCAAGGTCGGCTTGCAACAAACTATCGCCTACGGCAAACGTCAGCTCGCGATGAATAATGGTGGGCTTTGTTTTTTTGATGCCCTCAATCGTAATGCTTTGAACGACGACACTTTGTCCTGCAACTGTTTCAGCAAAACAAAATAAGAGAAGTGTGAGAACTACTTTCTGCCGAAGTAGAAGCATCAGACATTGAGGTAGTGCAGGAACGCATCAAAATTGTCCTGGAGGTTTTCAAAATACCCTTCTTCAGAAAATGATGCTTTGATGATAAACTCATAGCGCTCCAGGGTGGCCACCAGGTTTTGCACCTCCTTCTGATTCGTTTTGATCGTCAGAAACATTTTGGTCGTCCCCGGATCGCGCGTCAGAAAACTGCTCAGCACGACCGCACCTTCACTTTCGATGATCCTGGAAACATCCGCAAGGCTGTAATCTGATTTCTGCAGCTCCAGCACAATGATGCCGCCGGGCTCTGAGAAAGAAAAGCTTCTCGCATAATACTGAATCAGATCTTCCAGCGTGATCAGGCCGAGGTAGTTGTCAAATCTGTCTACAACAGGGATCATGGTGAGCTTGCCGTCAGCCATGACACTCATGACTTCAAAGAGGTGATCCGTGTCACGGACAAATGCTTTGTTGAGGCCCAGTGAAAAAGAACCTATCGGCTCGTCTATCGGGCTTGTAGTGATGTCTTCTTCAGAAATGGTTCCGAGGAGTTGTTCATTGTTTACGATCGGCAGATGCTTAAGGTGGTACACCTGTAAATACGTCAGCGCCTGCTCCCCGGAATCCGAGGTGTTTAGCGGCTGAATAAGATGTGATATAAGCTCTCTGGCAATCATGCCTGATACGTTTTATACTATTAAGACGAAAGATTGTGCCAAAAGTGGCGCGGTTTAATACTTTTTTAACGTGTCAGCTTTCTTTTTTCGATGGAAAACTCCTGTTCTGAAAGCAATCCACGGTCACGCAGCTCTGATAATCGCTTTAATTGCGCGAGCAACATATCGTCCATTGCCGGTTCGTCCAAAGCGGGTGCTTGTTCGTCTTTATTCTCTTCCGCTGCGGGAGCAGCAGGCGTGCTCAGTCTGAAATTGTTGTCCTGAAAGGCATCAAAACGCTCCTGGATTCTGACATACGCCAGGTCGTCATGCGTTCTGATTTTATTAAAGTCTGTGAAACCCAGCGCAACGGCCTGATCCAGATGCGCATAGGCCTTGTCCACCTGTTCGGTCAGTGAATACGCACATGCCAGATTAAAATGGAGGGAAATATCCCGGGGGTTGATCTCCAGTCCTTTGGTAAAATCTTCGATGGCGCCTTCCAGATCAAACTCCTTGTATTTCTTGATACCATTGACTTTATACGGGTTCTGGACGTTTCTGCCGGAAGATCGGCGCGTACGAGGCGGAGCGCTTGTCTTTCCCGGACGACGCGGGGGCGCCATAGGCGGATAGCCTTTCTGCTGCAGCCTTCGGTTGTAGATCGGAGGCACCATCCCTTGCGCAGTATTGAATTTTGCATCAAAGTCATCTTCGTTCATCGAAAAGAACACGATCGCATCGATGACCCCTAAAAAGGTGGATATGATCCCAAGGGAAACAATCGTCAGAAAAACATATAATATACCATAGCCGACCTGCCCGAGATAGAATCGGTGTACGCCCGCCCAACCTAGAAACAATGCAAATAATCCTGCCGCTGTTTTATTTCTCATGAAAAATACCTGCCATTTCTGGTCTTCAGTAATTAATCCGCCAAAGGTCGGAATTTTTGGTTGTGTCCCTCCGACTCAGACCCCAATTAGCACCGTAAAAGGTAGTTATTTTCCTGAAAAACCTATTTTCCCGAGCCCTTATCTTCCTTTTCGGCGACCTTATACTTACATGTGAGCAGGGCGATATCGTCCGGATACGGCATTTCACCGCGAAACGCATCCACTTTCTCCATCAGGGCTTCATTAAACGCATTGGCGGAGGGAATATCGTGCGCTTCCTTGAGCGCCTCGATCAGATGATCATCATCAAAATACTGTTCAAGGTCATTGACAATGTCCGTGAGTCCGTCCGTGCAGGCAAAGAACATCCCGGGATGCGTCAGCTCCACCTGACCCATGTGTATTTCGGGCAACGTTTCAAATGCTCCTATAATCGTACACCCGCTCTCCAAACGCGTAATCTCGCCGTTTTGTAAGAGAAACGGCGGATGATGACCGGCATTGATATACTGCAGCGTATTGTTTTTTAGGTTGAGCTCGCCAATAAATAAGGTGATAAACCGATCGCTCTTCGTAATCCGATATACCGCCTGGTTGAGCGCAAAAACAAAGGTCTCGAGGTCGCGATACTGATAGATCAGGCTCTGCAAAATCGCCTGGAAATTGGCCATCAGTATCGCCGCGGAAACCCCCTTGCCGCTGATATCCGCAATACAAAAAGTCAGCCTGCGCTCATCGTATTGTATGAAGTCAAAATAATCGCCGCCAACCGTAAAGTGCGGTTTGTAGACGGAGGCCATGTCAAAGTAGTTGCTCTTGGGAAGGTGATCCGGAATCAGCATTTTCTGCACACTGCTGGCCAGCTCCATATCGCGTGCATAACGCTCCTGCTCGATCTGCTTTTTAAAGAGCCTTTTGTTTTCGAGCGCCACCGCAATGATGTTGGTAAAGGTGGTGACAAACTGAATCCTCGGATACTCATTGGCATCCGCCCGCAGACCGCCCACCAGGGCAAATGAAATAGGTACTTTCTTGTGATACACCGGCACGATCAGATCAAAATCCTGCAAGACTTCCGGATCTTTTTCGGTGATCCGCTGCGTCTTGGTATACTGCATCAGGATAGGACCGAGATCTTCGCGGTCCGCCAGGTGGTCGGCCAACAAATGGGTCGCGCAATACCATTGTTTCTCACCTTTGTTGAAGAACAACGCCATGCGCTTGATGCCCATTTCCCAACCGATAAAAGACTTGTACATATTGTACAACTCCGGTGCCGCTACATTGTCATTGATGGCCTGGGTAATGGTCAGCAGACTATTGATCTGAAGTTGCTTCAGACTGAGCTCCTGCTGTAATCGTTCGATGCTGACCTGTTCGGTCTCACTCATGTGCGTGGTGTTCGTGGTTTATGCTGACAAGGTAGTTCATTTTTCCGGAGTCATCCTGCGGGCATTTGTGCGCCCTGACTATGATATCTAACGTATACGATCCGTTCGTGTTGCGAGCCATGTCGGACAATTAAACCTCCTCCTTTTGTGTTTGTACTCCATGGCCTATCGTCTTACTCGTTTATTCCCTATGTTTGTAACCTCAAATCAGGTATGCCCGTGCTGACCTTAGACCGATATATCATCCGCAAATACCTGAGCACGTTTTTCTTTACGGCCCTGTTGTTTTCGATCATCGCTATCGCCATCAATTTCAGCGAGCACATCGAAAAATTTGTCGACCAGCCGGTGACGCGTAAAGAGATCTTCGTTGACTACTACCTCAATTTTGTACCGTGGATCAACGGTCTTTTATGGCCGATTTTTTCGCTGATCTCCGTGATCTTCTTTTCCTCCCGCATGGCGAAAAACACCGAGGTCGTAGCGATGCTCAATGCCGGTATGAGCTACACACGCTTCCTGCGCCCTTACCTGATCGCCGCCTTCTTTCTTTCCGGCATCTACCTGCTCGGCAATCATGTCTTTTTTCCGAGAGGAAATAAAACCATGATGGCGTTTGAAAACAAATACATCTTTCCGGGCAACTACAAAGTGAAGAGCAGTAATATCCATTTATTCATCGGTCCGGAATCCAAAGTGTTTATCAACAACTACTTGTCCAATGACAGCAGTGGAACAGGCTTTCGTCTCGAACAATACGAAGATTTGCAACTGACGTTTTTATTGCACGCAAAAAGTTTTGAATATCTGCCCGAAAATCAGAAGTGGCGCCTCCACGATTATGAAACGCGCTATTGGGAAGAGGGCAAAGAACACTATGTCTCCGGCATCGGGGGCAGCCTCGATACGGCCATCGCGCTCTATCCTTCCGACTTTGTCTACTATACCAATGACAAAGAGATGATGACGTCAAAAGAATTGCTGGAATACATTCAGTACGAACAGGAAAGGGGCATCGGGTTTTCACGCAAAATGCGATCCGAATATCATCGGCGATGGGCGGAGCCGTTTACCATCGTCATCCTGACCGTCATCGGTGCTTCTGTCGCATCTCGAAAACAACGCGGAGGAATGGGCCTCAATCTCGCCATCGGGGCAGTGATCGGCGCCGTGTTTGTACTCATGAGTAAGTTCGCACTGACCTTTTCAACGAATCTCCACATGAACCCCATGATCGCCATGTGGCTGCCCAATATTCTTTTCTCCGGTCTGGCGATTTATATGGTCTCAAAAGCACAGCAGTAGCGGCTGGTCCGGCTCCTGACTTTTAACCTACCTTTACGGCTTCCGGGATATGGTCAATCAGTGGATTCTCAAATTGTTGCTTTTACCGCTTGCCCTGCTGTACGGGCTGGGCGTCGCCCTTCGTAATGGGTTGTATGCTGCAGGCATTCTGCGCGGCGTTTCTTTCAGCATGCCGGTCATCAGCATCGGCAATCTCTCCGTCGGCGGAACCGGCAAAACCCCGCACACCGAATACATCATTCGTGTCCTGCACGAGTACCTTCCGCTGGCCGTGGTGAGTCGTGGATATAAGCGCAAAACATCCGGTTACCTCGATGTCTCCGTGCGACATGACGCCACCCAGGTGGGCGACGAACCTCTGCAGTTTAAACGGAAATACCCGCATGTCGCCGTCGCCGTTTCAGAAAGCCGCAGTCTGGCCATACCGCGACTTATGCGTTCGTTCCCGCACATCAAAGTCATACTAATGGACGACGGCTATCAACACCTCGAAGTCAAACCAGGACTAAATATCCTTCTCACCGAACACGATCGCCTTTACACGAAAGACTTCCTTCTTCCGGTCGGACGGTTGAGAGAATGGCGTAGCGGAGCATCGCGGGCCGATTTTATCGTAGTCACCAAATGCCCTCCCTCGGTGACGAAGCTGGATATGGCACGCATCGAACAGGACGTGCGACGCAATGTAAAACAACAGGTGTTTTTCAGCGAATACCATTACGGCCATCCGTATAAAATGTATGGACAAGGCGAGCGCCTTACACTACATCCCGATATCGATGTCCTGCTCGTCGTAGCGATCGCCGGCACAGAATATTTATTAGAATACGTCGAAGAAAAATGCGGCGATGTGTTTATGCTTTCATACAACGATCATCATCCGTTTTCTTTGTTTGACATTGGTGAAATCGAACGTCGTTTTAAACACATCGAATCCGATCGCGAGCGCATCATCCTCACCACCGAAAAAGACGCCATGCGCCTCGATACACACCGGGAGCGATTGGCCCAACTGAATCTCCCGATCTATATTCTTCCTGTCGCCGTTCGTTTTCTCGGTGATACTCCTGATGCTTTTGATCAGGCCATCAAAGATTGGCTGCTTAACTTTAAACGATGATGACGCGCACCGGTTTTTTTCTTTCGCTGAATTTGTTGTTCCTGTTGTGGTGTGGAACTGACCTGGCGGCTCAGAATATCCTGACAGAAATGGATCGCGAAAAACACGCCATCTACGATCGCATGATCATCGAAAGCGGTGGTGGTGATTCGTCCCTCCATTCTGCCATCATGCCGTACTGGCGTTCAGACCTCGTCATACTCGCCAGCATCTACGCTGAAGAGGCGAATGATAGAATATCCAATCACCAGATGCAGTCGATCTATGATCAGAACAACGAATTTGTGGTTCCGGGAGCTCACCCCGATTCAACGTTTCACGGATACATCGACACTAAAATTAAAGCAGATTCAACCCGTTACCGAAAAAGCAAACACCCTCTTTGGAAAACATTTTACAGGACTCCCGAGCATCTCTACGAAGTTGACGTAAAAGATTTTTATCTGCGCGTCAATCCAATATTGCATCTCGCCGTGGGACATGATGCGGAAGAAGAAACCACCATCTTCTACAACCAACGCGGGCTGAGTCTTCGCGGAGCGGTTGGCAAAAATGTGTTTTTCCAAACCAGCTTTTACGACAGCCAGGTGCGCTTCCCGAACTACATCAATCAATACACGGACAGCCTGGATGTTGTACCGGGGGCCGCACTGTATAAAGACTTCGACAGTTCTCTTTTTGAAGTCACGGATGGTCGCGATTTCCTTCTTGCCAATGCGTATATCGGTATCAACTTCGGCAAGTACATCGGCATGCAGCTAGGGCATAATCAGTTTTTCATAGGCGATGGAATCCGGTCCTTATTTATATCCGATTTTTCGACACCCTATTTTTCGTTGAAGTTCAATACGCGGGTATGGAAATTTCACTACCAGAATATTTTCGCGGAAATATCCGCAGACAATTTTAGAGTGGTCAACGGGCAGTTTGAGCCGGTGCCAAAAAAATACATGGCCGCACATTATCTGAGTTACAAACCCAACAAAACACTAACACTCGGTTTGTTTGAATCGGTCGTGTTTGATCGCGACAACGACCAGTTTGAACTCCAGTATCTCAACCCGATTATTTTGTACCGAACAGTGGAAGGGTGGATCGGCAGCCCGGATAATGTGTTACTCGGTTTCAGCTTTCGACAGGACGTCAAGCGCACCTTTTCTTTTTACGGACAGTTTATCCTGGACGATATTTCCCTGGGTGAAATTCTGGAAGGCAGCCTCGACTGGTGGGGAAATAAGTTTGGTTTACAGTTAGGCGCAAAATATATCAACGCATTTGGCGTGCGCATGCTGGACCTGCAACTCGAATGGAATTCAGTGCGCCCTTACACGTATTCTCATGTGGACCACCAGGCCAATTACTCCAACTACAAACAAACGCTGGCGCATCCGATGGGTGGAAACTTTTCTGAGTTGATTGTCTCGGGCAAGTATCAGGTGTCACCTCGCTTGTCGCTCAATGCGAGTTTGAGTTTTATGCGCACAGGGGAAGATATCGATAGCATCTCGTACGGCAGCAATGTCATTTTTCCCAACACGTACCGACAAGGTGATTATGGCAACTATATCGGCCAGGGTGTGGGAACGAATATCTTTTACGGTCATGCCGCCGCGATTTACGAATTGTCACCCGGCATGTTTGTCGATGGACGTGTGTTGATTCGAAATAAAGTCAGCGACATTGCAGCGCGTAGTTTGAAAACAACCATCCTGCAACTCGGCGTGCGCATCAATATTCCCTACCGCAACAATGTCTTCTGATGGTAGCAAGTGTGTGTTTTGAATTTCCTCTTCCACAAGTTTGCTTTTCCCAGGCTGATGCTTTGATTCTCTATCTTCGCCACCGATGAAAGCCAAAAAATCATTTGGTCAGCACTTCCTCATCGAGGAAGATATCGCCGCTAATCTGGCCTCTTCCCTCAATACCGAAGGTTGTGCAACAGTAGTGGAAATCGGCCCCGGAAAAGGAATTCTGACGCGCTTCCTGATCCAACAACCTTTGCCTGTGGTTGCGGTTGAATTGGATCGGGATCTGATTCCGTTTTTGAATAAGGAATTTAAAAACACGTCCCTGCAAATCATTCAGGGCGATATCCTGCATGTGCGCCTTGAAGAACTTGTCACGCCGGATGATGATTTTGTTATCGTGGGTAACTTTCCATACAACATCTCCAGCCAGATTGTTTTCCTGGGTTTGCATCATCGACATCGCGTACCGTTTATGGCGGGCATGTTTCAATATGAAGTGGCGAATCGAATTTGCGCCGGTCCGGGCAGCAAGGCATATGGTGTGATCTCTGTGATGGTGCAGGCGTATTATCGCGCCGAACTTCTTTTTAAAGTCGGTCCGGAATCTTTTGCGCCGCCACCCAAAGTGCAAAGCGCAGTCATCGCTTTGACACGTTATCAGAAAGAAGTCGAAGATGTCCCCTTCAATGTCCTGCGTCAGGTCGTCAAAGTAGCCTTCCATCAACGCCGTAAAAAACTGAGAAATACACTCACCTCGATCATGCCGGAAAGCCTGTTAGTGGATATGGGCATAGAGGCGCTTAGGCCTGAACAACTCTCTGTAGATCAGTTTGTTACGATCGCAAAGCGATTTCAGGAAGTCAGTTAATGACGACACAACCACTACTCTGTCAGCTGATTCTGTGCGAGGATCTTGACGTAGTTATTTCGCATTTCATAATAGCCCTGATCGTAGCAGAAGCGAAACACCTGTCCCGAGCGTGTCGTACAGGTGTGCGTGTGATATTGAAAATTCAAACCGGCCTCCAGGAGTTTGACGCGCGCCACTTTTGATTTTCCTTTTGGATTCATCCGCGCCAGGATCCGGCGGTTTTTACGGATCTGGTAATTAACGCGACGCATGAGTAGAGTCACTTCCGTATCCACCTGATTGTAGTGCACAGCGCGACAGTAATCCGAACAAAATCGTTTGTCACTGCGGCCGTGGATTTCTTCTTTGCATGTGGTGCAAAAGCGCCTTTGCTTATTCAACATGGTTCGTTCAGTTTTCCCTTTACAGGTGTCCTGAACACGTCAAAGTATGACCACCTTGCATATATCTTTTACCAGATTTTAATCCTTTGCTCTTCCGCGCGGTACCATTGACTGGTGGGTTTGATATTAAAAGCCTGATAGAATCCCGGCATATTCGAAGGCGCTGCGACGGCGCGATACAATCCCGGCGGATGCGGATCTGTTTTGATCTGGTTGCGCAGCGCTTCCGGTCGAGTCTTCGTGCGCCACACTGTCGCCCACGACATAAAGAATCGTTGCTCCTGTGAGTAGCCGTCTATCTTATCGGGCTTCGGATGGCGTTTGTAATAGAGTTGCAATGCATCATACGCCACACTCAGTCCGCCCAGATCAGCGATGTTTTCACCTAAGGTAAACGTACCGTTGAGTGCGAGATCTTCGAAGGGATAGTATTGATCAAATTGCGTGATCAGGTCTTTGGTTTTTTCACTAAATCGCGCTCTGTCTTTTTCCGTCCACCACTCTTTGAGATTACCGGATTTATCAAAGCGGCTGCCCTGGTCGTCAAATCCATGCGTGATCTCATGGCCGATGACCGCACCTATACCTCCGTAGTTGACCGCGGCATCCGCTTCCCAGTCGAAAAACGGCGGCTGAAGGATTGCGGCCGGAAAGACGATTTCGTTAAACATCGGATTGTAATATGCATTGACTTGCTGTGGGGGCATAAACCACTCTTCTTTATCCACCTTTTGACCGATCCGTTTTTTGTCGCGGTTAAACCGCCAGGTGACGACCGATAGCATGTTGTCAAGATAGCTGCCCTTTTCACCTATTCCGTTGATAGTCAATCCTTTGTAATCTTTCCAATGATCCGGAAAACCAATTTTAACCTTAAACGCTTCAAGTTTTTCCAAGGCATACGCTTTGGTTGTTTCTTCCATCCAGTCCAACGCCTGAATTCTGTTGCGAAAAGCCTCAACGATATCTTTGGTCATTTCTACCGCGCTTTCTTTGGCTTTTTTTGGAAAATGCTTTGATACGTATAACTGCCCTAATGCTTCACCAAGGCTTTGATTGACGACTTGCACCAATCGCTCTTTCCGGGGTCGCATAGATTCAATGCCCTGCAGAGTGCGCGCGTAGAAGTCAAATTGTGCTTCTTCGAGGGATTTGTGCGCATAAGGAGCGTAGGTATTGATCACGACAAACCGGAGATAGTGGTGGATGGTCTCGATGGAGAATTTACTAAACTGCTGGTTGATATACCGCATATAATCCGGTTCGGTCACGATGATCCGCTCAGGAAAAGGCGTCTCCATTTTTGCAAAGAATTCCTGCCACGACCAATTCGGCATCATCTCGCTCAGTTCGCCGGACGTCATAGGATTGTAGAGTTTGTCCATCTGGCGCCTGTCTTCTTTCGGCATCATCTCACGGGCCAGCTGCTGTTCTAATGCCAGGATATCTTCCGCGCTCTTTTGAGCCGCCGTTTCTTCGTAGCCTAATTCCTTTTGAAGCAGGGCGCTGATATAATCCGTGTATTGTTGCCTGATCTTAACCCCTTTCTCATCGGTGTCCAGATAGTATTCCCTTTCCGGCAATCCGAGATTGGCCGCCTCCAGATATGCCGCATACACATGACTGTCCGCCATATCCGGATGGACGCTGAAATGCACTATCGCGCCTGCACCGTGTGTGGACAAATACCCAAGCAGCCCGGGCAACTGGTTATGATGCTCTAATTGATCAATCCGCTCCAACAGATCCTGCAGAGGTAGAAGTTTGGTTTTCTCAATCTGAGGTTCATCCATACCGGTTTCGAATAAGCGAGCGGCAATATTTTCCGCAGGCCCCGGCGTGGCTAAGGCTTCTTCCAGAATATCGATGACGTCTTGTTCGGTGTTTTTGGAAAGCTCATGAAAACTTCCCCAAATACTTCTGTCAGGAGGAATGGTCGTCGTATTCATCCATCCGCCGTTGACAAACTGGTAGAAATCATCTTCGGGTGTAAACGTCTTGTCGAGGTTTTCCACATCTATCCCCTTTCCCATAGTATGTGTTTTAATTATTGAGGTTAGTACGCTTTATGTTCAATACAATAAAAATAGACCTGTGATTGTTCCACGTGGAACAACCCAAAGCAGGGTATTATGACAATTAATATTAAATTGAAAATATTGTGCGACCAGATAGGAAAATTTGTTCCACGTGGAACAATCCGTCCGGCTCCTTATATCTTTCCGCGGCTGACGAGAAACTTCTCGAGGACCTGGTTAAACTCCTCCGGATACTCCATCATCGGCGCATGGCCGCATTTATCCATCAAGACGAGTTCGGAGTCAGGGAGGAGTTCGTCAAATTTCTCCCCAACAAAAGCCGGTGTAATCGTATCCTGCTTACCCCAAACCAATAATGAAGGCGCTTTGATCTGATCGAGCCGATCACCGATGTTATGGCGTAAAGCGGATTTCGCAATAGCTATCACCCGGATCGCCTTGTTGCGGTCATTCACAATATCATAGACCTCATCAACCAGTTCCTTAGTGGCAACTTTAGGATCGTAAAAGGTAGATTCAGTTTTTTGCTGGACAAACTCATAATTTCCACGCTTAGGGAACGTACTGCCCAGCGGCTCTTCAAAGAGTCCTGAACTGCCGGTTAGGGTCAGCGACTGCAGTTTTTCCGGAACGTCCAGCGAATACAGAATCGCCACATGGCCTCCCAGACTGTTGCCTACAATATTCAGGTATCGATATCCCTTATAGGATACGAAGTCGCTCACGTGGTTCACCAGCCCCATTACAGACAATTTGCGCAGCGGAAGCTCGAAAATCGGGAGCATCGGCACCACCACATTGACCTTTCCCTTAAAATGATCAATAATGCCGGAAAAATTACTCAGAGCACCGAAAAGCCCGTGAAGCAGCAAAAGCGTTTGCTCCTTCTCCGGATCAGACTCGATATACTTAAATCCACTCTCCTCTATGATAGTATGATTCATATAGTGGTGATAAACTTCAAAAGACAGATTTAGTTTAACAGCGCAAAAATAGAACTTATTTAATCCTAAACTTAATATAGAACAGGTAGGTTAAAAACAGAATGCCCACTCCCTGATGCAAAGACCCAGGTAAGACCGGGATATGTCCCAAACTTCCCAACAAAGTAACAATCCCAAGCGTCATCTGTACCACCAGTAATCCAAGTATTCCAAACACCACCCAATGGTTTTCCCGAAGCTCCTGACGCATAAATCGCAATCCAAAAATGACCGCGACCACAAATAACACATAGGCCAACATTCTGTGGATAAACTGCACCATAGAAGGCATAAATCCGGCCGCATCATAAAGCTTGAGGGACTCGATATTCCAATATGAACTGTCAAACAATATCGACGGGATCCATTCCGCATTCATCTTTGGCCATGTCGGATAACTCATCGCTGCTTTCATACCGGACACAAAACCCCCGAAACAGATCTGAATAATAGCCAGTATAATCAACAGCCGAATCATTCCTTTCCAATCCGCTCGCAGCTGCAAAGGCGGAATATCACTTTCTTTGAACCAGGTGTAAAAAAGATAGACAAACAACGATATACCCAGGCCAAGATGAATCGTCAGTTTATACGCATTGACCCACGGTCTGTGGATAAGTCCCGACGCCACCATGATCCATCCGAAGACAGCCGCTAATGCGGCCAGGAAAACCACCATACCCAGCCTTCGGATCGTCACCCGAGTGAGCGCACCCCGCATAAGGAAAATGATAAAGGGAATCAGAAAAACGAATCCCATCAATCGAGCCCATAAGCGATGGATGTACTCCCAGAAGAAGATGAATTTAAACTGGCTCATCTCCATCCCCTGGTTGATCTTCTGATACTGCGGCGTTGCCTTGTACAAATCAAAAGCTTCTTCCCATTGCGCTGCATTGAGCGGCGGTATAGTTCCGGTGACAATTTCCCAGCGCGTAATACTGAGCCCTGAACCGGTCAGGCGGGTGATGCCGCCAATGATGATCTGAAAAAAGACCATCACCAGGCCTGTCATCAGCCAAATACGCACCCATCGCTGATCCTTCATACGTTCATTTTTTACAGCGAGCCAAAGATACCTTTTGAATTCCTGAATTTTGTTCTGACTGATATTGATGATACTTTTATAGTATTACTTATCTATACCATCATTATTAGGGCTTTGAATTAGTGGAAAGAATTTACTCGGCCGTTTATCAGAATGTAAAACCGCTGATTTATGCACCGTAATTCACATTCTTATACACATGTTAATTTATTGATAATCAATTTATTATATTAATTATTAGCACCTGTGGTCGAAGTGTACATAAGTAAAAATGTTTAATAATAATTTTTTCAATATGTTAGTAAACCATCACTTCCGAACGTAAAAAAAGCGCAAAATTTTGCCCGTTTATCAACACTGCGGACAAGACGCTTTTTTCCCACAGGAAATTGACAATATCCCCAGATAAAATGTTGAAAATTTGATTTTAGGAAGCGTTGAATTTGTTCTGACTATATAGTGCTATTTGCCATAATGTGTATAAATACTTCTCCCCTCACCTGTAAACCCATTCTTCTATGCGAGCTGTAATCCAACGCGTCTCCTCTGCCAGTGTCATTGCCAATGGCGATCCTACCGGCGAAATCGGAAAAGGTTTGCTGGTCTTGCTGGGTGTGGAACACGAAGACACCAAAGAAGATGCACAGTGGTTGGCCGACAAGATCAGCCAGATGCGGCTGTTTCAGGATGAAGACAATAAGATGAACCTCGCGCTGCAGGATGTGCAGGGAGAGATCCTGGTCATCAGTCAGTTTACCCTCCACGGCAATACTAAAAAAGGCAATCGGCCTTCATTTATCAAAGCCGCCAGGCCGGAAACGGCCATTCCACTTTATGAGTATTTTAAAGATTATCTGAGTATCAAAACCGGACGTAAAGTTCCCTCTGGGATCTTCGGCGCAGACATGCAGGTGAGCCTGGTCAACGACGGTCCGGTCACCATCATCATCGACAGCAAACAAAAAGACTTATGACGATTTCGGAAGCGCAACAAAAAGTGGATCACTGGATCCGCACATACGGCGGTGGCTATTTTAGTGAACTGACCAACCTCGGCGTATTGACCGAAGAAGTGGGCGAAATGGCGCGATGGATCGTCCGCGAATATGGCGACCAGTCGTTCAAACCCTCCGAACGAAACACAGATGCTAAAGCTGCCATCAAAGACGAAATGTCCGACATCCTGTGGGTGCTTTTATGCCTCGCCAATCAGATGGACATCGATCTGACTTCCGGCCTGGAAGAAAATTTTAAGAAGAAGACGGATCGGGATATGGACAGGCATCGATCAACAAATTCAGATTAACAAAAGTGATACAGAGATGCAGGAGCATTCCTTTTTGTCTACAGTAGATTCCTCACTGCGTTCGGAATGACATTCGTTTTTAATAGAGGAGAGAGCATGGCGGTGCGGAGCCACCGCCATGCTCTCTCAGTACCCATCAGGGCGGCGTCATTCCGACTGAAAGGAGGAATCTACTTGTCCTTTGATTCAGCCTGTCGATACTTGCTCCCGCTGTACAGCGGGATTGGAGTTTGCTCCAACAACTCATCTTCCA
>JAUHXV010000021.1 GCA_030426765.1 Bacteroidia bacterium | reverse complement strand
CCGGAGGGGTGGAAGCTAACGCGCTCCACAAGCCCAAGCAGTTTTTTGGTGCCGCCCGGAATATCGAGCACGGCGGATCACTTACCGTGCTGGCCACAGCGCTTATTGATACCGGCTCCAAAATGGACGGCGTCATCTTCGAAGAGTTTAAAGGCACAGGTAATATGGAGCTCCAGCTCGACCGTTCGCTGGCCAACCGCCGTATGTATCCGTCGATCGACCTTACGAAGTCCAGTACCCGAAGGGAAGAACTGCTGCTTGACGAAGCGATTCTCCAGCGTATGTTTATCCTGAGAAAACACATGATCAATACCAAAACCAACGAGGAATTTCTGATTTCCATGAATGGATAAAGGAGTCTGGTCAGGTTTCGGCATGAAAATTGGCCCCGGAAAATGACGTTTTTTCCGAAAAAGAGGCATTTTTTTTTAAAAAATAAGTACATTTGTGCCCGCTTTTAACCGAGCGGACTGAATATATAAAGACATTTAACAGCGATGAAAAGGACATTTCAACCCTCCCGGAAGAAGAGAATCAACAAGCACGGATACCGCTCTCGTATGAGTACGAAAGCCGGACGGAAAGTTCTTTCTGCGCGTCGCGCCCGAGGCAGACACAGACTGACTGTTTCTGATACCATGCGGGTGAAATAGTACAGCATAAAAAACGCGAGCAGCGTTTGCACGAAAAAAAGAGCTTCAACAGATGTTGAGGCTTTTTTTATACCCGCCAGTCTCTTTTTCCTATTCCATCACCCGCGCCCGACTGACAGGTGGGGTTCGGAATTGTATATTTGATGATGCTTCGTTTTACCCTTTCGAAATCAGAAAGACTGTCCTCGCGAAAAGCCATTGATATCCTTTTCAAAGAAGGGCAGGGACTATCGAAACATCCTGTTCGCGTGGTGTGGCGAACAACTGACCCCGACCCAAACCGCTTAAGCCCGGTACAGGTGATGTTTTCCGTACCGCGAAGGAAGTTTCCCCGGGCGGTGGATCGTAACAGGGTGAAACGCCTCATGCGGGAAGCATATCGTTTGCACAAACTTACATTTCTTAAGCAGGTACCTCCGGACCTTCATCTTGACTTGGCACTGATATACACTGGCAATGAGATTAAACCACTGGATTTGATACAGAAGCAACTCGTCCTGGCGTTGGAAGCCATGGTCAAACATCTTTCACCATGATTGATTTTGAATTGCATCCACCATGAAATACATCGCCGTTTGCCTCCTGCTATTCGTTTTTTATCTTCCTTCAGGACAAGCCCAAAAGGTGTTGCTTATTGAGTTGAGAGGAAGCCCCGTTACCCAGCGGATAGAAATGTATGACGAACTCACTTTTCAACTGAAAGAAGATCGCGCCGGCTGGTACACTCGGACGATCTATGATCTGGATGTCAATGGGCAACTTATCCTGCTAGGCGAGGCCTGGGTGGACATTAAGGATATCGACAGAATCAAACTAAAACGACAACGCACGCTGGTAAATATTCTGGGCGGAGCCTTGCAAGCGGGAGGTATCTCCATGTTTTTTGGAGATGTATGGTATACGGTATCAGGAAATCCTGAATTTTCTCAAGGCGGAATGGAATTTGGCGTGATCAATTTTGCTGTCGGTACGGCCGCTCGAAAACTCTTCGCACCGATCAAATACAAAATCGGTAAAAAGCGAAGACTGCGTGTGGTGGACTTAACCTTTTAGAACCATTCCCAGGTACCTTCATGCCGTATGCACGTGAACGGCAATCTTGACTCATTTACAGCTCGAGATCACAGCTGTCCCGGATATTTGATTCCTTGTCTCGCATCAGGTTATTTGGGATTAGATTCGCCTCGCTCATCTGTTTGATCCCGATGGATCGGAACAGAATGTGCGGAGTACACGGAGGACATTTCCCGTTGGGAGATTATTTTTTATGTGGTTTTGAAAAGTTAATTTCTACCAGATAAGTCCTGTCGCGCTAAACTGTTTGACCAACCTGGTGCCTTCTTTTTGTGTTCGCAAGAGCAAAAAGAAGAAAGAGCGAAGAAAGAACTTTAAATCCTCCTCAGTATAACAGAAAAAGAAAAGAGCTAAAAGGGAGTTTTTAGCGCGACTAGACTTTTTGGTTACTTTTTTGGCGATGAAAAAAGTAACAAATCTGTGCCATTTTCACATTTATAATAGCATACAGTTGCTAAGCAAAGTATAAGTGAAATTTGTACTTGATTAGCCCACCACAGGCGGATACTTTTTCGTGTCCTGCAATTAACATATTACAGGATGGCAATCCTGAAACACTTTCGGTTTCAGGACACGTGAAAAAAGTA
Source organism: Bacteroidia bacterium (assembly GCA_030426765.1). Taxonomy (GTDB): domain Bacteria; phylum Bacteroidota; class Bacteroidia; order Chitinophagales; family Saprospiraceae; genus Opimibacter. Next base: position 47,860 of record JAUHXV010000021.1, on the reverse strand, counting down.
ACAGACCTGTATCTTTTTCACGTTTAAAGTATCATAGCGATGTTAAACTCAGTAAAGGACGTTTTTACTTAACTAGTCCGCCTGAGGCGGATACTTTTTCGTGTCCTGCAATTAACATATTGCAGGATGGCAATCCTGAAACACTGTCGGTTTCAGGACACGTGAAAAAAGTAATAAGAAAGGTATCTTGATATTGACTCAGATGTGATCAAAATTTATTTTGATCACCTACTGCTCGAGATCATTTATAAAGGCATTCATGTCTTTAATGTTGTAATGCAATTCGCCCCTGACTTTTACCACCGGCATCGTGACGCTGGTGCCCGTAAAACCACTTTCGCGAAGTAACTTCCACATATCATCAGCTTCGGGAACGCCGCTGTTGACATCCACTTCTGCAAAGGCGATTTCCTTTTTCTTCAATTCTTTTTTTATAAATGAACATCGGCCACAACCCTGACGCGTGTAGACGACGATCGCAGCATCAGTGGAGGAAGCAGTGGCCGGCGGCACCGGTACTTCTACTGAAGAATTAGTTTCTGTACTTTGGTCCGATGCCAACTTATCTTTTTCCGGAGTCGGCAGCTCTCCGACGTATTCGACAAACGAAACATCATATCCGTACGACCACCCTACGCCAGGTTTGGGTTCAAGGGTAGCCAGAGATTGCATATAGCCGGGAGGAACTACTGCTTCAACTTTAATCCCCGGATTGACAATCATGCCTTCTGCTTCGATATTCAGGGTCACGAGGTATGACACCTTCCCTATATTTCGAGCCATGACAATGTTTTGATTGCCTTCTTTTTTCTCAAAAATTTCAATGTCATGCTCCTGCCCGAATGCGCAAACGGAAAGCACAAGGGTGGCAAATAAAACGATATAGGTTTTCATGATCAAAATTTTTTCAAAGATACATATCGAATTCGCGTTAAAACGAGTTTTAGTCGTCTCCCGGTGCCTCTTCATCAAAAACCCCGCTGGTCACACAGTGGTCGGAAAGCCAAATTCCAATACGCGCAGAAATCAGACCCGAATCGCCTGGACGCACTGTTCATGAATAGAAACGCACGACAACGCCGTCTCGTTCACAGCCAATCAAAATTGATTCGCATGAAATGCCTTCGGGTATAAATTGGTTAGAGCTTCAGATCCATTAATGATCATCATGCGCATGTTCCTGATACGCAGTCACCAGCTTTTGCTGAATGTCTCCCGGAACCTGCTGATAATCGGTGAGCTTCATGGAAAATTTTGCTTTCCCCTGGGTCAGCGAGCGCAGACTGGAAGAATAATCATGAAGTTCGGCCAGCGGAACATGGGCGAGAATTTTCTGATAATGGCCTTCTCGTTCCATCCCCATGATGATCGCGCGTCGGGTCTGCAGATCGCCCATGACGTCGCCCATCACATCGTCCTGACATAAAATGGATATATGATAAATCGGTTCCAGTAGCTGAGGTCCTGCTTGTTGGAATGCTGCTTTAAAAGCGGCAGTACCTGCCAGTTGAAAGGCCATGTCATTGGAATCCACAGGGTGCATCTTTCCGTCGTAAACACATACGCGAATATCGCGACAATGCGAACCGGTCAATGGGCCTTCGGTCATTTTATTCATGACCCCTTTCTTAATGGCGTTGCTGAACTTGGCATCGATCGAACCTCCGACGATGCACCAATAGAAAGCCAGGGTTCCGCCCCAGGGAAGCGTTTCGATTTCTTTGTTCCGCACGGTCAGGCCGTGTGGATCGGGCATGCCTTCATGATAGGGCTCGATACGTATGTGTACTTCCGCAAATTGTCCTGAACCACCCGTTTGTTTTTTATGACGGTACACTTCATTGGCCTCTTTCGTGATCGTCTCGCGATATGGAATATTAGGCGTTTCAAAATTGAGGTCGATGCCGTACAGACTTTCAATTCTTGACTTGATTAAATCAAGATGCAATTGCCCCTGGCCATGCAGTAGCATTTGTTTGAGTTCGGAAGATTGCTCAATGATCAGGGTAGGATCCTCCTCATGCGTCGTATGGAGTGCTTTGGCCAGTTTTTCGATATCCCCTTTGTTGTCCGTCGTGACCGCTACCCGAATACGCGGTTCAGGGAAGTGAATTTCTTCTACAGAAGCATTGACGCCTTTTGATGCAAGTGTATTGTTGGTATGGCTTTCCTTCAGCTTAACGGTCACGCCCAGGTCACCGGCTTTCAGCGCTGAAACTGCTTCGCGGTTTTTGCCTTCCGACACATAGATTTGAGAAATGCGTTCGTGATTCCCTTTTCCAAGATTGATCAGGTCATCACCAGGTTTTACGGTTCCTGAGAATACTTTAAAATAGGACACATTCCCTACCTGTGGTTCTGTAGTCGTTTTATAAATGAAGATCTCCGTCGGTGCAGATGCATCGGGCGGGATGGGTTTGCCTTCTGTATTCAAAGGATGTGGTCTGTCAGCAGGGGAAGGGCCGATGTCATTGATAAAACCCATAATGCGACCGCTGCCCATATTGCGTTGTCCGGACGCACAGAAAACGGGAAAAATCTCCTGGTTGGCCAAAGCGATATTTAATCCCTCCGCCAATTCTTCCTCATTCAGGCTGCCTTCATCAAAATACTTTTCCATCAGGCCTTCATCGTTTTCTGCGGCAGCTTCGACCAGTGCCATATGCATCGCCTGTGCACGAGCCACTTCACTTTCCGGGATGGTTTCTTTTTCAGGCTTGCCGCCATCGGGAGGAAATACATACATGACCATGCGCAGGGCATCGACGATCGTATTAAAACCACTTCCGGTTTCAAGCGGATATTGCACGGGTAATACTTTGGGCCCGAAACGCGCTTTGATTTGTTCCAAAGATGATTCGAAATTTGCTTTATCGTGGTCCACCTGGTTGATGACAAACAGGCAAGGGGTATTGAATTTTTCGATGTATTCCCAAAGCAGCTCAGTACCTACTTCTACACCATTGGAGGCATTGACGAGCATCACGGCGGTATCGGCTACTTTCATGGAGGCGATCACTTCTCCGACAAAGTCATCGTATCCCGGTGTGTCAATGATATTGATCTTATTGCCACGCCACTCTGCGTGCATGAGTGAACTGAATAATGAATTTCCTCTGTCCTGTTCTATTTTGGTGTAATCGGAGGCTGTGTTTTTTCCTTCGATGGTTCCTCTTCTCGAGATGGCTCCGGATTCAAACAACATGCTTTCAACAAACAACGTTTTTCCGGAGCCGCTATGCCCCAGCAACACCACATTCCTCAGATTTTTCGTTTCAAAACTCATTAGATCAGGTTTTACAGATGAGATGATAAGATTATAATTCAAAAACAGATATCCGCTGGATATCATGGATTTAAATTATGACTTTGATTTAACTTGAGGAAACGAAATTCCCGAACCATTCCGGTGGTTTATGATCTATAATAAGATCATAATATGTATGGGTATTCATATCAAGGCAGTTGCCCGTTATATTGGGAAAAAAAATATCTGAAATTCAGAAGACTTTGAAAACAAACTTTCACCACAGAAATTAATCAGTGGTTGAAAAGTCAATCAAAGAATAAAATGTGAAGCTTCAGCGTATCACACTTCGAGCTTATATCCGATGCCCTTTAGGGTCTTGATATAGCGATCGCCAACTTTCTCGCGCAACTTTGAAATATGGACATCGATGGTGCGGCTGATGATGGGAACAGAATACCCCCAGACTTTCTGAAACATTTCTTCTCGGGTGAATACTTTTCCCGGCTGTGAAGCCAAAAGCATAAGTACCTCGAATTCCTTTTTCGCCAGGGAAACAGGTTCGTCGTTCATCGTGACTTCGTAACTGCTGGGATCAATTTTCAGCGCACCAAAATCAAGGACACCTCCATCCGGTACTTGGCCTCGGGACGAATCCTTTCGGCGTAACAAAGCTTTGACCCTTGTCAGGAGAAGTCTGGGACGGATGGGTTTCTGGATATAGTCATCGGCTCCGGCTTCCAGTCCGGCTATCTCGCTGTACTCTTCACTGCGCGCGGTCAGAAAAGCAATAATAGTATTATTGAGATTCGCGTTTTTTCGGAGTTCATAGCATGTTTCCACACCATCCATGCCCGGCATCATGATATCCAGCAGGATCAGATCCGGTATTTCAGCAGCGGCTTGTTTGATGGCCTCTTTTCCATTGGAAGCCTGCAGCGTAGTAAACCCTTTTCTCGACAAATTGTAATCGAGAAACTCCAGGATATCTGGTTCGTCATCTACGATTAAAATTTTATGATTGTTTTCTGACATGACGGATGTTGTTCCGGATGGGGCGTAAGATAGGTCGGTTCTGTTCATAAGCATGAGCAAATATCAAAAGATTATTCCTTCCTCCTGATTTTTCATGCTGATGGTTTGATTTGTAAAGTGTCCTCACCACCCCGAAGTGACATAATGTAAATCGGATGTAAAGATAAAACGCTTCTAAAATCTGAATTTTTTCCCGTATCCCAAAACGTGTAAAGTATTTGTAAAATGACCGGTTTTACAGGGCCTCCAGATTTAACGAATTCTTGAACATGAAAAAGCACGATGGGTAAAAGGGCAAGATACCTTTGCGCTGTCAAATGATTTAGACATCCCCAATGGACGAACGAACTCAGAAACAGAATACAATTAAACCCAAATTTTATGAAACTTTTTTTTACGCTTTTCTCCTTATGTATTGCTTTTTCCTTGTCTTCACAGACCGTCGTTATCATTAACGATGACAGTCTGGGAGCAGATACAACATGGTGGACAAATGATAATGAATATCACCTTGACGGGTATGTATTCCTTGAGCCTGATGGTGTACTGTTTATAGAAGAAGGAACCGTTATAAAAGGTATCGCTTCTCCATCGACAGGCGATGTTTCTTCTGCCTTAATTATCACAAGAGGTGCCAAGATTTTTGCCGAAGGGACATCTGAAAATCCCATTGTTTTTACGGCTGAACTTGATGATGTAGAAGATCCGAATGATCTGACGAAAGATGACAGAGGATTGTGGGGTGGTTTGATTATTCTGGGTCGCGGAATTACCGGTGTAAATGGTGGTGAGTTTAACGTGGAAGGAATCCCCAGCACAGAAGGAAGAGCTACCTACGGCGGAAATGATAATGCCGATGATTCAGGTGTTTTGAAATATGTTTCCATCCGCCATGGAGGAAGTAAGCTGGAGGCCAATAATGAGATTAATGGCCTTACGCTGGCAGGTGTAGGAAACAGCACTGAAATCGATTTTATAGAGGTATATGCCAACCTTGATGATGGTATAGAGTGGTTTGGCGGCGCGGCGAATGCTAAACATGCCATTGTAGCTTTTTGCGGTGATGATGGTTTTGATTATGATCAAAGCTGGAACGGAAAAGGTCAGTTCTGGTTTTGTATCCAGGACATCGAAGGCGCGCGTGCCGGAGAATGGGATGGTAGTGAAGCAGCTGATCTAAACCCCAAAGTGAGCCCCCTCATCAGCAATGCTACTTTTATCGGAGATGGACCGGCGACTGTAAATCCGGAAAATAATGACGCGCTCAAGATCAGAAATGACGGAGCTGTACATTTTTTCAATTCCGTGGTGACCGGTTTTGCCAGAAATGCAGTAGTCATTGATGATAATTCATGGCAACGTTTTCTGGATGGTGATATCACTCTGGAAAACAATATATTCTTTGACTTTGGAGCCGGATCAGATTTTACTTCCATCTCCAGCGGCATGGATAATGCACAACTGGTTAACTATTTAACCGGTGCTTCCAATACTATTGAAAACCCTGTGTTGGGAGGTATTTCTCGTGCCAACGATGGTGGTTTGGATCCACGTATCAGTGCAGGGTCCCCGGCTTTGGGTGGAGCAAAGGTGATCGCCGATGACTTTTTTGATGCTGTCCCATATCGTGGGGCTTTCAACAACCGATTTAACTGGGCATTGGGCTGGACGGCTTTGGATGCCAACGGTCATTTTGGAAACCTGGTCATTCCTGCTCCGGTTCCGGAAGTGGTGATCAAAGATTCAGATATCAATGCGGGTGAGACACACACCTGGACGTCTGATACGACTTACCTGCTCAACGGGTATGTATTTGCTGAAGCAGGTGCATGCATCAACATTGAGCCAGGTACCGTGATTAAAGGACTCGCTTCACCATCTACAGGTGATGTTTCCTCTGCCTTAATTATTACCAGAGGAGCTAAGATTATGGCTGTCGGTACATCTGAAAATCCAATTGTCTTTACGGCTGAGTTTGATGATGTAGATGACCCGAATGATTTAACAAAAGATGATCGTGGATTGTGGGGTGGACTCATCATTTTAGGAAATGGTATTGTGGGTGTCAACGGTGGTGAATTCAATGTGGAAGGGATTCCGAGTACTGAAGGCAGAGCCACTTACGGTGGAAATGACAATGCCGACGATTCAGGCATTCTGAAGTATGTTTCTATCCGCCATGGGGGTAGTAAACTGGAAGCAAACAATGAGATCAATGGTCTGACACTGGCAGGTGTTGGAAATAGTACAGAAATCGACTTTATTGAAGTTTACGCCAACCTCGATGACGGAATTGAATGGTTTGGGGGAGCGGTAAATGCAAAACATGCTGTGGTGTCATTCTGCGGAGATGATGGTTTTGATTACGATCAGAGTTGGGATGGAAAGGGCCAGTTTTGGTTTTGCCTCCAGGATATAGAAGGAGCTCGCGCAGGTGAATGGGACGGAAGTGAGGCAGCTGATTTGAATCCTAAAGTGAGTCCGCTCATCAGCAATGCAACTTTTATTGGAGATGGACCAACGACAGTAAATCCTGAAAATAATGACGCCCTGAAAATCAGAAATGACGGAGCAGTACATTTTTTCAATTCCGTGGTGACAGGATTTGCGAGAAATGCAGTGGTCATTGATGATAACTCCTGGCAGCGATTCCTGGATGGCGATATCACGCTTGAAAACAACGTATTCTTTGATTTTGGAGCCGGATCAGACTTTAGCTCAATCGTCAGCGGTATGGATAATGCGCAACTGGTGAATTATCTGACAGGCGCATCCAATACCATCGCAGATCCGCTATTAGCCGGTATCTCTCGTACCAATGATGGTGGCTTGGACCCTCGTATCAATTCAGGCTCTCCAGCCCTGGGGGGTGCAAAGGTGATCGGTGATGACTTCTTTGATGCTGTACCGTATCGCGGAGCTTTCAACAACCGATTTAATTGGGCCAGCGGCTGGACCGCATTAGATGCCAACGGTCATTTTGGTGATCTGGTTGTGACTGCTCCAACTCCGGAAGTCGTCATTAAAGATATTGATATCAACGCGGGTGAGACACACACATGGACATCTGATACCACCTACCTGCTTGACGGATATGTATTCGTAGAGACAGGCGCTGTCCTGAATATTCAACCCGGAACCGTTATCAAAGGGCTTGCTTCTCCCTCCACCGGTGATGTTTCTTCTGCTTTGATCATCACGCGGGGAGCCACCATCAATGCGATCGGTGCTGCTTGTGAGCCAATCATCTTTACCGCTGAATTTGATGATGTGGAAGATCCAAATGATCTGACAAAAGATGACCGGGGATTGTGGGGCGGACTCATCATCCTTGGAAACGGAATCGTCGGCGTGAATGGCGGTGAATTCAATATTGAAGGCATCCCGAGTACAGAGGGAAGAGCTACCTACGGTGGAAATAATAATGCAGATAACAGCGGAACCCTTCGCTATGTGTCCATCCGACACGGAGGAAGTAAGCTTGAAGCGAACAACGAGATCAACGGCCTCACCTTAGGAGGTGTCGGTAATGGAACAACAGTTGATTTCGTTGAAGTTTTTGCCAACCTCGATGATGGTATCGAGTGGTTTGGCGGAGCGGTCAATGTTCGTCACGCCGCAGTCAGTTTCTGCGGCGATGACAGCTTTGACTACGATCAGAGTTGGGACGGACTTGGACAATTCTGGTTTACGATCCAGGATGAAGAAGGTGCTCGCGGGGGTGAATGGGATGGTAGCGAAGCTGCGGATCTCAACCCTAAAGTAAGTCCTACCATTAGCCATGCTACGTTTATCGGCGGCGGAACATCAACGGTTAATCCTGAGAATAACGATTGTCTGAAAATCAGAAATGATGGTGCAGCACATGTGTACAATTCGATTATTTACGGTTTTGTAAGAAACGCAATTGTCATTGATGACAACTCATGGGGACGATTCCAGAACGGTGACATCACGTTTAACAACAACCTGATGTTTGAATGCGGAGCCGGTTCTACCCTGAGTGAGATAGTTTCCGGAATGGATAACGCGGCTCTGGTATCGCATCTTGAGAGCGGTAATAATAAGGTGGAAGATCCTGCCCTTGCCGGTGTAACAAGAATGCCAAATAACGGATTGGATCCTCGTGTGAATCCATTTGGATCAGCGTATGGAAATTCTGTCGCAGTCAACAACCCATGGTTCCAGACCAGCAGAGATATTGGAGCTTTTGCTGAAGAAAACTGGGCACTGTGCTGGACAGCATTAGATGCGAACGGATACTTTGGTGATCTCGTGGCTACTGACGATCCTGCTTTGTCCGCTACGGACTGGACGATGAACGTTTTCCCGAATCCTGTGAGCAGCACATTACATGTATCCTTTGAATTGATTAATGCAGCAGATCTGAATTTCCGTGTGTTGGATATGACCGGAAGAACGGTAGCGCAATACACGCGTCAGTCCTTTACAGAAGGCACTTCCGTATTCCCGGTGAATGTTTCAGGATTGAGTTCAGGTACGTATATCATTACCATAGAAAATAACCAGTCCATTTTGGGCCGAAGAATATTTATCAAAGAATAAACTGAAAATCTCTTTCATCAATTTTTCACTCAGCAGGTGCACTTGAGGGGGTGCACCTGCCTGGGTTTTTAAAGAAAAAATATAGAACAACGATTACTACCTCTCACTAATGCACTTACGATAATATACCTAATGCTATGAAAAATCTTTTCTATTTATTACTCTTGTTGCCCGGATTTCTCACTGCTCAAAAGGGCGTTGTCTCCGGAACTGTCATTGATGCCGAAAGCGCGGAAACCATGATCGCACTGCCAGTCATCGTGGAAGGCACGGACATGGTCACTACCACTGATTTTGATGGAAAATATTCCGTCCAGCTTCCCCCCGGGACCTATACAATTAGATTTACCTATCTGGGGTACACCGACAAAGTAGTCTCTGAGGTGATCGTCAAAGAAAACGAAGTCACCTACCTGGATGTTCAGCTTGGGTCTTCAACCACCGGACTTGAAGAAGTGGTCGTGACGGCCAAAGCCATTGAGCGGTCAGAGAATGCACTGCTGATGCTGCAAAAAAACTCCAGTAATATTCAGGATGGTATTTCCTATCAGGAAATGTCTCGTCTCGCAGTCGGCAATGTGGCCAATGCCATGACGAAAATCACCGGTACCAGTATTCAAGATGGTAAGTATGTAGTCGTTCGTGGTTTGGGAGACCGATATTCTGTTTCTCAGCTCAATGATATGCCAATGCCGAGCCTTGATCCGTATCGTAACAGTGCTCAGCTGGATCTGATTCCCACCAAGCTTTTAGATAACATCATTGCCACCAAAACCTTCACACCAGATCAGCCCGGTACATTTACCGGTGGTAACATCAATATAAAAACGAAGAGCTTTCCTGAACAACGCACGTTCGCATTGAATGTGGCTATCGGGTACAACGGACAGAACAATCTGGTTGATGATTTTCTGACAGATGTGGGTGCCAATGACAATTTGTTTGGATATGGATTAAAAGATCGCCAGCGTCCGGGAATTCTTTCTGACTCCTTGTTTATGATCTATGGTGACAGAAGTGCCGAACTGGACGCCCGTTTTGGAGACAGCACAGCGGCGGCCACGATCAATCAGGCGGTTGACGGAATGTCGTATCAATTTGATACGCTGCAGCAACGATCTGGTTTGGATTACGGCATTCACCTCGCGTATGGAAATAGTTTTAAAACAGGTGACAAATCTTCTCTCGGTTTCATCCTTGGCGGAACGTTTAAGCAGGACTATGAGCACAGACCCGAGGCCATTCAGGCCAGCTGGTTTGTATTTGATATCAACTCCGGCACACTGATGAATAGTGGTGACTACCGCAATACGACAAGCACTAAATCCCCTACCGTCAATGGTCTTGCAGGTCTGGCGTATAAGTTTGATGAGTATAATACCATTGAGGTCAACACAATATATAATCATACCACCTCGCAGGCTTCAACGTATGTGATCGGAGAGGATGGCATAAATATCCTTGATCCTTCTTTCAAAATAGGTCGCGCCCATATGTGGCAGGAACGCCAAATGACCAGTTTTCAGGTCTCAGGGGCTCATCGATTACCGTCCCTGGGACAACTGAAAATCGATTGGCGAGGTAGTATTGTGAATGCTGATATGAATGAACCTAACCTCCGATTTTTCTCCAGCCAGATCGATACACTTACCGGGGTAGAAGGTCTGCCACTGGCGAACGTAAACGATCCTTTTTATTTCTGGCGCAATCTAAGTGACGATATTAAAGTAGGCGCTGTTGACTTTACGTTACCCATTTTTTCACGCAAAAATGATGGCAGTAGTATTAAAGTGGGAGGCTTTATCAGTCAGAAGGACAGAAACTTTGATGAGTACCGATACATCGTGGCTACTTCTCAATTCGCTCAAAAGTTTACCGGAGATTTTGATACGTTTTTCGGAGAGGACAATCTTGGCGTGATTCGGCAGGAGAAAGGCTCCAATGGAAAACCACGCTACATCGTTGGCAATTTTATCAATCAGGCAACACGAATTGAAAACAGCTACTTCGGCCATGAAAATGTCGGAGCCGCATACGGAATGATCACGTTTAATCCTCTTGAAAAACTCAAGGTGGTCACCGGTGCAAGAGTAGAAGGCACCGATATCTATGTGCAAAGCAAAATTGTGGAGATCGTGGGAGAAGAACCGGATAGCACAAATACAGGTTCCATCAATGTCACGAATGTCCTTCCGTCATTAAACCTGATTTATTCACTCAACGATCGTATGAATGTTCGTGCAGGATTCAATCAGACGCTGGCACGTCCGAATCTAAGGGAGATTGCACCATTCGCTTCTTTCGACCCATTGATTGATCAGTTCTTTATTGGCAACCCTGAACTGGTGACGACGGATATCAACAATTATGATTTGCGATGGGAGTGGTTTCTCAACCCGGGCGAAATCTTTGCGGTCAGCGCATTCTATAAGACTTTCAACAACCCGATCACTCTTCAATACCTGAATTCTTCAAATCCTGAATTTCAATTTACAAACGTAGATAAAGGCGAAATCGCAGGAATAGAGTTTGAATTCAGAAAAAACCTTGGTGTTCTGGGTCGCGCATTTGAGAATTTTAAATTGTCGACCAACCTGACGTTCATTGAATCTTCAATGGACGTGAAGACACAATCCGGACTCGAGCCTGAGTCGCGGCCTTTTGAAGGGCAATCTCCGCTGTTGGCGAATGTGGTCCTGGGATATGTAGATTTGGATTCGAGACTCGATATCCAGGTGGCGTATAACTATACCGGTGAGAGATTATCTGCCATTGGTTTGGTGTCACCGGATATATATGAAAGAAGTGTCTCCACCCTTGATGCGGTAGTCGCTAAGCGTTTCGGAAATGTAAGTCTGAAGTTTGCCGCAAGAAATTTATTAAATCCAAAAATTACAACCTCCAGTATGTATGAGGGACAGGAATACCTGACGCGTCAGTATAAGCGAGGCGTATCCTACATTGTCACCGTTGGATACGAACTCTGACACGTCAGAAAAGGCGCATTAGATTTTATTATCGGGCCCTGGGATCGTAAGAGATTCCGGGGTTTTTTTATTTATTGGCCCGAAAAGCGAAAATAAAAGTACAATAGTCGCATTTTTAGGGCGTTAATTGTGTTGTACATCATATGAGAAAGTCACTTAAATCCAGATCAGAACGTAAGAGCCGTAATCGCGGAAGGGTATTTTCTGTTTTCCTGCATGCTTTATTGCTGCTTGTCCTGTTCCTTCCTTTTTTCAGCATGAAAGCCCCTGAGGAGCCTACTAAGGAAGCCTTGGTCATACAATTTGATTATCCTTATAATGAATATGTAGCTCCGGTAAAATTTGTCGAGGAGCTCAAAATTGGCGACGATTCGGAATCGGGCTCCAAAATGTCCGGCAGTGAAGCAGGAGGCAGTGAGGCTTCCGACGAACCACGGCAGGCCCGTCCGATGGCCGCAGCGCCTTCCAAACTATCCTCACCATCGATGACACCGGTGACGAAAACGACAACCAGCAGTGCTTTGCGCACGGATATTGGAGAGATTCCTTTGCCTACGCCGGTCATTGTGAGCAAGAAAGGGTGGGCGACCGTGTCCGATGACAATGCCTTTGAAAGCGATGGCGTCGAAGAGATGACCATGATCGACTGGTCCGATGGCGCTTTCGGAGATATTGCGGGAATAGGCGACGGAGACGGCGATGATGATTCGGACATCTGGAGTGATGGCTTTGGTACTGGCACAGGAGGTACTGGCGGTCAGGGTGGAGGCCCTGGCAGTGGGATCGGTAAAGGATCCGGACCGGGTGGCGGCACAGGGACCGGAAATGCCGGGCGCAACACCGGTGTAGGACAAGATGGAACAGGCATGCAATGGGGCGTTGGGATGGACGATGGACTCCTGACTCGAAAGCTTGTGCGTCGCGCAGCAGTAGAGCGACTGGCCACCAAAGAGGGCAGAGTCAGCATCTTCATTTGTGTCAATCAAAATGGAGATGTGATTTCTACGAAATACGACCTGGCGGGATCAACTTTGCGCGAACCTGACTTTGTCACAAAGGCGGAAGCCTGCGCATCCTCTTATATTTTTGCTCCGGATCCTTCTGCCCCGGAGAGACAATGCGGAAAGCTTTCATTTATTTTCAGAATCAAGTAATCCCAGGAGTTTTTCCTGTTGGGATAATCAGAGAATTCAATTCACCTTTTTATTGGGTATAGTTCGTTTCATTTTCAGCGGCCGAGGATACTTCTTTTTAGGGACCTCAGGGCCTAAAAATGAGGGCTTTAGCGTAGAAAATCGGGTGAAATAAAGCTTCAGATCAGAACAATAGGTATCTTTGCACCGTTTTTAGAGGAACCTTCAAGCATAAAAATATATAAACCATGCAGGATCAAGCAGTTGACCAAAAATTGAAATACAAAGTAAAAGACATCAGTCTCGCCGACTGGGGTCGCCGTGAAATCGAATTGGCCGAGGCAGAAATGCCGGGCCTGATGGCGCTCCGCGAGCAGTTTGGCAAAGACAAGCCCCTGAAAGGAGCGCGTATCGCCGGATGTCTCCACATGACGATCCAGACCGCCGTTTTGATCGAGACGCTGGTTGACCTGGGTGCCGAAGTCACCTGGTCCTCCTGCAATATCTTTTCCACACAGGATCATGCCGCAGCTGCCATTGCCGCAGCAGGAATTCCGGTTTTTGCCTGGAAAGGAATGACCGTTGCCGAAGCGGACTGGTGCATCGAGCAAACCCTGTTTGCCTTCAAGAGTGGCGAACCACTGAATATGATCCTCGATGACGGAGGAGATCTCACGATCATGGTATTGGATAAATTTCCAGAACTCGTCGCCGGAATCAAAGGCATTTCCGAGGAGACTACAACAGGAGTTCTCCGGTTGTATGAAAGAGAGAAAAAAGGAACACTTCCTCTCCCGGCTATCAATGTCAACGACTCTGTGACCAAGTCTAAGTTTGACAACAAATACGGTTGCCGCGAAAGTTGTGTCGACGCGATCCGCAGAGCTACCGATGTGATGATGGCCGGAAAAGTAGCTGTTGTGGCAGGATACGGAGATGTTGGGAAAGGTTCAGCCGCATCGCTTCAGTCAGCAGGTTGCCGCGTGATCGTCACTGAGATCGATCCGATCTGTGCACTGCAGGCGGCCATGGAAGGTTTTGAAGTAAAGCGCATGGTAGATGCCGTGAAAGAAGCTGACATCGTAGTCACAGCCACAGGTTGTGTGGATATCCTCACAGAGGAACATTTCCGACTGATGAAAGACAAAACCATCGTCGCCAATATCGGTCACTTTGACAACGAAATTGACGTTGCATGGCTGACGAAAAACTTCGGCAATACTAAAGTTGAAATCAAACCTCAGGTCGATAAATACACCATTGATGGAAAGGACATCCTCCTGCTGGCAGAAGGCCGTCTGGTAAATCTGGGTTGCGCTATGGGTCATCCGTCATTTGTGATGTCCAATTCATTCACCAATCAGGTACTCGCTCAAATCGAGCTTTGGTCAAAAGGATCTGAGTACAGCAACAAAGTACATGTCCTGCCAAAACACCTTGATGAGATGGTGGCTAAGCTTCACCTTGACAAATTAGGTGTTCAGCTTGAAACACTAAATGCTAAGCAAGCGGCTTATATTGGTGTGACACCGGAAGGTCCGTACAAGCCCGAGTATTACAGATATTAATACGCAGATATTTTATGCATGAATAGATAAAGAGAAGGGAAGGCTCATGATAGCTTTCCCTTTTTCTTTTTCATCAAAGTCTTTCATCTGCTTCCAATGACCATCTGTTTAGTATTGTACGCTCGTCTGCGGAGAATGGATCAAAGACATTATCTTGGAGTGAACATATGCTGAAGAAAATTTTCATTTTACCCATTCGGTTGTACCAACTGACTTTATCGCCTTTGCTGGGTTCTAACTGCCGATATGTACCTTCCTGCAGTCAGTATATGATTGATGCGATCCAGGAGTGGGGGCCAATCCGGGGCATCTGGATGGGGCTTAAGCGAATATCTCGTTGTCATCCGTGGGGTGGGCATGGACATGATCCGGTACCCAAACGGAAAAAGAAAGAGAATGCTAAGAGCTAATTTTTTTCTGCCTCCGAAATACGAAGTATGTACGAGATAATTGATATCGACCAATGGCCACGAAAAGACCTTTTCAGGTTTTTTACATCATACGATAATCCAACGTGGGATCTGATGAGTGATGTCAGGATCACACGTTTTTATCAGGTCACCAAAGAATTCAATTACTCTTTTTTTCTTTCATTCCTGTATGCCGGATCACTCGCATGCAATCAAATCGACGAACTGCGTGACCGGATTGATGCAGAAGGAAACGTAAGGCGCTACAAAGTCGTGCATCCCGGTTCTACCATTCTCTACGACAACGAAACGTATGGGTACGGGTATTTTGATTTTCATCCTGAGTTTGAGACATTCTACAAACAAGCTTCTGAAGAATTTGCGAAGCAGAAAGAAAGTCAGGGTGTGGATCCTCGCGAAGACGATCTGGCGCGCATTTATTTTTCCCCGATACCCTGGGTGTCCTTTACAGGCTTTCGCCATCCTTTCCGCAAGTCAGGCAATACGTCAATCCCTATGATTGTTTTCGGAAAGCACTATGAACGAGAAGGCGAGCGCTATCTGCCGGTCGGTCTGACCCTGCACCACGGACTTGCCGATGGATTTCATGCGGGAAAGTTTTTTTCAGTTTTGCAGCATCTGCTGGATCAGCCTGAAGATTATTTGTCTTCCAATAAATAGATCACGGCTTTCCTGTACCCCTCAAGACCCTGACCAATAAAATGCGCAGCGCACACATCCGTCAGATAGCTGTGCCATCGAAAAGATTCCCGTTTGAAAATATTGGAAATGTGAATTTCGATCACGGGCACCTCAATAGCTGCCACGGCATCACGCAATGAAACTGAAGTATGTGTCAGGCCGCCTGCGTTAAGTAGAAATCCGGCACCGACATCAAATCCGTGGCGATGCAGATAATCAATGATATGCCCTTCGTGATTACTTTGAAAATAGCTGAAGCGAAGGGAAGGAAATTCATTTTGGAGTGTCTTTAAAAAATCATCAAAGGAAACAGAACCATAGATATCTGTTTCGCGCTTACCCAGCAGATTCAGGTTCGGACCATGAATGATATGGATGTGTTGTATCAAAGCAGACCGTCGATCGCAAAATTAATTGGCAACATCAGAGAGAAACTTGATGCGTACCAGCTGGATTTCTTCCAGGGTGATATCATCTTCTTTGAGTTCGTTGTAGGCATCCACATACGAGTCCGACTCGGCCTCCATAAAGTAATCATAGATCTCCTCCTGGATGCTTTCATCGACACCTTCCAGACAATACCCGATGTCGAGTTTTGTGCCGCTGCTGACGATGATGTCCAGTTCTTCGAGCAGGTCGTCCCACTTCAGATTGTTGGTGCGTTGAATATCTTCCAAAGGCATTTTCCGGTCGATGGACTGGATGATCTGCACTTTGGTTTTCGATTTGTTGGCGACTTGTCTGACGACAAAATCGCTGGGTCGTTCGATTTCGTTGTCCTCCACGTGTTTTTGGATCATTTCCAAAAATGGTTTGCCATGTTTTTTGGCTTTACCCATCGAGACGCCTGAAATGCCGGAGAGTTCTTCGTTGGTGATAGGGTAGTGCGTAGCCATTTCCTGCAGGGAGACATCCTGGAAGATGGCCCAGGCAGGGACGCTTTTTCGCTTGGCTTCCTTTTTTCTAAGATCTTCTAATTGTTTGACGAGCCCTTCATCCAGTGCGACCATTCGTACCGGCGCGTCATCCAAATTCATTTTCTCTTCGGAAAAATCTCTGTTGATCGGGATTTTGAAACTCTTTGGTTTCTTCATAAACCCTTTTCCTTTCTCCGTCAGTTTCAGCACCCCATAATTTTCTATCTCCTTATTCAGGAGGCCTGCCAGGAGTGCCTGGCGCAGGATGGAGTACCAGAAGACTTCTCCCTTTTCTTTTCCACCTCCATACCCTTCCAGCGTATTGAATCCATATTCTGTCATTTCCTTGCTTGATTTTCCCATCAGAAAATCTACAATCACTTTTGTAGAATATCCTTCCTTCAGTCTTAGGACAGCTTCCAGTGCTTCTTTTACCTCCAGTTTGACTTCATGTTTTTCTTTCGGATAGCGGCAATTGTCGCAGTGCCCGTCACAATTTGAATCATCGTAGTCTTCACCGAAGTAGTGTAAGAGGAATTTTCTTCGACATCCGCTGGTCTCTGCGTAGGCTACTACTTCTTCGAGCAACTGCCCTCCCATTTCGCGTTCGGAAACCGGTTTGTCACGCAGAAATTTCTCCAGTTTGTAGATGTCTTTAGGCGCGTAAAATGAATAGCACGATCCTTCCAGCCCGTCGCGTCCACCACGCCCGGTTTCCTGGTAATAATTTTCGATACTCTTGGGAATATCAAAATGGATCACAACGCGTACATCAGGCTTGTCGATGCCCATTCCGAATGCAATTGTGGCGCAAATCACTTTGACTTCTTCATTCAGGAATGAATCCTGCACATGCGCTCTGGATTTGGCATCCATGCCCGCATGATATGGTGCGGCAGAGAGTCCGTTGATATTGAGCATTTCAGCCAGTTCTTCAGTTGTCTTTCGCGCCTGCACGTAGATGATGGCAGAAGGTGCGCCTTTTTCCTTGAGGATCTGGATGATTTCTTTGGTGGCTTGTTCCTTTCCTAGTTTGGGTCTTACTTCATAGTACAGGTTGGGCCGGTTAAAGCTGGAGATAAACTTTCTTTCGTTTTTCATCGCCAGGCTTTTGACGATATCTGTCTGTACTTTAGGTGTGGCCGTTGCGGTGAGGGCGATCACAGGAATATTTTCTCCAATCTGGAGAATCATGGAGCGGATATTTCTGTATTCCGGTCTGAAGTCATGGCCCCACTCGGAAATACAATGGGCTTCATCAACGGCTACAAACGAAACATTGGTGTTGCGGAAGAATTCCAGGTTCTCTTCTTTGGTCAGGGTTTCCGGAGCGACATAAAGTAATTTAGTGGCACCACTGACGATATCTGCTTTTACGCGAGCGATGTCTTTGCGTCCGAGTGAGGAATTAAGGAAATGTGCAATCACATCGCCTTCGCTGTACCCGCGAATCGCGTCCACCTGGTTTTTCATCAAGGCGATGAGTGGAGAAATAATAATCGCGGTACCTTCCATCAGCAGGGCAGGCAATTGATAACACAATGACTTGCCTCCGCCGGTGGGCATTATGACGAGACTATCCCGACCCTCCAGGACAGTTTCGATGATTTCTTTTTGATCGCCTTTAAAGTGGGTAAAACCGAAGTATTCGCGTAAGGATTCGGAAAGGTCAATTACATGCTCACTCATTACTGTTTCTATTTATCCTAAATATACTAAAAACAAATGCTATAAGGAAGTAAATCCTCACAAAGTCTGAATCAGTTATCTTTTGTAAAAAGGAGTAAAAAGTGGAGCGATAAAATCACATGATTGGTAAACGAAGAACTCCGAAGATAGTAAAACCTGAAGTTCGCAACAATGTTTTAAATGTAGTGATATTATTTCAAAGACAGCAATCTCATTTGCTGTCTTTGAAATAATGTTGCTGAACATACTAATGCTCAGCAGGATTTATTCACCTGCATATTTTTTGATGATCTCTTCCAGTTCGTATTCATCACCGGGGGTATATCCTTCGTGCTGGAACAGAATATTCCCTTCTGCATCGACCAGAAAGGTCTGCGGGATCGCCTGGAAATTGAGAGCCTGTTGCAATTCCTGTTTAGAATCCACGAGGAAATCGAATTCCCAGCCTTTTTCTTCGATGATCGGCCTGACTTGTGTCAGGGCTCTCGAATTATCAATGGTGATCGCGACCAATCGGACATCATAGGCCTCCACCCAATCCGGGTAGAGCTCCTGAATGGCATCGAGCTCGCGCTTGCAGGGCGAACACCAGGTAGCCCAGAAGCTCATCACTGTCAGTGGGCTGCCCTTCGCATATTCCTGGATGTGAACCGGCTTTCCCTGGAGGTCAGCAATGGTAATGTCCGGCAGTACTTTAGTCGTGTGCGTATCCGTAAAAGCCATCATCGCCGCCCCGAGAAGAATTAGAAAAAGTGTTTTTTTCAATGTAATTAAAGATTTAAGTGTATGATTTTTAACAGTTTCAGGTGAAAGAGCATGTGCTCCTCACTCAAATATCTATTTTTGGGCTCAATTGGTTACCAGATTGTGACCATTTAACGAATTATTAATCAAAATAGCGCTCATGTCGGCATTGCGTTCAGCCTTTTTGGCCTTTTTTACAGGATTGTCCCTGTATGTCGCGGCCCAGGAAGAACTAAGCGTCTCCGGAAGCCTGGAAACAAATGTTAATTTTTACATCAGAGACCCGGAAATTGGCGCCATTAATACCCCTCAGTACGAGCACCAGCAAATAGGTTTCGAGACTTGGCTTGACCTGAGAGCTAAATATCAGGGCTTCGAATTCGGCATACGGTATGACATTTTTAATAATTCAGCTCTTCTCAACCCCCAAGACTCCTACACCGCCCAGGGGATAGGTCGTTGGTTTGCACATAAAAAGGTAGGGAAACTCTCCATCACCGGTGGATATATCTATGATCAATTTGGCGCAGGTACTATTTTTCGCGCGTATGAGCAGCGTCCATTGTTGATTGATAATGCCCTCGTAGGGGTCAAATTAGCGTATGAATTGTCCGATGACTGGACGATCAAAGGAATCGGAGGGCAGCAAAAAAACCTGTTTGATATTTATTCTTCCGTCCTGACGGGCGGGAGTATTGAGGGTTTTGTATCGCTCAATGAAAAGGGCCTGACCATTGCTCCCGGATTTGGAATTATTCACAAGACACTGTCCGATGATCAGATGGATGCCCTGGCAGGAAGCCTGAGTTCGTATACACCGGAAGATTTTATTCCTGAGGCACCTTATAATACAGTTGCCATGTCTTTGTACAACACCTTGTCATACGGTCGTTTTTCCTGGTATGTGGAAGCTGCGTATAAAACAGAAGAGGTCATTTACGACCAGTTTGCTACTCGGACACTTTGGACCGGCGTGCAGACAGAAGGAAAGTTTGTATTGACAGATGGTTACGTTTTATACACCACCTTATCCTATGCGGGTGGCGGGCTTGGAATTTCAGGACAATATAAGCGGACGAGCAACTTTGCCTTTGATGCCGATCCATTTGCCGCAGCTAACCGTGGGATGATCAATTTTCTGCCGCCGATGTCAAGAGTCAATACCTATCGATTGACTGCTCGTTATGCACCAGCCACCCAGTTTATTGACGAAGAAGCGATTCAGCTTGATGTTCGCTACGCACTCAATAAGCGCCTGAGTTTTCTCGTAAATGGATCATACATCATCCGCCCTCTGGCTACAGACAACAGGGAAATTTATAAAGAGGTGTATACAGGAGTTACCTGGAAGAAAGCCAGAAAATGGACCTTAATAGGTGGTGTACAATTTCAATTCTATGATCAGGAATTATATGAGGGAAAGCCGGAAGTACCCCCCGTCATGACGATCACACCCTATGTGGACTACCTGTACAAATTTGATCGGAAAAAGTCAATTCGTTTTGAAGCACAATACATGAATACACAGGAAGACTACGGAAGCTGGTTGTATGCCCTTGTGGAATACTCAATTTCGCCGCATTGGATCTTCGAGATTTCAGATATGTACAACATTGTACCAACAGCCAAGGATGGTGAGCCCGGAAAAAAAATACACTATCCCACGGCTGGTGTCGTTTATTCTTCCGGAAGAACCAGATATGCCCTGCGATATGTTAAACAAGTGGAAGGTATTGTGTGCTCCGGGGGAATATGTCGTCTGGAACCTGCATTTAGCGGATTCCGATTTAATGTGAGTTCAAATTTCTAACGGATCAAAAACGACATAAGTCAAATTAAAAAGATAGTATAATGGATAAGTCATTTTTCAAAATCACTCGCCTTAGCCTGTTTGGTTTTCTCCTTTTGCTCCTGGGTTGTGATGAGCAACGAAAAATAATCGAGCCTTTCGTCCCGACAGGGGATCGGGTGGTACTGCTTGAAGAATTTACCGGAAAGGGTTGCACCAATTGCCCAAAAGGAAGCCGTGAAATTGATAACCTGTTAGTTCAGTATCCCGACAATCTCGTCGTGGTATCCATCCACGCCGGTTTTTTTGCGGATCCTGAATTTTTTCCGTTAGGTACCTATGATCTGAGGTGTGATCAAAGTGCTTTTCTGTATGAGTATCTGGGGCCGAATTTTGGTTATCCCGCAGGGGTTGTGGACCGTTCCTTTTTTGGCCCTGATCTGCAAATTGGCCTCCAGCAATGGGCTTCCGCCATCACCAGTGAAATTCAGGTGCCACCGGCGATCGAATTGGAGATTGAGCGCACCTATGATCCGGACACGCGTGAACTGGCGGTGTCCGTAAGTGGGATCGGGAAGGAGTTTGAGTCAGGTGATGTGCGACTATCTGTGATGCTGACGGAGACAGGCATCGTGGATGCTCAGGACGATCTCGAAGCGGGTGGAATCGTCGATGATTATGTGCACAAACATGTGCTGCGGGATATGCTGACCCCGGCAGCCGGGGAAACGCTATTTCAGGATATTACGACCGGAAAAACCTTTACCAGGGAATACAGCACCACTGTCAGCCCTGATTGGGTGGCGGAGTCGATGGAGATTGTTGCCTTTATTTCTTTGGTCAACGGTTCCGATTTTCCTGTTCTCCAGGCCGCAACGGCGCACATGATGGAGTAGAATCTCCAATCTCCCTTTAAATATGCGTTATCTTTGCCCGCCTGAATACAAATTTGTATTCAGGCTGATGTGATTGTAAAAGAAGATTATCAATGAAAGTTTCCCAACAGTGGTTGTTTGATTACCTCAAGGTCAATATGACCCCTGAACAGATCAGCGAGGCGCTGACCTCGCTTGGATTGGAAGTCGAAACCATGGAGACCTGGGAGTCTGTGAAAGGCGGGCTGAAAGGAATTGTAGCCGGTAAAGTCCTGACCTGTGAGAAACACCCCAATGCCGATAAACTATCCATCACGACCGTAGATACCGGTGCAGCGCAGCCGGCTACCATCGTATGTGGTGCCAGTAATATCGCAGCGGGCCAGACGGTATGGGTCGCTGTTCCGGGAACTGAGTTATACGATGCTGAAGGAAAGCCGTGGACGATTCGAACCGCTAAAATCCGAGGTCAGCAAAGCGAAGGCATGATCTGTGCGGAAGATGAACTGGGACTGGGTACGAATCACGATGGTATTATGGTGCTTACAGATGACATCCCGGCAGGCACAAAAGCGAGTGAGCACTACGACGTCTCCACCGATATTATTTATGAAATAGGCCTGACGCCCAATCGGTCCGATGCAACTTCAGTATTGGGCGTGGCAGCGGACCTGGCCGCCTTTCTGAGTGTGCAGAAAGATGTCTTTCACCCGGTCACCTGGCCGGATATTCCCGAGATCGCCGCACCGAAACAGACTAAAACCTTTGAGGTGACGGTGAAAGATGCAAAGGCATGCCCGCGCTATTCAGGGGTGTTGGTTTCAGGCATTAAAATCGGTCCCTCACCGGAGTGGCTCAGCACCCGGTTGCAAGCGATTGGCGTCCGTACGATTAATAACGTAGTGGATATCACCAATTTTGTGTTGCATGAAATGGGTCAGCCATTACACGCATTTGACGCGGATAAAATAAAGGGCGATAAAATTATCGTTCAAACCCTACCAGAGAAAACACCGTTTCTGGCGCTGGATGAGGTAGAATACCCACTCCATGCTGAAGACCTGATGATCTGCGATGCGCATGGTGCGCCCATGTGTATCGGAGGCGTGTACGGAGGTTTGAATTCAGGGGTTACGGAGCAGACGACCACTATCTTTCTCGAAGCGGCTCATTTCAATGCGGGTTTTGTGAGACGGTCCAGCATGCGTCATAATCTGCGGACCGATGCGGCTAAGCGTTTTGAAAAAGGCTCCGATCCAAATATTACATTGAAAGCTTTGGCCCGGGCGGTTGACCTGCTGGCCTCCTATGCGCAGGGTACCGTCGTATCTGAAGTTTTTGATTTGTACCCGACGCGCGTTGAACCCAAAAAAGTAAAATTATCACTCAGTCGACTGAATGCGACTACAGGAATCACATTCACCGCAGACCAATTGGAAAAAGTACTGGAAGCGCTGAAGATGACCTATACCTCATCCGATCAGCAAACATGGGAGGTCGCAGTGCCGACCAATAAATATGATGTGGTCCGGGAAATAGATGTGATAGAAGAAGTCCTGCGGGTTTTTGGTTTTTCCAATATCCCGCTTCCCACCCGCATGCATAACTCTATCGCGATTGAGCCCAAGGATGCACCTCATCGAATGCGAAGATTAATAGGGCAGTTTCTCGCGTCCAACGGATTTTTAGAAGCGATGAATATGTCGCTGACACAACCCTCATTTTATGAAGGGATCGAATGGGCTGATAAAAAAGCGTGGGTCACGATCCACAACACGTCTAATGAATCGCAAAACCTGCTGAGACCTGAAATGCTCATTCCCACAATGGAAACCTTGCGCCGGAATGTACATCGACAGCAGGATGATCTCCGGATGTTTGAATTCGGACGATCATATGCCCAGGTGAAGGAAATACCCGTAGAAAAAGAGCACCTGGTCATCGCGATGACGGGTCATGAACTTCCTTCGGATTGGAGACAGGGAGAAGGACGGAAGGTCGATTTCTTTACGCTTAAAGCCACGGTCCATAGTCTTCTGTCCAGACTTGGTATTCAGAAATGGGAAGTTGATTCCCCTGAACAACGGGATGGTTTTGCGTATGATCTGACCTACCGGATAGGCGACTTATCCTTTGTCCGGTTTGGACAAGTTTCCAAAAGCCTCACGGATCAGTTTGATATTCAGCAGGAGGTCTTTTTTGCGGATTTTGACCTGGCCATTCTTCTTGGGCTGGCAAGCCGTAGCGCCACGGTTTACGAAGAACTCAATCGCTTTCCTGCAGTAGTCAGAGATCTGGCTATTGTGGTTGGAAATGAAACACCTTTTGAAGATATTCAGCGTATCGTCACGGAAGCAGGAGGTGATATTCTGACGGGTTTGGAGGTATTTGATATTTACCGCAACGAAGAGCATGTCGGTGCCGGCAAAATGAGTGTGGCGCTCCGATTTACCATTGAAAACAAACAAGCCACGCTTTCGGATAAGGAGATCGATCAGTGGTTTAGCCATATGCAGAAAACGCTGTCCGGAAAACTTGGTGCTGAGATTCGGCGTTAATTAGGCTGAGGGTTTTCGGGAGGGGTGGAGGAATCTGCCTGAAAGGAGGCAATGAACTGTGGATATTTCCTTTATGTTATTGATTGTAAGCAAAATACATATATCGGGTATTAAATACCTGTGATTTTCCTAACTTCGTATTATATTTATCGGAAGATGTATCATCCAAATGAAGTCATTGAAGATATCAGAAAGCGACTGGATCGTATGGTTCTGGACTTCAAAGCTTTACTGGAGGAGAAAAAACAATTAGAAACTGAAAATAAATCATTGGCCCAAAGCCTGGAAGAGGCATTAAATAAACAGGAAATTTTAAGTCAAAGACTCGACACCATTCGTCAGGAAACCGCAAGAGATACAAAGGATATAGCCCACTGGAAATCGGAAACGCGCAAGGAGATCAGAGGTATTAGAAGAGAAGTGGATAAATGCATTCCGCAGGTGGAATCCTTACTGGAAAAGAAACATTCATGAATCGTATAGATGCAAACATTGCCGGTAAAATTATCCCTCTGAAGGTTTCTGAAGAAGAGTTGGTGCATGTGAATAAAGCAGTGGAAGAAATCAATCGCCGGATCAGACAATACCAATCTGACTATCCTCAAAAAGATATGCAGGATTGTATGTTGATGGCATTACTGACCTACGCTGTCGATTTTCACAAAGCACAAGACCGCATGGTGGATGATAGTACCTTTA
The DNA here is from genome assembly GCA_030426765.1 of Bacteroidia bacterium. Classification (GTDB taxonomy): domain Bacteria; phylum Bacteroidota; class Bacteroidia; order Chitinophagales; family Saprospiraceae; genus Opimibacter. The sequence goes on along the minus strand of JAUHXV010000021.1, from coordinate 22,941 downwards.
ATACGCTGATTGATATCCAAAACCAATTACAGGTATTAGAAGCGCAACCTTAAAGTCGTCTTTCCTTTTATTTCCATTTTCTTCCCGGTTAAGGCCAGCAAACCATATTTGTTGACCTAAACTATTTACAATGAACGAATTCATATTAGCCGGAGGGCTTGGTGTGGCAGGTCTGGTGATCGGTTACCTGCTGTCCAACCTTGTGATCCGTGGCGGAAGGAAGCGATTGCTCGAAGAAAGCAATCAGAAAGCAGATCTTGTCGTCAAGGAAGCCCGACTGACGGCCAAGCGCATAACGGACGAAGCCGAAATGAAGTCCGAGAAAATTATTGCCCAGGCGGATTCAAAACACGAATCGATAAAGAACAGAAAGATCCAGGAAGCGAAGGAAAAATTCAACAAACTCCGCAGCCAGTTTGATACCGAAAAAGCACAGCACAAACTCGAACTCAAGGACAGAGAAGTTGAGGTGGTGAACAAGGAAAAGGACATCAAGTCCAAACTGGATTCGCTCAATGCGAAAACCGAAAATCTCGAAGTCAGAGAATCAGAGATTAAAGCCATCAAAGAAAACCTCGAAAAGCAAATGAAGGTGGTGGCGAAAAGAAAGGAAGAACTCGATATTTCTACAGATAAGATCATCCGGGAACTCGAAACGATCAGTAAGCTCACTGAAGCAGAGGCGAAAGATCAGCTGGTTGAAACACTTCGCAGTAAAGCTGAAGCAGAAGCACTTGCCGTAGAGAAGGAAGCGATCGCCAATGCAAAATCCAATGCGGCTCGAGAAGCTAAGAAGATCGTTATTCAGACCATCCAGCGGATGTGCGCCGAGTACACGATAGAAAATACGGTCTCGGTATTTAATCTTGAATCTGATGATATCAAAGGCCAGATCATTGGCCGTGAAGGACGAAATATACGCGCACTAGAAGCTGCCACCGGAGCGGAAATTGTCGTGGATGATACACCGGAAGCGATTGTCATTTCCAGTTTTGATCCGATCCGCCGCGAGATCTGCCGCATATCCCTGAAGCGCCTGGTCGCGGATGGTCGTATTCACCCTGCCCGTATCGAAGAGGTAGTAGCCAAGGTGAAAAAGCAAATGGACGAACAGATCGTCGAAATCGGAGAGCGCGCCGTGATCGATCTCGATATCCACGGACTCAACCCCTACCTGGTGAAAATGGTAGGGCGTATGCGCTTCCGTTCGTCTTACGGACAGAATCTGCTCAAGCACAGTCTGGAGACCGCTCGCCTGTGTGCCGTGATGGCTGCCGAGCTCGGACTCAGCTCGAAGCAGATTAAACTCGCCAAACGCGCGGGACTTCTCCACGATATTGGTAAAGTCACTGAAGAAGAATCTGAACTATCTCACGCGATCCTCGGGATGGAGATTTGCCAGAAGCACGGAGAAATTCCTTTTGTCTGCAATGCTGTAGGTGCTCACCACGACGAGATTGAGATGGACAATATCATTTCGCCGATCGTGCAGGCCTGTGATGCCATCAGCGGCGCACGCCCGGGAGCACGCCGGGAAATCCTGGAGAGTTACCTCAAACGTATCGGTGATCTGGAAGATCTCGCCATGGGATTTGAAGGGGTGCAGAAAGCGTATGCCCTGCAGGCCGGAAGAGAACTACGTGTGATCGTGGAAAGTGAGAAAGTAACGGATGAATTTGTGGATGATCTGTCATTTATGATCTCCCAGAAAATCCAGGACGAGATGCAGTATCCCGGCCAGGTCAAGGTGACGGTGATCCGGGAGAAGCGTGCAATCGCTTTTGCAAGATAACTCCTTCACTTACAGGCAAAACCACCATTTTGGTTGACGAAAAAGCGTCCTATGGCGCGTCCCTTTCTGGCAAAATATGAGAGGTATCTGACAGTGCCTGCCACTGCCGTAAAATTCTTTCCCGTAAAGGACTAAAAAGTTTTGAAGTCCTCTATGACGGGCAGCCCATTCTTATTACCTTTGCGGCTGATTTGAAGAAGACCCTCTGTAAATGAAGGAATTACGAAGTTTCATGCGCATAGTACTCACGCTCTTTCTGGTGGTTGGTTTACAAGCTCTTCTGGTGGCACAGGACCATCATACAGAGGAGCATTCCACGACACACGGCACCACAGAAGCAGACCATCACGGATCAGATCATTCGGAAGATGGCCATCACACCTGCCACTTTCACGCCGATGTGCATCCTACTGAGTATGACGCGACCGGCACCGCTTATCACCACATTTCAGACGCCAATGTGTACAGCATCGGTTCTTTTAATTTTCCACTGCCTTGTATCCTGTACACCAAAGGGCATGGATGGGATATCTTTTCTTCCTCGAAATTTCGTTTTGACTTCTTCGGCCATGGAGAAGGCCGCTACGCTTACAACCAGTATGTGTTGGACAACGGCGCTGTCAAGCGTATCGAAGATCCTTCCTTTCCAACCGGTGAAGTAGCCCTTGAGGGTTTCCTGCATAAGACCGAAACCATCGACGGTGAAGCTAAAGAAGTTGCTTACGCCTGTCATGAGGGTAAACACTACAAACTGATTCCGCAGAGTACAGCTGATGCGGGACTTTTTGGCGGAGGGATTACAACATTCTACGATTTTTCCCTGACCAAGAATGTGGTGTCGATGCTCCTGATCACATTGTTACTGTCATGGGCATTTTTCCGCATCGCGAAAGCCTATAAGTTAAGAGATAATATGGCCCCTAAAGGACTGCAATCCTTTATCGAGCCAATTTTTGTGTTTGTCCAGGATGAAGTCGCCAAACCGTTTCTCGGACCTAAATGGGAAAAATTCCTGCCACTTTTGCTGGCGCTCTTCTTCTTTATTCTGGGTCTTAACCTGTTTGGTCAAATTCCTTTTCTGGGTGGAAGTAACGTCACCGGAAGCCTTGCGGTAACCGCCGTACTGGCGTTGATCACTTTTGTGGTAGTGACGATCAATGGAAATAAAAATTACTGGAGCCATATTCTCTGGATGCCGGGTGTACCGCCAATCATCAAGATTCTGATCCTGACACCGGTAGAGATCCTCGGTATGTTTATCAAGCCCTTTACGCTGATGCTGCGTCTTTTTGCCAACATCACCGCCGGGCATATTGTGGTTTTGTCTTTTGTGGGTCTGATTTTTATGTTTGGAAAATTAGGAGAAAGCACCTCGGGTGCGATTACCGGCGCAGTCGTTGCTGTGCCGCTGACGATGTTCATTCTCGCCATCGAATTGCTGGTGGCATTTATCCAGGCATATGTGTTTATTCTGCTGACGGCTTCCTATATCGGGGCTGCGACAGAAGAGGCGCATCATTGATTAAGTAGCAAGTAGTAAGTACTTGGTAGCAAGTAACAAGTAGCAAAAAAAGAATTTTACTAACTCAATAAATACACATTATTATGACAGGTTCAATTGCAGCAATCGGGATGGGTTTAGCCGCCATCGGAGCTGGTATCGGAGTAGGAGCCATCGGGGGAAGAGCAATGGACGCCATTGCCCGTCAGCCTGAAGCGCTTGGTGATATCCGTGCGAACATGATCCTTACCGCTGCCCTTGTAGAAGGTGCTGCGCTGATTGCGATCATCATGGCTTTCCTCGTAAAGTAATTGCAGGAACAACAGATTTCGGATGCCTTGCGATTGGCCGGGCTTCCGGAGTCTTTTTTGAGCATTGTATTTATTTGTAAAAAAAGCTCCCTGAAACGGGGAAACAGACGATGAGGCTTAGCTCATCAAAAATGAATGACTATGGATCTTTTCTTTTTATCTGAATTTACAGTTGCCCGCCCGGGTATCGGGATGCTGTTTTGGACGTTTGTCATCTTCTGCCTGTTCTGGGGACTGGTAGGAAAATATGCTTTTGGTCCGATCAAAAACGCATTGAAAAAGCGCGAGAACGACATCCAGTCTGCATTGGATGAAGCGAAAAAAGCTAAAGAAGAAATGGCAAAACTCAGCAGCGATAATCAGAAGTTGCTGAACGAAGCCCGCGAAGAAAGAGCGAAGTTGCTCCGCGAAGCCAAAACCACCGGCGATAAGATGGTGTCTGAAGCCAGAGACAAAGCCAAGCAGGAAGCCCAGAAGATCGTCCAGGAGGCGCGTCAGGAAATCGAGAATCAAAAGAATAAAGCCATCGTGGAAGTAAAAAATCAGGTGGGGCAGATGTCCATCGATATCGCCGAAAAACTGATCCTTCAGCAAATGGGTAAAACCGAAGAACAAAAGGTACTGGTCGACAAACTGGTGAATGAAATCAAACTCAGCTAAACCAATTTCGCTCCACAACCGAACTTAATACCAGTATCATATGTCATCTTACAGGATTGCTTCCAGATATGCCAAGTCACTTATTGATCTTGCCACCGAACAAGGTAAGCTCGATAAGGTCGTGGAAGATATGACCTACTTTATCGAAGTGTCCAAACTGCGCGATGTCGAACTACTCTTGAAAAGTCCGATCATCACATCAGACAGAAAAGGAAAAGTGCTGGATGCCATCTTCGGAGGGAAAGTCGACCAACTGACCAATGCCTTTCTACATATCATTTTGAAAAAAGGGAGAGAATCATATCTCCGCGATATTGCCGACGAAGTGATCAGCCAGTACCGCGTGATCAAAGGCATTTCCATAGTGCATATCGTGTCTGCTGAAACCCTTGCTCCGGAGGCGTTGGAAGCGATAAAGCAGAAATTAATTGCCAGTAAACTGACACATACGAATATTGAATTCCGAACCTCCGTAGATAAAGATCTGATCGGCGGGTTTGTGATTTCCTTTGAAGATAAACTCTACGATGCCAGTGTACGGCATCAGCTCAATGTACTTAGAAAAGAATTTTCAACAAAAGACTATCAGGTAGCCCTGTAGACATAAATTATAATCGATCAATCGCTAAATAATTCAGAATCATGGTGGATGTAAAACCAGGTGAAATATCAGAAATCCTTAAGCAACAATTATCCGGATTTCAAAGTGCAGCAGAACTCGAAGAAGTAGGATCTGTCCTGCAGGTTGGAGACGGAATCGCTCGCGTGTACGGCTTGAACAGAGCTCAGGCCGGTGAGCTGGTCAAATTCGAAACAGGTGTGGAAGCGATCGTGCTCAACCTTGAAGAAGATAACGTCGGTGTGGTACTCATGGGTCCCAGTGACAATATCAAGGAAGGGTCACGCGTAAGCCGTACCGGTCGTATCGCCAGTATCAACGTAGGAGAAGGTTTCCTGGGTCGCGTGGTGAATCCACTGGGCCAGCCTATCGATGGAAAAGGTCCGATCACGGGTGACAAATACGAGATGCCGATTGAGCGCAAAGCGCCCGGTGTAATCTACCGTCAACCGGTTAACGAACCACTCCAAACCGGAATTAAAGCCATCGACGCGATGATTCCGATCGGTCGTGGTCAGCGTGAGCTCATCATCGGTGACCGCCAGACCGGAAAATCTGCCATCGCGATTGATACGATCATCAACCAAAAAGAATTTTACGATAAAGGCGAGCCGGTATACTGCATCTATGTGGCCTCAGGTCAGAAAGCGTCTACCGTAGCCAACGTAGCTAAAACTTTGGAAGAAGCAGGTGCGATGGATTACACCGTAATCGTTTCAGCAAGTGCATCTGATCCGGCTCCACTTCAGTTTTATTCACCTTTTGCCGGTGCTGCGATCGGTGAATTCTTTCGCGACACAGGACGTCCTGCGCTGATCATCTATGATGATTTGTCCAAACAGGCGGTAGCCTACCGTGAAGTATCGCTGCTCCTTCGTCGTCCACCGGGTCGTGAAGCGTATCCGGGTGACGTGTTTTATCTGCACTCCCGCCTGCTGGAAAGAGCGGCCAAGGTGATCAGCAATCATGACATTGCGCGCCAGATGAACGACCTGCCGGAGAGTCTTAAAAATGCAAAAGACGCGAATGGCGAACCTATGATCAAAGGTGGAGGTTCTTTGACCGCACTTCCGATCATCGAAACACAGGCCGGTGACGTATCTGCCTATATTCCGACCAATGTAATTTCCATTACCGATGGTCAGATATTCCTCGAGTCCGGATTGTTTAACTCCGGTATCCGGCCGGCGATCAACGTGGGTATCTCTGTATCTCGGGTAGGAGGAAACGCCCAGATCAAATCCATGAAAAAAGTTGCCGGTACACTTAAGCTCGATCAGGCACAGTACCGCGACCTTGAAGCCTTCGCGAAATTCGGTTCTGACCTCGATGCCGCGACCACTGCTGTACTCGAAAAAGGAAAGCGAAATGTGGAGATGCTGAAGCAGGCACAGTACAGCCCGGTTTCCGTAGAGAAGCAGGTTGCCATCATCTACCTGGGGACAAACGGACTCTTAAGTGGCGTTCCGGTCAACAAAGTGAAAGAATTTGAAGACATCTATCTGACCAGCCTGGAATCAAGATATCCGGATGTGCTGAACAATCTGCGCAGTGGAAAACTGATCGAAGAGGACATGGAGACGATGAAAGCACTCGCACTCGAATTGCAGACACAGTACAAGAAGTAATTTCAAATCGACCTTCAACGTATCATTAAAAGGAATAAACGATGAGCGGTAAGCTTAAAGAGGTAAGGGAACGCATGAAATCCGTCAGCTCGACGCAGCAGATCACCAAAGCGATGAAAATGGTGTCTGCGGCCAAGCTGCGTAAAGCACAGGATGCCATCATCCGCGTACGCCCCTATGCTGACAAGCTCAACTATATGTTGCGCAATGTCCTTTCTGCTGTTGAAGGTGATGTAAGCATTAACTTCGGAAAAGAACGCCCTGTCGAACATGCGACGATTGTGGTGGTAACTTCCAACCGTGGTTTGTGCGGTGCCTTTAATTCCAATATTATTAAGGCCGCTGTCTCAGAAATCGAAGAGAACTTTTCAGCACATCGGGCTGCCGGAAAACTTACCATTGTGCCGATAGGTAAAAGGGGATATGATTTTTTCCGAAAAAACTATAAAGGCACAACGATCGTCAAAGACTATGTCACCCTTTTTGACAATCTTGAATTTGACAACACCGTCACTGTGCCCCGTTTACTCATGGATGAGTTTAGCCATGGCAAAACAGATCAGGTGATGGTTTTTTACAGCCGGTTTAAAAACGCCGCTACACAGTTTGCTGAAAAGGTCCAGTTCCTGCCCGTACCAAAGGTTGAAGCGGCTACCAAACGACGCGTCGATTATATTTTCGAACCGGAAAAAGAAAAACTGCTCAATACCCTCGTGCCCAGTATCCTTGAAATTCAGTTTCAGAAATACCTGCTCGACACGCACGCTTCAGAGCATGGCGCACGGATGACGTCTATGGACAAGGCGACGACCAACGCCGATGAGATGTTGTCCTCTCTCCGTATCAGCTACAACAATGCCCGTCAGGAAGCGATTACCAAAGAGCTGAGTGAGATTGTGGGTGGTGCTGCTGCACTGGAAGGATAATCCCAGTTTCATTATTCCCACTTTGTTTCTCCCCGGATAGGGCATCCTAACGGTGGAAATTTCCTTTTGTGGTATAATCAGTAACTAAAAGCCGATTTTAATCGTCTTTTCATCGATTACTGTACCTGCGGGGATAAAAAATCCCCATTTTTAATCGAATGAAAAACACAACTCCTATCGTATTAGTGCTTTTTATAGTACTTCTGACGCTATCTACCGGTTGTCGAAAGGATATCTCATCGGCCGTGCTGGAAAAGCATGAAGCCACCTATCCGGATATCAGAAAGAAATATATTTATCAAAGCCTGATACGACTTGCCAATGTCAACCGGGATCCGAATTTTGAAAAACTCATCAAAGACGTAGAGAAGATCGTGTTGTATCTGCCTCCACGTGAAGACAGTACCTATCAGATAAAAACGGTCAAATCCGGAATGCAGGAGGATGGGTATGAGTTGCTGATCGAAGGGCGAACGTCCGATAATATGCGTATGAGTTTGTGGGTGAAAGAAGTTGCTTCCCATTCACACTATGTGGCGTTGATGGATGCGGAGGAAGATGATATCATTCTGGAGGTTGACGGTCAGATCAATATTGAATACCTGATGGCGATTCAGATGGCTGATCAGGAATTGTTAAAAGGACTAATAGACCAGGGATTCTGATGAGTGATTTTATTTTAGAAACAAACCAACTCACTAAGCGATATTCGAGGCGAATCCTGGCGGTGGATGGCCTGGATCTGCAGATCCCCAAAGGTCAGGTTTTCGGCTTGCTGGGCCCAAATGGAAGTGGTAAAACGACCACCTTGGGGATGATTCTGGGGGTCGTATCAAAAACCAGCGGTAGCTTTAGTTGGTTTGGGCAAGGTGAAGATTACAAGCTCCGAAAAAATATAGGCGCCATTCTTGAACAACCCAATTTCTATCCGTTTCTCAGCGCGCGCCAAAACCTGGTCGTTCACAGCAGAATTAAAGATATACGAAACCCGGATTTCGATGGCCTCCTGAAAATGGTGGGTCTCTATGAGCGCGGTAATGATCCGTTTAAAACGTATTCGCTGGGTATGAAGCAACGCCTTGCCATTGCTTCCGCCATGCTGGCTGATCCTGAGGTGTTGATTTTTGATGAACCCACCAATGGGCTGGACCCACAGGGGATTGCGGAGATCAGAAAGATCATTTTGAATATCCGTGATATGGAGAAGTCGATTGTCCTGGCGAGTCACCTGCTTGATGAAGTGCAAAAAGTGTGTTCTCACTTTGCTGTGTTACGACGCGGGAAGAAAATTTATTCAGGAAGTGTGGATGAGGCACTCAATTCCACACATAGCATTTCTGTCGGGGCTAACAATATGATGCAATTAAAGCAAGAATTATCCTCCTGTGACGGTATCCATAATATGGAGGAGTTTGCAGACTCCTTTCGATTGCAGGTTGATGAGCGCTGGACTACAGCTAAGCTGAATAAATACCTCGTGGAGAGAAATATTGAGATCAATTATATCGAGCAGAAGCGATCAAGCCTCGAAGAAAAATTTCTGCAGATACTGAGTGAGGATCATACTGCACGCGTAAACCCACCAACCCCGACTGCCCTATGACCAGCCTCCGAAGAATCATAGAACTCGAATATTATAAGTTCAGGCACTACAAACCGTTTGTCATCATTCTCGGCTTGTACGTCATGTGTTTTGTGTTGGCGGCACTCTCAATTAAGGGCTTGCTGGATTGGTTTCTGGACGTCAATAAGAATGATGATGTGTTTCAGTATTTTATTAAAGCGGGTTTACCACTTTTTGATTTTGTCGATATCTGGCAAAACTTAGGCTGGCTGGCTACTTTGTTTAAATGGATCCCGGCATTCATCGTGATTAACTCCGTTACGATCGAATTTTCACAAAAGACGATCAAACAGAATATTATTGACGGATTGGCGAAAAGAGAATTTCTTGCTTCCAAAGTGGCGCTTGTGCTCTTTATTAGCCTTGGATCCGCCTTGCTTTTTTTATTCATGGGTCTTTTCCTGGGCTTTCTGTATTCACCAGTGAAAGACCTGCCGTATGTCCTTCGCCACATCGAATTTGTGGGTGCTTATGGGCTGGAAGTTTTTGTCTTTTTATCTATGGCTATGTTTGCCGCCTTCCTGATCAGGAAGAGTGGCATCACGATTATTTTATTCCTATTGTATACCGCGTGTATCGAACCTATTGCCACGGCGTTTATGAAATATGAATGTGAATGGGCAGTCTGGTTTTTTCCTGTGGAATCCATCAACCTGTTAATCCGGTTCCCGTTTGCAAAATACATTTTATCGCATGTGGATGATCAGGTTATGATGCGCGATGTGCTGGTCACGATGGGTTGGGCGGCAGTATTTATAGGTCTTTCGTACCTCATACTCAAGCGCAAGGATCTGTAGTAGAAATATGATCGCAGGAAAATACCTGTTATAGCGCTGATTTCGAATGCAGATCGACTGATCCGTTTTCCAGTTTGAGCACACCTCTTGGACAAACGTCAGCGCAGATACCGCAACCCACACAGGAGGCGCGCACGATATTTTTTCCCTGCTGTGCGTAGTGTCTGACATCGATACCCATTTCACAATACGTAGAGCAATTGCCACAGGAAATACATTGTCCGCCATTGGTAGAAATTCTGAAGCGGGAGAAATATTTCTGTTGTATCCCCAGGATAGCCGCCATCGGGCAGCCAAACCGGCACCATACGCGCGGACCGAACAGAGGGTAAAAGCCCACGCCAATCACCCCGCTGAATATAGCCCCGATCAGGAATCCATACCATTCCCGGATCGCGTAGGAGTTCAGAAAGAGTATTGACTCCTGACCGGTTATATAGGTCCAGAGGACAGCCGCTGTCATCAGGAGTACGAAGATCAGTACCGGATACAGCACCCAGCGTTCGATACGCCAGGCGGACTGTGAGTTGTCAGATAAATGACGAAACGGATCACCGGCGGTTTCAGCCAGACCACCACAACCGCATACCCAGCTGCAGTACCACCTTTTCCCATAGAAATAAGTCAGAACGGGGGAGATAACAAGGATCATCAGAATGCCCCAGGCTAACATAATCAATCCCGGGTTTCCTGCAGCGCGCAGCTGATCAAGGTGCCAGTCAAAGAAAAAGTAGTAATTCAACGGCCACATGTTTTTTAAATCCATGGCCGGCTGATTGAGACGTTCCAGCACTTCAGGAATAATAAAGGCAAAGCACAACTGGAAAAACATGACGGATCCGGTTCGGAGTTGCTGGTATCGATTGCCTTTGTATTTCAATAAAAATTTTACTCCGAAAAGGAGAATGGCCAACGTGTATAGACAACCGTAAACAAACCATTGACTGGCCGGTTTGAGACTGATCCACTGGCTGAGCGGATCAAACAACGCAATAAAACCTGTATTTCCGGAATCGCTAAATCCAAGTAGCGAAGGAAAAAAATACAGGAGAACATAAAACGCGGTGATCACGAGAGTCAGTACCCAGGCTATAGTCCCTCGACGCGTCAGTGAGGAAGAATAGACATAGTTGTTTTTTATACCGGCTTGTTTTCCCTGGTACATACTGACTGCATACCCTATCACACTTATACTCACAAGTCCAACTGCCAGCCAGAGCGAGAGATCGGGGGGCAGAAACTTTCCGGCCATATTCAATCCGGAAATCAGTAAAGCGATCACCCCTAATGCAATGTAAAGTTTTTGCGCTGAACTGATCCCGGGATAGGCAGCAGGTCGTAATGAAAGGCTTTCTTCGGTTGGATAGCTCATGGTGTCTGGGCGTTTTCATGCTTTAAAAACCGATAGATACTGTTGTACCCTCTATTTCTTTTCGTTTGAAGGTGAACACCAGTCATGCTTTGATACACCGCTCTGATCTTGTCTCCGTAAGAAACTGAAAATTCAGGGTTGAAAAACGCCAGTTCCAGATCTTCCAATACCTTTTCGACCGGGTAGTGCAGTTGAATCCATTTTTCACAAACACGTTGCCGAAGGCGTATACCCAATACGCTGAAACCTGTCACTCCGGAGTCTGTGTAGCAAATCCGAATACTTTTTTCCTGTTTGGAGTCCTGCCAGAATATCGCTTTTTGCTTTGCAGAATGCTCGGGCAAAACTTCTCCATAGCACTGGTATTCGATGGCGAAAAACTTTGCTGAATTAAACCAGATTCCTGGATCGTATTTTGTTTTCTGCAGGCAAATGGTTTTGGCGACGGTTTCGCCCATCATTCTTCCGGTGTACCAAACGGGTTCAATAGATTTTCTTCCGGGACCGGGATGTCTGAGTTCCGCACAGTCACCAATCGCAAAGACATCCGGGATGTTTGTTTGTAAATATTCATCGACCAGAATTCCTGCATTGATTTCCAACCCGGAGTCGAACAACCATCGCACATTTGGTTTCACACCTATTGCGATACAAACCAAATCAGAGTTAATTTCCTCCCCCTTTTGTGTCGTGACGGATTTGACTTTTCCGTCTTCCGTGCCGTTGATCTTTATTACCTCAGATTGAAATCTCAAATCGATACCATGATCTTTGATGTGTGGATTGAGGATAGCAGATTCTTCTGTTGACAAGGATGAAGCAGCATATCGATTTTCTCTCACTAAATGGGTGACGGGGATATTTCGACTGTGAAACATTTCAGCGAGTTCGATACCGATCAGTCCGCCTCCGACAATCACAGCCTTCGTGTGTGACTTGCTACTGGCTTCAATAAAGCTGAGGTCTTGTAAACTGTGAAAGCCGGTAACGCCTTCCAGATTCTCTCCTTCGACATCAAGGGTTTGTGGTGAAGAACCGGTTGCTATGACCAGTTGGTCGTAGGTGTATTCCGTTCCTGATTGGCCAAACAGTGTTTTTTGTTCGAAGGCTATATCTGTGATCAGATCCTGGACAAGACGGATATTGTTTTTCTCCCAGAATCCATCTTCATATGGTTTGGTGTCTTTAAAACGCATATGTCCCATGTACACATACATCAATGCCGTTCGGGCAAAGAAATGTTTAGATTCTGCTGAGATCACCGTGATGGTATGATCGCTGTGATGACGGATTGAAATGGCTGCGGTGATGCCGGCGATGCCATTTCCCAGGACGACAATATGTTTCTGTTGGGTAGAGATAGGCAGTCAGTCTGATTCTGAAATGAAGCTAATCCTTATTCACAACAATTACAAGTCCGGGAGGGTAGGGAAGCGTGAGGGATCTATAATAGTGCTTCCATCAGGTATAAAAAAAAGCCCTGAAGGACTGAACCTTCAGGGCTTTGTATGCTAACAAGCGCAATGCTTATAGTTTGTTGAATGGGATAGCGGTGACCGCTTTGTCTTGTCTCAGCTCAAGGATATACATTCCGGGAGCAAAGTCTGCTACATTGATACGCTCGAAAGCAGTACCATTGGACAGATTGAGTTTGCCTAAGTCGGCAATCAAACCGCCGTATGTGTTATAAATTCTCATGCTCACGGGTGTAGTGGTCAGGAAGTCAACAGACAGATTCATGAAATCTGATGTTGGGTTCGGATACAATGAAGCCTGTCCCATTGGAATTAAAGGAACAGCGCTCAACTGCTCATCCAGAGAAACAATGTCACCGTTGAGGATCTCACCGGTTTCATCATCCAGGATAAACGTGATCGCATGCATGTGCTCTACCTCATAGTTGGCAGGAACTGTGTAATTCCACTCTACTGAAAACTCCTCATCAGCTTCAACGGCATCCGGAACACTGTTTTCCATACCATTAAATCCTCCAAACAAAGCACGAGGTACGAAGTCATACACCATGTCAGCAGCAGGTACCGGGTCAGGAAGATTTTCATACCCTCCCATTGGGCCCTGAGCACCACCTGAGTAATAGTTTACCTGGTTGTAGCCATTTGTTGTTCCGGTCACATCATCCTCCGTGATCACACAGGAGAATCTTAGGTTGTTATTAGTCGTTGGGATAGACAAGCTGGCGGTAGCACGAATCAGCACATTGCGTGAAGTAGGCTCGTAGATAGACTCGGTCTTAATACGAGCAGGTACCATTCTGTTTTGAATATTCGGGAGCTGGTTGATAAACGTACCCGGATCAATGTCCAGAATTTTGCGATCCAGGTGTCCTGATGGGTATCCGCCTACTGAAGCACTGAATGGGCCATCGTATTCCGCAATGGTCATTGGGTCGCCATTGTGTACGGCGATCGGAATGGCTACATCACTGTAGTCCGCAGCTATGATATCCATGTTGACCGTACCTCTTGGGCACCAGCCGCACCATGTTCCGGTAGCTTCTTCTACAACAACTTTTTTCGGCACCTGAGTGTCCATACCATATAAATTACGGTATCCGGTGTTATCAGAAGGTTCTTCATCATCTACCTCATTAGGCATAGAGATCGAAACGTTGATTGGATATTCACCTGGCTCAGAAAGATCAAAGCGTACGGAGTGTGTCAATTGCTGGGTTCCGAGTGTCTGAATGTTCAGTCCGGTCAGCGTATCTGTGTAGGAGTTGCCACCTTCTTCCCATGTATAGAGCAGGGAAGTGATCGGATCACCACCATAGTTTTGGACCATCGTACGGATTGGAATCATTCCACCCACCTGATTGTACTTTTCAAACGTTACGCGCTGAGTGACGACGTTGGTCTTCTTGAATACTTCAACACGGATATTATCCATGTAAAGCAAAAACTTGTCGTTTGAGTTGTTTCTGAAAGCGAAATGGATCGTCTGACCGATATAGGCATCCAGACGCTGAGCTCTGAGTGTCTTTGTGGTCTGTTCGCCCGGGTTAGAGTAGATCACGTCTGTGAAACTTGCCACCTTGTTGTCGGTGGTCGAAATACGCAGCTCGTAGCCATCGCGATAGCTGGCATCCGGAGCGTAAGCTTCCCATACAACGAATGTATTTTCTTCAGTGATCTCGATAGCTGGAGAAATTAACCAGTCATCACAAATTCCGGGAGGAGAAAACCAGGACGTACTCACTACTTCCCAGTTGGTCGCAGAGCGTTGAATAGGTTGAAAGGTAGGCCCTGTGAAACCAGCCACGTTAGGGGCATTTGTAAGGCCGTCAACATCCACGGCAGTCATCATACCGAGTGTCCCGTCATCGAAGTTCTCTGAGTAGATCACCTGTGCCTGGGTGTAGGTAAAGAGGCCTGCAAGCATTAAAAGAGTAAGGATTTGTTTCATGTATTAAGATTAAGTTGAAAGTGATTATGAATGTTAAAAAATTGGAAGCACCAAAAATAATGAAAATTGATCTGAAAAAGACCGAATAGACGCAAATAAGCCAATTATTTAACCGAAATGTCTTACATTATATAGTTAATTATTTGCCGGATTGACAAAAAGTCAGACTTTTGTACTGGCCGCCAAAAGTTAATGTTTTACTAATCTGCCTGACAATAGAAAATTAAGTAATATATTGTGTACGATTATGAAAAGATTTCTACCTTTCTTACTGACCCTGTTCGTTTTACCGGTCTTTTTGACCGCCCAGTCGGTATCTGTGGATCCGTCCACCTTTGTACTGACCGGTGAGCCTTCCGAAACGGATATCACCTATCACATTCTGGTGACCAATACAGGCACCGAAACAGATAGCCTTTACTGGAATTTCCGCATGAGTAATAGTCCGGCTAACTGGCTGACATGGATTTGTGACAAAAATCTTTGTTACGACTTTACGTTTACCAATTGTCCGGCGAATAAACCCAATGTCCTGGGACCAAATGAATCCTTTGATTTACAGGTACATATGAATCCAAGGGACAGCGTTGGGACGGCCGATTATGAGCTAAATGTTCTGGATAAAGATGGTAATGTCCTCGCACCGATCACCGGTACCTTCGAAATTGGCGTTACCTCTTCCAGCAAAGACCTGTCAGAGGTAAATCTGACTATTTACCCAAACCCGACAAGCAACTACTTCCAGGTGAGCGAATTACCTAACCTCAAATATGTTGAGCTGTTTAATATCGTCGGAAATAAAGTAAAAACGTATAATGCCGCTCCAAATAAGCAGTATCCGGTAAGTGATCTGATGAACGGTATGTACCTGGTAAGACTCATCTCCAACACAGGAGCAACCATGAAGACGGTTAGACTGAGCAAGCGGTAATACGAATACGGTTAACTCATAGAAAAATATAAGTGCCCTCCCAGGAGGGCATTTTTTTTACCGGCAACCTCTGAAAGGCCATACTCCTTTATTTTTTCCTCCTTACCAGCAGCATATAGCCTTGGATAAAATGAAATAAAGTCATTGATTTTGCCGGTTTTTCGTTTGTACCTTTGCCTCTCAAACCGTTATATATGGAACACCCGCTTTCCCTGTTCAGACTCGGCCACTTTAATGCCGCCCACCGTCTCGCCATTCCGACCTGGTCCGATGAAAAGAATCTGGAGGTTTTTGGAAAATGTGCAAATCCCAATTTCCACGGACACAATTACGTCGTGGAAGTGCGTGTGACGGGTCATGTGCCAAAGGACACAGGCATCCTGATCAACCTGAAGGAATTAAAGGACATCATTAAGAGCGAAGTTGAGGATCGGTATGACCATAAGAATCTGAATGTCGACTGTCCGGAATTCAAAGATCTGGTGCCTACTGTCGAGAATATCTGCTATACCATTTATGAAATACTGCGCGTCCATATTCCCAAAGAGCTGGATCTTGGGATAAAGCTCTTCGAAACACCCAGAAACTACGCGGAGTATCCGGGCCGATAGCCTGTTTTACTGACCTTTATAACGCTCAATAGCCTCCCGAATCCGCTGGACGCGGTTGTCCGGACTTGGATGTGTACTGAGAAACTCGGGTTGTCGCTGGCCACCGCTGGCCTCTTCAAGAATTTTCATCACACCCACCAGCGCTTCCGGATCGTAGCCCGATTGAATCATAAATCGGACGCCAAGTTCATCGGACTGAAGTTCCTGATCTCTTCCATACGACATATTCACTACGTTGGCAATCATCTGAGCGGCCTGGGCGGTGTTATAGTCTCCTGAAGCAATAACCGCTGCTCCGGTCAGACCTTGGGTCAACTCTTGTTTGGCGATTCGTTCGGCGCCATGGCGCGCGACCACATGACCCACTTCATGGCCGAAAATGCCGGCCAGCTGATCCTCCGTTTCCAGTTTGTTGAATAAGGCCAGTGTAATAAAAACCTGGCCCCCGGGCAGGGCGAATGCATTGACAACATTCGGGTCATTCAGCAAGTGAAAATCATATTGATAAGGGGTTTGCAGCGCATCGCTGTTTTGCACAATTCGGTTTCCGATCGCTTTGACAAACTGCTGTGCCTCCGGATCAGGATGAAGACCGCCATACTGTTCAACCATGGAAGGAAGACTATGGAGCCCGAGTGCGATTTCCTGCTCAGGGCTGATGGAGACATGTTGTGTTTCTCCTGTGACCTCGTTAAACTGTGAATTGGAGTAGTATTTACAAACGGCAAGGGTCGCGAGAAGAATTGCCACCAGGAGCCCGCCTCGCACATTTCGTTTACGAGGCATTTTATAACGTCCGAAGATCTGTTGCTGACCTGTTTGCTGATTTCTTCTGCTGAATGACATGATGAGTTACTTTAAGTAGCTGATGTGAATGCTGCCGAAAATACCCTGATTTTCTGCCTTATCGCACTCATCAAATATAAAGATTGTAAACGAATAGGCCTTTTGAAAAGCCTTGGTTTACATGTCAGAATTCGGAAGTAAAATGAAACCGAATATCCGGGAAGTTTTCCTGTGTCATCTTGAGCACCCAGGCAGAGTCTGCCAGGAAAACCAACCGCTCATCTTTGTCGTAGGCAATATCTTTTTTCTTCCGCTCTACGAAAGTCTTCATGGCCTGATCACTGTCGGCATCTATCCAGCAGGCTTTGTAGATACTGAGAGGTTCGTAATCACATTTGGCTCCGTACTCGTGTTCGAGTCGGTATTTGATCACATCAAACTGCAGCGCCCCGACGGTACCGATGATTTTATCTCCGTTGAGTTCTTTGACAAACATCTGCGCAACACCTTCGTCCATCAGTTGGTCCAGCCCTTTGTTGAGCTGCTTGGTTTTCATCGGATCTTTGTTGATTACGCGCCGGAACATCTCCGGAGAGAACCTGGGGATGCCTTTAAAATGGAGCGTCTCACCTTCTGACAGGGCATCACCGATATTGAAATTGCCGGAGTCGTAAAGACCAATAATATCACCCGGCCAGGCTTCATCGATTACATCTTTTCGCGAGGCCATGAAGGAGGTTGGATTCGAAAACCGCATCTGGCGTTCCTGTCGTACGTGATAGTAGTTTTTGTTTCGTTCAAATTTTCCCGAACAAATCCTGAGAAAAGCGATGCGATCTCTGTGTCGGGGATCGATGTTGGCATGTATCTTAAAAACGAATCCGCTAAACGTTTCTTCGAGGGGTTGTACGATCCGTTCTTCTGTTTCCCTGGCGAGTGGAGCCGGCGCGATATCGATAAAGCAATCGAGCAATTCCTTAACACCAAAGTTATTGACAGCACTTCCGAAAAACACTGGTGACAGATCTCCGGATAAATATTTTTTGCGATCAAAATCCGGATACACAGCGGTGACAATATCGAGATCGGATCGCAGTTCTTTAGCCGCATTATCGCCTACGTGCTGTTCGAGTTTGGGATCGTGTACGTCTTTAATCTCAAAGACATCTTCTTCGGCCTGTTTGCTGTGTGGTCGGTAGAGGAGCAGCTTTTTTTCATAAATATTGTAGACGCCTTTGAAGAGTCTGCCCATTCCCACCGGCCAGCTCAGCGGAGTGACGTGCAGGCCTAATTTTTCTTCAATCTCATCGAGGAGTTCGACAGCATCTTTTCCTTCGCGGTCGAGCTTATTGATAAATACGATGATGGGTGTCTTGCGCATGCGGCAGACTTCAACGAGCTTCTCGGTTTGCGTTTCCACCCCTTTCGCGACGTCGATGACCACGATGACGCTGTCTACTGCTGTAAGCGTTCGAAAGGTATCTTCGGCAAAGTCTTTGTGACCCGGTGTGTCCAGGATATTGATCAGGTGATCCCGGTAGGGAAAAGCCATCACCGAGGTGGCCACGGAAATACCTCTTTGCTTTTCGATCTCCATAAAATCTGAAGTCGCGTGCTTTTTGATTTTATTGGATTTAACGGCTCCGGCTTCCTGAATGGCACCTCCAAATAATAGGAGCTTTTCCGTCAGGGTGGTTTTCCCTGCATCCGGGTGGGATACGATACCAAATGTTTTCCGCTTTTGTATCTCGTCTTTCGCAGGCATAAGGCTCTCTTTGAGGGGTGCAAAGGTAAGCGGAATATGGAAAAAATCAGCTACGCTACCCGCATTCCTATCTTGAGGAAGGGAGGAGAGGCCGAAATAAAAAAACCTGCCGGCAGTGCGGCAGGTGTACTTACTATAAAACGCTAAAAAATATAATGTTTAGACGAAATCCTTATGATCATAGGTGACTTTCTCCTTCTTGCGCAGGGGCAACTTACCATCCCATGAAAATCCTGAAGTCAGCGGTTGATCATCGTCGTGACCTGACGAATGAGGCGTCTGTCCAAAGCGATGCTTTTTCTGCTTTTTACTAAACGTCTCCTGGATTTTATCGCTGAGTCCTTCCAGTTCTTCTTTGACCATCTTCGCGATATTGTTGACATTGGTAGGTTCACCCATCATCTCAAGACGGTCTGAGACGGTTTTCGCTTCCGGTACGATAGCCCATAAAACGATGTACACCATGACGCTGGCACCGCCGAGCATGGTCAGGAGGACAAAGGCGATCCGTATCCAAACGGCATCCTGGATGCCAAAGTAAGAGGCAAGACCGGAACACACCCCGCTGACAATCTGGTCGTCCGGATCTCTGAAAAGGCGCTTACCGGTTTTCAGTTGGAATGAACTGCTTTTCGCTTTTTTCTGCTTAATCTCCGCCTGAGAAAAGTCAATATCCTGCAGTTCTTCAGGTGTTCCAAGAACGGCGATAGCTTCCAGGACATCGATTTTGTTGACGATGACACGCGAGCCTTTGTTTCGGCTGACGAGTTCGCCCATGCGGGATTCGATATCCTGCATGATCTCTGCCTCACCTTCACTTCCGGAAAAGTGATTGGTCAGTGTATCCAGGTAATGACTGGCAGTGACATACGCGTCTTCATCGATAGTGAAGGGATAGCCACCCAGATTAATATTGATCGTTTTGTTCATTGGTTATGATTGTTTTTGTGTGGTTAGGGAAACGGCCTCGTTGATTTCCGTCCAGGAGTCTTTGAGGTCGGCGAGAAAGGAACGGCCCTTCTCGGTAATCTTGAAATATTTGCGCGGGGGTCCGGAATTGGATTCCATCCAGTAGTATTCCAGCAGATCCCCGTTTTTGAGCCGCGTCAGAAGAGGGTAGAGCGTACCTTCCACGATGACCAGGTTGGACTTTTTGAGCCTTTCGATGATATCAGACGTATACATAGCTTCTGTCGATAACAAGGAAAGAATGCACATATCGAGTACACCTTTTCTCATCTGCGCTTTCATGTTGTCGATTTTCATGACACAAATATGGGTAATAATTCAGTACTATGCAAAGCAAAGTACACTAATTAGGCATAGTACTTGACGAAAGAAGGTATTTTGTCGACAAAAGTTGCCAATACGGGCCGCATCCGCTTACTTTAGGATATCATTACAACCCGGAATCGCTGACAGGTGGGTCGGACAGATTATTTTTGTCTTCTATGAGGAACTCAAACATCAGGTGGGTGATTTTACTCGGTGCCGTTTCCATCCTCAGTATCATCGGGACACAATCCTACTGGCTGATTCAGAAGTGGAACCAGGAGTCCAAGGCCTTTGACCAGACGACGACGATTGCCTTGCTCCGCGTGGCCACTGAAATGGCCGTGCTCAACAAGTCCACCTTGCCGTCGAAGGAGATCATCAAGCGGATGACCCCTAACTATTATATCGTCAACTTCAATGACATCATTGATGCCAGTGTGCTTGAATATCTTTTACTGAAAGAGTTTGGGTCGCTGGACAACTACACCGATTTTGAGTATGCGATTTACGATTGTTCCAGTGATGACATGGTGTATGGCAATCATTGCAACCTCATCGAATCAGACAAACCCACCCGAACCGAAGGCGCACTGCCCAAGTACGACGAGTTTAATTATTACTTCGGGGTTCGCTTTCCCTCAAGACATCTCGACCTGCGGACCAATGCAAGCCTCACCTGGTTTCTCGCTCTGCTCGCCGCAATGACGATTATCTTCTTCTCTTACGCGATCTGGGTTATCCTCAATCAGCGGCGCTATTCCGAAATGCAGCGGGATTTTATTAACAACATGACACATGAGTTTAAGACACCCTTGACGTCGATTCAGCTGAGCAGTGATTACCTATCCAAACAACCAAGAATTCAATCAGATGATCGATTGCGTCAGTACACGGAGTTAATCCGCACACAATATCAGCGCCTGAATTTGCAAGTAGAAAAACTTCTGAATGTGGCCCGGCTTGAATCAGGTGAATTTAAATTGAAGCGCGAAATGATCGATGTTCATGCTCTGCTGGATGAGGTGCTGGAAACCAAAGGTGCTGAAACCGGAATTGAAGGGCATACGTTTCATCGGGAGTTTCAGGCTGAACAGATCGTCACCATGGGCGATCGTTCGCATCTGGCCAGTGTAATCAGCAATCTGATCGACAATGCAGTGAAGTATTCCACACCGATGACGCCAATTAAAATCGCTACCCGGAACCTGAACAAATCTATTCATGTCAGCATTACAGATCAGGGGATGGGCATAGCACCCGCGCATCAGAAACACTTATTTAAAAAGTTCTATCGTGTACCTTCAGGAAATGTTCACGATATTAAAGGCTTCGGACTGGGCCTGCACTATGTCAAAACCATTGTGGAGATGCACGGCGGCGATATAAGCGTCACCAGTGAACTAGGAAAAGGAAGTACGTTTACGTTTGTATTACCAATAAAAACAAAATGAAAGCAAGAATTCTGTATGTAGAGGATGATGAGTCACTGAGCTTTATCACCAAAGATCAACTTGAGATGGAATCCTACGATGTGGTGCATTGTCAGAATGGAAAAGACGCTTGGACCGCCTTTAAAAAAGGAGAATTTGATCTTTGTTTGCTCGACGTGATGCTGCCCCACATGGATGGTTTTGAACTGGGCCGCAAGATCCGCGGTGTGAGCCGACATGTACCCATTATCTTCCTGACCGCTAAGACGATGGAGGAGGATAAGATGGAAGGCTTCCTGCTGGGAGGTGATGACTATGTCACCAAGCCATACAGTTTTGATGAGTTAAAAATGCGAATTGAGGTATTCCTTCGTCGTCGAAAGATCATAGAAGAAGCCCCGAAGGAATCCATCACTATAGGTAAATATTTGTTTGACTACGCCAATCTCGATCTCGCCTGTAACGGTGAGTCGAAAGGCCTGACACAAAGAGAAGCAGATATACTTTATTATCTGGCGTCACGGCCCAACCAGGTGATCCGTCGATCGGATATCCTTGAGGATATCTGGGGAAAGGATGACTACTTCTACGGTCGCAGTCTGGACGTATTTATCAGCCGCCTCCGCAAATACCTGAATGAAGATGATGCCATCTCCATTGAGAATGTACACAGTGTTGGGTTTAAACTCAACTTCCCGGAATCGTAGATCGTGTATTTAGGTTAGGTTGAAAGACCTTATTGCTGCACACTTGCCATCACAGATGACCGGGATAAAGCTGCTTTGACAAAAACATCTTCTCTCACCCCCGTGATTTCCTGTAACGCCACTGGCGCTAATGAATTGATGAGTGCTTCATCGTACGGCATGATTATACGCACGTAATTATCCGAATACCCGGAGATGGTATATTCATCCGGACCTTTTTCAAAAAGGACTTCTCTGACCTGCCCAAGGTGTCGGGTATAAAATGCCTGTTTCTTTTTCATGGACAACTGGCGTAATCGTTTGCTTCGTGCTCGACGCTCACCGACCGGAACGACACCTTCCATTAAAGCGGCCGGTGTATTCTCTCTTTCGGAATAGGTAAAAGCATGGATATAATCAATATCCAAATCCATGAGAAACTGATACGTATCCTCAAAGTGCGCTTCCGTCTCACCCGGAAAACCGGTAATCACATCGACACCGATGCAGGCATGCGGCATCACTTCTTTGATGCGTTGCACGCGTGCAGCATACAATTCGCGAAGATAGCGGCGCTTCATTTTTTTCAGGATCTCATTATTACCGGACTGTAGTGGCATGTGAAAATGCGGCATGAAGCGATCGGAATGGCTCACGAAGTCAATGATCTCATCTGTGCAAAGGTTTGGTTCGATGGAGGAAATTCTGAATCGTTCCACTTCCTCTACTTTATCCAATTCCCGAATAAGATCGATAAACATCGCTTCTTTCTTTGGTCTTTCGCCTTCAATGACAGCGGTGCCA
>JAUHXV010000105.1 GCA_030426765.1 Bacteroidia bacterium | reverse complement strand
GGTAATTCATTCGATTTGTTGAATCCGCGCGTGGGATAATACTATCTTTGCGCCCTTAATTTAACCCGTTATCCAGCAATACAAGACTTATGGGATTGAAATGTGGAATTGTCGGACTTCCTAACGTAGGAAAATCAACATTGTTTAATGCCCTCACCTCTGCCGGTGCTTTGGCGGCCAACTACCCTTTTGCCACGAAGGAACCGAATATCGGTGTCATCACTGTACCGGATACGCGACTCGATGAACTCGCCCGACTGGTCAACCCTCAGCGCGTGCTACCCACCACCGTGGACATCGTGGATATCGCAGGATTAATCAAAGGCGCTTCAAAAGGTGAAGGGCTGGGCAATCAGTTTCTCGCCAATATCCGCGAAGTGGATGCCATCCTGCATGTTGTCCGATGCTTTGACGATGACAACGTTGTCCACGTGGATGGCGGCATTGATCCCGTCAGAGACAAGGAGATCATCGATATCGAATTGGGCCTGAAAGATCTCGAGTCCGTTGAAAAGCGCATCGAACGCGCTTCCAAAGCTGCAAAAACCGGTAAGAAAGAAGATGTCGAAACACTGGCCTGGCTGAAAGAGCTCCACGCGCACCTGCTCTCCGGAAAACCGGCACGAAGTTTTGAAGTTCCGGATGCACATACCGATGTCATGCGCGAAATGATGTTGCTCACAGCCAAACCCGTTCTCTATGTCTGTAATGTGGACGAAGCTTCATCCGTGAGCGGGAATGCGTATTCAGAAAAATTAAAGGCAGCCGTAGCCGATGAAGGTGCCGAACTCCTTTGTATTAGCGCCGCGATTGAATCCGATATCGCAGCATTAGACACGCTTGAAGAGCGCATGGAATTTGTCACTGATCTAGGCCTTGAAGAGCCCGGGGTTAATCGCGTTATTTTCGCAGCATACAGTCTGCTGAATCTCATCACCTATTTCACAGCGGGTGAAAAGGAAGTCCGCGCGTGGACAGTGCGTAAGGGCAGCAAAGCGCCACAGGCTGCCGGTGTGATTCATACGGATTTTGAAAAAGGATTTATCCGGGCTGAAGTAATCAAATACAAAGACTATATCCAGTTCGGTTCTGAAGCCGCAGTAAAGGAAGCAGGAAAATTAGGTGTAGAAGGAAAAGAGTACATCGTCCAGGATGGCGATGTTATGCATTTCCGTTTTAATGTATAGAGTTCTTTGGTAAAAATCTCCTAGCGATACATCACAGCTTTCACGGCAGCGATCACTTTTTCAGGACTCGGCAGATACGCATCTACAAACGTGGACGCATAGGGCAAAGAGGTATCTGCACTATTGACGCGGGTCACCGGCGCATCCAGGTAATCAAAAGCATGCTTCTGAACAGCATAGGTCACTTCCGATGAAATACCGGCAAATGGCCATGACTCATCGACCACCACAATACGGTTTGTCTTGCGCACAGATCGTATGATCGTCTCATAATCCATAGGACGGATAGTTCGGAGGTCGATCACTTCGGCAGAGATGCCTTCTTTTTCGAGTTCGACCGCGGCGGCTTTCACGACTTCCATCATCTTGTTAAAGGAAACGATCGTTACGTCACTGCCTTCTCTTCGGATAGCGGCTTTTCCGATCGGTACCAGATATTCACCTTCCGGCACTTCGCCTTTAAACCCATAGAAGCTCTCACTTTCCATAAAGCAAACCGGGTCGTTGTCGCGTATTGCTGATTTCATCAGTCCTTTTGTATCAGCCGGGTCGATGCAACTGATCACTTTCAGTCCCGGGCAATTGGCCAGCCAGGATTCAAAGGTCTGACTGTGTTGCTGCGCCAACTGGCCGGCAGAACCACTAGGGCCGCGAAAAACGATGGGACAAGAAAAGTCACCGGCTGACTGAGAAAGTGTTTTAGCGGCATTATTGACAATCTGATCAAAAGCCAGTACGGCAAAGTTCCAGGTCATAAATTCGATGATCGGCCGGAGGCCATTCATGGCAGCCCCTACCCCAATCCCCGCAAAACCCAGCTCAGCAATTGGTGTGTCAATCACACGGCGCGG
Organism: Bacteroidia bacterium; assembly: GCA_030426765.1. GTDB lineage: Bacteria > Bacteroidota > Bacteroidia > Chitinophagales > Saprospiraceae > Opimibacter. Next base: position 6,285 of record JAUHXV010000105.1, on the reverse strand, counting down.
GCCAAACTCATCCAGCATTCCCCTGCTGACTTTATAGGCCCCGTTGTATTCCGCTACCTCTTCCCCCATTAGGAAGACGGAGTCATCAAGGCGCATTTCTTCCACCATGGCTTCATTGATGGCGTCACGTAAGGCAATCTGTCTGGACATATTTCTGGTTGACTGTATGAGGCGGCAAAACTAATAAATCCTGCCCAGCATCGACCTGCCAACGATCTTATATCTCATATTAAAATTTTCATTCATATTATTAACTTTACACCATCGTGAAGACATTTGCCTTTGCTTATACGCCCTATTACTGGCTGACGGTCACCAGTCTGGCCTCGCTACTCTTCCTGGGCGGACTCCTCTGCAGCAGTTTCTGGTTTTCAGATCGCTGGGAAGATCTGTTTAAGGAAAATATTGAGTTTCTCGTTGAATGTGAGCCCGGGGTAAGCGCTGAAAAGCTGAATGCCCTGGAATCCGCGTTGAGCCAAATGGAAGAAGTGCGACGCCTGCGGTTTGTTTCCCCCGAAGATGCGTTGGAACTAATGAAAAAAGAGCTCGGTTCGCTCGCTCTGCCGAATGATATGAAAAACCCTTTTCAGGCTTCTTTTCGATTTACGCTTGATCCTTTGAAGGTGGATACGGCTCACGTACATGCATTGCATGACACGCTGATGGACATGGATGGTGTGAGTGCTTTCTATTATCCGGAAGACCTTTACAGCACAATACGGAGTCGCCTCAGAAGTTTTTCCATGATCACCGGAGCCGTAGCAGGTGTTTTGGTTTTGCTGATCCTCATCATGATACATCACCAGATCCGTATGTATATCATGCAGCATCGCTACCACATCCGCACCATGACGCTGGTCGGTGCTACGCGTAGTTATATTCGGAAACCTTTTATCGCAGAGGTATTAAAAATGAGTACGTTTTCCATTCTGGTAGCGAGCATTGCCTACCTGTTGACCTTGCTATGGATTGGAAACTTACTTGGGCAATCCCTTTTTGCCAGCAATCTGGATATGGCCATTCTCGGTATGATCTTCATTGCGGCCTTAGGTCTGCTGCTTTCGTTTTCCGCAGCATGGGCCGCTATTCAGCGTTATCTTGAATCCACGGACGCACGGGATTTTATTTAGGCCAAAACGATACGCTTACTTTTCTTTTCCAAGGTTCATCAACTCCTCCATGACGGGTGCTAGGTCTTCACCGGCGATCTTCTTCACGAGGATTTTCTTGTCTTTGTCCAGTATAAAGATCTGTGGAGTGGTTTTGATATCGTAAATGGTCTTATACCGGCTGCGTAAATACTGATCCGCCACATTCACCCAGATACCCATCCCTCGCTCTTCAATCGTCTCCCAGCAGGTAGAAAGATCCGAGCCCGTTTTGGTACAAATCGCCAGCATCTCTACTCCTCTGGTTTTATATGTATTGTAAAAATCGATGATCGAGGGTATCGCTTTCTTACAATGTCCACAGTCCGGTGCCCAGAAAAACAACACCGTGTAATCCGCATCAATATCGGATATCTTCAATGTCTCTCCGGAAGCTTTATAAAAGGTAAGATCCGGAGCGGTCTTTCCGATCAATATAGGACGGAGTGTCTCGGCTTGTTTGACCAACTTGCTCAATTGCTCTTCATCCATCCATGTAGCTCGCCCAGTGCTGTAATACGTATCCACCAGGTGCACATACACGGCGTCCATGCCCATGCGCTTTGAACGCGCAGATTCGTTCAAAAACTCAACGAGGTAATATTGAAACGCATCGGGATTTTCATCCATCAGGCTCAACAGGTAGTCCATCGCCACGCTTTGGCTGTCGGGAACCTGGTAAGTGAGTTTTTGCAAAAAATAGTCCACCTTTTGTTGCATCAACCCGGACCGAATCGCTCTGGGATCGTTCAGGTCAAAATCATCAAAGTAATGTGCACGATAATATTCATACTGAAGTTGTCTGCGCGTCGATTCATCCGCATCGGGAAAATCCGGAATATCAATTTCACTACTTGCTTTGATCAGCATGGCGGTGAACGATTGTGGATATTTTTTCACAATATCCTGTTGCAGGTCTTTGACTTCTTTGTCTATCACAGCAAGCGCATCCTTATGCTCTTTGGCATGAAGCGAATCGGACACTATCAGTTCCCGCAACTTCTCCGCCTCGGGACGTTTCTTTTCTAATTGCCGGAGATAATTATAGTAGATATCATTCTCTTCACTTCCTTTAAAGCGAGCGGAATTAACAATCTCATTCATATCCAGAGAAACAGTAAAATGTTGCTGCCCTTCGGCAATGAGGATGTGTCCAAAACTATTGTCCGGAGGAAAAACCAAAAGAAAGAGTCCGGGATCAAGGGCTTCCTCACCTTCGAACACAAATTTCCCGTTTTCGATTACGGCGGTATCTTTCAGGTACTGTGATTTTCCAAAATAATACCCGAGCCGAATCGTATCACCCTCAAAGTTCCTGACCTGCACTTCAATCCGATATCCGGACTGTTGCCCGAAGACAGGCGACAGGAAGAAAAGACAACCAAAGAGTGTAAGAAAACTAGCAAACATCCGTATCATAACTGATCTAATCGATTTCTGTTCCATAATGTGCTGAGGGAACACCAAAGGTAGAAACTCAAACGAAATCTCCCTTGTGTATCCCCTTTCGTGAATCACAACGGAACGTTAAAAATGAGACGTGATGTGGATAAACAGGTGTTACCTATCCTGGAAATCAGGCATCGATCAGCTTTTTCTTCATCGCGATGTACTCTTCTTCAGAGATCAGTCCTTCACGGCGAAGTTCAGCGAGTTCTTTGATACGCTCGACAGCTTCTCCGGAATATTTGGCTTCTTCCGCGTGCTTAGCTGTTTCACGAATCTTTTCATTTTCCTTTTTAATCTGCTCGGCTACTTTCTTACCCTTTTCGAATTTTTCATTGTACATCTTCTTTAACCGCTCGGGGTCAAAATCAAGGAATGTACCGCCTGTGTCAAAGTGCTTTTTAAATACCTCGCCTAATGCATAGGAAGATGCACCGGACAAAACCGCCATCGTAACACCGCCAAGGACAGAGCCTACACCGGGGATAAACTTCACCATCGCTTTGGCACCCATGCGGGCGATACCAGAGCCGGTCAGACTGGTGATAATCGCCTTGCCCTGAGATTCTTTAAAATCCTGATCGTATAGTTTGCACAACTGGCGGATCATATCGAGTTGAATGCCGCTGACGGCAAAAAAATCGAGAATCGGTACAGGGATCAATCCGGCCCCCATAGACCATACGATGTGATTCTTAATAATCGTATCTGCGTGTTTCGCTCTTTCGGTTTTTTCAGACATAGTATTCGTGGTTTAATTAAACGTACAGTAGTATAGAATTACTTCTTCCCCCAATATGGGGTTATTTCTTCATTCCCGGATAACAATTTTCGACTATATCGCCTTGACTAACGATCAAATAATCTATCTACCATGTGGCAGCAAGGCGATTCCCTTCTGTATGTCCGGAGAATTCAGGCGCATACATACACTGCAAAGTAGCCAGACCATCGCTATACGAACCTGCCTGTGCTACGCTAACCGGATATTCCACGACAAACTTCCCTCGCGGCAGATAATCGATGAAAAAATGTGTTGCCAGATCACGTGTACTTTGATAGTAGCCAAGGCCACTTCCCCAGCGATATCCACTCAGTACATCTGAAGGTTCGAAACCGGATGCGCGCAGGTCTTTCAGGTGCACAAATTCCATCGCGCGATCTGTCTCGATCACCAGTCGCACTAGAATCTTATCGCCCACTTTCAGTTGGTCATAATCCGCAGGGCTTGTCACTTCCCCGGTGTTAGTCTCCTGTACTTTGAGAAGTTGGCGAGTCACCTTTAAAGGGTTGTCTTCCTGTCCGGTCTTAACCTTATCCAAATCTTCCCAATACTGCCAGTACACACTTCCCCAGGCAATATGACGGTTGGGATTAGATACATCGATGGTTGACCAGGCTGATTGTATCTCACTCCCCTGCCAAGTGCGCTTTACATATCCGCTACCCGCTTCGCCTTGTGTATCATCGTCAATGACTTTTTTCCCGCCCAGAGTGACTGTTACCACACCAACTGATTCGAGCCAACTATCCGGATGAGAGAGCATGGCATAAATCGCAGAGGCTGTTGCTTTCGTTGTTTTCCATCGCGTAGTTTGCTTGTTCTTCAGCAACCACACGCGCAGTTCATCTGTCTCTGCCTGACCAACATTCATCTCCTGATAGACTTCGATCATGAGGGATTGAAATTCAATCGGAGCTTCATTCCATCGGAATCCTCCATTCATTTTCCAGTATCGTCCGAGCTCTTCATGGAAGATCGTGCGTTCGCGAAGTGAAGCAAGAATATCAGCGGACAAAGTATTTCCCGGCCACATTCTGTGATTCACTAAAACCATTAGTCCCTGATCATACATTCCATGCTTAAGCCAGTACTTTTCCATTTGTGATTGCAGGTAACCGTTGATCTCATCAATTTCTTTTCTGTGCTTTAATTCAGGAAAGAATGAAGACGCATACAGGTAGTGGACCTGCATGCCCCCAATATGATGGTCTTCCATTTTGATCTTTCCTTTCGCTTCTTTTTCTTTCAGCTCGTTATACCACTCTACCATCCGGTCATCGAGATAGCGCATGGCATTGGGGACAATATCGTTTCGATCCGCTTCCGGGATGTGGACGCCCAGTTTACCCAGATGACCAAAACCTTCCACGATATATTGTGTGATGTACCAGTTGTCTCGCCCGCCGGGAAACCATGGGAATCCTCCGGAAGACATTTGCATCTGACGCAATTGATTGACAGCCTCCTTTCCTTCGAGTTGCATGCGGTTTTCATCAAAGAGTAAGGCAATATTCTTCTTTTGCTGTGTCTCACTCATGGCGTCGCGCACCCAGGGCGTTTCTTCCAGTAGTGCACTTTTCAGCTCTTCATTTTTTTCAAGATTACTGCTTAGCTCATCTGATTCGGTCAGGCGCCAGGTCTCATACATTTGTTTGATTGACGGTTTCTGATCCACAATATGTTTCGCCAGACTATTCGCATACAAACGGCTGAAAATTTGTTCGGCACAACTATGTGGATATTCCATCAGGTAAGGCAGCGCCTGCACGGCGTACCATGCCGGTGAAGTGGTCATCTCCACGGTGTATATATGATTTTTGGAAGTCGATGAGGTATTCGTCAGCATCGAAGTAAACACAAACGTGCGATTCTCTTCTGCTTTCATAGGTAACGGTAATGTTTCCGTCACAAGAATCCTGTTAGTGACTACTGGCAACATTGATTCTTCCCCGTCAGAGAAATCACCGGCAGCAGCGATTACCTGGTATTTGACCGGCCGCACCCATCCGTCAGGTACATGCAACTCCCACGACACAGGAGAGGATCCTTTTGTCGCAAGCTGTATGGATTGAACATTATTTTTTATGCCCCATTTGCCTGACACATCTTCATTTGTAAATGCATCCAGGATACTAAGTTTGGCCTGACCGTTTAGGGGTGAATCGACAAGACTTGACACTTTCGCCTGAAAACTTATAGTATCTCTTTCGCGGAAAAAACGCGGTGGATTTGGAAATATCATAAGTTGCTTTTGTGTCACGACCTCTTCCTGCGTCAATCCATAGGCTAATGCTTTCGTATGTCCCAGTGCCTGGAATTTCCATCGCGTGAGCCCTTCTTTCATTTTAAATTCGAAGGTTAACTCTCCGTTCTCATTTGTCTTCACATGTGGATAGAAGAAAACTGTTTCGTCCAAAGCTGTTCGCACGGATGGAGTAACTTCGGGTTGTTCGGATTTAGTTTCCTGCACTACTTCGACAGCATCTTTCTTCAGGGAGGCACCCGAATCCGCTTCAGCAGCCGGCACTGCGGAAGGTCTTCCATCCATCGCTTCCATTCGGACTTCGCCATCCATATTTTTATAGACTTCACCACCTCGTAAGCCCGGATAGTATCCGCCACCGGGAAAGTATCCATAAGCATTGATGTCACGATATCGACGTGCGGGCACATCCCGATAGTTTTGTCGCCAGTGGTAACTCAGCCCACGATAGTGTGATGATCCGGGTGCCGTACTATATACCTGCAGTGTAGACAATGTAGATGGATACAGACTCATACTCCACTGATGCGGAAGGAAAGCATCCAAGGAGGCATCATACATACTCAACACCATTTCGGCTTCGACTTTTTCTTTTCTCTCGCCTTCTACAGTGATCGTCCAGGTCTCCTGATCGCCAGGCTCCA
>JAUHXV010000104.1 GCA_030426765.1 Bacteroidia bacterium | reverse complement strand
CACAAAAAAATACCTTTTTCATCCTAATCGGTTTTGTCGGGGGCGGTTAATCTGCTTTCTGCCTGATATGCTCGCTCTCTACAATAATCAGCTACCTCGTAATAAAAAGATCGCCAACAAAAACTTTCAGCCTTATTGTATGCGATTTTAGCCATACGCATCCACCAATCATAGGTAAACGGCTTTTCCATATCTGTCTATTTATGCCCCACAGGGCGGTTAGTTAATTGCGTGTGGCTATGCGTTCTTAAAACATTAGCAAGCCCGCAATTCATGATAGTTGTCATCCTTTATTATGGTTTCGCTTCCATCTTTCAGTTTAACAACGCAAGCCATCCCATTAGCCCCAATCCACCTAACCATTTCCACGACGCCTAATCGGGGGTGATTGCATTTTCTGCCAGCTTTATATTTTATTGGTCTTGCCATTTCCCATCGTTTACCCTCCACACGGAGGGGTTAGTTTAAAATTATTATTCTATATGCACTATTAGTACCGTATCAAGGTTTCATGTAAACCAAGTCTACTCATTCGGAATAAATTTTATCACGTTCTTTAATTCAATCGCCTCGCCAATATTGGTTATGCACTGAATTGATTTAGGCTCTTTATCCCGAACCCAATCCCAATGCATCCAAGTCATTTGAGGGGTTGATCTGCCTTTGATTTCCACAAGCTGCTCGTGGTGTCCCCAGGTTGTAACCATATACCCTTTTTCGCTTAAGACACGATACTCGTTGGCGTAGATCACTCTGCCAAATACCGTATCGACATCATCACAAGGGGCGTAATTCGGCATCCATAGAGTATCCGCCCCTGCCTTATCGCATATAATTTCACCCATTTGACCCGTTTTATACGGCTTTGCATATATCATAGAGCTTGGTAATAGCAGCTCATCCACATCATCGGGCGAAATGATTCGCGCCTTATACGGCTTTACATACATCGGTTCGCCACCAAATTGAACCCAAAAGCTATCTACATACGGCTCAGGAACATCCATAGCAACTGTATCTAATCTTACCGTATCGGGCGGGGCGGTACGCTCACTACCAACCCAGATAATCGGCTCATACGCAAGGTATTGGCTCATTGCGCTGAGGGGGAAGAGGAGGAGGATTAGGAGTTTCATATCAATACATTTTTATCGGTACTAATTTCAAAGTCATAGTGCTCGGATGTATCAGTACCGGATGACACCTCATACATGATGTGGTACTTCGATACAATCAGTGCCGTTACCATCCTCTGCCGCTGGTCGATATCCGTTATCAGATATACCATATCGCCGATCTCGTATTTGTTATTTATGCGCATATTAATTACTCACCGACACCACGCCGGAGCGTTCGTTTGAAAAATAAATCCGCTTCACACCCATCAACTCGATCCACTGATCCGGAACAGGACACTCCCATACCAATACATTCGGAAGCACCGCAAAAGCCGTCAGGCAGCAATGCACCCACATAGCAATACCAGGGTCGTAGTCCATCCAGTCACGGATGCCCTTATTGATCGTTACGGTCTTAAATGGAAGGTTCGACTGTTCCCACGTTAAAACAGGGGCAGGGACATGGGACACCCCACCCCTCACGTTGGCAAAAACAGTGTTATGCAATTCATTATCAGGCACAGTATGTTCTGCTGCCTGTGAATTTTTATCAGTCTTAGAAATGATTGTCATCTACCATTGGATAATGGTAGTCGCTGGAATGACTGCTAATGTACAACCCATATTTTGAAAATCAAAATATATCGCACTCTTTTTTATCGTCGAGAAAATCTCTCAACTCCACCACCCTATCCAGATACGGCCGGAATGCCGGGACCCCGTTATTCGCCTTCGCCGTGGTCAGGTTCACATCAACAAAAGCCCGGCAGTCGCTGATCGGAGTGTAAGGATTCAGCTTAAAAAACTCTGTCGGCAGGTCCCGCCCCTCAAAAAACTGTTCAAGCTCGAATATTATCCCATCCCAGCTTCCCGGCGACACCTCCGGAGATAGCGGTTCGAAACGCTCCATCACATCACTGGCCCGCCCCTGGTCGATAGGCGCCGGAGGATCATTACCTGGTGTAATCTCCTTCTCAACCGGACCGGTGCGGAATTCACGCCAGTCCATATCGATCAGGTAATCTGCCAAATCCAGCCCTCGCTCCTTGTCTTTCACCCCGGCGACCTTCTCCAAAAAGTCCGATACGACAAATCTCAACCCCTTCACTTTCCCGGATATTTTGGCGGCGCAATCCCGCCACTTGTCATAGGTAGACCCGTCCTCCGACAGATCAGGGAATAGATACACCGTCCGACCCTCTAAAGCCCTGCATTTCTCCACCGTCAGCGTATCGCGGCTATACACCGCCATCCACAGCAGATCCTCGGGACCTTTCGGTAGTCCAAAATACAGCGAGCCGTAAATAGCAGTTTTAGGAGCTTCAACCAAGGCGATCCGGTTTTCAGGGAACATCGGAAGTAGGTGCGCCCCGAACAGGCACGACACTTTCAGCTCGTTTTGGTTGTACCGATTCAGCCACTCCGGGCAACCCTGCCCTTTGTCCTGGTAGTACCGTGTCAGCATGGATGTAAGGGAGTCTGTGCCGGTGGTGTGGTTGTCGTAGTCGAAATTCTTAACCTGGATAAACCGCGTCTGTCCTGTGTGATCGATAAACGGCATCGTTACGGCTCCTTTCCGATATCCGTGCGCCACCGTCCCGAGTCCGTACATGGAGATCACCGCTTCGATATCGGGCAGGTCGAAAGGGTAAGGAACCCGGTGCAGTAGGTTCTGGATGAAGATATTCAGGTCGTAGCCGTTGCGAATCGTCTGGTCCAGTATCTCTTTCGGTATCGGGGTGAGGGGCTGCTTTTTATAGGGGGTACTTAATGAGGGTCTGTTTGTCCGGTACGGGATTGATTCGGTGTGTGATTTGGCGTATCCGTCTTTGTATGGGTCGAGGAAGTACCCGCATTTTGCTTGACGATCGCACCGTCCGTACTGGTCGGGGAGGTATAGTTTTGTTTCTAAGTCGATGTATTTTACAAAACGTTTTTTCTCACATTGTGGGCATGTGAATTTGCGCGAAGATTTGTCAAGGTCGTATCTGAAGTCGTTTTGCATTAGATCGCTGATTGTCAGTGGGTTTGGAGATTCGGTGTTATGGTGTGACAAATTTTATTTGGTTTATATGGTGTGATTTTAAAAATCAAATCACACCATAACGAAGCGTGTTTTGTCTCAATTAATTGGTTTTTAGGTTTTTAGATATGGTGTGGTAGTATTTCAAAACCACACCGAATACCACACCAGATCAATAATATGATATGGTGTGGTGTGGGGTCCCCCTATATATATAAGGGGGACCACACCGTATCATGATCACACCGAATCATTTTTAAGTCTATAAATTGACGTTGTTCCATCCTTCGATTTTTGAATAAGTCGAAGGTTGGAACACTTCGTGATAGCTTTTTTCACAGTATCATATCCCAGCACAAACCCCATCTCTTCGGCCTGCAAGCTCACCTGTCGCTGCAGGTCGGAATAGCTGTACTGATCAGCATAGGAGAACACCCTATCCATCAGATCGGACAGATCCTGATCGGTGATATCCTTAAAGGTCTTTTTCGGCCGGTCGTACTGATCGGACTCATAGTCCAGGATAACCGGTATCCCTTCCGGATCAGTGATAGTGAACCGGAACTCCCGGAACTCTTTGTCCCGGGACACATAAGGCTTCACCACTGAGATATCGCCCGGTTCTTTTTCGACCGTCACGACCGACTCGGATTTATTGACTACCTCCGTCCCGAGGTGGCCCCGTGCGTTGCTGTCGTTCTTGTTTTCGTGCAGTACGGTGGTGATATGAAGGTTTTTGGACTCTGTGACCATCATCAGCCAGTCAATGACGTGAGTGGACTGCACCGGGTCGTTGATATCAGTCACCAGGTCGCGAATCCCGTCTAAAAAGGCCAGAGCGATATCATTATCAGGGTTGTCGGTGACTAGTACCTGGTGGATGATTTTTTTACGCTCTTCGGTGTTGAATTTCCTGAGTGAGAACACAGTGAGTTCGTATTTACTGCCGTTGCCCGATACTTTCACGGCTCTACGATATGCTTTCTGGACGTGCTTCCTGCCCTGCTCGGTGTCGAACCACACGATACGTTTTTTGCCGGTCGGCTTATATCCTTGTATGAGTGAGATATCGCGGGTGAGGAATCCGGCTACGATGAGGGTGATCAGGAATGTCTTTTTTGTTTTTGCTTTTCCTTTTATACATGAGAAGTTCCCGAGTGTGGCAAACGGGGTTGAGTCGATGGAGGCGATCAGGGTTCCTTCGTCGATATCTTCAGTCAGGGATATAGTGGCATCCTGTACGGCTTGAGTGACCCATGGGTTTTCGGGTGTTTCTGTTTCGCCCTGCTTTGCGAGCTGAGCGATGTGCTGCAGGATTTTGTCAGGTGACAGTTGGTTGTCTTGTAAGAATGCCATTGGAGGGTGTTATGCTGCCAGAGATTTTACACATTGTTGAATTAACCACTCCATGACTGGAGGAGTCACAGCGTTTCCGCACTGTTTTACCTGATCTTTTCCGGAGCCAAGGATAACATAGTCATCATCAAAGGCCATTGCTTTTTTGATCTCCGGAGGTTTGATCATCCGGTAGTAGCAATCCTCTATTTGAGGTGTTTGGTATGAGATCAGCTGATAACGGTCTTTTGTGGTTGTGGTGCCAAGTGGATCAGAGATATGAGATGATTGAGCTGTACCGTAATAGTAGGAGATGAAGGAGTTGAACGCTTCTGTTGTGACAATCCCGTGATTGATCATTTGGGATTGAGTTGACAGTGGATCTGTGATCTTGTGTGCCTTACTCTGACCTCTGGCCACCGGTACAAAGGGCATGACCATAGCCATTGACTGTCTGACCGTCTGAGTGAGAAAAGCCAGGTCCCAATGATTGAGCGCGAGCTTGACCTCTACCCCGCCTCCAATACTATTGCTAAAATTGCGGACTCCCTGGGATGATCCTCCTGCTCCACAAAATTGGTCTGTTACTGTTATATAAGAGTTCTTCATATCAATTTTCATTCACGCTATAATGCAATTCAATCAATTCGTCCATCGTATCATCCACCTTATCCTGGGCGGACAACCGGACACAAGACTCCCCGTAGAAAATCGCTGCAAACGGAATAGCGAAGCACACAAACTGACCCGTTTCGTTTGTCGCGATATTCATTGACTCGCTATACTTTATTTTCCTCCTTGTCGCTTTCATCTTTGTATCCGAGTTTAATGGTGCCTTTAATTGGTTCTTTGGTCTCGGAAAGGAATGTGCCTTCGCACTTAAATCCGATCTCATATTCCTTTCCGTCTTTTTCGTCGATCGCCAGCTCTTCAATCACCGGCACGACCTTTTCGACCCGGAACTTATCGTACCCTTCTTTCGCTTCAGATGACAGCGGCAGGACGGCACCTGCTTTGATCCGGCAGTGCTCATCGGCATATTGGGCGTTGAGTTTTTCGATTGCGCTCACAGCAGTGTTTATGTGCCTTTTTTGGGCGGTCACCCTTTTAAAATATTCTTTGGGGGTGAGTTTGGTTTTTAATCGCTTGATAGTCATATAGTTATTAGTTTTTATCAGTCTTTTTCATATATGAATAGGTAAAAAAAAGACCGCCCGGGGCGTTATGGAACCCTTTTCGGGCAGTCCTCAAAATCAAACAGAATCTTTTTCAAAAACCGAGACAAAGTGTCTTTAATCTTTGCCCCGGCCTATGAGAATCAGTTGCCTACACGTTTGCAGGACTTTGTTGCTCTTTCCAGTTTTGGATATCTGAGTCGTGGACGACTTTCATGCGTTCCGATTTTGACACTCCACCTTTAGGGGCGTTGCCGAAGGTTTTTCTTCGTGCGTCGGACACCAGGTAGTTTCCGAACGATATCAGGTCACTGGCGGTAAATTGCTTGTCACTCATAGAGAAAGGTTTTTATGTTTAAAAAGAACCGGAGGCTTAATGTCATGCCCCCGGCAAGTTCACCATGCCTACACTTTTGCAGGACTTTTTTGTAAGTATTCCTTTACCTGGTCTAAGGATTCCACCACGATCGACTCATGACCTTTGTTCCTGAGTTGAGCGTGTCTAAAATCCTGTAACTTGCTCCGAGATTTTCCTGGTCGCTTCACCTCCATCCAAATAGTTCTCGCATTAGGGCCAGCGGCAATGATATCATGGAAGCCATCCTTATTAGAGATGACCAGAAAGACTACGAGCCAGTTTAACGCCTCAAGATGATCCTTGATCTCCTTTTTTATTTGCGCCTCAGACTTCCTGGGCGTATAGCTTGTCTGTATACTCACGTTTCTTTTGGTTTAGCGTTTTGAATATTTCAGCCTCCGGACCATGCGTGGAGAAAATCCAGTACACCTCCGGAGATTTGGTTCGATATAGGTTTTGGATTCGTGCTGGAGCCTGAATAAACGTCTCAGCGGAATCACTGATATTGAACATGACCAGGCAATCAGCTGATGAAAGATTGATCCCGGCTTTGGTTGTTCTGACCTGAGAGATAAAGGTTATGTCAGTGCTCTCATTGAACTCAAACTCTGAGTCTGTATGGTTCGGGAAAAACTTTCTGAGCATCTCTCCCTCTGCATTGTAGTTGTATAGGATCGCGATCTTGCGTCCGTGGAAATAGGACAGAATGAATTGCGCTTTTGATGTGTCGATGATCTGTCCATTGGTCCGGTCAACACCGTCGATGGTCTCATTGAAAATCAAAGTGCCGGAGCTTACCTGGAGGAGCTTGTCTCTTTTCTCAGCACCATTGTTGCACGTTGCCGCTCGCTGACTATGCTCATCGATATAAATCTTGTGACGCTTGAGCTCATTGTATATCTCTAACGTCTTGGCACTCATATTGACCATGAGCGGAATGTGCTTGACCGGCAGGAGCTTTTTCCCTTCCTCCTCTTTGATGATGACAAACACATGCTTGATGTATGGCCACAGTTTTTTGATGTCGCAATCGGAGTAATCGTTTACCGGGAGTCCTTTGTATTCGTTCTGAACTACATTCACAAACTCATGCGCAAAGCGGTGGAAGTTCACCCACCTGGCAAGCGGACTGTATGAGCTCACCCATAATGGATGGTACAGCTGAGAAAATGATTCCGGTGCCGCGGTGGCTGATAGGTATATGATGGGAATGAGAGCCAGCAAGTGTCTGAGCTTTTGAGCCACAACAGCCGGTTTAGGGAATTTGGTAAGCTTCTGGACCTCATCCAGGATGACAAGGTGTGGCTTTTCTTTCGGGAGCTTGTGGATGCTCTCATAGTTGATGACTATGACCTGAAATCGGGGATCGTATTCATTGTATTGTGCCTGAACATCCTTGATCGCTTTTTTGATCGTGATAAACCAAACCACCGGCCGCTCAATGTCTTTGAGAAAGGCGTCAGCGACATAGAAGCTGGTAAAAGTCTTTCCTTTCCGCATCCAGAACATGAGGTACACCATGCGATTCCGGATCAGCTTTGGTATTGCTTTTTCAGCTGCCTTTTGTTGATATGGTTCAAGAGTTGTCACAGCCCCTTCATTTGTCGTGATATAAATTCGAACACTACATTTGCCTGCCAACTCCCTGGCAGTGTGTATGTGAAAGTGATTTCGGTGGGTTCGTTTGGCTTCTTTTTAAAGCCATTAATATCCCAATATGCCTTACACTCATTCGTGGCATTTCTGCGGGTGCATTCTGCCTGGGCATGGTTGCTAAGTATGATTTTGAAATGTTCCATCGTCACACCTGTATTCCTGTGATTTGAAAGAACTTTTCTGCATCGAAATTTGGTAGTGAGGTGAAAACGGACTTGTCATTATCTGACAAGTTGCCCCACATATTCGCCCAGGCTTCTTTGAGCGATATTGTCCGCAGATATCCTTCCGTTGTTTCGTGGTGTGGATGTTCTTCTTTTTCCTTTTCTGTCATCATGCTTGACGGCACCCATATTGTCGGATCGAGATTATACATGATCTCTACGGCCCTGTGATTTTCCCAGTCGCGGATTTTTATGCCGGACGGCTTGTCAAAGAGGAATATCTCAGCGTTTTCTTCAGTGCAGAACGCCCCGCTGTTCCTGTACCCGCTGTTACTGTCCCCGCTGTTCCTGTCCCCGCTGTTCCAGTTCCCGCTGTTCCTGTACCCGCTGTTCCAGTTCCCGCTGTTCCAGTTCCCGCTGTTCCAGTTCCCGCTGTTCCAGTTCCCGCTGTTCCTGTTCCCGCTGTTCCTGTTCCCGCTGTTACTGTCCCCGCTG
>JAUHXV010000103.1 GCA_030426765.1 Bacteroidia bacterium | reverse complement strand
CACTTTGCAGAGCTCAACAATCGAAATGTCATCAATCGCAAAATCGTTTCCACCTGCTGCGGTATTAAGATTGAGAATGCAAATATCGGCTGTTGTGTTTGGCCCTGAATACCAGGTGGCATTAAAGGGTGTCCAGACGCAGGTAGTTGGCGAAGCATTGACGATCGGTCCGATGGGATTACCGTTTATTGAAAATTGTAATTCAGCAGGCGATGCGGGATTGACGGAAGCGACCCAGGCGGCGACATTATAAAAGGAATTCATGTCTACGGTAACGGTCTGGCACCACACATCCTGAAAGGAAGCTGCACCATTGACCACCAGCATGTTTCCTCCTCCTCCGGTGTGATCTGAACAAGCCGAAAAGCCTGTATGCACCAGATTTGGATTGTTGATGACCGTATAGGTGCCTTCCGGTACCATTTCATTTTGTTGGCCCGGAATATCCGCTACATAAGAATAGTCAGAGGTGAAACCGGTATTTCCCAGAGAAAAATCACCATTGATGACGAGGTTCTGATTGTCCGGGTCTACGCCATAGGCACTAAGTGTGTATGTGATAGGTCCGGTGATATCTGCAGTAGGGTCGAGAACAAAGGGATCACTGAGTCCATCATACGGAGTCCACTGGAAGAACAATGCATCGCCGGTAATGGAACCCATCAAATCGATCAGTCCACCAGGTGCACATACATTCGTATCCGGACCGGCATCGACCATAAGATCACAAGCTGAGGCGGCTGCTGGCATCTCCGGTAAGAATACCGGGACAAAGGGATCCTGATAATTTGATAACCATAAGGTCAGCAATACTAATCCCGATGCTGTCCAGTTAAGCATGATCCAAGGGTGATGAGTGTTAAGGTGCAACTAGAATCTACTAAGATAGAGATATGCGGAGGATATCTGATTATCCTGAGTCATCTCAAGGTATAGATACGGATTTGTGGGTATGCGCTGTACCCCCTCGTTCTCAGATGCTATCCTATCTGGGTCACGGGGAACTCCCTCGCCCGTGGGGCGATCCCTCTTGCGAAGAGGGATGATATGACATTTCTGGGTCACAGAGAACCCCCTCACGCTTCGCGTGATCCGCCGTAGGCGGATGATTTAATTGAGGCAGATATGAATTTATTTCCCTAAGCTTGATCAATGATTCTTCTAGGCTCTCGGCCCTACGCCCTATACTCGCTTGACACTGGCTATTCTGGGTCACGAAGAACCCCCTCACGCTGCGCGTGATCTGCCGTAGGCGGATGATTTAATTGAGACAGATTTGGATGTGTTTCCTTAAGCCAGATCAATGATTCTTCTGTGCTCTCCGCCCTTCGCTCTCCGCTCTTCGCTCTTCGCTCTCCGCTCTTCGCTCTCCGCTCTTCGCTCTTCGCTCTCCGCTCTTCGCTCTCCGCTCTTCGCTCTCCGCTCTCCGCTCTTCGCCCTACGCCTGTGCCTTCGGGGTATTGAAGCTCATCGGAGGAAAGGAGACATTCTGGTCGGACTCGTCGATGGCGCCAAACTGCGATTCATACTTTTTGATATTGTCGGCAAGGGCCTTCATCAATCGTTTGGCGTGATGAGGCGTGAGGATAACTCTGGATTTGACTTTTGCCTTGGGAACATTCGGCATCATGCGGATGAAGTCTACAACAAACTCCGTATGGGAATGTGAGATAATGGCAAGGTTAGCATAGATCCCTTCGGAAATTTCTTCAGGGAGTTCGATATTGAGTTGATTGGTTGGATTCTTGTCGTCAGCCATGGTATTGGATTAGATTCTATGAGAAAAGACAAAGGTATTAACCATTTTCGGAATGATAGGTTCAATGCAATCCACAGGACAGAATGCGTTCTTGCCGATTGGTGGAAGGAATTGCCTATGGTTGAAGCGGGATGAATTCGAATGCATTTCCATCAAATAGCCCCAGGTCACTGATTTTTAAAGACGGAATCACCAGCAAAGCCATGAATGACAAGGTCATAAAGGGAGCGGATAAGGTAGAACCTAGTCCCTGTTTGACAAATTGATCAATCTGTTCATACGCTTTGCCTACTTGCATTCCATCTTCCGGACTCATCAAGCCGCCAATTGGAAGAGGTAGGATATGTTGATCAGCGGATGAAACAGCCGACACACCTCCCTGTTTTTCGATGATGAGGTTGATACAATCCAGTAAATCCTGATCTTTGGTACCTACAGCGACAATGTTGTGTGAGTCATGTGCCACACTTGATGCCATGGCTCCACGTTTTAATCCAAAACCATGTATAAGTGCAATGGCTGGTTTGGTTTTCGTATATCGATTGACAACCACTATTTTGAGAATATCTCTGTCGGTATCTCCTTCAAAACTACCGGCCGTCATTTGGGCTGTCAAAGCTTTAGTGACAATCTCCCCATTGATGGCGTGGATAATGTTAGCCTCTCCGGTTGTTAAATTGAGTTGCAATTCATTCAACTGAATCGGAGGAATAGAAAATCGGTTGATGATGGGAATATCCACCAAGGGCAAACTAACTTTCCCGTCTTTGAACACCTGTTGCCCTTTGATCCAGGTGGAAAGAACGTTGAAAGATTTGAGGTCCTCCACCATAATCATATCTGCCGGATCTCCTTTTTGAAGTAAACCGCAATTGAGCTTGTAGTGCAGCACCGGATGCACACAGGCTATACGAAGGACATCCATCAGATCATACCTATGACCCAATGATCGTAACACAAGTAGATTGATATGCCCTTTGAGCAGATCATCCGGATGTTTGTCGTCCGAACAAAACATCACGCGATCCGGATGACTTTCGATTAAAGTGTGGAGCGCATCATAGTTTTTCGCTGCGCTTCCTTCGCGGATGATGATGTGCATCCCCGCGTTTATTTTGTCTGTTGCTTCGGACAGGGTAGTGCATTCATGATCTGTGGTGATACCGGCAGAAGCGTATCGTTTGGCATCTGCTCCATGAAGACCAGGGGCATGTCCATCAACTGGAAGATTGAATTTCTGTGCGGTTTGGATTTTATCCATCACAAGTGGATCGTGGGCTAGCACAGCAGGGTAGTTCATCATCTCGGACAGATAGCAGGTGCTTTTTTCTTCGAACAACTGATGGATGTCTGCAACTGTAAGCTCACCTCCTGCGGTTTCAAAGGGAGTCGCGGGGACGCAGGAAGGAGCGCCAAAGTAAAACCTGAATCCTGATTTTCTACCCAGATCCACCATATACCGCACGCCTTCGATGCCACAGACATTGGCGATCTCATGGGGATCTGAAACAGTAGCCACCGTTCCATGCTGAACAGCCATACGGGCGAATGCAGGCGGAGTAAGCATCGAGCTTTCAATGTGGATATGTGCATCAATAAATCCCGGTAATATATAAGGTGTGTTGGGCTTTTCCGGACTGGTAAAAGTGATGGAATGAATCTTTCCTTCGACAACTTCGATGGTGCCAAAGCCTCTTTGCCGATTGAGTGGATCCAGGATATTGGCCTCTAGTGAATAAGTACCTTTTTGCATCGTTTTGTAAATGTAGGAAAGATGCTGCCATTCCGAACCGGTGGAATCACAGTTAGCCGCCTTCAACAACTTTTCACGTAGGTTTTCGTTAAAACATTGTATTTTTATTACCGGAGTATTTACACCCTATATCACAGAAAAATATTGTCGCAGGTGAGTTCATTATCCAATATCGAAGATCTGTTTGATCACAATCGGCATGTGCTGGAAAAATCAGCCTTTGGTGTTTGTCAGCAATTAGGAGAATGGATGCGTATCGATCCCGCTCGCATACGTTTATATTTTATTTATGCCTCCTTCATCACCTTTGGTTCACCACTTGTGATCTACCTGGTCATTGCTTTTTGGTTGAACATTAAGAAGTATATTCTTCCTTCGGGTGTGAGGCGGGTTTTGTCGGATTAATTAGACCTGAGACGTTAGACCTGAGACGTTAGACCTAAGACCTGAGACCTGAGACCTAAGATTTAAGACTTAAGGCGAAGGGCTGAGGGCTTAGAGCAAAGGGCAAAGAGCTGAGGGCGTAGGGCTGGGGAGCAACATCTTTAATGTATAAGGCTGATTTTTCTTGCTTACACAATCCCCGCGAACTAAAGCTCGGGGCAATTTTCTCAATTAAAGAAATGGTTTCTACCAGGATGGTCATGCGCTGAAGCGCGACCAGGACAATTTGACCTCTCTAAATTCCCTTTCAAAGCATTGAAAGGCTACCATTTATGGAATCTAAATTCCCTTGTTCCACAGATCTCATCTATTAGTCGCTGTAGCTTCAGCGAGGGAGATTTTCACTCCTTTATACTGCTCAATTCTTAAATGCATATGCAATAATATTCGCGCCCATTTCGAGTGCTTTCTGTCGGACATCAGGAGGATCGCGGTGGACAGAAGGATCTTCCCATCCATCCCCAAGATCAGATTCGAAGGAATAGAAGACGACGACTCTTCCTTCCCACAGAAGACCAAATCCCTGAGGAGCTTTGCCATCATGCTCATGGACTTTTGGGAGGCCCTGATTGAAGTTGAATTTCTGATGATAGATCTCATGTTCGAAGGGCAATTCGATCAGGCTTAATTCCGGAAAAACCTGTTTAAGTGCTACGCGCACATACGGATCCATGCCGTAGTTGTCATCAATGTGAAGAAAACCACCACCGATGAGATAATTTCTAAGGTTCTCTGCTTCCGCGGGTGAGAAGACAATATTGCCATGCCCTGTCATGTGGACCCATGGGTAATTAAACAAGTCAGCGCTGCCCACTTCTACCGTGGCATAATCCGGATTGAGATCAGTGCCCAGACTTGTATTGCAGAATTCGGCGAGATTGCCGAGTGCGGTAGGGTTAGCATACCAGTCACCACCTCCGTTGTATTTTAACAATGCAAGGCGAAGTGTAGGTTCCGAATCCGTGACCGGACTCAACACGAGAAATAAAAAAGTCAGAAAGGTTTGTAAAATCATTTTTTCAATTGTGCATTTAACAAATGTACGGCGGCACAGGCAGTTATGGCGGCTGTTTCCACCCGCAATCGATATGGACTTAAGGTCACCAGCTTGGCGCCTCGATTGGCCAGTTGTTCTGTTTCCTCAACTGTAAATCCGCCCTCCGGACCGATTACCAGAAGAACGTTGGCATCCGGTGAATAATTATCAGTCAGGGATACTGAATCATCGCCCAGGTGGCAACAAAACAATTGTGTCTGTGGATTTTGATGGTGGATCTGTGTCACCAGCAAACCGGGAGCGATCATTTCGTGGATAGTTGGAAGCATCACTTTCCGGGATTGTTTCGCCGCACTGATAGCGATTTTTTCCATTCGGTCCATTCGGATTCTGGAGCGCTCAGAGTTTTCGCAATCCAGGAAATAGATATCATCTACGCCCAGCTCGACGAGTTTCTCTATGGCAAACTCGGTTCTGTCGATATTTTTAGTCGGCGCAAATGCGATGGAAATGCGCTGCTGACGAGGCAAATAGAAGATATCCGTCAGGTCTTCGACCAATTCAATCTGGCCGGCGCTCCGGGCTTCTTCTTTTATAACCCCCTCAAAACAAGCACCTTTGCCATCAAAGACGATGATGGATTCGCCGGGGGACATGCGCAGGACGTTTCGACAGTGATGCCATTCTTCGCCTTCCAGATCGACCATCTGATGGAGGCTCTTTAGATCAGCAGCATAGTACCAGGGTAGGGATTGAAAGCGCATAAATGTCTAATTTCGCCGTTCGGCTTGAGAACATATAGGGCAAAACTATCGTTTTGAACTGCATCTGAGGCCCGATTTATAAAATTAATCTGTTCGAATGAGTCATATGACAATGATCGCTCAGCTCATCCTGAGTCTTTCCATATTAGTGGTGTTGCATGAATTGGGGCACTTTCTCCCGGCTAAGTGGTTTAAAACCAAGGTGGAGAAGTTCTATTTGTTTTTCGATGTAAAGTTCTCCCTGTTTAAAAAGAAAATCGGTGAAACCGAATATGGTGTCGGTTGGCTGCCGCTTGGCGGATATGTCAAGATCGCCGGGATGATCGATGAAAGCATGGATAAGGAACAGATGAAGTTGCCTCCCCAACCCTGGGAGTTTCGTTCCAAACCGGCCTGGCAACGGCTCATTATTATGGTAGGTGGTGTAACGGTCAACTTCATACTTGGTTTTTTCATTTTTGCGATGATGCAGTGGGGATACGGAAAAGTTTATCTCGAAAATGACAAACTGGCCTATGGGGTGTATGCCGATTCGCTGGGTACGGAGATGGGTTTTATCGATGGCGACAAACTGATTTCAGTGGGTGGTGAAGAGGTAAAAGAGTTTTCTGCCGGTATGATTCGCAGAGAAATCGTCCTGAATGATGCTAAAGAAATTATCGTTTCCCGCAGCGGGAAGCTGGTGACACTTCCCGTTGAATCTAAGTATGTGCAGATCTTGTCTTCGAATGATTATAAAGATTTCAGCATTGTTACTCCAAGGATTCCTTTTGGCATCCACCAGGTGAGCACAGGCAGTAATGCGTCAAAGGCTGGATTGCAAGCGGGTGACGAAGTGATCTATGTCAACAACCGGGTAGCGGTTTATCAGCATGAGGTGATGCCAATGCTTGCCGAATACAAAGGTGAGCAGGTTCGCCTGGGCTATAAGCGGGATGGGAAGGAAGCAGAGACTTTGGTGGATGTGGATGATAGTGGCAAAATTGGTGTCCAATTGAAAGGTGCGGTTGAGTATGAGATGGTAGGGAGGAAAGATTACACATTGGCGCAGGCCATTCCGGGCGGAATTGATGAGGGGATGAGTTTTATGAGTGACTGGTTTAAGGGTATCGGTCAGATGATCAGTGGAAAAGTCAAAGCGAAAGATAGCCTGGGTGGATTCATATCGATTACCAAGCTCTTTTCTCCCACCTGGGATTGGGAGTCATTCTGGCGGATTACGGCTATTCTATCGTTTATCCTGGCGATCATGAACCTGCTCCCTATTCCGGCACTGGATGGTGGGCATGTCATATTCCTCCTGTATGAGGTCATTACCGGGATAAAGCCGGCTGATAAATTTATGGAGATTGCGACCTATGTTGGTTTTGTCATCATTCTGGGCCTGCTTTTGTTGGCCAATGGACTGGATGTGATGCGTCTTTTGGGACTTTAAAGGTCTCTTCAATAGGGTGTTTTGAATGCTAAAAAATAGTAGCTTTGCAGTCCCTCAGCCGTGAGGGAGTCAAGATATAGGCCAGAGTGGCGGAATTGGTAGACGCGCTGGATTCAAAATCCAGTATTCGCAAGAATGTGCGGGTTCGATTCCCGCCTCTGGTACTTACAAAATTTTGTTGCCGAAGTGGTGAAATTGGTAGACACGCACGTTTCAGGGGCGTGTGTTCGCGAGAACGTGGGGGTTCGAGTCCCCCCTTCGGCACTTTTCCTAAAAGAAGAAGGAGGACGAGAAGTTTATCCCGCTGCATAGCGGGAAGTCCCCCCTTCGGCACTTTTCCTAAAAGAAGAAGGAGGACGAGAAGTTTATCCCGCTGCATAGCGGGAAGCTTGTCCCATATTTGTTATGACGCTTGCTTCATGCATACTATGGGATCCCCCTTCGGCACTTTTCTTAAAAAAATCTCGATGGGTTAGATACAGAGATGCAGGAGCAAACTCCTTGCATCGGCAAATCGGAATCGGCTTCTGGACAAGCTGGTGGACAGGCGCTGCGCTTAACAGGGCAATTGGTATTCGACACACGTGGTAAGCATTCCTTCTCATCTACAGCAGATTCCTCGCTGCGCTCGGAATGACCTTGGGTTTTTTATAAAGGGGAGAGCATGGCGGTTGCTCTTCCACCGCCATGCTCTCCCAGAACCCACCCAGGCAGCGTCATTCCGACTGAAAGGAGGAACCTAATTGGCCTTTGAATCATTAGTCACACGTTGTAAACATTCCTTTTCATCTACAGCAGATTCCTCGCTGCGCTCGGAATGACCTTGGGTTTTTTATAGAGGGGAGAGCATGGCGGTTGCTCTTTCACCGCCATGCTCTCCCAGAACCCACCCAGGCAGCGTCATTCCGACTGAAAGGAGGAATCTACTTTTGCCGTTGTTGGAGTTTGCTCCAACGACTCATCGTCCTCAAGCATGAGCACATGGAAACAGAGATGCAGGAGCATGCCTTTTCATCTACAGTAGATTCCTCGCTGCGCTCGGAATGACCTTCGGTTTTATATAGAGGGGAGAGCATGGCGGTTGCTCTTCCACCGCCATGCTCTCCCAGAACCCACCCAGGCAGCGTCATTCCGACTGAAAGGAGGAATCTACTTTTGCCGTTGTTGGAGTTTGCTCCATCGACTCATTTTCCAGGATGTGTTCTCAGGATACAGAGATGCAGGAAACATTCCTTTTC